>JAHHIB010000043.1 GCA_019359075.1 Kalymmatonema hyalinum WJT4-NPBG1
AGGAAAATTGCAGTCTATTCGTCACAAGCATTGTCAGCCAATCCATCGCAAAGATGGTTACTCGTACAGTTTTCACCCAATGTCCACTATTGTCCAGTAAAACGTTGTTTAGAGGCGTCGCGATCGCTCCTTGGAACAAAGAGATAGGGAGCATCGTAAAAGGGTTTCAGAAATCATTGCTACCCAAGAACTGAATGCTCCTGAAGACTACTTTCATGCAGCGATGATATTTCAGCATGGAGAGACTGTAGAAGAGATTTGGCAAGCTCATACCTTGGCCAAGCAGGGAGCAGAGTTGGGATATGATCCAGCTCGATGGTTGGTTGCTGCTGCGTTAGACCGATGGCTCATGTATCAGGGGAAACCCCAAGAGTATGGCACTGAGTTTGTCTCGGATGGCAACAGGTATTGGCTATGGGATGTTGATCCAACAACAACAGATGCTGAACGAAGTCAGTGGAACCTACCCTCATTACAGCAGCAGTAAGCACAAGCAGAAGAATTCAACCAAACACAGAGAGCCAATACCGCCCATAACGGATATACCCCAACGGCTCAAAGACGCAATCAAACGCTGGCAAGCTGAAGAGTCTACTGATTCTCAATGGCTGCTGGTTGTGGAGCAAACTGAACCCTGGGATCAGGCATAAAAGTGTATCTCAGGTAAAACCCAGCCCAGACAAACAGAATAATCAACAAAGTACCGATACCCAAAGGACTAGGGAGCCAGAAAACTACTTCTATATGATTTAACTCTCCCGGCTTGAGCTTCCATACCAACTGATGTCCATTCTTTTCTGGAAGGATGACATTTTCGGTATTTTCTACACTTCGTGCGCCCCAAGGAGTGTTCAAGCTAAAGTCTAAATCGAGAATTGAACCAGGATTAGCCAAAACATTTCCATTGCTGGAAATCAGAGCGAGCGATCGCAAATCCAAGTCATAAATCAATCGATTCCGTACTAAAAGTAAGAAATGATTCTGAAACACGAGTAAGTTAGAGTCAATTTTCGGCAGTTCTGAGTTAGATTCACTCTCAACCGACTCAGATGTTTGAGTTCCATTAGGGTGGAAAAATTCGTTAAACTTCGCTTGTAATTCTCGACCGCTACTGAAGGGAATCGAAACAATAACTTCTTGTTGAGAAAGCCGTCGTGTTTTACCTTCCAATTTATGGGCGCGACGTTCTATACTATTCAACCATTCATATACAGAATCGCCACTAAAACTGGTTAGTTTTTCTTCCAACTTAATGTGCTGCACAAACTCGCCGCGATTCCCGCTGTCAAAATTAACGCCCGCATTATAGTTGACACAACCAGATAGCAGCAGAGACGTTAACAGCACAACCCACAAAATAGGATTTCGGATTGGAAAAACGCGGTTAAATTTCCCAAGCCCAAAATTTGACAAAGCCGATAAATTCACCACTATAAAACCCCCACAAAAGTCAACTCTTCTTTGTTTTTTCCTTCTCTGCGTCCTCAGCGCCTCTGCGCTTTAAAAACTAAACCAAACCAAGCTAGCCACCGTTAAACCAATGACAATTAACGCCATCCAAATAAATCGATTGTCTCTGGTATTTACCTGGTTGAGGTCAACGAATTCCGGTTCAGGACGCATCTGCCGTTGGGAAGATTTAGTATTATTTGCACTCAAACGAATTTTAGCTTCATTGTCAGGTACTGCGCCTAAATCAGGAATTTCGGTCATCCATTCCTTTGGTCGGTTCAACCTGGGTGCTTTGAGAATGTAATGCACCTCCCTCGCTTGCTTACTAACTTCTAGATGGGGATGGCGTTTGAGTTGTTCACACAGGGCGAGAGCATCTTCTGTACGCCCTGCTGCTTCATAAGCTGTCACCAACCAAATTTGTACCTCCCCACCAAGGCGAGAATTACGAGCCAAAAGGGCGCTTGCCTTTTCCAGTTCTTCAACAGCTTCTCGGTACTGCCCGTTTTCAAAGGCAGCTTTCCCACTTTGGTATTTAGCTTTGGCAATTTCTAGACTTTCTGAACTCACGGTTTGCACAAAAATCAGCACTGTCTTCATTTTGCCAACAGCCGCTACCAATGGTCGCAATATTTTTGGAATCTTTTACTTGAGCAGTAAAGTCAAGGGGCGATCTAACAAAATATCTACTTGCGCTTATTGAAGTCTGAAGCAATTACCAAATTCAATTGGATCCGTCAAACTCAGTTTCTGGGGCATATTACTGCGACTACTCCTTGGTCATAGTTTAGTATTGCCACCTATTTAAGTTCTCGCTTTGCAGCACGCACTTGTTGGAGTTCTTGTTTGATGATGGCTTTTCTAGCATCATCAGTTGCGATGTTAATGATTCACGGTATCGCGCATTTGTAAGGAAGCGCGTCATCATTACTCATCCCTGGTAAAGGGGGGATGAAGGGGATGAGGAGGTATTTGCTTCCCTATCTCCCCTTACTTCCTGCACTTTGCCACTTCCCCTACTAGAGTGTAAACTGCGAGCCAACGAGCATTGTACCGATACCAATATCAGTAAAGATTTCCAACAGCAGTGCATGCGGGATGCGACCATCGACGATATGAGCTGCACGAACTCCTTGAGCAAGCGATCGCACACAACAATTGACTTTGGGAATCATCCCACCACTAACGATACCTGTCGTAATCAATTCGCGGGCTTCTTGAATGTCTACTCTGGGAATCAGGGTAGAAGGGTCTTTATAATCCTTAAGAATTCCCCTGGTGTCAGTCAGCAAAATCAATTTTTCTGCTCCGATTGCTGCTGCTATTTCTCCAGCTACGGTGTCGGCGTTAATGTTGTACGATTGTCCTGACTCGTCTGCTGCAACGCTGGAAACTACGGGAATGTAGCCATTGTTGACGAGTGTCTCTAAAATTTTGATATCAACACTGCTAACTTCCCCCACAAAGCCGATGCCTTCTTCACCTTGAGGACGAGCTGTGATTAAGTTACCATCTATGCCGCACAGTCCCACTGCTGAACCACCTGCTTGGTTAATCAAGGCGACTATTTCTTTATTGACTCGACCAACTAACACCATTTCCACCACATCCATTGTGGGGGCATCAGTCACTCGTAAACCATTTTTAAATTGCGGTTCAATTCCCAGTTTATCCAACCAACTATTAATTTCCGGTCCACCACCATGTACCACAATTGGTCGTAAGCCAACGCATGATAAGAATACGATGTCGCGGATGACTTTATCTTTGAGATTGCTATCTTTCATTGCCGCACCACCGTATTTGACAACAATGGTTCGACCAGTAAATTGTTGAATGTACGGTAGTGCTTCGCTTAGCACTTGTACACGGCTGGCGGCATCTTGCCTTATGTACTCAGTTTCGCTGACCATCATGAGGAGCTATTGATAGATATCTTGAGTTTTCGTCTGGATCAATGACAATTACGGAAAAGAAAAAGTGTATTATGTAACAGATGCCACTTAGGACTTAACCTTAGGGCAAAAAAGTGGATATCTATATTAATAATCCCTTTAAGGAACTAAAAACTCATAAAATCTTCTCGGCAGCCCAAATCTCTTCCACCTACAAACTGGAAATTTTTAGTTTTTACTCTCGATTGTTATTTTCTTGTTAAGAAAGCTCAGGATGAGAAACTCTTGGTTTCAGGACGCTGGGAATCTCCTCAATAATGCGTGTGGCAACTTGTTCTGGTGTTTCTCCTTCACCCAGGGTGATTCGCAGATCCGCTTGTGCATAAAGAGGTTGTCGCGCCTTGAGGAGCGATCGCAGCTTGGCTTCAAGATCAGTATCTTGCAGTAGTGGTCTTGTCGTATCCTCTGCTAATCGGGCGCAAAGTATTTCCACGGGTACATCCAGCCAGACAATCAAGCCGTGGTGCAGGTAACTCCAGTTTTCTCGCTGTATGACAATACCCCCACCGGTTGCAATGACAAGTTTGGTGAAAGCACACACTTGTGACAGTACCTGACTTTCCAACTGGCGAAACGCTGCTTCCCCTTGTTCACTAAAGAGTTGGGTTATCGGTTTATCACCCGCAGCTTTCTCAATTACGGTATCAGTATCAAGGAACCCGTAGCCCAAATGTTGTGCTAACAAGCGCCCTACAGTGGTCTTGCCAACGCCCATCATGCCAATTAAGTACAGGTTGACTCCTTTCAACAAGTCATTAGTCATTAGTCATTAGTTATTAGTCATTAAGCTTGTAGTGAGGCTTAAGCACCACTACGAACCAATAACCAATTTACTTCAAATCTCGGTACCTAGACGTATATCTCTAATATAATTTTTCATTTGTGCTTCAAAAATTGAATAGCTCATCACTAATGAGCTTGGTTTTTCTTGCATTAATTTAAAATTATCCTCAATGAATCGTTCCGCAACGTACTCTATCAAGACAGGGGTTTGACGAAAGCGAGATGCTTGCCGCTCAATCAGAGAGCGCTTGTGCAATAACTCTATTGCCTCTAATACTAATCTTTGCGGCACTCGTGGTATAATCTCCGTCTGCAATTTACGCATTGAACCTAAATCTTGATTTAGAGACAACCAGTACATAATTAGCTTTTCTAAGCTAGATAATCGACTAAACTGTTGGTCTAAAATCGCTCGAATGTCGCCAAAAACCCTAGTACCTTGCTCTAAAAATTCATAAATATTGCTTTCAAATAATTCTTGAATAGCGGTAGCAACTAATTTCATAAATAAGGGATTACCTGCATACCAATCTATTAATATTTTGCATTCTTCTTCTTTGAAACAAGGAAATCCTTTAAGTTTGAGAATTTCCATGCTTTCGGCATTGCTTAACCCAGTTAATTTTAAACAACGAACAGGTAGTTTTTCTCCTTGGAAAGCAGAAATTTCTGGAGGCTTTTCCCGAGTCGTTAAAACTAAGCAGCTTTGATGTTGAGAGTCGCCCACTCGTCTAATCAATTCTCCATAACCTTCATATCCTCGACGATAACGAATTTGAGGGAGATGGAATACAGAAGAATTGTTGATGTTTGAGTGAGAGGCGCTAGAAGTAGGATATATGTCTGACTCGCTAGTATATTCGCTGCTCAAAATTGCATCAAAATTATCTAATACGATGAGACAACGTGAAGAACGTAAACAATCAATCAGTTGCGAAATACTACCATTTACAACTTCTAAATCTTTTGTCTGTTGTGTAGGTGACAAAATTTTTATGAGTTGATTCAAGAAGATATCTGGAGGAGGAGCAAGGTGTAGCGAGCGCCAAATCACATACTCAAACTTATCCTTGATTTGTTCTGTTAGCTTGACTGACAAAGCGGTTTTGCCAATTCCTCCCATACCTAAAAGGACAACAAGCCGACAGTGTTCTTGGACAATCCATTCTGTCATCTGAGCTAATTCTGTCGTCCTTCCGTAGAAAATACTAACATCAACGGCTTCACCCCAATCTTGCGTTTTGACTGATTTCATAGCGGCAAAATCGGTCTGTTTGATATTATTTGTCTTTATTTGGTTGATTTGGTTGCTGGTTGGCTCTATTTCGAGCAAAACTTTTTTATAACCTGCTTTTTCTAGTAAATGAGTCACCCGGCTCCAATTTTTCACTTTAATTGAGTATCCTGCTTGGTTACTCAACATTTCTTCTATATATTTATACAATCCATTAGAAAGATAAACTCTGACCGTACTGCTACTACGACTTTGATAGACTATATTGGCGATTTCCGCTGGACTAAACCCGCAAAGTAAACCTCGTAGGAATTTTTTTTCAACAGGTGTGAGACCTTTTCCTTTTGGAGAACTTAAATCAACGTATAATTTTTCTAGCTCCCAATTATTTTTAGCTTCTGTAAATTCCTCTTCTACCTTATTTGAATCAGATGCCGTCATTACCATTATTTAGAATAATCCAAGGCAATATCATAGCTATTTTTATATAAAGTCAAATTAAATACACTATGAATTTATAACGAATTTCATAACATTTGTTAGGTGACTTATCTGTTCTGGGTTAGGTATGTTTAGGCTTAACAGAAACTTAATAAAACTTGGTTGAAACTTTATCCTGACGATATCGGTCAACATAGACAAGCGTAACTTACTATTTGCTGGGCTAATTCTATCTATTAGACAACACTGTGTTTCTACCAACACTATGTTGATGTCCCAGTAATGAGTTCCAGTAAGCTGTAGTCAACAAGTCACTGTTTTTGTTCAAGGTGTAAAAGATGACTCGTTATCAGAAAAGGTGCAAAAAAGCTTTGCCAAGTAAGCGGTTCAGGCACAAAGCCAGTGCATATTTTATCTAAAAAACCCCGATTAAATAAATATAAGTGTGCTCTAAGTATGGTCGTTTGAGGTTTTAACCATGACTCGGATTCGAGACGTTGTGCAAAAAGCTTTAGCAACTGGCTATTTGACTGTTGAAGCAGAAAATCAACTGCGAGTGTTGCTGACAACCCGGTATGATGTGGAGGACTTAAATGCTTTCATGAACTTGCAGGACGCTGCCATGACTGGAAAAGTCAAGCAGGAGTCGCGTGAACGTTGTGGAATTTAGTAGAAAACACTCAACGACGAGGGCGCTTATCCTCATCCTCAAAATCCTCATCTAGAAACCCCCAATCATCATTTTCAGCTTGATTGGTTTCGGCTTGATTAGTCGTCGGTGCTTGATAAGGGGGGATAATCACTCGATAATCAGCATCGTAAACGGATTCAGTTTTCCCCACTCCAGAATTTTTCGGTTCGCGGTAGCTGTAGGAGTAAACTGAATCTGATTTAGAGCTGCTTTTGGGTTCTTGTTGACGTTCGTAAGTGTTAGAGTCTCTGACTTGTGTATTTTGAGGATTAGGTATAGCCGCTTCTTTTTTTTCTTCAAAGTCCCAATCATCTGCGCTGTTATCTGTTTCCCAGTCATCATCGAAAGTATCACTGCTTCGCGTTGACTCAGTTTTACTACCTGACGATGAGGGAGAAGGAGGGGGTGTTGGTTCTTCCCTACGAGTTTGGGTTTGGCTTGTACGCGTTGAACTTGCACGCTCCCTAAGCGGGTTTCGACGTTGCCCTGTAAAATAATTAGACAAATTGAATAAGCTTGTGACGAATACAGTTGTCAAACCACCAGCAGCAGTACTGAACAAAATCCAAATCGCCAGTGGAATTGGTTTGGATTTCATCCCCAAAAATACGAGCGAGAGGACAGGAGACCAGTTCTGCACTAGCAAAAGCGTTAGTCCTCCCAGCACTGCCACTAACAAAATTAAGCGAAATACAGCCATAGTTGTTAGTCATTAGTCATTAGTCAACACTCAAAAATTCTTATCCCCTGCTCCCCTGCTCCCCTGCTCCCCTTCATTTCCCCATCACCCCTATTGTGACTAATCTTGACGACCTTGCCATCTTTGAATTGGTATACAATCAATATCGAGTTGATCCAACGCACGGGCAACCACAAAATCAACTAAATCCTCAATGGTTTTGGGATTGTGATACCAAGCGGTAATAGCGGGAACAACTCTGACTCCGGCTTCTGCTAGGGTGGTTAAGTTGCGAAGGTGAATCAAGCTAAAGGGAGTTTCACGGGGAACCACAACCAGCTTTCGCCCTTCTTTGAGCTGGACATCCGCCGCGCGTTCGAGTAAGTCGGAACTTAAACCAGCTGCTAACTTGGCTACAGTACTCATACTGCATGGAATAACAATCATCCCTAGGGTGCGAAAGGAACCACTGGCAATATTTGCCCCGACATCGCTCCAAGGATGACAGCGTAGCTTACCCGATCCTTCAACGATCGCTTGCTGTCGCCAAAATTGCTCTTGTTGAGTGGGTTCTACTGGCATACGGATATTCTGCTCAGATTGCCAAACCATGTAAGTTGACTTGGAAGCAACCAATTCAATTTCATAGTTGGCTTCAAGCAGAAATCTGAGAGCGCGAACGGCGTAAATTAGACCAGATGCGCCTGATACGCCTAAAATGAGTGGTTTTGTGTTATCAGACACGGTATTATATGTGGAAATTACCAGGAATTGGAGATGAAAAATTGCGAGGAAGACGAGGGACAGAAGCCGCTTCCTCAAGGGTGGCGACTAGCGTGGGGAGGTGCGGGGACGCGGAGAGAGGAAATTTCCCCGCGTCCCCGCGTCTGGGGTGTCTAGTGTATCCTCTTTCCTCAATCCCCAGTTTCTAATTGCTTCATTCATCCTCAGCATACTGTTCTAAGTCATCCGGTTCCATATCCTCGTCGTGTGCTAAGTACAGATCTGAGTCATCGCGATTGGGAATGCTGACATCCTTGCCAAAAACAGCGCCATCGCTACCAACAGTGACTAAATCGATTTGCTGGCGGTAATAATCAACACTCTTAACCTGCACAGCGACGCGATCGCCTAGTCTATAGGAAGCGCGATTTTTGCGACCAAACAATGCTTGTTGTCTGGCGCGATACTCATACCAATCGTCTTTAAGAGAACTGACGTGTACCAGTCCTTCCACCCGCAGTGGTACGCGAGGATTGCCAACTGTGTTTGACTCGGTTGGTGGAACTTCGATTTCTACAAAGAACCCGTAGGATTGGACTCCTGTGATCACACCAGTGAAAACCTCGCCGATGCGCTGTTTCATCAGTGACGCTCTTTGCAATCCTGCCAAGTCCGCTTCTGCTTCTTGAACTTCTTTTTCTCTATCGTTGAGCTGGACAATCACCCTCATTAAATCGCTTTGAAGTTCTTGTTGCAATTCTGGCGGCAGGACGTTCCAGTTAATTTCACCGTGGCTGGAGGAGTGGCGCAGGTTGACACGTTCTTTGACACGGGTGTTGCGGCGATCGCGTCCGTGTTCAAGTAACGTATAAAATACCCTTTGCATCAGCAAATCTGGATAACGCCGTAAGGGGGCTGTAAATTGCGTATATTCTGCTAGTGCCAAGCCAAAGTGAGGTCCTTTGGTTATACTGTACGTTGCTGGCTTGAGTGTATCTTGCAACAAGTAGGTAAGAACTTGCTCGGATGGTGATTCTGCAAAAACTCTGGTCAACTGTTGATAATCTAGGGGTTGAATATCTATTTCCGGCTCTAGAGTCAATTCAATGCCGAGATTGATTGCTAATTTCAGCATCTCTTGAACATCTTCGGTGTCGGGCGCGCCTTGGATTCGCCAAATGGCAGGGATAGCCAGGGCATTCAAATGGGTCGCCGTAAGTTGGTTAACCAGTAGCACAAACTCAGTTAATAGCGAGTGTACAGGTAAATCATTCGTCACCACACACCCCAAAGCGCCCTCATCATAGTATGGATTTTGGTTTGGTGGCAGATTTAACTGCAAGGAGCCACGACCCAAGCGTACCTGTCTTAACAGCTGCTGTAAACTAGCGAGTTGCTGGACTATCTCTACCACTTGCGCTGAGTTTTCGCTCTTTTGGTTGCTCAGAATTGCCTCTGCTTGTTGTTCGCTGAGTGAGAGGTCTACTTTGACGACGCTGGGTTGAATTTCCCACTCCAGCACAGCTCCCGATTTTGAATCAACTGTTATTAAAAAAGATAGAGCCAAGCGATCGCTTCCGGGCAATAAACCACAGCGTTCGGCAACTACCTCTGGTAACATCGACAACACCAAGTCTCCCAGATACACTGAGCGGCCCCGCTTGAGTGCTTCTCGGTCGAGGGCTTCGTCTGGTTGAATCAGGTGACAAATATCAGCAATATGAAAACCCAACCGCCAATTTCCAGCGCTTGTTTTCTCTAAGGTGAAAGCATTTTCTATCACCTTCGAGTCATTAACGTTGCCAATAATTGCCAACGTTAATGAGTGCCGCAAATCCAGGCGATTTTTCAAATCTGCCTTGAGCAGCTTTTTGGGCAATTTTGAGGCTGCTTCTTGTACGGCTTCTGGAAAAGCCCGCGAAAGGTCGTGCTTGCAGGTGACTAAATCTATATCCGCCGCCGCTTCTGCATCGCTCCCAAGGATTTGCACAACCCGACCCAATGGTGGATATTGTGCTAATGGGTAACGCAAAATTTCCACATGAGCGAGGTGGTCAACTGCTTGTTCCAACTTAATGCCTTCTGCTTGCACTTTGAGTTCAAACAGTAGCCTGTCGTCTAAGGGAACGGCACGATATCCACTTTCTACTTGCTTAATCCGCGCTAGTAAGGTGTGATTCGAGCGTTCTAAGATTAACTTAACTTCTCCTTCTGGGGAGCGGCGACGACTACCTTCTTTAAGAACTCTAACTAAAACGCGATCGCCATTCCAAGCATTACTGAGATGGCTTTCGCGGATATAAATATCTTCAGCCCCTTCCACATCTTGAATTGCAAAGCAAAAGCCTTTACTGGAACAACGGAGTTTTGCTTCAATCAGCCCTTCTTCTGTGACTCGACGATACTTGCCACGTTCTTTGACTAAAACCCCGATTCTTTCCAGTATTTCCAAAGCGATATGAAGCTTTTGTAAACTTGCTTCATCTTCGCAACCAAGTTTCTTTTCCAAAAGTTTACGAGCCACTAATTTATCATCAGTGAAATTTGCCAGAAGTGTAGCGATTGAAAATTCCATGCAGTGAACCGGCCTTTGGTCAAAACATCATTTTTATTTGAATCTGGTTCTGTGCTGTGTACCCTCACGACTACAGACACTCTTCGGGAAACGAATTGCCCAACAATAGAGGGCACTGCACGAACATCTCAGAGCGTCAATACATTCAAGCTCCTTCTCTTAGACAATCTTTCAATGTACGCCCGTTTGAGATTTTGCCCCCTCGGTAATTACGCAACGGGTGTTTGAGTTACGTATGTTGGAGAAGTCTCCACGCTGCCCAAAAGCACTCTTTAGGGAAATCGCAGGTGTTGGATTGTCTGGTTTGAAGGTACTTTTACGCCATGTGACTCTGATTTTTAACTAGGAGAAACTGCCGACAAACCTAATTGACCCATATGTAGGATCGGAAACAATTAGATCAGCAGCAAACAAGCTGTGAGGACGAACCATTCCTTCATTATTGTAGATACAGAGCGCACTTACAGAAAATAGTTCTACATTACTAATTAGGTAATTAGTATAGCAAGGACAACCAAACACTTTTGGTCAACAAGCAGTAGCCAAAAATTTGCCCGAAAAACCTCATGCTACAATCAGGACACGGATTAAATCAGTCATCAGTCATCAGTCATCAGTGAACAGGCGGATGAAACTGATAACTGGTCATTGGTAACTGCTCATTGTTCAAGCGTTCTTCGTTGGCACTCATCAAGTCAGGGACTCCTAGTTGAGTGCAAACCCCACGAATAAATTCGGGGGCTTGTGGTTAACGCAACCTGACCAGATGGCAGTCCTTTACTGGACTACGTTTAGAGCAAGTGCTAAAAGTCCCACCTATAAATGCTTGCCAGTTTGTAGCTCTGGAACCAGGCGATTAAACAAGTTTATAGGAGTTAAACTAGTGTCGCTTGGAGTCAGCCGACTCTAAACAGTCTTCGAGGCAAACTTTACCCAAAAGGGCTTCCCGGCAACGGGAGTTTAGGAATAAGTTTGACTCTGAATTTATTCAGAGTCGAGCTTCATCCCCATAAATAGAATTTAGGGGCTTCCGCTCTTTGATACTGGTGAGAGTATGTTGTACATAACCCAACGACGAGTCCAAGCTTAGACACACTTGTTAGCTAGCAAACCCTAGATTCAACAGACTTTCGATTGGTGGCAGTATTATGTTGGCTCAATTTCGGAGCAAATATCCCGAAGGCAATCTGATTTCTGAATTAGTGCAAATTTATCACGGTAAATATATTGTTCGGGCAAGTGTACAAATTGATGGTGTCACCCGCGCCACTGGAATGGCTGCAGCAGAAACACTCGAAGAGGCAGAAGACCAAGCTAGAAATCGGGCGCTGGTAGTTTTAGGAATCACCAGTTCGCCACAGGAGTCAGTAGCTGTTTCAGGAGAACCTGCTAACCAGGTAAAGCCAACCCCAACTTTTCCAGTAAACCAAGTCAACGATACATATTCCCCTGTCAACAGTTTTCCTCAAACAGAAGTAACTCCAACCCCCCCAGCAGTTTCATCTGTAATCGAGAAAAACGATACTAAAAACCAAGAGTTCATTGAACGCTTTCCTACTGATGACAAGCAGGAAACCCAATTCGACACCCCATTGGAAAACTTGGGAATGATCTCTGGTAACCAAGAAAATAGCACGATACCTGAAATTTCTCCAAGTAATGTGACACCCTTTGGACCACGCAGTTACAGCAGTTCGCTAGAAGATCTCGGAACCCAAACAGCAACAGCGAAGAAAAAGAAGAAGAGCGAACCTGTGGATCAGTCCGATGATATCGCTAAAATAGGCGTCGAAATGCAACGCCTAGGTTGGACAACAGACCAGGGGCGAGATTATCTGATTAAAACATATGGCAAGCGATCGCGTCATTTACTGAGTGACGACGAATTGCACGATTTTCTCAGATACTTAGAATCTCAACCTACGCCCCTAGATCCATTGGCAGGATTTTGAAACAGTGAACAGTGAACAGTGAACAGCTGATAACTGTTCACTGATAACTGATAACTGACTAGACCATAGCCATTGGACGGCTACCAGCAGCGTGACGATCAATCACTAAGTCGATTAAGCCATAATCCTTTGCTTCCTCTGGCGACATAAAGAAGTCTCTTTCTGTATCCTCAGCAATTTTGTCGTATGGCTGACCAGTGTTCTCAGCTAAATATTGATTGAGCTGCTGCTTGTGGTAAAGGATTTCGCGTGCCTGAATTTCGATATCAGTCGCTTGTCCTTGAGCGCCACCCAAAGGTTGGTGAATCATAATCCGAGAATGGGGTAAACTCATCCGCTTACCCTTGGTACCAGCAGTGAGGAGGAAAGCACCCATACTCGCTGCCAAACCGGTACATATTGTACAGATGTTTGGGCGGATGTGCCTCATAGTGTCGAATATCCCCATACCTGCCGTTACCGAACCACCAGGAGAGTTTATGTACATATAAATGTCTTTCTCCGAGTCTTCTGCATCCAAAAACAGCAGCTGGGCAACAATCAAGTTAGCTACGTTGTTATCAATCGGCTGTCCCAAAAAAAGGATGCGCTCACGCAACAGCCGTGAGTAAATATCAAAGGCGCGTTCGCCACGACCTGATTGTTCAATAACGATAGGAATCATGCAGACTGTTTGTAACTAATTTACATACATTTTATCGATTGCAACGGCTGATTGTTTTCCTGAACCCCGAACCCAATTTTGAAAAAAAACTCGTGCAAGAAGCCAGCAGCATCTGAAGCCACCGCGAGATGAAGGCTTTAATGCTCAAAAAATCTACTTTTTTGTCTGTTTATACCTGTGTAGTACGTTATGCCGGAAATAAACATACCATTTAACAAAATGTCAAAAGCCATAAAACACAAGGGTTTTTGAATGCGTGAATTCGCCAAAGCGGTACTAGTTACTTCTACTGGGCTTGACTACTTTTGTCAGAAAGCTTTCCTCTTGTTACGTTTGTGTAAATTTGTCAGCTTTTTTACTAGGTCTTTTCCGGAATAGAAACACTTTGTTGGGTAGATGAATAATACAGGGAGCAATCGAAATAACAAATTGTACTCAAGATGTCACCCACCTAAAGTTAGAGGAAGTTGCCATGATCGAAAAACTTGTGCAAGCCGCCATCATCACCTTCTTACTCCACCTGATAGCAGGTCTTAGCCCAACGACAATTAAGACAGAGGCAACACCACCTTCAGGTACGATGTCAGCTCCAATTGCAAGAGCAGTACTTAAGTCAGTTGATTGACACTCTCCCTACTACCGAAATATCGCTATGCTCATTTCGGTAAAAAGTCGGGAGATTCTTGGTTCCACGAGTCCACTTAGATTAAACTCCTTGCGGTATCTAACCCAGAGGTGGTTCTCTCCCCAAGCGTTAACTTTCCGAGTGCCCCTCGGTAGTTGGATTGCCCCAAAATTTGTTTGAGTTTAATACTGTTCGTCTAGTTCCCATGAAGATTTTACCTATTCCTGGGTAAGAACTAGAACTATGGAATAGAACTGCATATCTTCAATTGTCAAGGTTCAGCGTCTGCATATTAGGCAGCAATTGGGTTTTTTAAGTGGTTGATTACCCTTCCACGACAGGTATTTTATCATGTTGACGGCAATTAAAATTGCCGTTGGGGCTACATCTCCTATCTCAAAGATAAGGAGTTTTGCGCCTATCGCGTAGGGTGATAAAATTACCTTACCAAAGCGATAGGGTTTGGAAATCATCAGCCTGCTTATGTAATTCGCCCAACGATAAAGTTGTGAAAGGCGTTTGAATCAATATCTCTGTAACGAGCTAGACTAAGCAAAGAAGTCTGTCCACAGGCATCTTATCATGACTAATCGTCTGGCTCAAGCTCAAAGTCTCTACCTCCGCAAACACGCCGAAAACCCTATTGATTGGTGGTCTTGGTGTGACGAAGCACTCGCAACGGCAAAGGCACAGAATAAACCGATATTTCTTTCCATTGGCTACTCCAGTTGTCACTGGTGTACTGTTATGGAAGGTGAGGCTTTTTCCGACGCGGCTATTGCCCAGTACATGAACGGCAACTTTCTTCCTATAAAAGTAGATAGGGAAGAAAGACCAGACCTTGATAGCATTTATATGCAAGCTTTGCAAATGATGAGCGGTCAAGGGGGTTGGCCTTTAAACGTTTTTCTTACCCCAGATGATTTAGTACCATTCTACGCTGGTACCTACTTCCCAGTTGAACCGCGCTACGGTCGTCCTGGCTTTTTGCAAGTCCTGCAAGCAATTCGTCACTACTACGATACAGAAAAAGAAGATTTACGCGATCGCAAAGCAGTGATTCTTGAGTCACTCCTCACCTCCGCAGTGTTGCAACCCGATGGAGTTACAGAATCTCAAGATAGAGAATTGTTGCACAAAGGTTGGGAAACTTCTACAGGTATCATCACACGTAATCAAGCCGGTAATAGCTTCCCGATGATTCCTTACGCAGAACTTGCATTAAGGGGAAGCAGATTTGATTTTGAATCGCGGTATGATGGCAAGCAAGTTTGTACCCAACGGGGACTAGACCTCGCACTGGGCGGCATTTATGATCATGTGGCAGGTGGCTTTCACCGCTACACTGTAGACCATACTTGGACAGTGCCGCACTTTGAAAAGATGCTCTACGACAACGGTCAGATTGTAGAGTATCTCGCTAACTTGTGGAACGCAGGAGTCCAAGAGCCAGCTTTTGAGAGAGCGATCGCCGGAACTGTTCAATGGCTGAAGCGAGAAATGACTGCGCCAACTGGCTACTTCTATGCAGCCCAAGATGCAGATAGTTTCACCACTCCCACAGAAGCAGAACCAGAAGAAGGCGCGTTTTACGTCTGGAGTTACAGCGAATTGCAGCAACTGCTTACTCCTGAAGAACTAACAGAATTGCAACAGCAGTTTACAGTTACGCCTAATGGTAACTTTGAGGGTAAGAATGTGTTGCAAAGGCGTAGCCCAGGACAACTGAGTGCAACCTTAGAAAGCGCACTTGCCAAGCTGTTTACTGTTCGCTATGGTGCAGCACCTGAGTCAGTAGAGACTTTCCCCCCCGCCCGCAACAACCAGGAAGCGAAAACCGAAAACTGGAAAGGACGCATTCCTGCGGTGACAGATACAAAGATGATTGTCGCCTGGAATAGCTTAATGATTTCTGGTTTAGCAAGGGCGTATGGAGTCTTTCAACAACCAGAGTATCTGGAACTAGCAGCAAAAGCAGCAAACTTTATCTTGGATCATCAGTTTGTCGATGGGCGGTTCCATCGACTGAACTATGAAGGACAAGCTACTGTACTGGCTCAGTCTGAAGATTACGCCTTTTTTATCAAAGCGCTACTCGATTTACACCAAGTTTCACTGACTCACAACTCATCTTCCTTGTGGCTGGAAAGAGCGATCGCCATCCAAGAGGAATTCCACGAACATCTTTGGAGCGTGGAACTAGGTGGATACTACAACACATCAAGTGACGCAAGTCAAGATTTAATTGTGCGAGAGCGAAGCTATGCAGATAATGCCACACCATCCGCCAATGGAGTTGCGATCGCCAACCTTGTCCGTCTCGCTCTTTTAACCGACAATCTTGATTACTTGGATTTAGCCGAGCAAGGGTTAAAAGCATTTAGAAGTGTGATGAGCCGCGCTCCCCAAGCTTGTCCCAGCTTGTTTATAGCCTTGGATTGGTATCGTAACTGTACCTTAATCCGTACCACGACAGAGCAGATACAGTCTCTCATCCCGAGGTATCTACCTAGTACTGGGTTGGTTGCGGTAGCTAAATTACCACAGGGAAGTGTTGGCTTAGTTTGCCAAGCCTTGAAGTGTCTTCCAGCAGCTGCGAATTTAGAGCAGTTGTTGCAGCAAGTGCAGCAGAGTCAGCTAAGGGGATGATTAAAACAGCGAACAGTTATCAGTTATCAGTGACCAGGTTTCATCCTCCGGGGGAAACACCACACCAAGAGCACAGAAAGCGTTGGTGGCGGGTTTAAATCCCCCACCAGCCCGAGAAAGCGTCACTGCGGCTGGTACTGTTCACTGTTTACTGTTCACTGTTCACTGATTTAAACCCCACTTGAAACAATCCACTTGTATCCGTGGGGGACTCACGCCTCCCAAGCAACTGTATAGTCATAGCTCGGCACTGCGGCTGGTACGTGGTAACTGTGTTGAGAACCCCACCTGTAGCAAGACTATGTACAGACGTAGCATGCACTTTCATTACACGCATGGAATGTCATAAATAACCCTTAACTGAAGGTATTGCTTTATATAGCGGTTCTCGCTTGGGTGCAGTACATTTTTAACCTCGCTTCCATTCCTCTCTCCTACAAGGAGAGAGGCTTTGAATCTTACTCCCCTTCCCTACGAGGGAAGGGGTTGGGGGTTAGGTCTGTATAGGACGAAACTGCAAACCGCTATATTCGCCCGCGATTGTCGCTTCACCCCACCCCGGTTTTGTCTTGCGCCAAAACCTCGCCTCCCCGCTTGCGGGGAGGGGTAAGGGGTGGGGTAAATCAACGTGGGATAAACGTTTGAACGTGATTGTTGACACCAATGACTTCTAGCCCGCCCGGATATAGGACGGGCAGGATGCCCATCCCACAAGAATCAAGAACTATGTTCTTTCCAATTGAGAACCGCTATAGTAGGCAATGCGCCACACTACAGAAAACTGATACTCGACAACAAGCTTCTGAAACTCAATGATGAGATTCCAATACTCGCCAACGACATATAAACACTCAACGCCGAGGTTCTGAAACTCGCCAAGGAGATATAAACACTCAACGCCGAGTCTCAAACACTCGCCAAGGAGATGTAAACACTCAACGCCGAGTCTCCAATACTCGCCAAGGAGATATAAACACTCAACGCCGAGTCTCAAACACTCGCCCACGACATATAAACACTCAACGCCGAGTCTCAAACACTCGCCAACGACATATAAACACTCAACGCCGAGTCTCAAACACTCGCCAACGACATACAAACACTCGACGCCGAGTCTCAAACACTCGCCAACGAGATATCAACACTCAACGCCGAGTCTCAAACACTCACTGACGAGATATAAACACTCAACGCCGAGTTGTCAATTCTCACTCACGAGGAAATTACTGAGATTAAGATAGAGGAAAGTCTCTCACCGCTAAAATAACACCCCCCTTACCTCAAGCTCAACATGGTCGATTGGAGTGGCTATCTTAATTCAGTTTGCCAAGCTTACGCCCAATGGTGGCAAGTCTACACCTTCACAGATGTCCTTGGACGCAACAAAGCAGAACCGCAACTGCACATTCCCCTGTTGGATTTGGGTTTGATGGTACAAACAGTTGAGCGTGATCAGCAAGGGGAGAAGCAGGAGAAAATTGAGCGTTTCAGTGTTTTGGAAGGTTTGCGGCAATATGCACCTGAGCACGTATTATTAGTAGGACGCCCAGATTCAGGAAACTCCACAGCGTTAGCGCGGTTATTGCTAGAAGAAGCGGAGAAGGCGAAAGGGAGACAAGGAGATGATGGGGAAGTTTTACGAAAGTCTGTCATTGCGAGTGAAGCGCAGCCGAACGCAGCAATCTCCGCAACTCCTGTCATACCCGTCCTCGTAGAACTCCGCTACTACAAAAGATCGATCCTCGAACTTATTCAAGACTTCCTCCTCCGCCATGATCCCAATTTAACCTTTGATAGCGAAACCCTCAAAACTTGGTTGCGACAGGGGCAATTGTTGCTGCTAGTCGATGGTGTCAACGAATTACCGTCAGAAGACGCAAGGCGAGACTTAAAAGCATTCCGCCAGAACCACCCCCAAACACAAATGATATTCACCACACGGGATTTGGGGGTAGGTGGTGACTTGGACATTGCCAAGAAACTGGAAATGCAACCCTTGACGGAAGAACAGATGCAGCAGTTTGTCCGCGCCTATCTGCCAGAACAGGGTGAGGAGATGCTGAGACAGTTGGGCGATAGGTTGCAGGAGTTCGGGCAAACACCACTGCTGTTGTGGATGCTGTGTTCTGTTTTTGTTCAAAACCAGAACAAAGTGCCGTCAAATCTGGGTTCCGTGTTTCGCCTATTTACCCAGACATATGACCAAAAACTCAAACAAGATATCCCAACTTCTAGAGAGTTTCGCCTTTGGTGCCACAAGCTGTTGCAACATTTAGCTTGGGTGATGACTCAAGGGAAAGCGTTGACAGATTTGCAAGTTGCCATTCCCAGACAGCAAGCTGAAGCTGTGCTAACGGAATTTTTACGAGATAAGGTGGCTCATCCAGAGAATTGTGCTTTGGAATGGCTACAAGATTTACTCAATCATCACCTGATTCAACTAGGCGCAGACAATAAAATTGAATTTCGCCACCAACTCATTCAGGAATACTACACCGCAGAATGTCTGCTGACGCGGTTAAGCAACCTAAGTGATGACAGCCTCAAACGCGAGTATCTCAATTATCTCAAATGGACAGAACCTTTAGCACTGATGGTGGAGTTGCTGGATAATGAGGCGCAGGCGGTGCGAGTGGTGAAGTTAGCCTTAGAGGTAGATTGGCAACTAGGAGCGAGGTTGGCGGGTGCAGTTAAACCACAGTGGCAGGAAAAAACAGTTGATTTAATTGCTGATTTAAAACTTCCTCAATTACTTGAAATTAGATTTTTTGAAATCAGTAAATCTGAAAAAGCAATTCCTTTTCTTGGAAAAGCGACAGAAGATGAAGACTCTGATGTGCGTTATAGAGCGGCATCAGCCCTAGGAGAAATCAAATCAGAAGCGGCGATTCCACAGTTAATTAAACTCCTAGAAGATGAAGACTCTGATGTGCGTTATAGAGCGGCCTCAGCCCTAGGACAAATCAAATCAGAAGCGGCGATTCCACAGTTAATTAAACTCCTAGAAGATGAAGACTTTGATGTGCGTTATAGAGCGGCCTCAGCCCTAGGAGAAATCAAACCAGAAGCGGCGATTCCACAGTTAATTAAACTCCTAGAAGATGAAGACTCTGATGTGCGTTATAGTGCGGCATCAGCCCTAGGACAAATCAAATCAGAAACGCTGGTTCCACTGTTAATTAAACTTCTAGAAAATGAAAACTCTGATGTACGTTCTAGTGCGGTATATGCTTTAGGAGAAATCAAATCAGAAGCAGCGATTCCACTGTTAATTAAACTCCTAGAAGATGAAAACTCTGATGTACGTTCTAGTGCAGTATATGCCATAGGAGAAATCAAATCAGAAACGCTGGTTCCACTGTTAATTAAACTCCTAGAAGATGAAAACTCTTCAGTGCGTTATAGAGCAGCAGATACCTTAGAAAAAATCAAATCAGAAACGGTGGTTCCACTGTTAACTAAACTTCTAGGACATGAAGACTCTTTAGTACGTTATAGAGCGGCAGATGCCTTAGGAAAAATCAAATCAGAAACGGCAGTTCCACTGTTAACTAAACTTCTAGAACATGAAGACTATTTAGTGCGTTATAGAGCGGCAGATGCCTTAGGAAAAATTAAATCAGAAACGGTAGTTCCACTGTTAATCAAACTTCTAGAAGATGAAGACTCTTTAGTGCGTTCTACTGCGGCAGATGTCTTAGAAAAAATCAAATCAGAAACAGCGATTCCATTGTTAATTAAACAGCTAGAAGATGAAGAACCTTATGTGCGTTCTAGTGCGGCATCTGCTTTAGGAAAAATCAAATCAGAAACGGCAGTTCCACTGTTAATCAAACTTCTAGAAGATGAAGACTCCTATGTGCGTTCTAGTGCGGCATCTGCTTTAGGAAAAATCAAATCAGAAACGGCACTTCCACTGTTAATTAAACTCTTAGAAGATGAATATTCTTCAGTACGTTCTAGTGCGGCATCTGCTTTAGGAAAAATCAAATCAGAAACGGCAGTTCCACTGTTAATTAAACTCTTACAAGATGAAGACTCTTCTGTGTTTTCTAGTGCGGCATCTGCTTTAGGAAAAATCAAATCAGAAACGGCAGTTCCACTGTTAATTAAACTCTTACAAGATGAAGACTCTTCTGTCCGTTATAGAGCAGCAGATGTCTTAGGAGAAATCAAATCAGAAACCGCAGTTCCACTGTTAATTAAACTCTTACAAGATGAAGACTCTTCTGTCCGTTATAGAGCAGTATATGCCTTAGGAGAAATCAAATCAGAAACCGCAGTTCCACTGTTAATTAAACTCCTAGAAGATGAAAACTCTTATGTGCGTTCTGGAGCGGTAGATGCCTTAGGAAAAATCAAATCAGAAACGGCAGTTCCACTGTTAATTAAACTCCTAGAAGATGAAAACTCTTATGTGCGTTCTATTGCGGCAGATGTATTAGGTGAAATTGGAGAACCTTCAATCCTACCTGGTATCAAGGAATTTTTATTAAAATTGAACGGTTTACATTTATTAGATACTATCTCTTCAATTCAACAAAGCGCTCGATACTACGATTCAACCTTAATACAATCATAAGCAACAATAAACGCTGACGAAAATAACAATCATTTCATGGAACAAAAGCGTATTTTGCGAGTTGTTGTGGTATCATCTAATGATGTGAAGCCTGAGAGAGATATTCTACCCACTATAATTGATGAATTAAATCGTGGTATTGCCGCAGGCAAGCGTTTAATCCTAGAACTCTCCCGGTGGGAGACAGATACTTACCCAGGATTTCATCCAGAGGGACCACAGGCTTTGATTGACCCTATATTAGATATTGAAAATTGCGACATCCTGATAGGAATTTTTTGGAAGCGATTTGGCACACCAACCAAAGATGGTCAATCTGGTACAGAACATGAATTTCAATGTGCTTATGAATCTTGGAAAAAGCGCGGTAGTCCTCAGATTATGTTCTACTTCTGTCAGAAACCTCATACACCTCAATCAGTAGAAGAAACACAGCAGTGGGGCAAGGTTATAGAATTCAAGAAGCAATTTCCTCCAGAAGGCTTATCTTGGAACTACAAAAACAAGAGTGAGTTTGAAAAGCTACTTCGTAACCATTTAACACAACTAATTCGACAAAATTGGGGCGATGGCAATTAAAACAGTGAACAGTGAACAGTGAACAGTGACGCCTGCGTATGATGGGGGATTTAAACCCGCCACCAACGCTTTCTGTGCTCTTGGTGTGGTGTTTCCCCCAATGATGAAACTGATAACTGATAACTGATAACTGATAACTGGTAACTGTTAAAAACACCCCACCATGACAGCGTTAAAATAAACCCATAAATACCTGATGCCATACAAGCCATGTCCCTCGCCAAAGAACTAGACTTTCCTCAAGATATCCCAGAAGATGTTATCCTTCCCCCAAGCGATTTATATAGTGACGAACCTCCCTTGGAAACTGAACTACATCTAGAGCAAATAATGCTCTTACTTAAATGTCTAAAGTGGTTGTGGCGAGACAGGACTGATTTTTACGCTGCTGGCAATCTGACTATTTATTACAGTCTCAGCAAACGCAAATCAGAAGACTTCCGAGGACCAGATTTTTTCGTCGTGCTAGACACAGAACGCAAAACCCGCAAAAGTTGGGTAGTCTGGGAAGAAGAAGGTAAATATCCTAATTTTATTCTAGAAATTCTTTCAGAATCAACTGCTAATACAGATAAAGAACTTAAGAAAAAACTTTACCAAAATACCTTCCGCACCCCCGATTACTTTTGGTTCGATCCATATACATTAGAATTTGCCGGTTTTCATTTACTAGATGGCAAGTATGAACCTTTAGAAGCAAATCATCAAGGGCATTTGTGGAGTCAGCAATTAGATTTATATCTAGGAATTCATCAAGGTTTATTGCGATTTTTCACACAATCAGGACAGTTAGTTCCAACGCCAGAAGAAGAGGCTGAATCTGAACGTCAACAAAAAGAATTAGCAGAACAAGAAGCTGAGTCTGAACGTCAGCAAAAAGAATTAGCACTTAGTAAAGCTGAAAGATTAGCTGCTAAATTGCGAGAATTAAACATTGACCCTGATACAATTTAGAGCATTTTCAATTAACTGTTACTAGAAACACACTACTTGCTTTGATAAAAGAGGACTAAAGTCCTCACTACGAACTTATGACTGATGACTAATCACTTAACTGCCATAGTCTTAGCAGGCGGAAAAAGTTCTCGCATGGGACGCGATAAAGCCCTGATCCCCATTCAAGGCGTACCGCTGTTGCAGTTGATTTGTCAAATTGCCGCAAGTTGTGCTGATACGGTTTACGTCGTCACTCCCTGGCAAGAACGCTATCAACACTTGTTATCACCCACAGTTCAGTTTATCCGCGAAGTGCCTTTCTCTGGTGAAACGAGCGGCGAATCATTACCGCAGGGACCACTTATTGGATTTGCCCAAGCACTGGGGTATGTGCAAACAGATTGGGTGTTGCTGCTTGCCTGCGATTTACCAAAGTTGCGCGTTGAGGTGTTGCAAGAATGGGCGGCGGCGCTCGATGGTGTGGAGGATGAGGGGATCATCGCTGCTCTAGTTCATCATACTAAAGGATGGGAACCGCTGTGTGGTTTCTACCGCCGTCGTTGTTTACCAAGTTTGATGCAGTATATCAACGAAGGGGGACGGTCATTTCAGGAGTGGCTGAAGCAACATCCCGTGCAAGCATTACCTTTGCGAGATCCAGAAATGCTTTTTAACTGTAATACACAAGACGACTTATTTCGATTCCAATTACCAGATCCGCTACAATAAGGGGTTACATTGCAATCTTGTGCAGCAGTCTGTCTAGCGCAGCTACATACTGCTACATACTTGTATCTTTGTTATTCATAACTTCCTCCCTCTAGCCTGTGTTGGCGACGATGAAACATACCTTATCAGTGCTTGTAGAAGATGAAGCGGGAGTTCTTTCCCGTATTTCTAGCTTATTTGCTCGTCGCGGCTTCAACATCGAAAGCCTTGCCGTTGGTCCTGCTGAGCAACCAGGAATTTCTCGGATTACAATGGTTGTCCCTGGCGATGACCGCATTATTGAACAACTCACCAAGCAACTATACAAGCTCATCAACGTTTTGAAAGTGCAGGATGTGACAGAAACTCCCTGCGTAGAGCGAGAATTAATGTTGCTTAAGGTGAATGCAACCAGCAGTACCCGTTCAGAAATTGTCGAAATCTCTCAGATTTTCCGGGCGAGAGTCGTAGACGTGGCAGAAGATTCTGTGACGCTGGAAGTTGTGGGAGATCCAGGTAAAATGGTGGCAATTGTCCAAGTGCTGCAAAAATTTGGTCTCAGAGAAATCGCTCGCACTGGCAAAATTGCTTTAACGCGTGAGTCGGGCGTAAATACTGAATTGCTCAAGTCTTTGGAAGCAAAGGTTTAGTCACAAGCAATTGCAAGCTCATTTTTGATAGATAACTTATGCGGCTATCCACCATACACCTTAAGAGTGTGGAATGGATAGCTTTTTCAATGGGATGTTTGCGTTTGCGCTGTGGGACGTAGGCGAGCGGGTTTTGCATTTGGGACGCGATCGCTTGGGCGAAAAGGGATGCACCTAGTGCAAGTGTTTTTCCGTTGGTATTTTCCGGCTTTGGAACCTGGTAGCGTGAATACAATACATCTTCTGCACCTCTATTTGCAGCCCAGGAGTTAGCAAGCAAAAAGGCAACTCTTCCCAGCGTAAGTTCATGATTTCTCAGTAAAATTTCACCTGAAGCTTGACATTAATATTTTGAATTTTCTCTTCTAATCATTGCTCGAAAAGCTCCTCTTCTAGTTCTTGCTTCAACTGTTCTTCTAACGAAGCATCTAGGAATTTTTCAACGCGGACTAAATACCACAGCCCCTCAACTTCCACTGATCCTATCAACTCTCCAGGATTCGCTAAATTAATAACAGCCCTAAGTGCATCTGGCAATGTACCTTTACTAATTGCTCCCATTATGCCATTAAAAATCTGGTCATCTGCTAGAGAAATAGGCTGCTCGTCAGCGGTTAAAATGGGCAGGACTCAAGCATTGATAAAGTTATAAAATCTGACAAAAATGTTAATAGCCTGGGTTAATATCTTTAACGTTAGCGCTAGTATTAAAACTCGACAACAATTTACTTAACAAAGTATTACTTCAGATAAATCAGCAAGTTCAATCCGGGAATTGTGCGGGAGAGAGTCCACAAAAGTAGGGTGATGTAAAGTATACCCAAAATCCATTGATACCAGGCAAGTGTGGTGATGATACCAGGAAGGTGTTCGTCTCGTAAGCGAATGTCATTAAAGCCTAATCTCAATAGGTTGTTGAGGCTAAAGTCGTAATAATTGAGCCAGTTCCAGCGGCAGTTTAACAACAGAGGCAAATATCGCTCACGAAACATTTGATACCTGGGTATCACTGGCAAACGTCCAATAAGTAATCGTAACTGCCGCAAAGTCCCATCTTCTGTGAAGTAGGAAACATCCATCAAGTTATGATAGCGACCTTGTTGGTAAAGTCGGAATAACAATGCGATCGGTAAGGGGAAGATGATAACGAAAAGACACCCCAGTGTTAGCCAAGGCTGTTCTCCTGTCCGAAAAATAGCAAATAAGCCAAACAGTGTTAACAGGCTAAAACTCGTCAGCATCGAAGTGGTTTCGTAAGCTGTGGGAAGAATGGGTACTGGAAGCAGGCGGCGGAAACGATCAATAAGCCAAAACAGCAAACCGAAGAAGGCGATCGCAATCAACCCCACACCAATCACCAAGCAAAAATTCGTCCCGTATCCGGAAAGCAGCAGCAGTAAACTCAACGTCAACCAATTCCATGCTTGCAGTAACCATCCAAATGGTGAGAGGGGTTCGCTCACAAATAACTGCGAACTGACTTGCGTGTATGTCTTATAATCTATGTATGGTACAATAAGTAGCTCAGTTTTATTGCGAAATAATTGTTGAACACGGCGGCGGGCGATCGCTTCTGCCTGAATTGCCGAAAAACCCAGATTCATCAAACGTTCTTGAGAAGCACTATTTAAATTCGTACCAACCAGATGACGGCTGAAATCCTCCAATCGCAAGCGCTGCTTTGTGTACTCTAACTGATTCGCATCGCCAATTTGCTGCAACTGACGGAAATTTTGCCCTAAATTCCGCAAGACGCTTTGATTGTTTTGCAACCTAGATACCACAAGCATTTTACCAATTTGACCTGGATTGCCTAAAATTTTGGCTTGGTTAGAGTTAAAAATCAGACCAGAGACATTCAAACAAGCATCCTTCGCAAATCCAGCATCGCTAAAATCTGCAGAATTGACAATACTAGCGCCTTGCAAATTCACAAGTTGGTTAAACTGTGCTTCCCGAAAGGTTACAGCTTGCTCAAATGTCGCCTCTGTGAGGAAGAGAAACTGATTGAAAATACCTTTAGTAAACTGTGCTTGCTCGAAAAAACGTACATTAGAAAAATCAGCATTTCCTTGCCATTGCACGCGAGTGAATTTAGCCAACTGCTTAAAATGAGCCTGAGTGAAATTGGCTGTATCCTCAAAAGTGCTGTCTTGGAAATGTGTGCTTTCCTGAAATTGGGTTTGCTTAAAATTAGCTTTATCAAAAAAGATACTGCCCAGAAACTGGCTTTCTTTCTTAAAAGTTGCACTGGTAAAGCTGGCTGCACGGCTGAATCTTGTTTCAGTCCAATTTGCCTGTTGAGTAAAAATAGCACCTTGGGCGTCCACAGGCTGAAGAAAAAATGTATTGGAAAACTGCACAGTCCCATTGAAGCGAGTTTCTACCAGCGTCAACGAACCACGGAAAACACTAATTTCGGTGGATGCAGTTGACTTTGCTAAAAGCGATTTACAGTCTTTGGAACTAGGTAATGCGACGACAAGTGACTGCAAGCAAACCTCGCGCAGACGTTCCAGTTGTTCTTGTTCAGTTGAAGTGAAAATAGGGGCGATCGCTTGAGCATACAGAGGTGTTCTCAAACCTAAATCACTGCCGAAAAAATCTCCCTGAATGACAGAATAACTCAAGTCTAAACCTAAAGGTTTTGAGCCTGCTTTTTGCAGTTCCTTTCGCAACATTTGATAGAAAGCATCCCGAAAGCTCGCATTTTCCGGTTGTAAATCTATCACCATCTGGCGTAAATCTACTACGACATTGCCTTCACGAAGGATGGGCGTATGCAGTCGCTCTTGCAATAATTCTAGAGTTAAAGGAGTACGTTCTATTTGTGCAGGTGCGCCCCATGCGGGTAGGGGTTGTGAAAACAACAACAGCGCACATAAGATAATCAATAAGCCAGCTTGTTTTAACCAACCTACCCAAGATGAAAAAACCTCACCCCCCAACCCCCTCTCCGCAAGCAGAGAGGGGGAGGTATTTTTTCCCCTCCTGACTTGCACAGAAGGGGAGATATTTTTTCCCCTCCTTGCTTGCTCCAGAGGCGGAGGTATTTTTTTCCCTCCTCGCTTGCTCCAGAGGCGGAGGTATTTTTTTGCCTCCTCGCTTGCTCCAGAGGCGGAGGTATTTTTTCCCCTCCTCGCTTGCGGGGAGGGGTAAGGGGTGGGGTCATAATTTACCAAAATAGTTTTCGCATCATTTATCTTCTATTAGCAGAACAATTTTACCTGTCACTGACCCAGTTCCAAGCAAATGGTGAGCTTTCGCTGCTTCTTCTAGTGGGAATGTCTCGCTAACTTGAATTTTCAACTTCCCTGCATCAATCCACTTAGCACACTGTTCTAAAATTTCTGCGTGATGCTGTTGCGCTTCCACAATTCCTTGCAACATTGGTGTCAGCATTAATTCCAAGCCAATGCGGAGATTACGCAATCTAGCAGCTTTCCAAATGGTGTTAGCGTCTGGTTCCAAAATCGTCACTATGTCGCCATAAATCCGCACTGCTGGGAAAGTTTTATGAAAAGTCTCTCCGCCTACGGTGTCAAAAGCTAAGTCTACACCTTCCCCACCAGTCCAATCGAGTGCTGCTTGCACAAAATCTGTTTCTTTATAATAGATGACATGGTCAGCACCCAGTTTTTGGACGAACTCCGCTTTCTCCCGAGTACTGACGGTTGTGCAGACATCAGCACCTTTGAGCTTCGCCAGTTGAATTGCTACATGACCGACGCCACCAGCACCTGCATGAATAAGTACTCGTTCCCCAGGTTCCAAACGTCCCCGTTCGTATAAAGCTTCCCAAGCAGTGATTAACACTAACGGCGCAGCTGCAGCTTCGGCAAAGGATACAGAAGCGGGTTTACGGGCAACAAACCGCTCGTCAACAGTGGTATATTCAGCATAATTGCCTTGGTGTGCGCCTAAGCCACCGTGACAAAAATACACTTCATCGCCTACGCGAAATTGCTGTACTGCTGCACCCACCGCCTCAACAACACCCGCACCATCACATCCCAAAATGGCAGGCATTTTGTCGGGGTAGAAAGTGCCACGTTGACGAAGTTTGGTGTCAATCGGATTAATGCCAGCTGCGCGTAAGTGTACCAAAAGTTCAGTTTCTCCTAGAGGAACGCCAGGGCTTTGCACATCCTGCACTTGCAGAACTTCGGGACTGCCTGCTGCTGTCATTAAGACTGCTTTCATGACTTCCTCCTGGTGTGAATTCAGCTTGGTAATTGCATTTAAACTTTACCGTAAACAAGAGGGCGATCGCCTGCTTAATCAACTGCAAAACCTACATCGCCTGCTTAATCAACTGCAAAACCTACCCAGATCTGATACCTACGGGGTTGTGTTATGTAGGGTAAGTAAAAGCGTGTGAGCCTTGTAAATCAGATGATAATTTTTACTAATCGAAAAACCCGGACTTTTTCCTTTAATTGCTGTTTAGTCAGATGTGTTTTAATTCCTGCTAACATTCCAATCTCTGCTTGGGCTACAGGTTGATTGTCAACTTCAAGAGACTCAACCTCTTGCTCTTCAAATTCTACGGTAAGTTCAAATGCTATGCGGTCACCATGTTTCAGGTTGGCAGCTTCTATCTGCACACCCACCACCCCAATTTTTGGAATGAAACGCTGCACAGTCCCAATGAACTCATAATGTTTTGGTACAGGCTGTATACGACCTTTCTGATAGAACAGCGGCTTGATATGCTCATGTTTCCATCTGTTCTTCAGATAGCTTCGTGTCAAGCGGAACAAATCCCAGGTGGTTAACAAACCAAAGCCATGCTCCTGTGCATTGATAAGATTGTCTTCCCGAAAGGGGTTCTCGTTCTCCCTATCCAGCGGAGGTATATTCCTTTGGTGATTGATTATTGATAGTGCCTGAATATCTGTACGGTTCCACTCTTTCATCCGAGGAGCTAGATACTTCAATGCCTGAAGAGACTCATTCATTGGTAAACCAGATATGCCTTTGACTTCGACAAGCAGGATTGGTGAACCATCTTTGATTTGCAAATCCTCACGTTTGGGTCTTGTGTCTCCAGCCTTTTCCATTTCCTTATCGACATCAATAACAGATTGAAAACCAAGGACTTCTAACGCCTTGTTAACCGCACTTACAAGTAGAGTACTATTTTCCCTAATTAAATCATACAAATAGGCATTTTCAGACTGTTCTTTCTCAATGGCTTCTTCAAGTTTAGCCACTTTTGTTTTTACTTCTTCCTCTATCTGCTGAATTTTCTTCTTGAATTCCAGAACCTGTGGTAGTTCATACTCAGACCGTTCTACCCAACGCCCTCCTTCTACATTAGGGAACAGGTGAGGTGATAAGTCGGGGAGGAAATCATTTAAGAATTCGACAATAAAGCGGCTTTTATCTTGAAGTTGTGGAAATATGAAAATTTGTCCTTTTGCGTCAGGCATCTGAATGACACCAGCAACTGGTTCACCATATTTATTTTCTGCTAACGTAACCCAGCGTTTACCCAACCCTATTGAATTAAAAGTACAGAGAAATTCTGCATTGGTGAAATGTTTTGAGAAAAACTTATTTAGCTCTAAGGATTTGACAACCACTGATATTTCTTCACCCTGAGCTGATATTGCTACAAGATTACTTGCCTTGAAGATGGAGAGAAAGCACCAGTTGTCGCAGGGTATATCTTCTATTTTACAAAAATCTAACCTTACAGGTGCATATGTATTATCTATATGTCCCCATGCTATTTTCTGTAAATATCTAGCATCCGCAAATATAATAAATACTCCCCCATACGATAAAATTCTATCGAAGTCATTTTGGTATGCTGCCATTAGGCGAGGTCTTGGATCAATCTTTCCTCTACTACTACTTACCCACCAGTCGTTTTCACCCTGAGAAGTGTGTTTTTCTCCTTCGGGCTGATTTAAGATATCACTAGCAACCAGATCAATTATCACTATTTCTTGTTCACTGGCATTTACAGGAAGCTTCCCATTGACAATGACCGGGAAAATATCATCCCTCTTAGGAACTTTGTAGGGAACGCCAAAACTGCCTACAGAAACGTTATGGCCTGCTGACTTTAGAACTACCTCCGTTTCGATTCCCATATCCACTAAGAGAATTTTCGGTCGAGGATATTTCAGTGAGGGTAAATTAGAAGTCATAGATAGAATAAAAATTTACCAGCTATTGCGTATATTTCTCTCTGATAGTAGCAATAGTCTTATGGGTGCTGTGTGTTTTTTTAGGATAATGCTTTGCAAAAGCTTTGCTTGGTTGGCAGATAACTAAAAGCGATCGCATTGTTTACCCCTCTTCACTGATATCGCACCCCTTGCCACCTGTACTGCGCCCCTGCATCAGTTCCAAAAATAAAAGCCGTGAAACAAAAAGTTTCACGGCTATTGGTGTGGTGTGAGGAGCTTAACTTAATATCATCATAATGGTAACTGACCAGTATAAACACGCTCGTAACAATTTTGGTAACAAAAATTTTTTGGGCGTATTCACGCGCTTCCTCTCATATAGCAGACTAGCGCCTTTGCGTAAGTTCCCTAGGCTTGCTAGTATCTGTTGACATTTGATGAAAAAATAAAAAACCGTGGAAGCTCAATTGAGCCCACGGTTATAGGTGTGGTGTGAGGAGACTTAACTATGATTCATCATAAACCTATACAAGCGTTAGTAAGGCGTTGGTAACAGTTTTGGTAACGACATTATTCTCAAGCAGCACAAGTAACTTGCTGAACGCCTTGCCCAGGAAATCATACAAGAACTTCACACCAAAGCGCCACCACAACTGGAACCACTACCCGCCGTACAACCATAACAATAAGCTGCTGTTTGTACCTCACCTATCAAGTCCAAACGATCAGCTTGCAGCAATTTGGCAACAGTGATGTTTTCCCCGTCGCGAGTTTTCGCAGGTAAATTCATCATTTGGTTGAAGTCGCAGTCATACACATTACCCAGATAATCAATGGAAATCTCATCCCGACACATCAAATGTTCAACGGTACCCGTATTGAAATGAGACTCTAAAAACTGCAAATAAGGAGCGTATAATTTCTTCCTTTCTAAATACAGTTTTGTTCTTCCAACTGGTATGTTGGTGATGGTGAAGAGGTTGTTAAAAGTAATATCAAAGCTTTCTTGCAAGTACTGTTGGTAATCTCTTTCTAGCTTGATTTGATCTGGCGTTTGGGAAAATTTCTCACTTGTAGGCAATTGTGGATTATAGACTAAATCCATGATTAAATCTGGCTCTTTGCCATAACCTAGTTGATTGAGCAATTGCAGCGCTTTTATGGAACCATCATACACGCCTGTACCACGCATTTTATCTACATTATCTTCTAAATAACAGGGTAGAGAAGCAACAACCCGAACTTTGTGTTTAGCGAAGTATTCTGGTAAGTCGCCAAATCCCTCTTCAAAAAAGATGGTCAAATTAGACCGCACAATCACCTGTTTATCATTTGCTCTTGCTGCTTCTACCAGTGGCTTGAAACCATAATTCATTTCAGGTGCGCCGCCAGTTAAATCAACAATCTTAATTTCCGGGAATTTCTGAATTATCTCAATCAATTGTTGGCAAATTTCTGGAGAAAGTTCTTCTGTGCGTTTTGGTCCCGCTTCCACATGGCAATGGGAACACGCAAGGTTACAGCGCTTACCTAAATTAATTTGTAAAACAGTGATTCCTTTTTTTGTTAAAGGAGACGTAAGTTTTTGTTGGAAAGGTGTGATCGCTGTTTGAATCATTATCTAACTTGTGAAAATGCAAATTATAAGGTGTGTTTAGCACACATTGGAGGAGGCGAAGCCTCCAAACCCTCGTTACCAGGTTCAACCTGGTAACGAGATATTAGAGCCTCTGGCTCTTGTTGGGTGCAAGATCTGATTTAACGCAGTGTAACGCACCCTACAAGGTTAACAACAACCGCCGCCGTTGTAGTGCCAGGTTGAATCAGTGATCATGATTTGATCTGGCATGAAATCTGCAAGTTTTACGGCAGTTTTATCACACACGGATGCTGGAATACCACGCGGAAGAACATGACCTGCTTCATCATCAAAAAATGGTTCGGAACCAGCGTAAATGGCTGTTTTTCCTGTGAACACACAAGCACCATCTTCAGGAATGATAACTTTGAAAGCCACAGAATCTAGACTTTCTAAAAGTAGATTTTCTTCTAAGTTGTAAGTCTGGGAATCGAGCAAACGGTAAGGACGGCGATCGCGAATTTCTACTTGACCAAATCCTGCACTTATGATACGTTGAATGTACTCTTCATATGTGAGTGCGCCTGATAAACACATTGCTCGCAGCTGCTCATCTTCTCGCAGATGTTGTGGAATGGGACGAGTCGCAATTGGATCACTCATCTGCAATCTTCCCCCTGGTTTTAACACCCGGTAAGCTTCTTGCAAAGCACGAGTTAAATCTTCTGGTTCAAAGATATTGAAAAGGCAATTTTGCGCCACGATATCAACAGAATCATCAGGAACAGGTAAGTTAAAAGCATCGCCTTCCCGAATTTCTACAAAGCTGGTATCAAACCAGGGGTTTTCTTTGGCAGCAATTTCCAGGTTACGTGCAGCAGCTTGACGCATTTCTGCCACTGGATCAACAGCAATGACAGCACCAGGGCGGCGAGAAAAGTAGGCAAATTGCAAAGCTTCTAATCCACCACCTACTCCAACGTACAGCACTGTGGGTTGATTTCCGAGTTCGGTGGCGTGAACAGTCGTACCGCAACCATAATTCATTTCCTGCATCTTAGAGGGAATGTTCAACCCTGGTAATTGCAGGGGTGTGCTTTGCACACAACAAAGTCCTACTTGGGGTGTTTGGGCGACTTCACTGTAAAACTGCGCCGCTGTTTCGAGATAACTCATCGCACTCCTGAAGTTGTCTACGGTTTTTAAGTGTAGCGGTAACTAAATGAGTGATTGAATACCAGATGGGTGATTTAATGATTCGCCTTTAGTTTGAGGTGCAAGTAGCGAATCTAAACCTCAATAATGTTGGAGTCGTTTATAAAGCCGTAACCCCAAACTTGTTTTACAATCCAGTAGTGTGTCATGAGTTGTCCGGGATCAACGAGTAAATACTCCTTTGACCGAAGCTAACCCAGCCCTTTTACTCTACAAAATCTTCTGGAACTGGGTTAGAACTTGTCCTTGTGAAACGGATTGCGGAAGTTCATGGTGGAAAGCTTTTGATAAAATCAAATTTTATGGAAGGTACTACGCTGAGCGTGCGATTACCTATAATTGCTGCCTATGATTGCAGTATGATATCACTATTATACTTAACTACTAGCAATAAGCTGTGACGTCTTCACCGCATTCGTCAGCAAGATAACACAAAGCTCTGAAACGCAGACTCACCACTTCTTCATACAAAGGATTTAACTTACACATAGGTGGAATGTGAAATAGCTTGCGACCAAACATTGTAATATCACGCTCGAAAGGACACTGTGCGGGGATCAGCTTGCACAAGGAATGAGCTAATTTGGCGTTATGAATTTCTATCGAGTCCAACCATTGACGAATCGGGTGGAGTAGGTTGTTTTGTGTCCGGATTTGAGTAAAGCTAGTCATAATTACTTACCTCTTCATGTAAAATTTCAAATTTGGTTTTTGTTTGTTAGGTTTGAACCTGTTTCTATGCATTTATTAGGGTCGGTTTGACTATCTTATGCAGTTGTGTCTGGTTTTTGTTCTCTTTTTTGGGAACACTTTTAACTACAAACACCAGTCCCGGTGTTCCGGATCATTCTCCAGATATTTTTGCTGTATGTACATTTTCTGTACTCAAAAGGCGCAAGCAGGCTTGAGGGCTTGCATTCATGGGCTGTAGGGACGATTTTACAAAATTCCCCCTATCCCCTTAGCTTCCTCTTCTGGGGATTAGAAGGTGGAGTTGTACAAAAATTCTGGGCGCTATAACAACAATAGAATGGTGTAATTACAAGGTCTCCAGCTTAAGTTCGCACAGATGAGCAATGCTGTGCCCCTACATCTGTATTGCACTTACAGCGGTTTTCTGTAAGGTGTTCCTTGCTTAGTAATATCTCAAATGTGAACCATATAAGCTTTTATGGGCAAGGAACGCTCTACGATTTGTGGTCTAATTTTTTGGAAAAGGGCTGTAATTGAAAAAGGCAATACCTGAGGCTATGAGAATTTTAGTGCTAATTGCTACATTTGCACCCGCCAATTCCTCTCCAAAAATTTTTCTACTCAAAGATTTCTGGCTAAGAGCAGTAATTCCACCAAAGTAGTAGGACATTCAAAATTTAACATGGCAAACTAAGGGGGAGAAAGCATTTTGAGGACTGTAACCCTGTGATTTAAATATGGGACAACTTAAATTTTTGATTTACATTTTTCGCTGAAAAACCGCATATTTTAGAGCTTTCTTGAAAAAAGAAGGTAGATATACCAATTTCCTTTATCTTCTCAAGATATTAGATACCCTATTTCTGACCTTGGCGAGAGTGAAACGGCTGCTCTGGCAAAACTATATAATTTTCTTATGAAGAATAGAAAAATTGACATTCTTCTAGTGGAAGACAGTTCTTCTGATGCTCGCCTGCTACGCCAGATATTCCCTCACAATGGTCATGAAGAATGGCAAATCGCACATGTGGAGCGGCTAAATGAGGCAATTGTTGCCTGTAAATCAGAACTTAGCCTCTCCTTAAAGGATTCTACCTCACAAACTATACATCAACGCAGATTTGATGTTGTCTTGTTAGACCTTAGCCTGCCAGATTCTACTGGATTGGACACGCTAAAAGAATTCCAAAAAGCAGTAACCGATATTCCTGTTGTGGCACTGTCAGAGCTTGATGATGAAGAATTAGCATTCCAAGCATTAGCACAAGGAGCGCAAGACTACATCGTCAAAGACCAAATAACGACTCAAATGTTAGTGCGTGCCATTCGCTATGCTATTCAACGAGGACAAATTTTTAATCAATTACGGGCGAACGAGCAACGCATTCGTGAAGCGCTAGCCAAGGAACAAGAACTCAATGAATTAAAGTCGAACTTTGTGGCAATGGTTTCCCACGAGTTCCGCGCCCCTATGACTATCATTCGTACATCTGCCCAGCTACTCGAAAACTATAACCCTCAACTGACCGAAGAGCGTAGAGCCAAATACTTTCAGCGAATTCAAAGTTCTATCAACCAAATGGTTCAACTTTTAGATGAGGTTTTGTTCCTCAGTAAAACTGAAGTTGACAGAGTTGAATACCAACCTGCTCCCTTGGATCTCAAAAATTTCTGCCAGGAACTTACAGAAATTTTTCAACTTAATACAGACGCTAAGCGCGATATTATCTTTAATCACCAGGGAGAATGCACGCTAGCCCAAATGGATGAAAACTTGTTAAGTTGCATTTTTACCAATTTACTCTCTAATGCAATCAAATACTCTTTTCCAGAAAGCAAAATTTGGTTTGATTTGGTCTGCCAAGAGGATGTAGCAACTTTCCGGGTGCAAGACCAAGGGATAGGCATTCCTTACAGAGACCAAACGCGTCTGTTTGAAACTTTCTACCGTGCCAGAAATGTAGGTAAAATTGAAGGCACAGGGCTAGGACTTGTGATTGTGAGAAAATGCGTGGATCTTCATGGAGGTGAGATCCGAATAATAAGTAAAGAGGGAGTGGGAACAACCATTACGGTGAGACTACCGATGCACCCACCTGCGAAGAGTGAAGAGTGAAGAGTAAAGAGTAAAGAGTAAAGAGTGAAGAAAATTTTTTACTCATTACTCAGAACTCATAACTCTTTATTTAGGTTGAGGATTTGGTGTAGGACAAGCTTTCTTAACAAAATCACACTGATAAATGTAAGATTCCTGCCAATTCAGAGGAATTTCTAATAAATCTCTCGTTCCGGTCATTCCTTGTCCAATAAATAGTAACAAGGCGATGGTATTTAAAATTGTGTGGATGATGCGCCAGCGATTCGACCTATCTTTATAAATATCAGGAACAATTGCTAGGGAAAAAATCATCAGCAAGGCTGCAGCAATACCAAAGTAATAATGCGACCAATACCACTCATTTGTGCGGCGAAATACTCCATCCTGGCAGCCGAGAATCACTAAACCTGCACCCGTTAAAGTGGCAAAAACTCCCCGCCACAGTGCCTCCTTAGCTCGATAAAGTAATACTAAAGAGGCAATAGTCACAGCAAACATCAAAAGAATAAAAACGACTTGGAAAACCTCTTTATTCCACAATTGATTTTTGATAATATTTTTGCCAATTGGGTAGGATAACCCTACTAAAGCCAATCCGACAACTGCACCCGTTAGCCAATTTCCTAATCGCCTGTGTTCTACGCCCACAACAGCCGGAATTTTACTTTTTCCAGAATCTAAGGTTTGCAGGCGACGCTGGCGTGTAGTCCAAGCAAAATTAACCACCATTCCAATCAGGGGAAAGACAAAAAAGACTGCGATCGCTGGATGGATAAGACCAAGAAAATCTGCAAGTTCCATAAAACACCTGTTTGCACAAACCTGGTTTGACTCAAAGAATTTCTGCGTTTTTACAGAAATACAAAAGCGAAAAAATTATCATGAAAGACTCAACTTTGCGTAGCCAAACGTAGCATTGAACGCACAACACCATATTGCTACAGACTTAAAATCAGCCAGTTTCACATTTTGAGGTATCGCATAACCTTGAGTACCTCTGGTTTGTTGTAAGCAAGCAATACTTACGTAATCTTTCTCTTTTATACCGCATACTGCCGATGTTACATCTCTAGGACAGCGTAAGGTCAACACAGCGACAATACCAGGCAGTGCTAAATAGTTCAACTTCATCGGTTTGGAATCCTCACATCCATCTCTAAGGACAATTTAAACCGTCTTTCGGTGAAGCTAAATGAATTTAGGCTGAGAATTTCTTAAAAACTGGCGCTGCTACGCCACGCAAATTTTTAATCGGATTTTCATCTTACAAGCACAATTTGCGTTTAACCTTAATTCTAAAGGCGAAACACTATTTACCAAATCTTAACAATTTGATATAAGTGGTTGTGTAAACGTGTAAACTTCGCTAACTCTCCGCTGTTGAATGTTGTTTTTGAGAAACCATGCAACTGCCAAGCCTCAGGCAATGCAGGCAAGAATGAAGAATCATGAATGGTAGGTGTGGTTTTAAAGGAGTATAAAAATGACCATTACACAGTTGAAAAAAAAGAATGTAAGCCGTCTTCGCCAACGGCGTTTGGTCAAGAAACTCCGCTATAGGTCTTGGTTTAAATTACGAAAAGCAACACTGTTTGTACTGAGCATCGTTTTTTTATTTAGCATTATCGTAGCAGCATGGTTTGCTGGTGAAGACACAATTAGTGGAATTTTTGCTCAGATTCATCTGTTCCAAGAAAACCCACCAATCTGGCTAGAAGTGCCAATGGTGAAGGGAAAATATTTACTAGCACCCACGGTAGCACTGTTGCTAACTGTGTTAGTGGTTATGAAAGTCTCTCCTCAGCCTCGTGTTTGGTCACAACGGCTCGTTGTCGGAATTTTAATTATCCTAACTTTAAGGTATATTTTGTGGCGATCGCTCTCTACCTTAAATTTTGTCGATCCGCTAAATGGGGTTTTTAGTCTAAGTTTATTCTTGCTGGAAATGTTAATGCTCTTCGGTGGCACTATCCAGCTATTTCTGATGTTAAATGTCAAAGATCGTCGCCGCGAAGCAGATGAGAAATCAGTTGCTGTTATCAATGGTGATTTCGTTCCATCTGTTGATATCTTGATACCAACATACAATGAACCTGCTTTTATTCTCAAGCGTACAATTATCGGTTGTCAAGCTTTAGAGTATGCCAATAAGAAAATTTTTCTTCTCGATGATACAAGGCGTCCAGAAATCAAAAAAATGGCTTATGAGTTGGGGTGTGAGTATGTAGCCCGACCAGACAACAGCCATGCCAAAGCAGGAAATTTAAACCATGCTATTGCCAAAACTCATGGAGAGTTCATTGTTGTTTTCGATGCTGATTTTGTTCCTACTAAAAACTTTATAAGTCGCACAGTTGGTTTCTTTCAAGATGAAAAAGTAGCACTTGTACAAACACCCCAAAGCTTTTACAACGCTGATCCCGTAGCCCGTAACCTTGGCTTGGAAAATATTCTTACCCCAGACGAAGAAGTGTTTTATCGGCAAACTCAAGCTATTAAAGATGGTGCAGGCAGCGTCGTTTGTTGTGGGACTTCCTTCGTTGTTCGACGCAGCGCACTCTTATCAGCAGGAGGTTTTGTTACCGAATCTTTGAGTGAGGATTACTTCACAGGAATTCGGTTGTCTGCCAAAGGTTATCGTTTGATTTATCTGAATGAAAAACTCAGCGCTGGTTTAGCAGCAGACAATATTGCTGCCTATGCAACTCAAAGACTACGATGGGGACAAGGCACACTTCAAGCATTTTTTATCAAATCCAATCCTTTAACAATTCCTGGATTGAGCCTGATTCAAAGATTGGCTCATTTAGAAGGATTGCTGCATTGGTTCGGCGCTATTTCCCGTGTTTATTTTCTCCTCATGCCTTTAGCTTATTCATTTTTAGGCGTGATTCCTGTTCGGTCAAACGTAGCAGAGTTGTTGTATTTCTTCCTGCCTTACTACCTCGTAAACTTAGCTGTATTTGCTTGGTTAAATTACAAATCACGGTCTGCTTTTTTATCTGATATTTATTCTATATTGCTCTGTGTTCCTACAGCATTGACTGTCATACAAGTCATGCTCAATCCTTTTTCTAAAGGATTTAAAGTGACACCGAAAGGAACAGCAAGTGACCGATTTTATTTCAACTGGAACCTTGCCTTACCTCTGATAATTTTGTTTATCGCTAATGCCTTGAGTTTGTGGCAGAACGTGGAGATGTCCATGGACAAAGGTGCATGGTCTTCCACAGTCTCTTCAGAAGCTGCTCTACAAATTAAAGGTATCAGCATAGGTTGGTTATGGAGTGCCTATAATTTGATTATGATTGGCATAGCTCTGCTAATTTTTCTGGATGCTCCCAAACCAGATGTTTATGAATGGTTTGACTTGCGGCGAGTCGTGCGCTTAAGTATTGGCAAGCAGAGTTATTGGGGAGTGACTACAATCATTTCTGAGGTAGGTGCTGAAGTTGCTGTTACGCAGAATCCTCCTACTCATTTATCCAAAAATACGCCTGTTAAACTAGAAATTGTAGAGGAAGATTTACAGCTTAAGGCACATATTGTTCGCACTGGTTTTAAAGATGAATTTCCTACAGTACGAATCAGGTTTGAATCAGTCAATTTGAGTCAACATCGTCGTCTCGTGAAAATGTTATTTTGTCGTCCTGGACAGTGGAAGCGCAACAACACACCAGGAGAATTTAGTTCCTTGTTGTTGATATTCAAAATTTTGCTGAAGCCACGAATTCTCTTTAATAGAAAGGTAGATGTGAATGCAGTTGCTGTTTCTCAGGTTTAAAGCTATTTTGAACCGCAGCCTGTAGCAGATGGACGCAGATAAACACAGGTAGTTTATTGGCAAAGGCTTTCACTTGTTAATCTGCCAAAGTTTGCCAGATGGAAAGACTTGCACAAGCTGTCCTTGTTCTGGCTTCAGTTCCTCAATAAATTTTTTAGAGGGTCGAAACACAAAAGGTTCTATGCTATCTGGTAATAAAGATTTGACATTTTCTAATTGCGGGGGTTGACTTAGCAGCAACAGTGAGACATCGTCATGCAGCAGGTAACTCATGGAAATCAAGTCTCCTGTGTTTGTGTAGTCATCGCCAATTTCACTAATGACTATTGCAGACGAAGTGGCATTATTTATGCGCCGAACAACTTCAGCATTGAAATAGCTCAAATCTCTGTTCCACCAAGAATCGGAGAAAGCGCTGGCTGTACAGGATGCGATCGCTCCACTCATAACCAGCAGCATAACACCGCGCCAGACTCGGCGTCCATCCAGAATTTTAGTTGCCAATAAGTAAGCAACAGCTAGTTGTATTCCTGGGTAGCAGGATATCAGGTAGCGGCTGACGCCAGAACGTTTTCCTCCTAAGAGCAAGTCTGGTAACATCAACATGAAAAAAGGCACAAAAATTGATGTCAGGATAAATAGCCAGGTTGCTCGACTCGTGCGACGGCATACTGTATATATTGCGATTCCAATGACTAGGATAACTGTCAATCGCAGCAGATAAGTCCAGACACTGTCAAAGCCAAAGTCTAAGTCTAAAAACAGGGAACTAAAGCTGAGAATCCACAACTTTACAAGGTAGATGAATCCCACATCAATCCTAGTCCAATCTGTTGTAGCAGATGCACGCTGGTAATTAGTAACCAATACAATTATCCAGGGAAGATACAACAGAAGCGAACAGAAAACTGCCAGAAAAAATTTGATAACTGCTTGCAAAGCTTTTGGTGCTTCTTGCTTTTTTCCTGTAATTAGTAACAGCAGGACATAGACTCCCTCACCAACTACTGTTAAACCGAAAAAGGGATGAGTATACCAACCTATTGTATTTGCCAAGGTAAACAACCCCCAGTTTTGCCATGTTGGTAAGCGTAAAGCCCGAAGTAGCAAAAAACTACTGCCAATGACAGCAGCAGTTAATAAACTATACTGTCTTGCTGTTTGAGCAAACAGGATATCAAAGGGAGATATAGCTAAGAGCGCTGTTGCTAGTGTTGCTACTATACGTGAGGCAAAAAGTTCTCGTGCCAAACCGTACATTAAGGGCAATGCCAACAGGCTAAATAACACTGGCAAAGCACGCGATGCAGCGAGGGAACTGCCAAAAGCTTGCATCCACAACCTTGCTATGAAAAAGTACAAAGGTGGATGCTGTGGATCTTCTATTGCTAGGGACTTGATTGTATCTGCTGGAGTACTCCCTGGTTTTATGTTTTGATACTTCTGCAACAGTGGTGCTGAAACTATGCGATTTTGAAAAAGTTCTTGGTCTATTTCGTCACGTGTGAAACCTGCTGCTCGCATCGATGTATAAACTTCATCGTGCCAGTAAACTTTTTTATCAAGATTAAAGAAGTGAAAAAATACACCTACGACTAATAGGAAGATAATGATAAATCGTAACCATCTTGAAGCGAGTATCGAATACTTCATCAAAAGGTTCTCCAAAAGCTTTTTAAAATTACATAATCATAAATAAAGTTAATCCAGTAACGAGACTCGAAAGATATAAGTCTATCTCATATCTAACCGTGGTTCATGATATCTCTTACCAAAGTCTATATTTAGTATTTAGAACCACAGATGGGCACAGATAAACAGGGATAAATTATCTGTGTTCATCTGTCCCTTCGCTTCGCTCGAGGGCAAGGTTTATCTGTGGTTTCATTTTCATTTACTTGACTTTTACAAGAGGTTTATTATTGATAAATATGGGTTTGAAGGATTATACTACCATGAAAACTGGATTTATAAATAAAATTTTAAAGACGTAGGGTGCGTTAATGTGGTGGAACGCAACATCATAATTTTTTAGGTATATTTTTTACTCACTGAAAGTTTTGCTACTTTCCATAGTGAGTAATATTTGTCACCGTAAACTCTATTAATTTTAGACTTATACTTCTTTTCGATTGCTTTACGTAAAGTGCTTGAAGGATTAAGCAAAAACACATCAGTGAAACCTTTGGGAACTGTGGGAATATTTTTGTCCTTCATCAACAAAAACCGCACTTTTGGCTCTACAAGGTAACTCAAAGAAAAGGCATTTCCATAATTAATGCCAAAAGAATCACTAATCAACAGTGGGCGAGAAGCCTGATTGACGATTGTGGCGACTTGTGTGTTACCAGAACTAACACCCTGACTTGACCAAGTTTCTGCTTGGGAACTCACTGCACAAGAAACTACACCACCCATAATCACCAGCACTAATACCGTCTGCCAAATTCTCCGGAGTAAAATAATCCCATCATATAGCTGATAAGCAAACAGATAAGTAACTGCTAGTTGAATACCTAAAAAAGAAGGTATTAAATACTCCTCTGCTGTTGACCGCGTCCCTCTAAAAATCAAATCTGGCAGCATTAAAGGTATTGCTGGCACAGTAATTAATAACACGATAAATAACCATATTTTTGGGTGGGTTGTACGACAAAGAATATAAATTGAGTATCCCACTAAGATTAAAAAAATATAGGAAATTGAATAGCTGAGGGGATTTTGTGAGCCAAAGTTTAAATCAACAAAAATATGGCTTAAGCTGATTAGCCAAGATTGAATTAAAGCGAATGGTGGTAATTTTCCTGTTGTCTGGGCTATTTTACGATGAAATTGCAACAGGTTGGTAAGAATAACTAAAATCCACGGTGTAAAAGCTAAAAAACCTGCAAGCGATGCTAGTGTATAAACTTTGACTGTTTTAGTCCAACGAAATTTTGTCGTTGTGATCACATAAATTCCATGAGCAACCGCTACGAATCCACTTAACAAAGATGTATAAAGACTGAGTGCTAAAGTGAGTGTATAAATTCCCCATGCCAAGGTGCGATCTGGTAATCGCTGTTGTGATTCTAGCCGCAAAGCTCGCAGCAAAGAAGCGCTGGAAAGTAATATCGTGAGTACCCAAAGAATATATTCCCGTGCTTGTTGGGCGTAGATGAGATGAATGGGGGAAATTACTATAAGTGCGATCGCCAAAAAAGGTACTGAGAACGGCACGTTAAATAATTCTCGGCACAGCCAATAAAAGCAGGGAAAGACTAGCAAGCTAATAATCACAGACAAACTTCTAACAGCTGTCACCGAAGTGCCAAAGATTTGCGCCCACAATCGTGCTATAACGTAATAAAGCGGAGGATGGTGAGGGTCTTCTATTGCTAAAGATTTAACTGTATCACCTAAATTTTTATCAGGATTAGGACGCTGGAACTTAGCAAAAGCTTCCTTATTAACGACACGACCATTAAAGATTTGCCGCCTGACTTCTGTCGTTGTATAACCAGAAATCCGCAATGAGGTGTAAGTTTCATCGTGTCCATAAACTTTGTTGTCAAGGTTGAAGAAGCGAAAAAAGATACCTAGCACCAACACTACGACAATTAGAAACCGCAACCAATTCGGAGCGAGTTTGATATGCCGCATAATTAGGTTTCTCAAGAAGTTTTAGAAAATCACCCACTCAAGCGATCAAACTACCTGTCTTAGTTCGTAAGCTCAAATGCGAATCGGAATTGAGCAACGCTATTATAGGTGAAATTTGCATGAAAAACTGCTCATTCTCACAAAAACCAGCTAACACAACAGCGTAACGCCAAGCTCAAACCTCTGCTACTCATCCTTAAGCCAATGGTTGTGAAGACCACGGTAGACTGTGATTAGCTCTGAGCTTTTGGGTTAATTCATTCTATGCTGAAATTCCAAAAATTAATATTGAGGCGATATCTATGCCGATGTTGGAATTGACAGTTGAGCAGATAATTGAATTGGTGAATCTTTAGCTCTAGCACACCATCATGCCAGTCATGCGAACTTTTTCCGGTGCTTCCTGGGAATCAAAAGTAGGCTATTGTCGAGCTATCAGAGTCGGAAACCAAATTTATGTTTCTGGTACAGCACCAGTCAATGAAGCGGGAGGAGTGTTTGCTCCTAGCGATGCTTACGCGCAAGCAAAACGCTGTTTTGAAATTATCCACAAGGCTTTGCAAGACTTAGGTGCAGACACAAGCTGTGTGGTACGGACTCGTATGTTTGTTACAGATATTAGCCGTTGGGTTGAGTTTGGACAGGCGCATCAAGAATTTTTTGGTGAGAATCCGCCTGCTACAACAATGGTGGAAGTCAAATCCCTAATAAATGCGGAGATGTTGATAGAGGTAGAAGCAGATGCAGTGTGTGGCGACGTGTAGCGCTTCTGTTTGCATTGGTGTCAACTTAAGCCAAAAGTCATTATTGACAAGCGTTTGAACATTTTTCGATGTACCATCTAGATTTTCGATCCCCCCTTAATCCCCCCTTAAAAAGGGGGGAAATAAAATTTTAGCCCCCTTTTTAACTCTGTTGGGGGATCTAAAACGACGCGGAAATTGAGTGTTTGAGCGTGATTGTTGACACGCATGTTCTGTTTGCATCCCCTCCCCGCAAGCGGGGAGGGGTTAGGGGTGGGGTCATGCGGATCTATGATTCAATTAGCATGACTGGCGCTACTGTAGCGAATCCTTGTTCCTGCCCACAGCAACTTCTCTCGCAGCGTCTGATAATACGAGTTGTTCTCTCGTAAAACAATAAACTTAGCTCGACAATCCGCCATCCGCACATCAACACGGTGTCCGGGCCAAATGGAAGTCGATAAGACCCCATCCATCCACAACTTGGTACTCAAATCGTAATCCCCCAACGGCCAAATACTGACAACAGAACCAGGGGGTAGGACGAGGGGGCGACTGGAAAGACTCATCGGACAAATGGGAGTGATGGTAATAGCTTCCATACCATCATGTATTATCGGACCATTTGCAGACACGGTGTAACCTGTGGAACCAGTGGGAGTAGAAATAATCAACCCGTCTCCCTGATATTGATCGACCACCTCACCATCAATTTCCATCTCTAGAACTGAGGTAATCATGCGGTCAGCAGAAGCGGGTCTGACAGACATTTCATTTAAAGCGAGGTAACGTTCAGAAACTGGTTCCAAATTCGTGCTACTTCCCTCGAACACTGCGGCTTGTAACATCATGCGCCGCTGAATAGCATAACGGTCTTCAAACAGCCGATCCCAAACGAGTTCAGTATCCTGAAACTCTTCTACAGACTCAGTTAAAAACCCCAGATGACCTCCCACGTTCACTGCTAGTATTGGGATGCCAGCTGGGGCTAGGTGTCTTGCACCAGTTAAAACGGTACCATCACCGCCAAGTACCAAAGCCAGATCAATTGGTTGTCCTGCTGAAGCCAAAAATACCGGATATGGGTTATCTTTTGGTCCACTTGGCCCCATCAAAACGTGGCATTGGCGATGTTCGAGTTGCTTAGCACAGATTTCTGCCCAGCGTTTACTTTGGGAATCTCGTGCTTTATAAGCAATAATGACTTGCTTGAGATCCACAGAATTACCACTTCAGGAGATTAAACTGCTCCATATCAACAGTATCGCGGTTGCGATAGATGGCAAGGACGATCGCCAAACCTACCGCCGCCTCAGCTGCTGCTACGGTGATCACGAATACGGTGAATACCTGACCCTTAATTGCTGTTGAGTCTAGAAAGTTAGAAAACGCCATTAAATTCAGATTAACGGCATTGAGCAGCAACTCAATTGACATCAGCACTCTTACGGCGTTGCGGCTGGTAATTAAGCCATAGATGCCGATGCAAAATAAAGCTGCTGCAAGTAATAAAAAGTACTGGATTGGCATGAATCTTGCTGTCCCCCATTGTCAGTCATCAGTTATCAGTTATCAGTTATCAGTTATCAGTTATCAGTTATCACTTTGCGGTGTTTAGTGATAACTGTTCACTGAATATTGCGGCTCGATTCACCGATTGATACCAGTTCTCTGGAACGTTCTGGTAACGTCAAAACTTGCTGTTGTTCTGTAGAAATGACCTGTTCAGGCAGATACTCGCGACGTGCCAAAATGATCGCGCCCACCATCGCTATCAACAGCAAAATGGAAGCTAGTTCAAAAGGCAGTAAAAAGTCACTGAATAAATGTAGACCAATTAAAACAATAGTGTTGTCTGCAGGCGTAGCAGTAGACAGTGACCAAGGAGTTGTCAACACCATCGTACTTAAAAGAGCAAACAATCCCAGACTGACTACACCCGTAAGTGCTTTGCGTACCCAAGCGGTGGGGAAGGGTGTAAAAGCTTGCCGCTTGTTTACCAGCATAATGGCAAACAAAATCAATACGTTCACTGCACCAACATAAATGAGCAATTGCGCTGCTGCTACAAAGTCAGCATTTAGCAACAGGTACAGCCCAGAAATGCTAGCAAATACGCCTGCCAGCGTAAAGGCAGAATAGACGACGTTGTCAAACAACACCACACCCAGCGCTGTTGCAATCAACATCACTGCCAGTATGCCAAAACAAACAACCTGTACTCCTTCCGCTAGATTCACTGTTTTTTATCCTTAGTCAAAAGTTAAGAGTCAAGAGTTAAGAGTCAAGAGTCAAGAGTCAAAAACTATGGACTATTGACTCTTGACTAATTAGGTTTAGTTTTCCTGTTCCACAAGGTCTTCTGGACGCGCACCTGGGCGAGGTGCATCAGCAGGCAGACCGTGGGGATCCATGACGCCCTTGGGTAGGTAAACGAGTTCGCGCAACGGCGTGACCATTGGATCGTTAGTCACCTTATAAGGCAAACGACCAAGCGCCACGCTATCATAGTTCAATTCATGGCGATCGTAGGTGGAAAGCTCGTAATCTTCTGTCATTGATAAACAGTTAGTTGGGCAGTATTCCACGCAGTTACCGCAGAAGATACAAACTCCAAAGTCGATGCTATAGTGATTGAGCTTTTTCTTTTTGCTTGCCTTGTCGAATTCCCAATCCACTACAGGCAGGTTGATCGGACAAACCCGAACACAAACTTCGCAGGCAATGCACTTATCAAACTCAAAGTGAATCCTACCGCGAAACCGCTCACTAGGAATCAGTTTCTCGTAAGGGTACTGCACGGTGACTGGACGCCGCTGCATATGGTCGAAGGTAACAGACAAACCCTGACCAATGTAACGGCCAGCTTGCACCGCTTCTTTGGCGTAATCACCAACTTGTTTGAGGAACTTTAACATTTTTCGTGTCTCTCTCTCTTTTTTGTCCTTTGTCCTTTGTCATTTGTCATTTGTGTGAGTTCTCGTGACTAATCACTCATGACCAATGACGAATGACTATCCGCCGAACGCAACGGGAAAGGCAAGTTTCAGGGCTGCAGTGAGTAGCAAGTTAACCAAACCAACAGGCAGCAAAAACTTCCATCCTAAATCTAGCAATTGGTCAATCCGAACCCGTGGCACTGTCCAACGCAACAGGATTGCCAGAAAGACGAGGAAGTATGCTTTGAGTACGGTCATCGTGATTCCCAAGGCGGCGGTAACAATCTGCAAAACAGGATTTATTTCGCTGACTCCCAACCAACCCGCTATCAAGTTAATGGGAATCGGAAAGTCCCAACCGCCTAGGTATAAAACTGATACCAGCAGGGCAGAAAGTACTAGGTTAACGTAGGAACTCAGGTAGAACAGAGCGAATTTCATGCCAGAGTATTCGGTTTGATAACCGGCAACCAGTTCCTCTTCAGCTTCGGGCAAGTCGAAGGGCAATCGTTCGCATTCAGCAAGGGCGGCTATCCAAAAGATAATGAAACCGACTGGCTGCCGCCAAACGTTCCAGCCAATAATGCCGTAGCCAGATTGCTGATTGACGATGTCAATGGTGCTGAGGCTATTCGACATCATGACGATCGCCAGCACCGCTAGTGCCAAAGGAATTTCATAGCTAATCGACTGTGCTGCTGCCCGCAACCCTCCTAAGAGAGAGTATTTGTTGTTAGATGCATAACCAGCCATCAACAAGCCAATCGGTGCAACGCTAGACAAGGCAATCCACAACAACACCCCCATCCCAACATCTGTAATCACCAGATTCTGCCCAAACGGCACAATCAAATATGACAGAAATACTGGAATCGTCACGATGATTGGACCAAGGGTAAACAGCCAGCGGTCAGACTGAGCTGGCACCACATCTTCTTTAAAAACGAGCTTGAGACCATCGGCCACAGGAGCCAGCAAACCCAAAGGACCAATATATTCAGGACCAATCCGCTGCTGTGCTGCTGCCGAAATCTTCCGTTCTAACCAAACACAGGTCAGCACCCCCACAGTGGCACCAATAATCATCAAAATCATTGGCAGTGGCATCCAAATCGCCTTGGCTATGCCAGCGCTCAATCCTAAATCCCTAAGGGATTCAATAAAAGTTCCTTGCAGATCAATTCCTGAATTCATGTGCTTTTGCTCTTCAAGTCATCAGAACATTGTCATTTACAACTATCCACGCTTGTTAATAACTGTAAATTTGCTCATAAAACCTTGGGGGAAGTGTGGAAACCCGGGCCATGACGGCACGGGACAAAATTTAAGATTTTTTGCAATTCCCATGCCTAGTATATCGTTGCATGGTTTTTGCCCCTTTAGCTAGACGAGAATTTCTACCTATGGTAAGGATTAGAATTCCCTAATAAAGGGACTGGGACTGGCGATTGGGGACTGGCGACAGTTATCAGTTATCAGTTATCAGTTATCAGTTACCAGTTACCAGTTTTCAGTTATCAGTTACCAGTTTTTTGGTCACTGTTCACTGTTCACTGTTCACTGTTGACTATCCCCTATCCCTAATCCCCTATCCCTAATCCCCTATCCCTAATCCCTAATCCCCTATCTTTCTAACGCTGCTCGATGGGAATGTAAGGAACGGCATGCTTACCGTCGTAAACCTGGGTTGGACGGAAAATTCGGTTTTCTTCTAGCTGTTCTTTCCAATGTGCTAACCAACCGGCAACACGGGCGATCGCAAATATTGGTGTAAACAAGTCTGTAGGAATTCCCAATTTTCTATACACCAAACCCGAGTAAAAGTCAACATTGGGATAAATTCCTTTGTGACCCAGTTTTTCCTCCACCACCCTTTCCATTTCTTGGGCAATGTCATAGTACTTGTCATGCCCAAACTTGGCAAACAGCTGTTCCGCCAAGTCCTGCAAAATTGTAGCGCGTGGGTCTTTCACCTTGTACACACGATGTCCAAAGCCCATAATTTTGGATTTGCGTTCCAGACAGTCCTCAATGTAAGGACGCACATTTTCCACAGAGCCAATTTCTTCCAACACCTGAATCACTTCTTCGTTGGCTCCACCATGCAGCGGTCCTCCTAACGTTCCCACAGCACTTGCTACCACTGCGTATGGATCAGTGAGAGTAGACGCCGTTACCCTGGCACTGAAGGTGGAGGCGTTCATTGTGTGTTCAGCATGAAGTATCAAGCAGATATCAAAAATCCGCGCCGCCAGTGCATCAGGTTCTTTCTCATTGAGCATGTACAGAAAGTTGGCGGAATAGTCCAAGTCATCACGGGGACGTACCGCATCGTTGCCATTTCGCATCAACTGGAACGCCGCCACCATCGTCGGAATCTTTGCTATCAGGCGAACAACTGCATCCCGAATGTAAATGGGGTTATTCAAGTCACGCCGCGAATAAAACAAGCCCAACGCAGCTGCAGAGGCTTGCAAAGCATCCATTGGGTGACCGCTTTCGGGAAAGCATTTCATCATATCGCTGATGCGATATTTTATCCGCCTGTGTTCGCAAACTTCATACTCAAATGCTGCCAGTTCTTCCGTTGTGGGCAACTCACCCCAAATTAGGAGATAAGCAGTTTCCAAAAATGTACTTTTTTCTGCTAATTCCTCAATCCGGATGCCACGATATTCTAGTATTCCCTTTTGCCCATCAACATTGCTAATACTGGATTGAGCGGCGGCAATACCATCCAAACCAGGCTTGAATTCGCACACCATCATGGCAACACCATCTGCTTTTTTGTGAAAGATTTTTTCAGGCTAACTTACCAGAAATTTTTGTTGCCATAACAGTATCCGTTCTCCCAGAAATTCTTTCAAAAACGTTACACTACTGTTAAAGCAAGTACTTGGGTGGTGTCAACCAAAACATCTGACTACGACCAAGAGGGGAGCCTTTTTCTGGTAGTTTTACCCCAATCATACCTGCTTTTTTCAGGACTAACGTTGCTTTCGCTTGTCCCCATAGGAGAATTTCTGCCCAAGCGCTCAAATCTGGTTCATGTCCTACTAGGGCAAGTTGGGTTTGGGGTGAATAATTTCTTGCTTCCAACCAGTCTACAACCCAACTATCAATACGACCATCAGGAGCAAGGTAGGTACATTCCTCTAGTTTAGAACTCAATCCAGCAGCTATGAGGATTTCTGCTGTTTGGCAAGCACGCACTAAGGGACTAGTCGCAATCAAATCGAAATGCAAACCCAACTTTTCCAGTCGCTGGGCTACTTTCTCTGTTTTTTGCCGTCCTTCTTTCGTGAGCGATCGCTCTTCATCTTTGATATCTGGTCGCCTTTCTTCAGCAATACCATGACGAATTAAATAAAGTTCCACAATTTGAGTCCTAAGTCCTGAGTTCTAACTAGGAGTCAGGAAGTCAGAGTTATTTTCCCTCTTATCTGCCTTATCTCCCTTATCTCCCTTGTCCCCCTTGTCCCCCTTGTGTTGTTCTCCTCTACTCCGACTGTATCGGGTTATCTCTCGGATTGACCAATCTCAGCAGCTTCTGCTTAATCTGAGAATCGAAAACTTCCCATTTCATTTTCGCATAAGCAGAATTTTCATTACCTCCAGATAAGAAACCCATTGGAATTTCAAATCCACCTGCGCTTGTTCTTCCACCACCGAAAAAGCGTCCACTGCTATCTTGTCCAAAAGCTTCTTTGATGAACTCATCTGGATCAAGGGTGAGTTTGGTGGTTCTTAAAGAACCAATCACCACTTCTAGTTCTTCATCTTCATCGTGAACAATACCATACACCACAGCAGTGTGAACGTTTTCTTCTGTCACTAGAAAATCTGCCGCTTGAGGGATGGCATCGCGGTCGTCATAGCGTAAATAACCTACACCAGCAATCGAAAAGTTATTTTGCACGATGCGGTTTTTGAGCGATCGCTCTATAACGTCCATGACTCGCTTAGAACGATTCGCGAGTAGTACCGCGTTCAGCAACTGGGCATCATAAAATCTGCTCAGATAAGCTGCTGCCATAAAGTCTTCTTCCTGTGCTTGCATCAGTCTATTAGTATCCGATCGCAAGCCGTGCATCAAGGCAGTCGCGCATTTGACGTGTTGATTTATACTGCTATCTAGAGTTAGTAACCCCGCTTGTAGGTATTGGGTAAAAATCGTTGCTGTCGCCCGTACAAAGGGACGGACATCAAAAAATTCCGATTTCAGGTCAGTTTGTAAACTGTGGTGGTCGATCACCGCCACTAATGGTATTTTTGCCTGTTGCACTACAGGTAATAACTGAGAAGTGGTTCCTTGGTTATCAATCAGTACGAAACCTTGGTAGGATGATAAATCCTTGCTTTTCAGTGTTTGTAGTGTCCAACGCTGCACGGGTAAGCCAGTCAGCTTTACTAATGCAATATTTTCTTGGTGACTCAATGCACCAGCGTAAACGATGTCACATTTTATATCGTATTGCTGAGCAATTAACTGGTAAGCCCAAGCAGAGGATAAGGCATCAGGGTCAGGAAAATCTTGAAGAATTAACAACTGGCGTTCTTGTCTGTGTGCAAGAAACGTATTGCGCAGCTCTTCTGATTTGTGATTTACCAATGAATTGTTACGCTGACTCAGAGAATTGCCCGATTCACCCGTCAATCCCGTGCCTGACTGCTTAGTGAGTGGAACTTCAACTGAATCTTTGTCTCTTTCTGCATCGTCTGGAATTGGGTCAGCTATCAACGGCAAACTCTCAATCTGAGTAAGGGAAGAATTAAAGTGCATACGAAACGTTTTTATAAGTGTGAGGCTCCTTTTTTGTTCAGAAAGACTACCTGCTTGTCATTCACTACTTCAGCCACACTTTATGATCTTCGCAAAAATTTCAGATCTTGGCTCTATATCTGCCAGTCTATTTTTTGTCAACAATCTATGATCAATAGCTAGCAAGGAAAACCCCTTTAGCATTGACCCTAATTTTTTTGGCAGATTTAAACGCACCCTGCTTGTTTTGGCGTTGATTTGTGCTATATTAGCGAAGTTGCTCCAAGCGGGTATGCATTTTCTCCGGTTCTATCAGCTTCCAGTTAAGTCCTAGGTAAGCCGTAGACCAGCCAAAATCACCAAGCAAAGGCAATAACGCAAAAAACTGACAACTGCGAGGCTTTTTCAAACAACGCTGAAATTGTCAGAGTCCAATAACATATTTTTGCCACTCTTGATGCATACCACTCTTGAGATGTTTGCTGACCTCAAAGTATAAACTGCTGTAAGGTCGGCGTGGAGGATGACGCAACATCATGTGAGCTTCACTAGGCGTGCGATTTCCCTTCTTCACATTACAGCGGACACAGGCTGTAACGATGTTTTCCCAAGTATCGCCCCCACCACGCGATCGCGGAAACACATGATCCAAAGTTAAATCATCTCCTGTGTAACCGCAATACTGGCAAGTATGGCCATCGCGATGCAAAAGATTCCGACGAGTCAGAGGAATCTCCTTATAGGGAACGCGCACGTAGTGGCGCAACCTAATAACAGTCGGAAGCGGAAAGTCCGAGTAGAGTTGCTTATTATTGAACTCTACTCGTTCAGCTTTGCCTTTGATCAGTAAGACCACAGCTCGCCGCCAGCTCGTGATATTGAGCGGTTCGTAAGAAGCGTTTAGAACTAAAACCTTCCCCATTGATTAGCGCTCAAGCTATTATTTTTACATATATTAACACGATTACATTCATCTTTGGTGATGAAAAAAAATTATACATCTTGCAATACTAAGAAATACAAAGAGTCAAAACTTAAGACTTAACACTTCATTAGTTATTCTCTCCTGCTCTTTTGCTCTCCACTCCTTCCTAATCATCTTGTGCCGATTTTAGAATGAAATGTAAACTTCCAGATTAATCAAGATTGGGCTTCTAGCCATGCGAATAATTTAGATGACCTAGAAGCAAAAAGAGTGGTGTGATAGGAGTAAGTCAAGATGTTGAGCCAAGAGCAAACCGACCGTGTCAGCTTTAATGGGCAGTGTGACACCTACGCTTGGTTATCCCAACGTGCTTGGGTAGAAATTGATTCATCAGCATTGTCGTACAATGTCAAGCAGCTTTTAAAGATACTGTCACCGCGCACTCAACTGATGGCGGTGGTCAAAGCAGATGCCTATGGACATGGAGCAGTTACAGTCGCCCAAACAGTGTTAGAATCAGGGGCGAGTTGGCTGGGAGTCGCTACAGTTCCAGAAGCAATCCAATTGCGAGAAGCCGGAATAAAAGCTCCAATTTTGATTTTAGGTGCAAGCCACACGAGCGAGCAAATTCAGGCGATCGCCCAATGGAAACTTCAGCCAACAATTACAAGCCCCAAGCAAGCCTTGGTATTTTCTGACACGCTCTTAACCATCAATAACAAGACTCCCGTACCTGTACACATCAAATTAGATACGGGGATGTCCAGGTTAGGAACTAATTTCCGGGAGGCGGCTGAGTTCGTTCAGCTTGTGCAACGCTTACCTCATCTTGCCATTGCTAGCATATATTCTCACTTGGCAACGGCAGATAGTCGCGATTCTACAATCATGAAACAACAGCAACAACGCTTTGAGCAAGCAATTGCCCAACTCAGGACAATAGGTATAGAACCGCCTTGTCTGCACTTGGCAAATTCAGCTGCTACACTTACCGACAAAGCATTACACTATGATATAGCGCGTGTAGGTTTAGCTCTATACGGGCTCTACCCAGCAGATCATTTGCGTTCATGCATTGACCTGAGACCTGTTCTGCAAGTAAAAGCGCGAGTCACGCAAGTAAAAACCATCGCCCCTGGAACTGGCGTCAGCTACGGTCATCAATTTATTGCAAAGCGTGAACTTCGCCTTGCCGTAGTAGGGATTGGTTACGCAGATGGAATTCCTCGCAATCTTTCCAACAAAATGCAAGTGTTAATTCGCGGTCAACGGGTGCCACAGATTGGCACAATTACAATGGATCAGTTGATGCTAGATGTGAGTGCATTACCAGATGTAGGAGAAGGTGAAGTCGTCACCTTACTTGGAATAGAGGGAAAAGAACAAATCTCTGCTGAAGATTGGGCAAATCAATTAAATACAATTTCTTGGGAAATTCTCTGCGGCTTCAAGCACCGCTTGCCTCGTGTTGCTGTACCTTAGTCAAAACTGGTTATCGGTCTGGGGTTGGTGGTTAGTAGGTACGAGAAACAACTGACCACTAACAACTAACCGATTGATATTGCAAGAAATAAGTTTATTATGATACTATAAGAAGCTGATGCGGATGTGGCGGAATTGGCAGACGCGCTAGATTTAGGTTCTAGTACCGCAAGGTGTGAAGGTTCAAGTCCTTTCATCCGCACTTATATATCATATGGGGAGACAGAGGGTTTGCGTGTGCAGCCTTCTGTTGCAAACAGGTAAACGTTAAACCCGCCTGGATTGAGTTATCACTGTTTTAGGTAAGTTTGAGTAGGTTTTCCAGAACATCTGCTAGTCTTTTCCACAGAGAAAGCGAATTTGTATAAAAAGCGAGAAACGTATAGGCTGCAACCTAAAAATCATTAATCTTTTTTTTCAATAAAATAATTATCAATTGAATTCACAAATGAGACAAATATAACGTCTTCTTCGTAGAGAGATAACTATAATTTTTGATAAATTCAAGATGTCATGGCTTGTAGTTGCCTTTTAGCACTGTTGGCATAGAATCATAATGGACTTGATTATTAAGTAGCAAATTAACTGGAGCAATCCTGACTAGTGCGATGTGTTGCTTGTATAGGTCTGTCTTAAAAAGCACTAGTTTCAGCAATATAGCGGTTCTCATCCAGTAAAGTACAGGTTCATCTGCTACAGGCTGCGGTTCCTTAATTATTTGATGTATTGAACCAATTGAAAGCCCCTATAGCGATACTGTAGGATGATCTCAAGCAAGACAAGTTGCTAAGAAGACAATTGCTACACTATCTATACAAATGCAACGGTAGTCAAAATTCTATTGCCATTGATAGTGTTAAAATTTCTTTCGTATAAAGTTAAACTTTTTAACTTTCAAAGATTGTATTAATAACATAACTGGCAGATTTAGCTTGTAAGGTATATAACAGACAGTGGCACTATTCTGTCATCAGGAAGTTTTTATGTTAACTTTACATAATGGACAAGTAATAATACTGATGTCCTAGCAAATTTTACCTTAGATTTCCCCCAGCCCGAAAAACCGTATTATACTGAAGTACGAGTACTGAAAATAGCAGGGTCGAACTTGCCTGTCAAAGCAGTATTGTATCGGTTGCCATCACGCAAGGTTTACTCTAAGGTAAGTGGCTTCATCTAGTCTTTACATTTTTTTGACTTGTCGTGTAAAGATGTCTGCTAATCTCAGTAGGAGTTAGTAAATTGAACTTTAATTAACGAATTAACTGAGATTTTTCGTCTGAAGAGAAGGGTGCTACCGCTGGCTTTTACCCCAAACCTTAAAGTTAGACTTTTGTATTTTTTGCAACAAAAGCTCTGATTGAGTTTCATAGGACTTGTGGAAAAGCTTTGCAGAAATTTAGCTCACACTAGCAAGAATTTAGCCTAAGTAAAAGCAAAATGAGCACAACTCCTATAGGTAGCTACAAGTTTTTCCAGAAACTACACCCGCTATCTCTACTAGCACAATTAACCAGCAGACGTGCTACAGGCTGCTTACAAGTATTTACAGAGCCGGTTTCTTGGTCAATCTATCTAGAGGACGGTAAACTAGTTTATGCCTCTTCGGATAAAATGTTTGAGCGGCTTGAGAATGTCTTAGAACGCTTAAGTCAGGAAACACAGGCACTCAACAGTACAGCTGTTATGCAGGTAAGACTGATATTTGAGCAAAATCGAGAGAATCAGTCAATACCACAACTAGATTATCAAGCTATTTGCTGGTTAGTAAATCAAGAATACATTACGCCTGCGCAAGCAGCAGTCGTGATAGACGAATTAGCTAAAGAAGTGCTGGAGTCATTTCTTGCAATCAAACAAGGAAGTTATGAATTTAAGAGTGAAACTCCCTTAGATGAACTACCAAAGTTCTGTCGTTTGGACTTGCGATTACTTGTAGAACATTGTCAAAAGCAGTTACGGAATCGGCAACATACCGAATCAACGCTTGAGCAGCAAGTTACCCCCCAATTTATGTCAACCACCAAGGTTTCGTCAACGCAGCAGAATTCTCAAGTCAAATTAGGGGAACAATTGCCAAGACCGAATAATTTTGATACTTCTCATCTTAACAGTAACAAAGGTCTCCAGCAAAGTGTTAGTAAAAATACATATACGGTTGCCTGCATAGATGACAGTCCAACAGTGTTGAATTCTATCAAACACTTTTTGGACGAAAGTACATTTTCAGTTGTGATGATCAACGATCCAGTAAAAGCTTTGATGCAAATCCTCCGCAGCAAGCCAGATATCATTTTACTAGATGTAGAAATGCCAAATTTAGATGGCTATGAACTATGTTCTTTGCTGCGGAGGCATTCAGCTTTTAAGAATATCCCGATTATTATGGTAACTGGCAGAACAGGATTTATAGATAGGGCAAAGGCAAAAATGGTTAGAGCTTCAGGCTATTTGACCAAGCCTTTTTCACAATCGGACTTGTTAAAAATGGTGTTTAAACATATTGGTAATTGAGGGAAAGAGGAAAAGAACAGTAAGGCAGTTTAATAAAGTACATTTAGTTATATAGGAGATGTAGCGGTGAGTATTACTTTGCTTGGCACAATTTTGATTGTTGAAGATTCTCCCAGTGAATTGCAACTGATGAGCCATTATCTAGAAGAAAGCGGTTATAACGTTATTCAAGCGACTGGTGCAAAAGAAGCTCTAGAAAAAGCACAATTACAAAACCCAGATGTAATTGTGACTGATGTGGTTATGCCAGGAATGAGCGGTTTTGAGTTATGTCGTTCTCTCAAGAGAAACCCGGCGACTCAAAAAGTGCCGATTGTGATTTGCAGTTCAAAAAATCAGGAGATTGATCGCTTGTGGGCAATGAGACAAGGTGCTGATGCCTATGTCACCAAGCCTTACACCCGCGATCAGCTGCTACGGGCTATTAAATCAGTGGTGATTTGAATCGAATGAATAGTTCAAAACTCGCGTCTTTAAAACAAAATCAAAATAGCTTGGGGGATGGTTATCTCAAGTTTCAGCTCAATAGACACACATCTGCCACCTTACCAATGAGGCACACCCAAGAAGCTGTTGTTGTGCCGGTTGAGACGATATCATCCATGCCCAATATGCCCGGTTGTATCCTAGGATTGATGAACTGGCGGAGCCGTATCATTTGGGCAGTCGATTTGCCAAAGATGTTGAATCTTGAATATCTAGATAGTAGGCAACGCCAGTATAACGTCATCATTATTCGGGTGGATTCAGTACTTCTAGGCTTGGTTGTACAAGAGATACAAGGTACGACTAAGTTTATGCCTGAAGATATTCGCTCTCCTGTGGGACAAGTCGCATCCAGTTTAGTCCCCTATCTACGCGGTTGCGTTGTTCAACGAAAAGAAATATTGCTTGTATTAGATGCACAAGCGATCGTCCAGTCTTCTATTCTCCGCAGTGATTAGGGTGTACTCCAAAGAAAAACTTATTTTTCGTGTTTTCATTCACCACCTCAGGAGAATGCCTTTATGTTTAATAAAACTAATGCAGCTAAAAGTATTGATGATCAAAATGGAGCATCTGTATCTGAATTTACAGATAATCATGTCGTAAAACTGCCTGACGAGGTCAGTACTGACACTGTTCCTGATAATCAGGCGAATCGTGGATCTAGAACCTTGAAGCGACTAAAGTTAAGTACCAAAGCCACATTACTCGCGATCGCTCTGGGGACGATACCAGTTTTGGCAATTGGAATGCTTGGGTACTTAGTTGCCAGTAATTCCTTAACCAATAAAGTTTCCCAACTTCAACAAGGCGAAGCCAAAGGTCTGGCAGACAAAGTAAACCGTTTCATGATAGAACGGTACAACGATATTCAACTCATATCTAGTCTACCAATTATCACAAATTCCCAAGGTGATGTTTCTCAAAAGGAAAAGCAGGCATTGCTCAATAAGTTTGTTGATACTTATAAAGTATATGACAGCATTGCAGTACTCAACTTAAACGGCGATGTCCTTGCCCAATCCCAAGGAGATGCAATTTCTAATCAAAGCAGTAGTAATTATTTTCAAAAAGTTAAGCAGGGCGATCGCCCTTACATCAGTCAACCACAGGTAATAAATAATACAGGTAGTTCTAGCATTCATATTGCAGCGCCTGTCAAAAACAGCGCCGGACAGACGCTTGCTATAGTGAGAGCTAGGATGCCCGCAAAAACTCTAGACCAGATACTTAAAAATTATACAGAATCAGGGCATAAATACTATTTGATTGATGGGTCGGGAAAATTTTTCTTGGCGACGGACAGAAAACATATAGGTAGAAATGCGAGACGAGATTTTCCTGGTTTAGCTCGACAGCAAGCACAAACAAAAGACAATACTTTTATTACTGTTAATCAAACTGAAAAACAAGAGCAACTTGTCAGCTACACATCCATAACCCCAGAAGGATTGCCTTCTTTGAACTGGCAATCCATTCTGGCTACAGATACAGCTACGGCATTTGAACCCCGAAGACAACTGTTGCTAACAGTCGCCTTCGGTGCAGGATTAACAGCATTAATTGTGGCTTTGATTGCAGTATGGTTAGCCAAACGTACCACAGAACCAATTGCGAAAGCGACCGCAGCAGTAGCAAAACTTGGCAAGGGAGAACTCGATACTCGTCTGGAGGTGCACTCAGAAGACGAGTTTGGTGTTTTGAGTGCCAACATCAACCAAATGGCGTCGCAATTTCAAACCCTAGTTGAACAACAAGAACTGGACACGCAAAGGGCAAAGTTACTCGCAGATATTACCCTGCAAACTCGTAGAAGCCTGAAAGTCGAAGACATCTATAAAACAGCCGTCAGAGAAGTTCGTCAGGCGATGAAAACAGATAGGGTTGTCATTTATACATTCAATCCCGAAACCTTGGATGGAGATGTCGTTGCTGAATCAGTTACGGCTGGGCTACCAAGGATGTTGGGAGTGCAAATCGATGATCCCTGTTTTCGAGAACGCCATGTAGAAACTTATAAAGATGGTCGAGTGCGGGCAATTTCCAACATCTATGAAGACCCGAATCTCAGCAATGCAGCTTGTTACATCAAAATGTTAGAGAAATTTGCCGTCAAAGCAAATTTGGTAGCACCAATTATTATTAGTGGGGATCTGGTGGGCTTGATGATTGCTCATCATTGTGACAGTCCTCGGAATTGGCAACAAGCTGAAATAGATTTGTTTAAACAACTGGCGATTCAAGTCGGCTTTGCCCTAGAACAAGCACAGCTTCTTGAGGAGGTCGAAAAAGCAAGGGCGATCGCCGAAAAAGTTTCACAAGAGGAACGCGAACAGAAAGAAGCCCTGCAAATGCAACTTTTGGAACTCCTTTCTGAGGTTGAAGGTGCAGCGGCTGGTGACTTAACAGTGCGTGCAGAAGTGACAGCGGGAGAAATTGGCACAGTAGCCGACTTTTTCAACTCGATTATTGAAAGTTTGCGCGATATCGTCACTCAAGTCAAGGAAACTGCAACTTCTGTGAATGTGGCGATCGGTTCCAACGAAGGCGCGATCCGTGAACTGACAAACTCAGCACTCACTCAAGCTGCAGAAATCAACAGCACTCTTGATGCTGTTGACGACATGGCTCAATCAATCCAACAAGTCGCCGTCAGCGCCCAGCAAGCGGCCTCAGTTGCCAACACCGCCGCCCAAACTGCTAAAAAAAGTGGCATGGCAATGGATATGACGGTGCAAAATATTTTGCATTTGCGAGAAACTGTTGGCGAAACCGCCAAGAAAGTCAAGCGCTTAGGAGAATCGACACAACAAATTTCGCGTGTAGTTGCCTTGATTAATCAGATTTCTATGCAAACCAACTTACTCGCCATCAACGCTGGTATTGAAGCCGCGCGTGCGGGTGAGGAAGGTCAAGGTTTTGCTGTCGTCGCTGAGGAAGTCGGGGAACTCGCAGCCCGAAGTGCAGCGGCGACCAAAGAAATTGAACAAATTGTGGAAAACATCCAACGCGAAACAACAGAAGTTGTGCAAGCGATGGAACTAGGAACCACTCAGGTTGTGGAAGGAACGCGGATTGTGGAAGATGCCAAGCAAAATCTTGGTCAAATTTTAGAGATTTCGCGCCAGATTGACTTGCTGGTGCAGTCGATTTCAATCGCCACAGCATCGCAGGCTCAAACATCGCAAACAGTCAGCTCTTTAATGAAAGACATTGCTGCTTCCTCCCAGCGCACCAGCGATTCTTCTAAAAAGGTTTCCGAGTCTTTGCAACAAACTGTGGAGATTTCGCAGCAATTGCAAGCGACTGTCGGTACATTCAAGGTGAATTAGTTCTTGGTCGTTTGTTTTTTGTCATTCTCGGTGACCAATGACCAATGACTCATGACTAATGACTAATGACTCATGACTGACTGATAGCAAAGATTATGTCACAGGACAAAGAATTAGAAATCCAGATGCAGTTTCTGGAGGAAGCGACTGATTACCTGAATACCCTGGAAGGGGTATTGCTGGAACTTAACACTAACAATCGCATCTCTCCAGAAAAAATCAACGCCGCACTGCGAGCTGCCCACTCAATTAAAGGTGGCGCAGGCATGATGGGGTTTCGCGCCCTGAGTGATTTGGCTCACCGTTTAGAAGATTCATTTAAAGTTTTAAAAACTAGAAAAAATTCTTTAGAAATTGATACAGAATTGCAAAGTTTATTGCTATCTGGAGTCGATTGGCTACGTCAGATAGTGGAATTGCTATCAGAAGGCAATAGTGTAGACGAAGAGTGGTTATCGACTTTCTGTTATCCAGTTTTTCAAGAACTCCATGCGCGTTTGGGCGACCCATCCCCGGAAGATGCAGCTAGTATGCTGTCTCCAGAAGATGGGCAAGACATCATCCCTTTGTTGTTTGAAACAGAGGTAGAAGGGTGTTTGCAACGCCTAGAATCTGTGTTGGCAGATAGCGCGCAGCCCTGTTTGAAAGAAGAAGTTGCGATTATGGCAGCTGAGTTGGGCGGTTTGGGTGAAATGCTGCAGTTGCCAGCTTTTACTCAACTTTGCGAATCAGTGACAAACCACTTGGAAGCTGGTGAACCCTCGCAGATAGAAACAATTGCCCGTGCTGCATTGGAAGCATGGCGGCGATCGCAAGCTTTGGTGATCACACATCAAGTCGATAGATTACCGACAGCGATCGAACTCGAGGATTTGGCACATGAAGCCGCAGCATATACTCCAACAGAACTGCCCCAAGCACAAGCAGCACCCACGCTAGACCCAGAAACAGAAGTTGCACCAGAAATTCTGCTATCAGAAGAAACTGAAGAAACTTGGCTGGATCGTGAAATCATTGCCGCTGACTTTGAAGCTTTAGAGGCAGCTTTTGCTGAGGAGAGTAACGCTGAAGTTGAAGTGCAACCAGAAACAGTCGTTGAGAAAGAAATTCCGACAACAAATTACAAATTTGTTGAACGTAAAGTCGAACAAACTGTTGGTAGCAATAAGAGCGAACCTCAGGAAAATACAGTCCGAGTTCCTAGTAAGCAACTCGAACAAATTAATGATTTGTTTGGGGAATTGATTATTCAGCGAAACGGATTGAATTTGCAACTTGAGAGGTTACGCAAACTTATTCGCAATTTGAACCACCGAGTGCAAAGTCTGGAGCGAGAAAATCAGCAATTACGGACAGCTTACGACAGAATAGCAACTGGTGGCGTACAGCCAACGGGTGTTCCATTGCTAGCGTTGCCACCGAGTGACAAAGTAGATCATATTATAGCATTTGACGATGGCAACCAGACCCAAGGCGGGTTTGATTCGTTAGAAATGGATAGCTATAACGAATTAAACTTGCTCTCTCAGGAAGTCATGGAAACTATCGTTCAGGTGCAAGAAGTTACCACTGACATTCAACTCAGTATTGACGATACTGACCAATTTGCCCGCAAACTCACCAAAACATCCAAGCAGTTGCAAAGAAAGCTGACTCAAGTACGGATGCGTCCACTGTCCGATATTGTTGACCGCTTTCCAAGAGCTTTGCGCGACCTGTCTGTAGAGTACGGCAAAAATGTGCAGCTGAAAATAGAGGGTGCTGGTATTTTAGTTGAACGTAGCATTTTGGAGGCTTTAAATGAGCCTTTGATGCATATGTTGCGAAATGCCTTCGACCATGGAATTGAAGACCCAGCAACACGCCAAGCCTGCGGTAAGCCAGAGCAAGGATTGATTGAAATTAAAGCCACGCATCAAGGTAATCGCACGATTATTACCCTCAAAGATGATGGACGCGGAATTGCGTTAGACAAAATCCGCGCCCGTGCTATAGCTATGGGGTTAGAACCAACTCTGATAGCCCAAGCTACCAATGAAGAATTGCTATCACTGATTTTTGAACCAGGATTTACCACCTCTGACCAAGTGACAGCATTATCCGGTCGCGGTGTCGGTATGGATGTGGTTCGCAGTAACTTGAAACAAGTGCGGGGAGAGGTCAAAGTTGATACCGTAGCCGGAAAGGGTACGACTTATACGCTGTCAGTACCATTTACACTCTCAGTTGCAAGAGTCCTTCTGATAGAAAGCAATCGAATGCTTCTAGCATTTCCCACAGATGTGGTTTCAGAAATATTCTTGCTTGATAACGAACAGGTGTTTCCACTCGCTACCAGCGAAGTCCTGAATTGGCAAGGAACCATGCTACCGTTGGTTCGTCTGAGTCGGCATTTAGAGTTTAATTGCCCCCGCTACGATAACCCGAACCAGGAAAGTCCCCCTGCAATCAATGCTGCAAGCGTAATCATAATCAACCAAGGCAATCAAGTCATGGCGGTGCAGGTAGACCGTTGTTGGGGTGAACAAGAAGTTGCTATCCGTCGAGTTGAAGGAAACATACCTTTGCCCAGTGGTTTTAGCAACTGTACGATTTTAGGTGATGGTCGGGTCGTACCACTGGTGAATGCCAACGAGTTACTTTATTGGATTACTACCAATGAGCGCACGCCTAGAACCAATCAACTACCATCAGCAAGGTTAAAGAAGGTTTTCCTGACGCCAGCTGACGACACAGTCGTGTCGATGAATCAGAAAGGCACAATTTTGATTGTAGACGACTCAATTAATGTCCGGCGCTTCTTAGCTTTAACTTTAGAAAAAGGAGGGTATCAAGTCGAACAAGCTAAAGATGGTCAAGATGCGCTAGATAAACTTCAAAATGGTTTGAGAGTTCAGGCTGTCATTTGTGATATTGAAATGCCTCGTGTTGATGGATACGGCTTTTTAGGTCGTATCAAATCAAATAATGATTTTAAAGATTTACCGATTGCTATGCTCACCTCTCGTAGTAGCGATAAACATCGTCAACTGGCAATACAATTGGGTGCGAGAGCTTACTTTTCTAAACCTTACAACGAGCAAGAATTACTGAAAACTTTGGATGAAATCATTTTTCCTTTAGCAGAAGCCTCCAAAGGATAATGTTGGAAGTTATGAGTTATGAGTTATGAGTTTTATCCTCGTAACTCATGAATTTTGTACAATTTTTATTATGAATTGGTATTAAGCTGTTATACAAATAAACTTGTACATTAAACAAGATTGCATAAGTCCCTAGAACCCCACCCTAACCCTCCCCGTAAACAGGGAGGGAAAAAGATTTTTATTGCTTCCCGAAGCTTGCGGGGGGACTCTTAGGGGGTGCTTCTTTTTAATGAATGCAATAGGTCATTGACAAGGATTGGGCTGTTGATCCTTAAGTGTTAACACTCAACATTTTTCTTTAAACTTCTTCAACTCAGCATTGCTGGCTCATTTTTCATGTCTTAGTCTAAAGTCCAGTAGTTTAAAATTTAAGAAAAAATTTTGAATTGACAGTTGGGATACAAGCCCCTGGCTGCGCGACATGGAAAACAAAAAAAAGCGCAGCATCCTTGCTTCAAGCCCCTGGATACGCGTCATGGGGTATTATTTTTGAATTTTGAATTTTGAATTGTTTTGACCTCCACTCCAACGTTTATGCAATTTATGTCCGCATGAGTTTATTACATTTTTTATTTTAATTTGGAAAAAAATCTAGAGAATTTGGCGTCTTCTAATCAAGCCGTGCAAATTTATGTATAAGCTATCCGGTCGATAGAAAGGTTTTGTGCCATGAGTAAACATTTTCTTCCTCCTCTTTCTCCAGATGATTTGCCTCCAAAGCCAACACTACTTGATGGGTTACTACTAAGACAACTAGAAGAGGCTACCGGCAAACACTTTTTCAAGGCTTGCGATTCCATAACTCGGGCTTTGTTGTCTAGTTGTCACTGGTATTTCCAGATAAACGCTGGTACTTTGATACTCGTTATTATCAGCTATGACATAGACAGTTACTGGCATATAGCGAAAGCTATTCCTCAAATGGTTGATAGCTTAAAGCTATTTTCCAATACTGCCAAAATCCGTTTTTGTCCTCCATCTGAGAAGGGTATACCGTGGGAAATGGGGATAGATGAAACGCCGGATGAAGAAGACGTATTTTAACACATGGTTGCGCCTATTATCACATGGACGCTCATCGGTATATTGTCAAGGCGTTTCTTTCTAAAACGCCTTCCCTACTTCCAACAACCAGGGTAACTACACAAAGTGGGTTGGGTAATAAGACGTGTTTGGCGAAGCTGACTAAGACTAGCACACCATTGCTTAAAGAACTGCGGAGGCTGGGGGAGTACTACCTTTAACAGCAAGTGGCTATTGTCTTGATATTTTTATTTTTACATGATAATGAAAGATTATGGTGTGGGAAGATGTCACTTGTGCTACAACTGGGAACAGATCAAACAATGCCAAGCTAACTACCAAAGGCGAACTGACAAATGCTGTACCAAGGAAAGTAACAAATCATCTTCTTTTCATTAGAAAATGGCTCAACAGAGTTTTATTTTTCAAGGATTGACGCTTGGTAGGATGGTACCAGGAAAAGCTCTTAATTACCAACTAAATTGGTATAACTATGCCAAGAAAAGAACAAGGATGGATCACTTTTCAAACCTCTGAGGAGGAGCGAAAAATTCTGGAACAGATCTCAAAGCAGTCTCAGCGCACCAAAACAGAAATTTTGCGGGAACTAGTGCGTAGCCTGAACAAGCAGTCTCCTCAACCGCCATCACTACCAACTCAACAGTATGAAACAGAGGAGAGTAGAACTCCTGAGATAGAAGTTTTTAGTCCGAAGAAACGACTCAAAGTTAGCTCTCGTAATATTCTCAAGGGAATCGTTAAACGAGTTGTTACAGGAGCCGTTAACACTGAAATCACGCTGGAGATTGTTCATAAAGTTGAACTAACCTCAATCATTACCCGAGTGTCAGCAGACGAACTGGGTTTGTCTGAGGGTACAGAAGCTTACGCAGTGATCAAGTCCAACGATATTGTTATTGCTAAGGAGTAGAGAAAAGTTAATTCAGAGTTATCAAGCGTTAAGAAAGTTTAACCACTATAGTTGGTCTTTACTACAAATTCTACAAAAGCCCTCACCCCTAAGTCCTGTCCCAAGTTGGGGCAGAGTTTAGGGGTGAGGTACTTTGCAATAATCAAACTTTTACTACGCTTCGACTTTTACACCTCTCCAAAAGGCGACATAGCCCTCAATCTGCTTTGCCTTCTCCTTTGCATCAGGATAGTACCAAGCAGCGTCCTTGTTAGCTTGTCCATCTACTTCAATAGTGTAGTAACTGGCGAGACCTTTCCAAGGACAAGTTGTGTGAGTGTCGCTTTCCTTGAAGTACTGCTTGTTAACTGAGTCAGGGGGAAAGTAATGGTTGCTTTCCACAACTACGGTGTTATCGCTTTCGGCTAACACGGCACCATTCCAAATTGCTTTCGGCATAGGTAGTAAATGCTTATAACGCTACACATAACATTTTGACACTCTCAGCGGCTTTAGCCGCTCTCGATTGTTAAGAGTCAAAAACCTAGTGGGTCTTGATTCGTAACGGCTGCGCCAAACAGCCTCTAGACAGTCCGGTAAAACCATTCTGCTTACTTTTTCTTCCAATGTTAGCCGCACTATTGCAATCAGCGTTAATAAAATGCCCCTCACTACTTCGATACAACCCTCGCTTAACCCGCTTTCCAGAAAACTGATAAGTTGCTGGTTTATCGGCATTGTAGAAGCATATACAACAGCCAATAAATGCAGTAATTATTTATAAGTCGGGTGATCAATATATCGAATCTCTCAGAAAAGAGTTTATAAACGTAGTTCAGAATAAAAAATAACCAAAAGTAAAACTTTATCAAGAAGATGATATAAATAATAATTTTGGTGGTAAAAAGATATTTTCAGAAGCTACTGATAAGGATGTAAATGTATTTATGCTAGCTGTCGATTATGAATCTATATCAGACACGATTCTAAAAATTTTATTTTCATAAGAAGCCCAAAAATTTCATTATTGGTAGCAACCTGAAAAATGCTAATCTAATTCGTGCCAATCTAATTGGTAGCAACCTGAAAAATGCTAATCTAATTCGTGCCAATCTGATTGATGCTGACCTGAGTGGTGCAAATGTAGAAAAAGCTCGATTTGGAAATAATCAAGGAATTTCAGAACCTATAAAACTCGACCTAATTCGACGAGGTGCAATTTTTGTTGGAGAACCTCCCACCCAGGATTCAAGAGTTTTGGTTACTAGATAGTGAGTAAAAAGCTTATGGCTTTCATTTGGGAGCATCCCAATTTTGCAAAGATGGTAGTGGGAGCCGGAAAGCTCCCTACTTTATTACTGAAGTGGGCAAGATACCCGCACTACAAAATCAAATAAATTTACACATTTGGGATGCTCCCAAAGGCAAAAGAATAAATTCTCTTTCTTATGACTTATTACTTATTAAGAATATTTCTCTCGCAGATCAGAGAATACTTGATTTGATGGTTCGCCAATAGCTGTCCCACGATGAATATCTTCTAAGCGCTTAGTTAATTCCCTATCCCAAGCAGCTTCTACATCATTATCAACATCTCTATCTAAAGATTGAATCAAAAAATGAGCAATTTTGGCACGTTCTTGTGCAGAGACTTGAGAAAGTTTAAGCTTGAGTTTTTCCGCAGTTTCAGTCATTTTATCGTTTCTCTTGAAGAATTGAGACACGAGGCTTAACTATTCAATTTTAGCTGCATTAACTAAGGTTCAGAGTTTGCCCAATGTACAAAATGCGTTCTTCTGCCAAGACAAAGTAAATAGCCGGACAGCTAGGTATAGCTGTCGCCATCAAGGTTAGGACATAGAATAGAAAAGTCCTTCCACTTTTGCTCCCATTTCTGTCATGCCCAAACCCTACAGCTACGACCTGCGCCAAAAAGTCATAGAGGCGATCGAACTC
>JAHHIB010000044.1 GCA_019359075.1 Kalymmatonema hyalinum WJT4-NPBG1
CAAAAGTACACCGATTCAAGTAACCCCAAGGCGGTAATGGAACAAAGCGACTAAAGTCGCACGAGTCGTATTTCCTCTCAGGTCTGAAGACGCTGAGTTTCCATACTTCCCACGAGGTCTTATGAATTGCACGATAAAAACGAGGCTTCGCCGTGAGCTCAGCGGACTTCGGCGTGAGCGCTCAGTCGAACGCTCGAGTGAGCCTTTGCCGAACTCCGAACGGTAAACTCTCTTTGATTGGTGGGAAAATAAAAGCAGTCGTGATGTTTTCTTTTCGTGGTTCCGGTAAAGAATCTATCGACTCATCAACAAGGCTAGTGATAGTCCTGTCTATTTCAGCAGAGTATAACAGTAACTTATGATATCTGCGGTCAGTAATCCTTACATTTAATGTTTGGCGTAGCTGAATTGAGGGATGAAATTTCAAAACTTAATGTTCAAAACCTTTGTCTTTGTGCGTTTGCGTAGCGTACAGCGATTGGGATCCAATAACAAACCCTACTCTCTCCTATAAGGTACGAGAAAGGCGATAGCCCTATATAATATCGCATTAAATCAAAAATTGCTATAATAAAAATTAAAAAACATATTAACGTTATTTTTAAAAATTAAAATTCATGATTTGTAATTAGTAATTCGTAGTTACTCGCTTGATTACGAATTACTAATTCTTTGCTCATATTTTGTTTCAAAATAAAAAAATATTAAATAGACTATTTAATAATTGAAATATATGTCAAAGAGCTTAACACCCGACTCTTTCAGCCCTTGGAATATTTCCGAAAGTGACTTTCCTAAATTAGGTAGTCCTTCTGAACAACTAGAATTTTTATTAAACTATGCAATCCTGGCTCCATCGGGACACAATAGTCAGCCTTGGCTGTTTAAAATCGCTCACGAAACTATCGAACTTTATGCTGATAGAACCCGTGCTTTACCTGTCGTTGACCCCCAAGACCGGGAATTGACTATGAGTTGCGGTGCAGCACTGTTTAATTTACGCTTAGCAATAAGGCACTTTGGCTACACCGATGCAGTAAAAACTTTTCCTAACCCTGATGATCCAGATTTGCTAGCTCATGTCTGGTTAGGCAATCCCAGAGAGGAAAATGAAGAGGAACATCTGCTGTTCGCGACAATTAGTAGGCGGCACACCAATAGGTTACCCTTCCAAAATTGGGACATTCCAGAAACGCTGCTTTCTATTATGCGAACATCTGCAATTCAGGAAGGTGCTTGGCTTACGACAATTGAAGGCGAAGACCTTCGCAATGCGGTGGCTAATTTAATTGCAGAGGGCGATCGCATTCAAATGGCAAACCCTCATTTTCGTCGCGAACTCGCTGCATGGATTCACCCCAGTCGTAAAATCACCCGTGATGGTATGCCTGCTTATGCCCAAAGTGTCAGGCAACTGCTGGACTTTGTCACCCCCATTGTTGCCCATATTAATCGTACCTTCGACATAGGCAGAGGACAAGCAGCAAAAGACCGGGAATTAGCTGTTGGCTCACCTATTCTTGCCGTTTTAGGAACCGATGAAGACACTCCCGCTAACTGGTTTAGTGCTGGACAGGCGTTGGAGAGAGTTCTGCTGCTTGGACAGGCGGTTGGTGTTTCTGCATCGTACTTGAATCAACCTATACAAGTGGCACAACTGCGTCCTAAACTCGGTACCCTTCTAAATAGGCCCGGTTACCCCCAAATATTGCTACGCCTTGGTTTTGGTTCTGAAGTAAAACCCACACCTCGAAGAGCAGTCAGCGGAGTCCTTTTATCTGAGTAATACTAAAAACTATTAAACCTCATAAAGTTTTGTACAGCTGTGTATTAGGATTTTAGATATAAATACTTACTCTATAAAATGATAAGCACTAACTACCCAACAAATTGCCATCTAGCATCCTTTTCTCAACAAATGTAACTCAATTACCCAATCAAGACTGCTAGATTGGAAATATGTGTTGTGCTGCTTCCAAAACCGACCAACGGATAGAGATTATCTTTATGAAGAGCAAGAATCAAGTCATCTTCGCCTTATTGTTGAGAAGCGCTATAGTCTTTTCACCCGTGCTACTGTCCGTTGGTATTGCCACTGCGCAAAGAACACCTTCTTCCCCACAGCCTCCGGTATCCAATCAAAACCGGCAAGAACTCCCACGACTGACAGAAGAAGATCGCGCCTCTGTTGATAGAACCATCTTCTTCAATGTCTGGCTAGCCATACTGACTGTAGTACCAGTCACAGTTATTGCTGCTTTATTGCTCCTGCGACGGGTTGCCATTCGTGAGATAGTTGATAGAGCAATGGAACGGCTACAGGGACTCGAAGAATTAGAAAAACAGCTAGTCACTGTTAAGCAAGAAGCACAAAAGCTCATCCAAGAAACTAAAAATATCACTTCTGACTTAGACAAGGAAGTAGAATCAGTTCAACAAAAAATTAAAATAGAGCAAGAAAATTTATCTAGACTTCCAGTTGAAATATCTCAGTCAAAAGAGCATATTTTAGCAGAATTAGAAACAGCAATAAAGAACTCTAAACAAGAAGTAAAAAGTTTGGAATCTGAATTTGCCTATCAAGTTTCTGAGTTACAATTGCAAGCAGAACAACAAAGAAATATAACTGTTGATAATTTAGGAAAATTAGAAACAGAAGTTGTATCACAATTGTCGGAATTCCAAGTGGGTCTTCAACAGCAAAAGGATGTTGCGTTTGACAATTTAGAAAAATCAAGTTCGCAGTTTGTCACCCACCTGTATGGATTAGAGTCAGATACTGAACAGCAAAAGAATAAAATTCTGGAAAGTTTGGAGCAATTGCGCTCAGAGTTTACATCGCGACTTTTGGAATTACAGTCTGGTGTAGAACAACAAAAGGATGTGGCACTGGAAAATTTAGAAAAATCCAGTTCGGAATTTACAGTTCAAGTTTCAGGATTGCACTCAGAGACTCAACAGCAAAAGAATAAAATTCTGGAAAGTTTGGAGCAATTGCGCTCAGAGTTTACATCGCGACTTTTGGAATTACAGTCTGGTGTAGAACAACAAAAGGATGTGGCACTGGAAAATTTAGAAAAATCCAGTTCGGAATTTACAGTTCAAGTTTCAGGATTGCACTCAGAGACTCAACAGCAAAAGAATAAAATTCTGGAAAGTTTGGAGCAATTGCGCTCAGAGTTTACATCGCGACTTTTGAAATTACAGTCTGGTGTAGAACAACAAAAGGATGTGGCACTGGAAAATTTAGAAAAATCCAGTTCAGAATTTACAGTTCAAGTTTCAGGATTGCACTCAGAGACTCAACAGCAAAAGAATAAAATTCTGGAAAGTTTGGAGCAATTGCGCTCAGAGTTTACATCGCGACTTTTGGAATTACAGTCTGGTGTAGAACAACAAAAAGATGTGGCACTGGAAAATTTAGAAAAATCCAGTTCGGAATTTACAGTTCAAGTTTCAGGGTTGCACTCAGATACTGAACAGCAAAAGAACAAAATTCTGGAAAGTTTGGAGCAATTGCGCTCAGAGTTTACATCGCGACTTTTGAAATTACAGTCTGGTGTAGAACAACAAAAAGATGTGGCACTGGAAAATTTAGAAAAATCGAGTTCCGAGTTTACAGATCAAGTTTCAGGATTGCACTCAGATACTGAGCAACAAAAAGACAAGATTCGTGAGAACATGGAGCAATTGCGCTTAGAATTTGCATCTCTCCTCTCTCAATTACAAGTTGAAGCTCAACAACAAAAAGAAATAATTATAGAAAATTTAGAGAAATCTGGCACTGAGTTTGCATCTCAATTTTCGGAATTACAGCGGAATGCTCAACACAGAAAAAATAACATCCTTAAGAAGCTAGGAGAATTAGAATCAGAATTTGTATCTCAAGTTTCTGAATTGCACAGGGATGCTCAACAAAGAAAAAATATCATGGTTGAGCAACTGTCTGAGGTTACACCTCCTCCTTCTATCCCAGAGTCTGCTATTCCTAAAGTGGAGGAAAAAATACAGGAGGTACCACAGCAAACAGAGGTTAGAGAACATACAGAAATTCAGGAACCGACAGTTAATGATTATCTCAAACAAGGAGATGTTCTTTTCTCCCAAAAACAGTATGCAGATGCACTTGCTGCTTATAACCAAGCAGTGAAAATTCACCCCAAAGATGCTGTTGCTTGGTTGAACCGAGGTATGGTTTTAGGACGGTTGAAACAGTACAAAGAGGCGATCGCCTCCTACGAACAAGCTTTGAAAATCAAGCCAGATTACCATCAAGCTTGGGTTGACTTGGGTGTAGCATTCGGATATTTGCGAAGACACAAGGAAGCCTTTGCTTCTTTTAAGAAAGCGACACAAATTAAGCCTGATGATGCTGTCGCATGGTTTAATAGGGGTCTAGCTTTGCAAGAATTGGAACGATACGAAGACGCAATAGTTTGTTTTGGCAAAGCCATTAAACTCAAGCCTGACTCCTACAAAGCTTGGAATAACCGAGGTTACGCCTTAGTTAGGCTAGGACGCGATGACGAAGCGATTGAAAGCTTCGATAAAGCGTTGGGCATGAAACCAGACTACGCCAGTGCTTACTATAACAAAGCCGCCTGTTATGCACTGCAAAGACAGGTTGAGTTAGCCCTGGAAAATCTGCAACGGGCAGTTGAGATTAATCCTAATTATAAAGAAGAGGCGTCAACTGACATCGATTTTGATGAAATTGCCAGCGATAAGCGTTTCCGGCAGTTTGTTGCTGGGGTGAATATCACAGATAGCCGTAATGTTAGGAGCATACAACAGACAAGTAAAATAGTTAGTCAAGGTTAATCACAACTCAGGACTCATTGCCCTGACTGTTTAACGTATATGTGAGCAGAAGTCAATCTCCTCACATAATTGACTTGTCACATAATTGACTTGACACTTCCCCTCAGAGCGTAGGTTCGATACCTAACTTGTCTTTTGCATAATACACAACCTCTATGCCGCGACGGTCTGTACTCATCTTTTCAAAGTGCATCCCTAGCTTTTCCATAACCCGAATCGAGCGTTGATTAGGAGGCTGTGCGATCGAGACAATCTTTGGTAGGTTTAAGCGTTCAAAACCATACAACATGACAGCAAGAGCCGCCTCAGTCGCTAAACCGTTTCCCCAATACTCAGGAGTTAGCCACCAACCAATCTCGATCTCACTTTGGCTCAGTGGTGATAAACCACAAAAGCCAATAAGATTTTGTGTCTGTTTATGAATCAGCGCCCACAAGCAAAACCCATATTTTTTGTACAGGTCAATATTATTATCGATGAATCTCTCAATCCTCTCGTCAGACCAGAGTTCTCCGGTTCCTATGTATTTCATGACTTTTGGATTTGTAGCAATGGGTTTGAAGTGGTGAAAATCTTCTTTAAGCCACTCTCGTAGCAAGAATCGCTCAGTTTCGATGACTATGCTGTTCATGGATTCAGTGTTGAGGGTGATAATTAGAGTAATCTAACCCTTTGGCATCGTGCCAAGACAGTCAGGGATTCATTGCTTGCAACTCTAAGCGTTTTCCGAACTCAGAATACAGCCCTCAGCACTGTAAAGATAGCAGCGCTGAGGGCTGCACTCAAGGGAACTGTAATGAGCCATGCGGCGGCGATTCCTTGAAGAGTCTTGAATTGAATTGACTTAATATCTTGCACCAATCCAATGCCAACGACACCACCAACGAGAGCATGGGAGGTGGAGACGGGTAAACCTAGCCGGGAGGCGATTAGGATAGTCGTGGCAGTTGCCAGTTCCGCGCAGAATCCACTACTGGGTTGCAGGGGAATAATACTTTCGCCGATGGTAGCAATGACTTTTTTTCCCCAAATGCCTAAACCTGTGACAATTCCAGCACCACCAAGTATTAAAATCCAGATGGGGATATTGATGCCGTCTGTGGGTACCGTGCCAGTGCGATTGATGTAAGCAATAGCAGCCAGAGGCGCGATCGCATTTCCCACATCATTAGAACCATGAGCAAAAGCAACAAAACAAGCACTGAGCAATTGAAACCGAGCAAATAACCCCTCAACAGGATTCTGGAATTTAGATTTTGAATTTTGGATTGAATCTCCCTTTGTCCCCTTGTCTTCCAACTGTCGCCAGCTGTACAGAGTGAGCCCAACTGCTGCTACAGCACCACTCACCAATGGAATATCATGAGCGGGTATTTTTAAACCAACTTGCGAAATTAAAAAATCTGCTATCGGTTGAGTCAGCTGCGGTAACACAATGACACCAAATACCCCCAGCAAAAGCGCACTCAACCAAGGAATCCATTCGTCTAACTGCGTATGTGGATTTGGTTGCTCCAGAATCCAGCGCTTGATTTGACTGTAAAATAAGGCGGCAATTGTACCACTTATAAATGGGGTGACAATCCAGCCTATAGTGATTCGCCCAATTGATGACCAATCAATCGCACTCACTCCCAAAGCAACCCAGCTAAATCCGGCGATCGCACCCACAACGGCATGGGAAGAGGATACAGGCAAACCCCGTGATGTGGCAATTTGCAACCACAAACCGCCAGAAAGTAGCACCGCCACCATTCCAGTCAATAGCATTTGCGGTGTATCGGCAAATAAAGCTGGATTGGCAATTTTCGTCGCTAGGGTTTGGGATACCTCGTGTCCAAACAGGACTGCACCCGTAAACTCTAACACTCCAGCAATTATCAGTGCCTGTTTCAAAGTAACAGCCTTGGAACCCACGGAAGTTCCCATTGCGTTAGCAACATCATTTGCACCGAGATTAAGCGCGACATAAAAGGCGAGAACTGCGACTAAGATGACAAGCATTCAGTTTACCGATTGGGTGTTTTGGGAAGTAGAGACGCTTTCATGAGAGCGCGTCTCTACAATTAACAACTCACAACTAACAATCCCTACTCTCCAAGGTAATAACTAGGGATAAATCAAAATCTTGTACGTTTCTGGAGTCGGTGCGATCGCTTGTTCCACTGCTGCTGATAAATCTTGTAATGGATAGCGATCGCTAATCAACGCCTGCACGTCAATGCGCTGATTAAACACAATATCAGCCGCTAGACTTTGAACGCGATAGGATGAGCTGTAACTGCCCATCAAATCAATCTCCCTACGGTAAAGGATATTCGGGTTAACTGGGATTTCCACCTCATCGGGAAACTCCGCGAAAAACAGGATTTTGCCGCCTTTACGGGTACAGTCGAGGGCTTGAAAGAAAGCTTTCTCACTGGGGACAGCAAGCAGAGTCACATCAACACCCATGCCATTTGTCAAGTCCTGAATTTTTTTGGGTAAATTGGCGTCACGGGCATCAAATGCTGCTTCTGCACCGACATTCAAAGCTTTCTCGATGCGGGATGGGAGTAAGTCAGTGGCGATCGCCTTCGCCCCGAAATACTTCACCAACATGATAAACATTAACCCAATTGGTCCAGCACCAGTAACCAAAACCGTTTGACCTGGGGCAATTTGGGCTTTTTTCACTGCTTTGAGGCAGCAGTTCGTCGGTTCTACAAAACTTGCTTCTTCAAAACTTATATTATCAGGAATGGGAATTAAGCCACCATTACGCACAATATGACCAGGAACCTTGACATATTGAGCAAAACCACCGCCACTAGCATTAAACCCTGCTGTGGTGGAAATGTTTTTGTAGACATCGCACATCGAAAAATTATCATTTAGGCAGTAGCCGCAATGCATACAAGGGATGTGGTGCATCACCGCCACCCGTTGCCCAACTTGCCAGCCTGTTACCTCAGAACCCACTGCTGAAATAGTTCCAGCAGTTTCATGCCCAAAAATGCGCGGCGGTTCATACAGGGGATAACGAATTTTTTTTATATCCGATTGACACAACCCCACGACTTGTACCTGTACTAGCACCTCATCGGGTTCGAGGGTGGGTACGGGGATATCCTCGTAAGAAAGTTGATTAACGCCTCTAAATACCTGTGCTTTCACGTTGAATTCTCACTGGTCAACGATAATAGATGTAACACTTAGAGGTGTTGTTTATGCTAATTGCTATAAAATTTTAGTTTGAGTTAATTGTTCTGGTGTCAATTTAAACAACACCATTATGAGATTCATAAGAACGGATTTTACCAACCAATTTTAGTAAATTTGCGCCATCTGTCTTACTTAAAAATGTAAGTAATGCGGCAAAATTTAGTGGTCGCCTTCTATACTTTTGAGCCTGTTGCCGTAAAACTTGAACCATTTCTTCAGGGTAGTTTTCAAACAGGTTACACAGGAAATCATCTGGTAACTGTGCTTTGATATTCCAAGGAGTCAAAGCTTCGGCATTAAAGTCTGTAATATTACTAGTAACAATGATATCAGCCTTAGCCATTACCGCAGCAGCGAGAACATGACGGTCTTTAGGGTGATTCGTCATCGCTTTCTCTATGTCTAGAGGTATTTCAACCATTGCTTCAGGAAAAGCTGCTTTGATTATCTCCTCAAGATTCTTAGCTTTCTCAACAGAGATTTTCCCTCTAAGAACAAGGTTGCTCATTGCTTCATCTAAAATTTTCTGCGACCAATAAGGTACATACAAACCAGCTTCAGCAGTGGATAGCAAGGTATCGCGTAGATACATCGGAAACAAGACGCAGGCATCCAGGAGAGCGCTGAGCATAGCAATTTTACTCTACTAATGTAACAATTACTCTTCGTCCTCATACAAGCCAGCTTCTTCGCTCATCTCAATAAGCTCCTGAAGTGCTTGCCGACGTTTACTATCTCGCTGTTCCTTATATTTCATCAAATCCTGGAAAGGAACTCGTCGATGTGTTCCTACTTTGATATGAGGAATTTCTCCCTGCTCTAGTAGTTTAATCAGATAGGGGCGTGAGACGTTAAGAAAGTCTGCTGCTTGTTGTGTCGTCATTTCACAATTTTCCGGAATTATAGATATAATCCGACCTTTAACAAAAGCTTGAACGACATGATGCAACACCTGATGAAGCGGCTCAGGAATATCAATTTGCTTTCCATTGGCTCCTAGTAGTTTCACTTTGGAGCCTTCTATTTGTAGTATGCGCTCTAGTTCCTTGAAAGTTTGAGCTTCTTTTTCTTGAGCTACGACTGACTCTACGGATGCACTATTCCCCAATATGATGGTCATGTTTGGTATTTGGGTAATTTTTGGCAAGTTACAATAATTATTATATTACATAAACGAAATAGACGAAATCAGGCAATCAACCTTGTCTGTGTGAGGAAAGCGCCTAACATTCGCGGTAATTATACCAAGTCCGCATCTTTTGCCCTAGCGACTGGAAGTCGTGGCTACAGGAAAATATCTCAGCTATCTACCAGAGGTGAAGCGATGGTTAATCAGACATACACAGCCGATGTCTTAGTTGTCGGAGGTGGAACCGGGGGAACCGCCGCCGCCATCCAAGCAGCGCGACGAGGGGCAAAAACTATCCTTGTGAGCGAATTTCCTTGGTTGGGGGGAATGCTCACCTCAGCCGGAGTATCTGCGCCGGATGGCAATGAATTAGAAGCTTTTCAGACAGGGTTGTGGGGTGCATTTTTACGAGAATTGCAGCACCGACAGCAGGGAGGATTAGACAATAGTTGGGTCAGCTTTTTTAGTTACGATCCGCGTATTGGGGCACAGATTTTTGCAGATTGGGTGCAGCAATTGCCCAACCTGCTTTGGATTACAGGACAAGTACCGTTGGAGGTTTTGCGCCAGGGAAATTGCGTAACTGGCGTTCGATTTGCAGATTTTACTGTCAAAGCCAAAGTGACTCTAGACGCGACAGAATTAGGAGATTTGCTAGCTTTAGCGCAAGTGCCATTACGCTGGGGCTGGGAATTGCAGTCTGAGTGGAGAGAACCCAGCGCCCCAGCGAAGCTTGATAATATCACACAAAGATATCCAGTGCAAGCCCCCACTTGGGTTGTGATCATGCAAGATTTTGGGGAAGCGATCGCCCCAGAAATTCCCGCCGCGCCTAATGAAGATCCATCACAGTTTGCTGGCGCTTGGGATGACTATGGTGCAGAGAAATTTTTGAATTACGGTCGCTTGCCAGGAGGTCTATTTATGATTAACTGGCCCATTTGTGGCAATGACTACGGCAAAGGATTAGGGCGATTGATAGAAACAGAAAAATCACGGCGCGAGTTTCTTCAAGAATGCCGCTGGCACAGCCAAAATTTTGCCCGTTTTATCCAAAACCAACTTGGTCGTCGCTACGGTTTAGCACCAGGTATCTTCCCCGTCTCCCTCGGTGGAGGCGCTTTCGGCCTTCACCCCTACTACCGGGAAAGCCGTCGTCTGGTAGGACTCACAACTGTGCGAGAACAGGATATTTTGCCAATGGCTGGAGGTATAGTTGCATCTTTGAATGAAGATGCAATTGCTATTGGTAACTATCCTAACGATCACCATTATCCGGGTGTCGAGTTTCAGGTTTCACCTAAATCTATCCTTTGGGGAGGACGAAGGACGGGAACTCCTTTCACAATTCCCTATCGTTGTTTAATTCCTACAGAAACAGATGGTTTATTAGTATGCGAAAAGAATATTTCTGTCTCCCACATTGCGAATGGAGCAACTAGATTGCAACCTGTAGTCATGGGTATTGGTCAAGCTGCGGGAATGGCTGCTGCTATCTGTATTGAATTGAATTTAAGCCCTCGCAATCTGCCTGTGAGAGTTCTTCAAGAAGCTTTATTGAAAGATAAATATGCGCCTGCGGCAATTATTCCATTATTGAATATGCTACCAAACTTTCCGGATTGGTTGCACTGGCAATTGTATTATTTAGATAACCCAGAATTATATTCAGTTAATGGCAATTGTCCTTTGTCATCGCCTCCTCAATATTATTACATTGATGGCGATAGTCTAACTCTAAGCGAGACTTCTTGTTTCCAGGGCATCTTTCACCGTATAGCTGAGCAAGATTACAAATTCACTATCACTGCGCCAAGTAAATACAAGGGGCAAACTTGGCAGATTGTGACTTTGCGATCGCACATACACGAGCAGTTGCAAACTTTTTGTGATCAGCAACTGCTCACAATTTGCGGTCGAATCAATCACGCTCTCAATTGCTTAATAATTGAAAATCTCAGCAGATGATCAAATTTTATGCAGTAAAAAAAAATACTATTTCCTAAATTATCCGGAAGCAGTAAAGAAAACTCAGTATCAGTGAAATGGAGAGTTCAAAAATAGACATTTGCTATGCGTGCTGCCATTTCACTTTTAATCACAGGATTGTTATTTGGCTCCTTAGCTGTTAACAGCCAAGCACCTGGTATACACTTATCCAACTCTGGCTCACAACAGTTGATGTCGGCAAAAGACAATACCAATAAGCCTTCTCGCAGCCGCTACAGAGGTAGTGGTCGCATGAAATTGATGAAATATGTCGAGAATACAAATTCTGCTGTCTAACAACTCGAAGTTAATGCTATTTGTTGGGGTAGCAATAGCCTTGTAGCAAGGAAACCAAAGTTCGGTCAAACAGGGTGTTAAATTTAACACTTGTATTTCACCATTCTTAGCAGAGATGTAACACTAAAGATACAACAAAGCTAAGGAATAGGTCGGTATTTTATCCGTGAGCTTCTGTATACCTAGTCAGCTGTCAACCCTTGCATCGAAATACTCGCGCAAGTTAGCTGTCTGTTTTGCAAGCATGAAGAGCTACTTAAATAAGCAGGAAATTCTCGCTCGCAACCTTCAAGTTATCTCTTGAAAAGGTTTTACTTGGGCTGTTAGTTCAGCTATAGCCCATGTGGTTCAGGTATTATGACTATCAAGAAATTTGTGAGCGTACTCCAACCTTTCTAAGGACAGGTTGTAGGCGCACGGGCTGATATGAGCAACAAAGAACTCAGAACTCAGTTATCAGAACTTGGGTGGGAGTTAGAACTGGGTTGTCATCTCCTTTTCCTACTGATAACTGACTAAGTTCTGCGTTCTTCTCAAGAAACTCCACTCAGATTTGGGGTAGCTGTTTTCGCTAACGCATGAAACAGCTTTTTGGTTGAATTTTGGTGACGCATTGGGACAAAAAAATGAGCCAAGCCCTAATAACCCCACGATAAATCGAGGGGGTTCCAGATCAACCCAAGAGGGCTTGGCTCATTTTTCCAGTCATTCCCCCGGTAAAAAAATAGGATGGACATTGTCCACCCTACTTATAGAACAGGTGCCTAGCCTGTTCTACACCGTCGTTTTCTGGGAGTTATTTTGCATCCCTTTCAAACCGTTGAGGAACATTGGCACAAACCTTTCCATCAATGCCTGGGGGTCTCGCTTCCAAACCCGCTGAACTACATCGATGCGGGTCAGTTGCAAATCTGGCGCTAGCAGAGTTTGCGGTAAGCGCTCCATCAGGTATTGGGGACGTTCCCACACTGGCATTGTGTTTGCCACTTCTAGCAGGTTGGCAACTCTACGCAGTTCTGCGCCCAAGGTGATATCCATCCCAGCTTCAAAGGCTGCTTGTTCAATAGCAGCGTACTTCCGCTTTGCTTGCTCAACCTTTTGCCGATGTTCTGGACTTTTATCTGCTAATTGCGCCAACCAACGATTACCCCAACGAACGTGTCCTGCTTCCTCCGGCAGAATTTTTTCAATCGTTTCGCGGATTTTGATGTTTTCTTCGGTTTGTGGGGCTTGCTTAAGGGCGTAAATGTGTGCCGAGAAATACTCACAACCCCGTTTTTCGGTTACGTTAATTCCAGCAAGTAACGAAATTAAAAAATCGTCGAGGTCTTTGGTTGGATCTTTTTGTTCGATGTCTATCAGCCTTTCAAACTCGTCAATATAGGAAGAGCCTGGAGGCGTTCCCACTTTCGCTCCCAGTTCCACTAACAGATCAGTCAGCCACATGGCATGACGGGCTTCATCTGAAATATGGTGAGACAAATCCCGTACTAGCTCCGGTGGCTGACCATTGAGTTGTTCAATAACTTCGGTGAGGTCTTTGCAACTGCGTTGCTCGGCGTAGCGGTAGCGGTTGAGCGTAATGAGATGGATTTCGCGATCGCGGACAACCTGTTTCAAGATGTCCCTTGCGCCTATAGCGTTCTGAAATTTGCGTGGGTAGGCAACAGCCATAACTTTTTATGAGAGTTATGTTAACTAGTATTAATATTAGCTTAGTTTTTTTGTTGCTACCGTAGCGTTTCTTCACATCAAGCAGGCTTTCGAGCAATAAGATACTTGCTCATAAAGTGAACTTGCATATCAATATTTTCAAAGCCTGCTTTTTCTAAACGCTCTACCAAGTCATCAGCCGTGTAATGTTTGTAGTAAGGTTCATGGAAAGTTTCGTGGAAGTTTTCCATTAAAGGCTCCATTTCAGGTGAATCGCTCATTTGAATAGAGTCACAAATAATAAAGATTCCCCCTGGTTTGGTCACCCGGTAACATTGCTCTATCACCTGTTGACGTGCTGCTGCGGGTAGCTCATGGAACAGGAAAACTGAAGTCACAGCATGGAAATAGTTATCCAAGTAGGGTAACTCTTCTGCATTTGCTTGTAAAAGTTGCGGTAATTCTCCTGGAAGTTGGGATAAGAGTTCATTTGCTTTACGCAAATAAGTTGGTGACAAATCTGTCCCAAACAGAGATGCTTGAGATAAAGCTGCTCGAATCAACTTTAAAGTACGACCAGTTCCACAAGCGACATCTAGTATACGTATCTGGCGTGGTGGCACATCATTAAAAACTTTTAACCCTTCTTTGAGAGGAGCCAGAATGCGCCGCCGCATTGGATCGGCTGAACCACCAAACAGAAGTTCCACCTGCAAGTCATACAGATTAGCTGATAATTCACTCAAGTAGCCATCTGTTTGGTGATGGAAGTTCTGCACGTAGTAGCTGGGATAACCCTCAATGTCCACATTTGAGGAAAACTGTTGATATTTCTTTTGGTTAGCCCGCTCCCAGATTTGCGGTAAATCTAGCCACACGACTGGATAGTAGCGGAAAAACTCTTCCCAAGGGTTATCAAACAGTACACTTGTGGGATACACACCCCGCTCAGCATCCTGCCAATCAACTTCGAGCAGATTATTCAGCCTTTGTTGAAGTTTGGGTAAAATCTCAGTTGGTATAGGTTTGGTCTGCTGCTGACTAGGAGAGATGATGTTCATCAACCGCGTACTTAAGATTTTGTGAGCTAGACCAAAGTAATTTTTGCCCTGCTGGAAAGTCTGATAAGTCAGCTTCGTTAAAGTGTCAGACATGAGAATCGCTTAAGGTTTTGTTACGTTCTTCTTTATAAGATTTAATAATTATAACTAAAGAATCATGAATCTTAAGAAAGGTTTATGTAATAAAGCGAAACCAACCTTGAGAAAGATGTTACAGGCATTTGGGGAAGAAGAAATAAATTCCTACCGCCTCATCTCCTGACTTCTGCATTTCTATTGTTACTTTTTATTACGAAAAGCGATTCCGTAACTTAAGATACAGAATTTATGTGATAGTCTAATAAAAGAAAAGTCAATTAAGCATAACATTACTGAAATTATTAGGGAGAACTTTGGTATGTCTACTCAAGAAAAAGCTCGTGCTTTGATGATGCGTCATTATCAGCTCATCAAAAATCGTCAACAATCAATGCTAGAGCGTACTGGTGAAGAAATAGGTCTTCCTGGAGAGGTCTCTACTTACTGGAACCCTATCCAAGGGAAAATCGACCCTAGCGTTCGCATGACTTACGATCGCAGCAATGCGGCGATGAGCTAGGTGTCAATATTGTTGAATTTTGTACAGATGCGATATATTGCGTCTCTAGACAGAAAAAAAGCCACCCGTCTTGGGTGGCTTTAGTTACGGTCTCAAAATGCTCTCAAATAGCGTTCTTAATTAAACATCGTAATAGAGGGCAAATTCGTAGGGATGAGGACGCAAGCGCATTGGGTTGACTTCGTTATCTAGCTTGTAGGAAATCCAAGTTTGAATGAAGTCTTCGGTGAACACACCTGGTTCTGTCAAGAAGGCGTGGTCATTCTCCAGTGCTTCCAACGCCAACTCCAGAGAACCTGGTGTTGAAGGAACTTTCGCCAGCTCTTCTGGAGAGAGTTCATAAATATTTTTATCGAGAGGTTGACCTGGGTCGATTTTATTCTTAATCCCATCTAACCCAGCGCACAGCATGGCAGCAAAGGCAAGGTAGGGATTAGAAGTCGCATCAGGACAGCGGAACTCCAAGCGCTTGGCTTTGGGGTTAGTACCAGACAAAGGAATACGGATAGAAGCAGAACGGTTACCTTGGGAGTAAGCCAAGTTTACAGGTGCTTCATAACCAGGTACTAAGCGCTTGTAAGAGTTGGTGGTGGGGTTGGTGAGTGCCAAGAGTGCTGGTGCATGCTTGAGGATACCGCCAATGTAGTGCAACGCCATGTCACTCAAGCCAGCGTATTTGTCGCCAGCAAACAGCGGTTGACCATCTTTCCAAATGGACTGGTGGGTGTGCATCCCGGAACCGTTATCGCCAAAGATGGGCTTGGGCATAAAGGTGACGGTTTTGCCGTACTTTTTGGCTACGTTTTTGATGACATATTTGTAAGTCATGAGCCAGTCAGCAGCTTCAATCAACTTACCAAAACGGAAGCCCAATTCGCACTGTCCACCGGTGGCTACTTCGTGGTGCTGCTTTTCAATGGGTACCCCGCACTCTGCCATTGTCAGCAGCATTTCTGTACGGATATCTTGGAAAGTATCAGTAGGGGGAACTGGGAAGTAACCCTGTTTGTAGCCTGGTTTGTTACCCAGGTTAGGACCTTCTTCTTTACCAGAATTCCAACGACCTTCAACCGAGTCTACGTAGTAGTAGCCTTGGTGCGCGGTTTGGTCAAAGCGGACATCATCAAAGATGAAAAACTCGGCTTCAGGACCTAAGAAAGCTGTATCACCAATGCCTGTGGAAACCAGATAATCTACTGCTTTCTGGGCAATAACGCGGGGACAACGGCTGTACCATTCACCTGTCCGTGGTTCCTTGATGCTGCAAATGATGCTCAGAGTTGGCTCTTTCATGAAAGGGTCGATCCAGGCAGTGTTGGGATCGAGTACCATCGCCATGTCTGATTCATTGATGGCTTTCCAACCCCGGATACTAGAACCGTCGAAAGGTACGCCGTCTGTGAAGGAAGTTTCATCGATTTGGTTATGGTAAACCGTGAGGTGCTGCCAGGTTCCTGGCGTATCGATGAATTTCAGATCGATCATCTGAATGTTATTGTCCTGAATGCGCTTCAGGACTTCTTGTGGGGTTGTCATGGTTACTCCTTATCTGCCGATTTATTCATAGTAAAACCAGAGTGTTCAAAGCATGCTGACCCGGCTTGTAAATCCAAATCCATGAGACACCTAGAATATCGTAAGGATTTAAAATTGGAGTATTTTGTATTGTTTGTAACAAAACATCAGTTTGAAAGATTATGTTTAACCTTTCCTTAACTAGTTTTACAAAACTAGACACTTCACCTTGCAGGGGTCAACTTTAGCATAGAATCCTTAATTAGCGCTATAGATTGTTTTTGTGCTGGAGCTTCTTTGACAAGAGGCACTCTTAAATTGCAGCTTTGCTAAAAGCAGTCAAATTAATATCAAACCATAGAAAGGATTGATTAGGAGAAAAAGGAATGCGGGATGCAGTGACAAGTTTAATTAAGAATTATGACGTTGCGGGTCGGTATTTCGACCGGAATGCGCTGGACAGCCTCAAGTCTTACTTTGAAAGCGGAACGGCACGGGTGCAAGCAGCGGCGGCTATCAATTCAAATGCGGCGGCACTAGTTAAGCAGGCTGGTTCTAAGTTATTTGAAGAACAGCCGGAGTTAATTCGTCCTGGTGGGAATGCCTACACGACTCGCCGTTATGCGGCTTGTCTACGGGATATGGACTACTACCTGCGCTATGCTACCTATGCTCTTGTTGCTGGCAATACCGATGTGCTGGATGAGCGTGTGTTGCAAGGGCTGCGCGAAACTTACAATTCTCTAGGAGTGCCAATTGGTCCCACGGTTCTCGGTATCCAAATTATGAAGGATATTGTGAAGGAGCAAGTGGCTGCAGCAGGTGTTGCCAATACGAGCTTTGTAGATGAGCCGTTTGATTATATGACTAGAGAGTTGAGCGAACAAGATATCTAAGTTGCTCTGTTGACTTTAAAATAAGGCGAGTTTCCTTGGGGAAGCTCGCTTTTTTTACGAACCGCAAAAGCCCTCTTGGATGTATCCAAGTTTAACAGTGAACAGTACCAGCCGCAGTGTCGAGTTAAATACGAGTGGTCGCGCGTCCCCCACCAAGAGCACCTTTATGCGTTGGTGGCGGTGAGCGCATCCCCCAAAGCGCCCGCCTGATAACCTGATAACTGATAACTGATAACTGATAACTGATTTAAGCGCCGTGTCGTCCGCCTGTAACGCCACCATCTATAGGGAGAATTGCGCCCCTAACCCAACTTGCTTTATCACTTGCACTTGTTAGAGTATTGCCTCTGCAATGTCAGTAGGCTGTCGATTGCGCCCCAACGGATGAACACTGCTGAAGCAACTGAGTTCCTCCTTTGACACCAGCGCCTCAAACCCAGGTGTCTCAACAATCGATCACGGCGAACTGCATAAGTCAGTTTTAGTTGCATTTAATCATTATCAGCAGAAAGATATGAAACCATTCTCTAGCTCCCTTCTCGCATGAAGGGGGCTTATTTTTGGGCAAGGACCGGACCATAGGGCGATCGCGCGATCGCATAGTGACCAATGCCCACAGAAAAAGGTAAGGGCTTTCACTCTCCCGCTAAGTTTCTGGTAAAAGGGAAATGTGCCAGCGAATACAATATTAATAGTTTTTGAGGTTTGTAAAAGTGATAATGGATGCAAGCTTATCGGGAAAAGAAACTCCCGTATAACTCCTAACGAATTGATTTAACATAAACTCCTTTCGCTTGGTATATGAAACAAGCACTCGTCGGCATCTAATCTGTAGATATAAGAACAAACACTTTCTTAGACCGGGCGTTTGCTTCCGGGTTCTTGAGCGATCGCCTTTTAATTTCTCAAGTGAGGTATTTTTATGGAACGTAGTATTACTCTTCCAATCTTTGTCGAGTCGAGTTTGTCCTTCTTTGGCTTTCTGTTACTCGTCTTTTTGTTTTTATAAAACTCCTTTGGTGCTTGCCATCACAACTCGCCTTAACTTGCCGCTCCTACCTGAGAAAGGCGTTACGAAAAGCACTAGCTGTTACTCTGTTGGATAGATACAACAGCCATGCTTGTGTCAGCCCTAATAATACTCCTCATGCCCTTGGAAGTTTCTTCTCGTCAAAAAAAGTAGTCAGTTTTTTAGGCTTGTGTACTTTTTAAAGAGCGATTAGAAACTTCCTAGGTTTCTTTAATGAAGGCATTATGGATTTCTTCAAAAACCTATCACTGAGATTAAAATTTTTTTTCGGGTCGCTGTTCTACTTGACCTACGCTCACTCGGCATATCTCTACTCGCGTAAGCGCGATCGCCTTGAACGCGAGTTTGCTGTTCCACAGACAAAAGAAGGTTTTGACAAACCTGGAAAATTACTTCAGGCTGAGCCGACAGCTAGAGGCGCTCACTTCTACTTCGAGCAAACGGAGCTTGAAATTTGTTTTTTGGCTCCCGATTTAGTCCGAGTTGACTGGTTAGGTGGCATCCCTCCTATTGGGTATGCAATCAGCCGTCAGGATTGGCAGGAAGTAGAGACGACTTTGGAAGAGACAGGGGATGCCTGGGCTGTATCGAGCAACAAACTAGCAGTCACCAGAGTAGATGGTAGTCTGAAATTCTGCAACTCGGCTCAAGCAACGCTACGGGAACAAATGCCGCCACAGCGACAAGGATGACGCCCTAGAACTAATCGAACTAATCTGGGAACAGCTAGGGGATTATGCTTTCCCTTACAAAAATGTCCGACTGCATCTTCATGGTATTGAGGTGCAGCAAGCCTGGGTGGATGAGAAAGAGGTGACTTTTCAGACTCATTATCTCGACTGCGAGTTGTTTAGGTCAGTTCACTTTAGGGGAAAGGCAAACAGCCACCACGCCTCAAGCTGAAGCATCGTGTGAACTACTACCGCCACGCGAGAGAGATTTTTTGAAATTCTTAATCGCCTGAACAAGCAAATTTGGATACCCCATCAAGCGCCTTATCAATATCAAAAACATCGGCTTTTCACAACAGGAGAAGCGAGGGCAATGCTGAGGCAGAACACTGACATCCGTCCACGATTAACGCGAAGGCACTTACTTGGAATGTTTTTGGCAGGCATCACTGCGGCAATGGGAGCAGCATGTACCACCAATTCTATGGAGAGAATTACATTGATGAGAACAGACAAACAAAAGAATCAGGATAGACAGGCATCCACGAACGGACGCCTACTGGCGCGACCAACGCAGCCGACGGGAACAGCACCAGTCGGTCTGCAACCATTGGGACTTTCCGCTAAGCGCGACGGACTCCTTTACGTGCCCAAAAACTACCAAGCTTCCAAACCCGCACCGCTGGTGGTGATGCTGCACGGCGCAGGCGGCGATGCACGCGGCGGTCTGACTCCGTTCCAAAATCTCGCCGATGCGGCTGGACTCATCCTGCTAGCACCTGCCTCGCGCCGCGAGACGTGGGATGTGCTGTTCGAGGAGTACGGACCCGATATCACCTTCATCGACCAGGCGCTGGCGCAGACGTTCAGCCGCTACGCTGTAGACCCCACTCGCATTGCGCTCGAGGGCTTCTCGGACGGGGCTTCCTATGCGCTAAGTGTCGGCATCACCAACGGCGACCTGTTCACCCATGTCATAGCGTTCTCGCCGGGCTTTATGGCACCAGCTTCACAGGTTGGCACACCGCGCCTGTTCATTTCGCACGGCACGCGAGACTCTGTTTTACCGATCGACGTTTGCAGCCGTAAGATAGTGCCGCAGGTGCGGCGTGCTGGCTACGACGTGCTTTATCGGGAGTTCGACGGTCCCCACACAATTCCTCCAGCGATCGTGGACTCCGCACTGGACTGGTTCACCGCGTAGCGGCTCATTACCATACAATTCTCAATTTATCAACCCTCAATGAACACAAAAGGCACTGTAGTATTCGACATTATCGGCACCTGCTTCAGTTTGGACAAGCCCCGCCAGAGATTGGTAGAGCTAGGTGCTCCCCCTCATGCTCTCCAACTCTGGTTTGCCCAAACCTTACGGGATGCCTTCGCCCTCTCCCATGCAGGTGGCTACCGACCGCTCAAGGAAGTACTAGAGGCAGAACTGCCCCGGACGCTCAAGGTGCTGGGAATTGAGGCAGATGCTGAACAGCGAAGGACGCTATCGCGTCCCGCTTCGCTAACGCATGTAGTAAACGCCTTCTCGGAACTGGAGCCACAGCCAGAGGCTTTAGAAGCTTTTCGCCTTCTAACGACAGCAGGTTGGAAGCTAGTCGCCCTCACCAATGGCAGTGAGGACTCCACCCATAAGCTGCTAGATCGTGCCAATGCCATTGAGTACTTTGCCAACATCTTCTCCTGTGATGCGATCCAGAAGACGAAGCCGCATCCGGATGTCTACGCCTTGGCGAAGCAGGATGTTGAGGGCGATATCTGGATGGTTGCTGCTCATGCCTGGGATATTGCAGGTGCGGCCTGTGCTGGTTTGCGAACTGCTTTCATTACTAAGGAGGAGAAGGACTACCTGGGTGTTTACCCGCAACCAGAGGTAATCGCTAGTGATTTGGTTGAAGCAGCCAACCAGATTGTGGAAGGAATGACACCCTCGTTAAGGTGAATAAGGTTCGCCTTGCCACGAATTTATAAGCACTTAAGTAGGTTGGCTTGAGGGACGAAACCCAACCTACAAAGTTAACTGGGGTGAAATACACAAGCTAGATGGTGTTGCCATGTACTTTTTCTACACTCATTCCGGACTTACGCAAAGTCGAGAATGTCATACTGAGCGAAACGGAGTGTAGCTAAGTATCAAGGGAGTTCTTCGTTTCGCGCTTCGCTACACTCACAATGACAGTTTTTCGTTAAAATGCGTAAGTCCTGAATATGTTGTTTCTTTTCGAGAATTATAAATCCCATAGGAAAACGCTGTTTGATAACTCTAAATTTAGAACGCAATCAATCTATGCTGGGCTCTCACATCTTGATAGCGATATGACTAAACGTGAAAAGTGGACTGAAGAGGATGTTAAAAGTTTGGCATTCGAGGAGCCTGATTATTTTGAGCGAAAAGCTGGTCAACTGTTTTCTCAAAATAAAGGGGATTTTTTATGTAAGCTTGCAAAGACAGTTTCCGCTTTTGCTAACACAGGCGGTGGTCACATACTCCTGGGAGTAAGGGATGACAATACCTTTGATGGAATGCCGCCGCAAGAAGGCAAGACAAGCATGAAAGATTGGTTAGAACAAACGATTCCTTATCTGGTTGATTATTCGCTTTCAGATTTTAGGGTACATACAGTTTTGCCGGCTGCTCAGTCATCAATCCCCACAGGACGGGTCATCATTGTTGTTGATGTAGGAGACAGTTCCTTAGCACCGCATCAGTCTAAGCGAGACAAAACATATTACTATCGTTGTGCAGGTCGTTCCGAGCCTGCTCCCCACTTCTATCTTGAACTCCTTAGGCAACGTCTTATTCATCCTACTCTAAAGCTTGAGTTGAAAGGGTTGGAATTAGAAGACGCGTATCCTACAGAAAATGGTATTTTTCTTGAGGCCATGTTACGATTTCGGGTCAGAAATGTTGGGCGTGTAGCTGCTTATAAGTGGGATATAATTCCTATAGGGCTATACAACTCACCTGATGATAGAGAAAGTGATTACCATATTAGTCTAAGTACTTATCCGATAAAGAAGCGCAGAACCAGAAGCCTTCGGATAGATGACACTATTTTGCCAGAATGTGGAACAGACGAAAATACAGATTTAGGCGTTTTACTCAAACCAAAGTCACTGGCATGGGATAAAGTGTATGCAGAGGTGCAAACTTGCATAACAAATATCAAAGTTAAGTACCGCCTTCCGACAGAAACTTCTCCTGGAGAATCTTTCGACTTTGCAATACAAGAGGTGGTATCTACAGAAGAGATTACCAAATTTATCATGGCAAAATGCCAAGATATGCAAGCCACCTCATAAATTCATCAAACTAGCATTACTATTTTTACCCTTAAGGTGACTAAAGCCGTAATTCTTAACTTGGCTGACTGTGCCACCAACCATCACAGACCCCAATTCTACCGGAGCAGCATAAGATTCGCGATCGCTCATGCGACCGCGCATATAGGGGTCGAGGGACAGATAGATTGTGCGGTTGAGAACTTCCCCTTCCCCTGGTTCTGGGATTGGGGTTTCGACTAGGGCGAAATCACTCTCTTTTGGTTCCCCAACTGGGCGGCTTTTGAGTAAGATTTGTTGGTTAATTGAATTAGGCATTAATGATTCCTATTTTCTGCCAATACGTTGAGTTGGTCGTGCCGCAAATGACTCTGTATATGCAGTTCCTATAACTAGGATAATCAAGGTGATGATTTGAATCAATGTTATTTGGATTACATCAAAATTTAAGGTCTTCTGTGACTATGACTACACCAAATAGCCCCTAGAAGGTTTTACACAGCATTTTAGGGGCTATTGATTTTATGATTGGTCACACATTCGGTTTACAAATCCAGTCCATTAAGATCGCCGAAAATCAGCCAAAATAGAAGTTGCCCAAAGTATTGAGGCACTGGATATGGAAGAATTACTAGAGTTAAAAGATTTGTTGCTCAAAGGTGATGTACCAGGAGCGTTGGTCATCGTTGAAGAATTAGAAGAGATGAGCCGTAAGGATATAATCAAGACGATTCGTAGTTATGCCGTGATTCTGCTGTTGCATCTGATTAAACAGCAAGCAGAAAACCGCACGACTCGCTCTTGGGATGTTTCTATTCGCAATTCAGTTCGGGAAATTCAAAGGGAAAATAAGCGTCGTGAGACAGGAGGCTATTATTTAACTACTGAAGAATTGTTGGAAACCTTACAACAAGCGTACTTAAATGCCATCGATGAGGCTTCCCTAGAAGTAGAAGAAGGACGTTATCAACCAGAAGAATTAGAACAACTGGTTCATCAAGAAGAAATTATAAATCGTGCCTTGGCTTTGATTTCACCACAAGAGTAAAGATAATTGGCTAAACAACGACTCGATACACTGTTAGTAGAACTTAATTTATGTTCTTCCCGCGCCTTAGCACAGAGGTTAATTCAGGCGGGGGAAGTAACTGTTAATGGTCAGGTGATTGATAAGCCTGGTACGGAAGTTGATGTTTCGGCGCAAATTCAGATTAAAGAGCGATCGCCCTTCTAAAGACCAAGCAGATCCTATTTTTCAGGTGTTGCAAGCCGCCAGTGAATTGGGATGGAAGTACAAGAGTTTAACTTGGTCGCCTGGGTCGTGCTGGGAATATAGAGTATCTCTTATGGCTGGGAATCGAGAGTGAAACTCCGCCGCCTGATATAGAGAGTGTTCACCAGATAACAATATTAGCTGCATCAAAGTTGCGATAAATTGTTTTTTGTCAATTTGTGTTTTATTTATCGGATTAACGTTTTGCTTTAGTTTTTTAAGTTGCAAAATAGAAGAACAATTTAAATATTGATGAGAAAAAATTGTATGAGTACTCAAGATAAAGCACGGGAATTAATGGTTCAGCAGCGCCAGCATGACGAACACTTGCACGAGTCAATGCTCAATCGTGCTGAAGCAGCACATCCCGCAGGGACAGACGCTATGACTCAAGAAGAAGCACGGGAGTTAATGGCGCAGCAACGTCATCATGAAAAACACCTGCATGAGTCAATGCTGAACCGTGCGGAGGCTGAGGTAGGATTGCCTACTGATAACAGTGATTCTTCTCAAGAGTGTCGTCTTTATTGATCGCGCGTAAAACCTCATCCCCTTTCAACTGGTGCTTATTTATCAGATGGGGTAGGTACGCGGGGTATGCTGCACGGTAATCCAGTGATCGGTGGTGAACTCCTCAATCGCCCAATTGCCACCAAAACGTCCTATCCCACTATTCTTCTCGCCACCAAAGGGAGCATTCGGCAGGTCGTTTACCGTCTGATCGTTGATATGCGTCATCCCCGCTTGCATTAAGCGTGCGAAGCGCAGCCCGCGTCCCTCATCGCGGGTAAACACTGCACTCGATAAGCCGTACTCAGTGTCGTTCGCAACCTGCAAGGCTTCTGCTTCATCGCGGACTTTAATGATGGAGACGATAGGTCCGAACATCTCCTCACGCGCTACCGACATCTGATTGTTGACATCGACAAAGACGTGCGGCGGTAGCATCAGTCCATCAGGGTCGCCACCGAGTAATTGACGGGCACCCTCCTGACGTGCTTGTTGAATGTGCTTGAGGTGTGAATTCAACTGAGCTTCATTGATGATAGGACCAATATCCGTATCCGGGTCGTTCGGGTCGCCCATCTTCAAATTACGGACGCGATCGACAAAGCGATCGACAAACTCGTCATAGACACGCTCATCGACGATCAGCCGATTTATACTCATGCAGATTTGACCTGAGTTCAAGAACTTACCAAACACAGCAGCGTTGACCGCCAGTTGCAGATCAGCGTCGTCTAAAACCACCTGCGGACTGTTACCGCCGAGTTCAAGCGAAGCCCGTTTCATGATCGGGCTAGTCATTGCCAGTTCCCCAATATGCCGACCGGCTTTTGTCGATCCGGTAAAGGTAATGACACGCGGGATGGGGTGGCTCACGAAGGCATCCCCAATCTCGCGGGCTGGACCTGCCACAACGCTAAGCACACCGGGGGGAAGTCCCGCTTCCTCAAAGATCTTGGCAAAGATCAGACCACCCGTGACGGGAGTATTCGAGGGTGGTTTCAGCACGACCGCGTTGCCTAGTGCAAGGGCAGGGGCAACCGAGCGATTAGCAAGGTTGAGGGCAAAGTCCCAGGGGCTGACTACAGCTACTACACCCACGGGGCGGCGATAGACTCGGCTTTCTTTACCCGGAATATCAGAGGGGAGAATGCGCCCCTCAGCACCATAGGGAGCCGAAACTGCCTGTTCCATCACATCACGCGCCACCTTCCATTCCAGCATTGCTTTCTTGCGCGGGCTACCCGCCTCCCGGATGGACCACGAAATAATCTCCTCACGACGGGCATCCATAATGTCAGTTGCACGACGCATGATAAGCGATCGCTCACTGGGCAATGCCTCCGCCCAGGCCACTTGAGCACGTTGAGCTTCTTGATAGGCATCTTCGAGATCGCGTTTGTCCGCCGCCGGAATTTCCATAATCACGTCTTGGCGGTACGGGTTGATGGGTCGCAATTTGTGTTCAGAGCGACCTGTGACCCAATGTCCGCCGATGAATAAGTGATCAAATCCGGTGTAGGGAGCGGGTGCATTAGAAGTTGAGTCGGTCGTTCGGTTTGGGGTCGTTGTGGTCATAAAAAAGTCTCCTTATCGGTTTCAGGTTGGATACTGCCTCTCGACGCAGAGACTCAATCAGACGTATCTCACAAAAACCGAATGCGTTATGGTCTTTTGTTGTAGCTGCGATCGCGGTTCTGTTTCATCTTCCCTATGGTTAGGGCGGAAGCTCAATATTGTGTGTTCGAGGATACCTTCCTGGAGTTCTTATGACTACTTTTTAGTACGAGCGCCAATCTGGTAGGATGCGTTAGCTGTTGCAATAGAGTATATCGGGAATTGCGATCACCAAGCGTCTGTGTGAGAATCGCTGGGCGCAGATAGCATCAATTCCCTCTCATGCTTGTTGTATGACAACCCGGTAGAGGAACATGAAGTGCGATCGGCAGGGTAGTAGGGTTTTCACCAATCATTTAGGACTGTTATAAAATAGCTAAAGTCTGCTTACTCTCGAACAGATGTTATCTAAACTAAGAGTTCAGCACTATAAGAGCCTCTTTGACACCGAAGTTAATTTAGAACCATTAACTGTATTCATCGGTCCTAATGGTTCTGGAAAGTCTAACATTTGCGAAGCTCTAGCTGTATTATCTAATTTTCTTCAAAGGATTATAGCTACTACAAATTCTTCGGAAGTAATACCTTTTTTTTCAGAGTCCTTAAAAGCTGTAAGTAAGAATCAGCAGAAAATTGAATCTAAGTTCTGGCATGGAAAACCAGATTATCTTTTGTTTGAGGTTAGTACCCTTCGTCCAACAGAAAGCACTCATAAAGAAGAAACTAATAGTATTTTAGATTTATCAGTTTCTCTTGTTTATCCTCATAGAATAGTTGAGATAAGAAATTTTGAAAGGGCTGTAACAACTCAGTATACCTCTGCAATAAGAGAATTTTTGGTTTCTAATGAATACTCTGATTATCCCCTTGCTAATGCCCTACGAAAGGTTAGCATTTACGATTTTGCCCCAGTTGCTCTCTCTAGTAACATCTCATCAAGTGACAGTATGGAAAGAACTGGGCAGGGAATCGCTTATGCTCTAGTTGATATTTTGCACGCAAATCGTAGAAGCTTCGATGAACTAGAGGAGCGTTTAACGCGGCTTGTTCCTAACATACAAAGAATTTCATTGCCTCGTGGAGAAAATCAAACTTTTTTACTGGAATTGATTGACAAATATTCAGAACATCATATACCTGCCTCTGATATATCAGATGGAACACTGAGAATCTTGGCTTTCCTAACAGCCCTGTATCAAGAAAACACTCCAAGTATCATTTGTTTTGAAGAACTAGAAAATGGAGTTCACCCCTGGCTACTTCATAAAATGATGGAGTTATTAAAAATTGTTTCGACCGAGGGGATCACTGGTAAACCTGTTCAAGTTTTAATTACAACTCATTCCCCTGTGCTACTAAATTATGTCGAACCTCATCAAGTTCGAGCTGTTGAGCTAGATAACGAAGGTAAAACTCAAGTCCATACCTTACCCACAGATTCTATGCGTTTCCAAAAAGCCTTGGAAGCTTACGATGGGGCATTAGGTGAGCTTTGGTTTACGAATGTGTTTGGAGGCAATCCGGTATGAATCGCCCGATTCGTATTGGGCTAATTGCAGAAGGTGAGGCAGAACTGGGAGCAAGTATTCCTTACATCAAACCAGAAGATGGTGGAAAGGTCATTGAACGGAACAATGAAGGAGCGCTTCACATCTTAATCAGGCGAGAGCTTGAAAGTGCTGGATTGCCTGACTGTGATTTCGTGCAGAGACATCCATCAAGCAGTGAAAGCCGGTGTTTTAAGCGACGAACTGGGCATTCAGTTTTAGATCCAAAATATTTAGCACAGGTAGCTATCTCTTGGAAACCAGAGGAGGTCGATATGATCCTCATTGTCGTTGATGCAGACGATAACCTATCTCAAAGGCAGCGCGACTTAGAGCGTGCTTTGAATAAAATTCGTGACAATCACTTAGATGTCAACGAGCAACCAATCAGCGATCGTAGTGCAGGAGGTTTAGCAATTAGAAATTTTGAGACATGGTTGGTGGCTGATACTCAGACTCTCACCAAGATTTTAAGTGTGGAGCTTGAACAACTTCAAAATTTAGAGGACTTGATCGATACAAAAGAGCGTTTGGAAAAAGCAATTGCAGAATCAACATATCTCTCCGAAGAGAGTAGCAACCAACGTCCGCTTCAAATCCGATGGAACTTAGCTTCTCAGATTGATTTAGCTATCATCAAAACTTGCTGTCCGATTGGATATGCTGCCTTTGCACAACACTTAATGGCGGCGGCAAAAGTAGTTGTGGACGCGATCGCAAATCTATAGTATTCACCACCTTGTACAAATTCTTTCTTAGAGCGACCGTCGATTTTCGTCATCAGGAACGCTTTGTCTCGGTAGCGATCGCGGAGCGCTTTCCCCATGGGAATCTCGCTGGCTCCACCGTTGTAATCCCAACTGTTATCCATAAAGGTGATGCCACGATGAATCGCAGTATCTTCCTAGAGACACGCTAGAGCTGGCTGTTGGCAATTTAGGCGGGGTGAGACTCATCGAGTTGGATCGTCACTGACTTTGACAATCAGCTTGCCAAAGTTTTTCCCTTGGAGTAAACCGATGAAGGCGTGCGGGGCGTTTTCCAGACCCTCTACAACGTCTTCTTTATACTTGAGTTTACCTTCCTGCAACCACTGAGAAACATCGTTTATGAACTCTGCCTGACGGTGTTGGTAATCACTAACAAGAAAACCTTTGATTAAAGCGCGTTTAACCAACAGTGGCATCAAATTAGGACCAGGAGGAGGATTTTCTGCGTTGTACTGCGAGATTAAACCAACCAGTGGTATTCTTGCCCCCAGATTAATCTGCTGCAACACAGCTTCTAAAATTGGACCAGCCGTATTGTCAAAGTAAACGTCGATTCCGTTAGGACAAGCAGCTTTCAGTGCTGAACTTAGGTCTTGAGTTTTGCGGTTAATGCAGGCATCAAACCCTAATTCTTTCACGACGTAATCGCATTTCGCCTCACTACCAGCCACCCCCACTGCCCGACAGCCTTTGAGTTTGGCAATTTGACCGGCTACAGAACCCACTGCGCCAGAGGCAGCAGAAACGACAACCGTTTCGCCCGCTTGGGGTTGCCCAATATCAAGCAGCGCAAAATATGCCGTCATTCCGGGCATCCCCGTTATGCCCAATGCATAGGAGATGGGCGCTTGATTGGGGTCAAGCTTACGCAACGTTTCGCCTTTCGATACGCCATAGGCTTGCCAGCCGTCATAACTAAGCACAAAATCTCCGGCTGAGAATTGGGGATGGTTAGATTTCACCACTTGGCTGACTGTGCCACCGACCATCACAGACCCCAATTCTACCGGAGCAGCATAAGATTCGCGAGCGCTCATGCGACCGCGCATATAGGGGTCGAGGGACAGATAGATCGTGCGGTTGAGAACTTCCCCTTCCCCTGGTTCTAGGATTGGGGTTTCGACTAGGGCGAAATCACTCTCTTTTGGTTCCCCAACTGGACGGCTTTTGAGTAAGATTTGTTGGTTAATTGAATTAGGCATTAATGATTCCTATTTTCTGCCAATGCGTTGAGTTGGTCGTGCCGCAGATGACTCTGTATATGCAGTTCCTAGAACTAGGATAATCAAGGTGATGATTTGAATCAATGTTATTTGGATTACATCAAAATTTAAGGTCTTCTGTGACTATGACTACACCAAATAGCCCCTAGAAGGCTCTACACAGCATTTTAGGGGCTATTGATTTTATGATTGGTCACACATTCGGTTTACAAATCCAGTCCATTAAGATCGCCGAAAATCAGCCAAAATAGAAGTTGCCCAAAGATTGAGGCGCTGGTTATGGAAGAATTACTAGAGTTAAAAGATTTACTGCTAAAAGGAGATGTTCAAGGGGCATTGGTCATCGTCGAAGAATTAAAACAGATGAGCAAACAAGACATCATTGATAGCATTCGTAGTTATGCCGTGATTCTGCTGTTGCATCTGATTAAACAGCAAGCAGAAAAGCGCACAACTCGCTCTTGGGATGTCTCTATTCGCAATTCAGTTCGGGAAATTCAAAGAGAAAATAAGCGTCGTGAGACAGGAGGCTATTATTTAACTGCTGAAGAATTGTTGGAAACCTTACAAGAAGCGTACTTAAATGCCATCGATGAGGCTTCCCTAGAAGTAGAAGAAGGACGTTATCAACCAGAAGAATTAGAACAACTGGTTCATCAAGAAGAAATTATAAATCGTGCCTTGGCTTTGATTTCACCACAAGAGTAAAGATAATTGGCTAAACAACGACTCGATACACTGTTAGTAGAACTTAATTTATCTTCTTCCCGCGCCTTAGCACAGAGGTTAATTCAGGCGGGGGAAGTGACTGTTAATGGTCAGGTGATTGATAAGCCTGGTACGGAAGTTGATGTTGCGGCGCAAATTCAGATAAAAGAGCGATCGCGCTTTGTTTCCAGAGGCGGCGAGAAGTTAGCAAAAGCATTGGAACTGTTTGCAATTCCTGTGGAAGGGCGCGTTTGTTTGGATGGCGGTATTTCTACAGGCGGCTTTACTGATTGTCTGCTGCAAGCTGGGGCAAAATTGGTTTACGGCGTTGATGTTGGTTATGGACAAGTTGACTGGCGTTTGCGAAATGATTCTCGCGTGATTTTGAAGGAACGCACGAATTTGCGGTATCTGAAGCCAGAAGAGTTGTATGGTGATGCTGAACTGGCTGATTTGGCGGTGGTTGATGTGTCGTTTATTTCCTTAACCAAGATTTTGTCTGCTTTATGGCAACTCACTCAACCTCCACGTGAAGCTGTGTTGTTGGTGAAACCCCAGTTTGAAGTCGGGAAAGACCGTGTGGGTAAAAAAGGTGTTGTGCGTGATTCTCAAGACCAAGCTGATGCTATTTTTCAGGTGTTGCAAGCGGCTGGTGAATTGGGATGGAAGTACAAAGGTTTAACTTGGTCGCCTGTCACTGGTCCTGCTGGGAATATAGAGTATCTCTTATGGCTGGGAATGGAGAGTGAAACTCCACCGCCGGGTTTAGAAGTCATCAAACAAATGACTCAATCATCTGCGGCGCACTTTTTAGTTTCGCGCAAAGACAAGCCAGCGCTGTAGGAGGGTTTCCCGACCCAGGCGACTGGTGACTCCAGTCGTGTTAGCGGAAGCCTGTGCATAAAGGGTGAAAAGCTTTTCCCCTGCCCCCTTTGCGCCCTAATGATAAGTCTTTAACCGGGCATGATATGAATTGCTCATTTTGCTTTGCAAGTATTTTTTGTCCGACTCCCCCAAATCCAACCCTCTTCGGGAGTGGTAATTTCAATCCAGCCACCATTTTGTTTTCCCGTGACTGTCACCTGAGTACCTGCTTTTATAACTTTTCCTGTTCTCCTACGCCCAGAAACAGCACGTAGATTTGCAGGTTGCGTCACAATAATACAATTGTTTTGTTCTTTTTTTTCTTCAGGTATATTCTTCTGTGTTGTGTTCTGATCAGTTGTATTATTCTGTGTTGTGACTTTTGTTTTTTCTTCTATTGTTTCTGGAATTTTATTATCTGCTGTCTGAGAGGGCTGCTGTGCTGGAGGACTTGCAGAAATTATGCTAAACACAACTAAAACAATACCGCCGCCTGCAGCAATAAGTAATGGCAGTTTGCGACGATATTTATCAAGAAAATCAAGGCGTGAGGGAGAACTGTTTGATGAGGTGGGTGAATTAGGAGCAATTTTCACCGTACTCTGTGCAGGGGATGCAGGTGCTAGAGTGGCGTCAGGAATTGTTGTGTTATTTGGTGGAGTGTAACCAGGCTTTGCTAGTTTCTGGAACGATTGCATCACTTTATTTGCTGACACATACCCTTCTCGTAAATAGTTACGTAGGACATGTTTGACGGTACCAGCAACAGCTGTTGGTGTGTTGGGATGAGTGATTGAGGCGAGTGCTTCCAGCGCTTCGTCTGCAAAGTGGAAGCGATATTTATAGTATGGGCGCACCATCTTACTGATGATAGCTGCTAACTGATCGCTGACTTGAGCATATTGTTGCCAGATAATTTCCCCGCTTGTCGGATCTTCTGCCAGTTGCTTAGGACTCAAGCCTGTGAGGGCTTGGATAGCAATCATACCAAGAGCATAAATATCACTATTAGGACGAGGTCTACCTTGTGCTTGCTCACTTGGCATATAGCCTGGAGTCCCAATAGCAATTGTCTGGTTTTTGAACTGCTGTTCTGGACTCATGAGCGAGTACATCTGCACCTGTTTGACAGCGCCGAAATCAACCAGAACGAGCTTGTTATCCGAATGGCGGCGGATAATGTTTTGGGGCTTGAGGTCGCGATGGATAACATTATTATTATGAATAAAGTCTAGGACAGGCAAAATTTCATACAGAAGTTGAATGACCTGGCTTTCCTCCCAACGGTTCCCGCTTAACATCTCAGCAGACAGCGGATGTCCATCGATAAACTCCTGTACCAAGAAGAATTCTTCGTTTTCCTCAAAGTAAGCTAACAGCCGAGGAATTTGGTCATGATTGCCTAGCTTTTCCAAAGCGTCGGCTTCCGTACTAAACAAGCGTCTCGCTGTTTGTAAAAAATCGGGGTCGTTAGTCGCAGGTTTGAGATGCTTAACTACACAAGTGGGATTCCCAGGACGACGAGTATCTTGCGCTATGTAAGTATGACCAAATCCGCCTTTACCCAATAGTTCAACCACCTGGTAACGTTGGTCTAGTAAGGAGCCGATCATGGTATAGCTTTCCTCAGGTGAAATGTTCAGCACAATAGACTTTTTCAAAAAAAAGTAGTTTTTCCCGGATTGGTGCAGAAATAATTGCTACAGAAATATATGTACAACAATCAGGTGATGGCAGCTACCCATGACAACGTAAAAATCGCAACAAAGACAATAACTTCATATTTAAATTATATTGGCGGGATTCAGTCTACTTGTACTGTGCCAGTAGCAGCAACACTAGTGCCTAGGAATGCATTCAGAGGTTTGACTCACTATGCTGTTTACTGCTGCAGTTCAGCGTCGCCAATGTTTCTTCCGTATCTGTATCTAGCTAAAATGTTATTTTTTCCTAGTTGTCGGAATGCGATCAAGAGTGCCATAAAGAAAAAGTGAAGGATTAACCCTGAATCCTTAACATATCCTTTACCTTAGCAATGCTGGCACTCCCTGCTTCCAGAATGGATTTATAGAAGTCATGACTAAACTGAAACTGCGCCTACAAGAAGGAAATTCCGAAAGAACGGTGACGGTGGATCAAGATGTTTTCACTATCGGTCGTTTGCCGCAATGTGACTTATACTTACCTTCTGGGGGAGTTTCACGTTACCATGCCCGCCTTGTGAAAACTCCTTTGGGTGTGTGGACTATTGAGGATTTGGGCAGCAAAAACGGCACTCAATTGAACGAACGCCTGATTTCCTCTCCCCAAGAGTTGCAAAACGGTGATCTTGTTTGGCTGGGGGATATGTGTCTGCGTATCATGTTGACTCCTGTTGAATCATCCATGTTTAAGCAAGGAGTCGTTTCTCCAGGAAGAACAATTCTTCGCAACGTTAAACAATTGCAAGAGCAATGGATTTTCGCTGATAACATCGATGGTGATGTCAGCATCAAAGACAAAACGATCGCTCGCCTGAAAGACTTAGTAGACATAGCCAAGAATCTCTCCGCAGCAGCCTCCATAGAAGAGATTTTCTCTCAAGTCCAGCAAGTGGTGTTTCGTTACCTCAACAGTATTGACCGTTTAGCATTATTAATTGATGTTTCTGGGTGTGGCAATCTGGAATTATTGAATGCTGCTACGAGAAATATCTCTGAGCAAGAACATCTGCCAACTGATGGTAGTTGGATTAGCCGTAGTATCTGCCAAAAAGTCTTTGACGAAAAAGTTGCCATTCAAACCGCTGATGCCCAGAATGATGAAAGGTTTGCTGGAGAAAACAGTATTCTGGTGAAAGACATTCGTAGTGCAATGGCGGTGCCTTTGTGGGATGAAAATAAGGTTGTTGGTGTTCTCTACGCTGATGCTCATTTCTCTTCTCACCATTGGGTAGAAAAAGGAGAGGAAGAACTCAGTTTTTTTTCGGCTTTAGCAAATCTTGTGGCTTCTAGCGTACAACGTTGGCTGCTAGCCGAGAAACTTAGAAGCGAAGAAGTGATTCGCCATAGACTCGAACGCTATCATTCACCAGCAGTTGTACAGCAGTTGATAGCTGTGGGTGCATTGCCAAATGGACGTTTACCTCCACAAGAAACTGAAATTAGTATTTTATTTGCGGATTTGGTTGGCTTTACGGCAATTTCAGAAAGGTTCACGCCAACTCAAGTTGCGGAATTGCTTAACAATTTATTTGAGGAGATGCTGCAAGAGGTGTTTGCCTACGCTGGCACTTTAGATAAGTATATTGGCGATTGCATTATGGCATTTTTTGGCGCGCCTGAACCACAGCCGGATCATGCCGATCGCGCTGTCACTGTTGCCAAGGGTATGTTAACTCGTCTGGAAAATCTCAATGCCAAAAATTTTTGGACCGAACCATTGCAATTGCGAATCGCGGTTAACAGTGGTAAAGCTGTGGTTGGAGATGTCGGCAGTTCCCAAAGGGTGGATTATACCGCATTAGGAGCCACTATTAATTTAGCTGCGCGTATGGAAGCAGTTTGTCCTCCAGGTGAATGCGTTGTCAGTGAAGCCACTTATCAAATGCTTTCTCAACCCTCATCCTTCCTAGAAATGGCAGATTATCGCTTTAAAGGTATTAATCGATTAGTCAAGGTTTATCAGACAAAGATGCACTGAGGAGAGATTCGGTACCGGTGTCATGGAATCTGGAAATTCTCTGTTCAAAATTCACGGTGGACTCACCTACACCCCAGCATTCCTAGTCAAAGCTTTCTTGCGCAAAGCCGAGAAAGCAAGCGTTTGAATCGTACAAGTGCAAACTTAAAGGCGATTTTGCTGCAATCTCATAATTAAAAGTCAAAAAAACATATTAAATTGTCAATTTTATTTTTAATTACAGTACTACATCCTGCTAAAATCAAGCAGAGTTGATCAAATGCACACTTTCTTAGTGGAGATTGTAAGCATAAGTACATATGGTTTATGTATATTTTGTTTCAATTTTAATTGAGAAATTTTAATATAAGTAAAGTTAGCATTTCTTGAAAGACTACAATTTGGAAAGGAGCGTCCGCAATCGATGTTTATAACATATGGATGCTACCTCTGGTAATTTTTTAACGGGGAGGTCAGGGTATGGCGATCGCCACTATTAATCCTGCAACTGGGGAGTTGCTGAAAACTTTTGAACCACTAAGCGATGCAGAAATCGCTGAAAAACTAGATTTGGCACAACAGGGTTTTGAAAAGTACCACAAAACGAGTTTTTCAGAGCGATCGCACTGGATGCAAAACGCTGCTGACATTTTAGAGCAAGAAAAAGAAGATTTTGCCAAGATCATGACGCTGGAAATGGGCAAACCTTTTAAAGCGGCGATCGCGGAAGTGGAAAAATGCGCTGTCGTCTGTCGTTACTACGCTGAACACGCTGCGGAATTTCTCGCTGATGTGACCGTAAAAACTGATGCTAGCCAAAGTTTCATAAAATACCAGCCATTAGGTATAATCTTGGCAGTCATGCCGTGGAATTTTCCCTTTTGGCAAGTGTTCCGTTTTGTTGCACCAGCGCTGATGGCAGGGAATGTCGGATTACTTAAACACGCTTCCAACGTGCCACAGTGTGCTTTGGCAATAGAAGAAATTATACACAAAGCAGGTTTTCCAAAAGGCGTATTTCAAACTCTATTGATAGGTGCTGCAAAAGTTGCTGACTTGATGAGTGACGATCGCGTCAAAGCAGCGACATTGACAGGAAGCGAACCAGCAGGCGCAAGTTTAGCCGCCGCATCAGGAAAACAAATTAAAAAAACTGTCTTGGAATTGGGAGGAAGCGACCCGTTTATTGTATTGGAAAGTGCTGATTTAGAAGCAGCAGTTACCACGGCAACAACAGCCAGAATGTTGAATAACGGGCAATCATGTATTGCAGCGAAACGCTTCATCGTCGCTGAGACAATAGCAGACAAGTTTGAAAAACGACTACTGGAGAAATTCCACGCGCTAAAAATTGGCGATCCGATGCAAGCAGAGACTGACTTAGGACCACTGGCAACTCCTGATATTCTTAAAGACTTAGACCAGCAACTGCAAGCAGGTGTCAAGAGTGGGGCAAGAATTTTGACGGGTGGACATCCTTTATCAGACCGTCCTGGAAACTTTTATCCACCGACCATTCTCACGGATATTTCCCCAGACAATCCAGTGGCGCAGGAAGAGTTTTTTGGTCCGGTAGCGATGTTATTCCGCGTACCAGATATTGACGCAGCGATAAAACTAGCAAATGCGACACCTTTTGGTTTAGGTGCTAGTGCTTGGACAACAAACGCCGAAGAACGCGATCGCCTTGTAGAGGAAATCGAAGCAGGTTCGGTATTTATCAACGGTATGGTCAAATCCGACCCCCGCTTGCCCTTCGGCGGAATCAAGCGTTCTGGATATGGCAGGGAATTGAGTATCCAGGGCATACATGAGTTCGTCAATGTTAAAACTGTGTGGGTGAAATAACCCACGCCAGGTGCAATCAACCCAAAGGAATAGTAAATATGAATACAGCTGAATTACTCGTACAGTGCTTAGAAAATGAAGGGGTGCAATACGTTTTCGGACTCCCTGGGGAAGAAAACCTGCACGTTTTAGAGGCGCTGAAACATTCTTCCATTCGATTTATTACCACACGCCACGAACAAGGTGCAGCATTCATGGCAGATGTCTACGGACGTTTGACAGGAAAAGCTGGAGTTTGTCTTTCAACTCTCGGTCCAGGGGCAACAAACTTGATGACTGGGGTAGCAGATGCTAACCTCGATGGTGCGCCTTTAGTGGCAATTACCGGACAGGTGGGCACAGATAGAATGCACATCGAATCCCATCAATATTTAGATTTGGTGGCGATGTTTGCCCCAGTGACAAAATGGAATAAACAGATTGTGCGCCCTAGTATCACACCAGAACTTGTGCGCAAAGCCTTTAAACGGGCGCAAAGTGAAAAACCAGGCGCAGTTCACATTGACTTGCCAGAAAATATTGCCGCCATGCCCGCAGAAGGCAATCCCTTGCGTAAGGACAACATTGAAAAAACCTTCGCTTCTTTTGCTAGTATCAGGGCAGCAGCAGCAGCAATTTCCCAAGCAGTTAACCCGATAATTTTAGTTGGTAATGGGGCAATCCGCGATCGGGCAAGCGATGCTGTCACACAATTTGCCAACCAGATGAATATTCCTGTTGCCAACACGTTCATGGGCAAAGGGGTGATTCCTTACACTCATTCCTTAGCATTGTGGTCAGTCGGATTGCAACAGCGAGATTTTATCACCTGTGGCTTTGATACCACAGATTTAGTGATTGCTATCGGCTATGATTTGATTGAGTTTTCTCCAAAAAAATGGAATCCCGATGGGAGAATTCCCATTGTTCATATTGGAGTCACTCCTGCGGAAATTGATAGTAGTTATATTCCTAACGTTGAAGTTGTCGGAGATATTACTGATTCCCTCTCTGAAATCTTAAAATTTGCAGATCGCGAAGGTAAGCCCAATCCTTACGCTATCAACTTAAGGACAAATATCCGTGCCGATTACGAAGAGTATGCCAATGATGACGGGTTTCCCATTAAGCCACAAAAGTTAATTTATGACTTGCGGCAGGTGATGGGACCAGAAGATATCGTCATCTCAGACGTAGGCGCACATAAAATGTGGATTGCCCGTCATTATCACTGCCATAGCCCTAATACTTGCATCATTTCCAATGGCTTCGCAGCAATGGGTATTGCCATTCCTGGTGCTGTAGCGGCAAAACTTGTCCATCCCAACCGTAAAGTTGTTGCTGCAACCGGCGATGGTGGCTTCATGATGAATTGCCAGGAATTAGAAACTGCTTTGCGCGTTGGTACACCCTTTGTCACCCTGATTTTTAATGATGGTGGCTACGGCTTAGTTGAGTGGAAGCAAGAAAATTACTTTGGCAAAGGTAGGTCATCTTTTGTGCATTTTGGCAACCCTGATTTTGTCAAATTTGCCGAAAGCATGGGTCTAAAAGGCTACCGCGTTGAATCTGCTACTGATTTTGTTCCCATCCTGAAAGAGGCTTTGGCACAGGATGTTCCAGCAGTGATAGATTGTCCTGTTGATTACCGGGAGAATATCCGCTTCTCGCAAAAAGCCGGCGCGTTGAATTGTGCGGTGTAGGGAGATTTTCCTCACGCCAAGACGCTAAGACGCAAAGATATCTTGGCGTTCTTGGCGTCTTGGCGGTTCGATAAATTAAACTTTTTGGCGATTTTTGCGTAAGTCCTGACTGTGCCAACAAAGGAAATAGCATCAGCAATCGGTTGCTCCCCATCGTAGCGACCGATTGCTGATACTATTGTCATCCAAAGTGGAATTCATACTCCTGCCCCTTGAATACTCAAAATAGGCTTCTAAAATCCTTGGAGAACAATACTTTTAGCCTACGCTCGCCCAAGAACCGTATTGGACAATTCCTGTCAATGAAGTTTTACTTTCTAGTTTTTCTTCCCTTGCATTTTTTGAGCAAAAAACTCTAACACTAGCCGAGTTTTAGTTTCTTGAACACCCGTTGAGTCAAGCTTATTGTTGGTTAGATATTGCATGAACTCCTCTTGAGCCACCTGTGCTTGCTCTGGCTGAACTCGAATGGATAACTCAAGAAGCTGTCTGCCGTCAGGTATGTGCCAACGTTCACAACGAATCGGGTAAGTCAAACCGCCACTAAGCTTTGGCTTCCAGCGAAAAGCCTTAACTGGACCTAGCACTTGCAAATCATTAAGGTGAACTTCAATTTGAGCGCTTGTCTTCAAAAAACGTTCCTGTTGCTTAGAGAACAGTTTGTCTAGCGATCGCTTACCTCCGAGCGTCTCTTCAATTTCACCTTGTTCCTGCTCAATAGTGAAGGATGCGGATTCGATCTGGCGATCGCCTACCCAATCCCCTTCAATCTTGAACCCCTCTATTCCTCGCCATTCTGAAGAAATCTGTGACGAAACAGGGCGAAGCTTTACGGTAGAATCATCTGGGTTATCCTGGTTTTTACGAAGGCGCAAAATAATGCCATGCTCGAATAGTTGAAGTTCTCCATTTGTGCGGAATGTTTGAATATCCTCACAGAAGTAAATTTCACGTTTCTCTGACTCATCTTGTTTCAGTTCAAGCAAATTTTCTGCAACCTTGATTTGTTCTGGTTTGATTGTCACCTTAATTTCAACCGCGTCAAGTTGCTCCAATGAGTTACTCATGTTTTTAGTCACCGCTGTATAAATTGCTGCAAAATATAGTGGGCAAGTTCGATAGAATTTTTCTAGCTAAAGAACAGTCGTTCCTTCTCACGAGGCGAATCTTTGACATAGAACCGTCGTGCCCAGCGATCGCTGTCTCGCAAGTACAGCTTTTTTGGTAGTGGTTCTGCTGACTTGTGAACCGTTTCGTCATGCTCTTGAACTTTGCCTCTGAATCGAAAATGCGTGAAGAGTCGCATAAACTCAGTCAGGTAAATATCAGCAACCCGCGTATCTCCTCGAATCACCATCATGTTTTCATCGTTCTGATTGGTGGAAGATTCGCTAAAATTGGCTGACCCGGTGATGACGATTGGGTGGTTGCTTAGCGGATCGATTAGCATATATTTGGTGTGGACAAATCGAACGTGCTGATTGAACCCGGTCAACTTTTCGTTCAGCCATTGTCCCCAGCCGTCCTTACCCAAATAAGCTCCTGCTGCTACCCGATTTGAAGGATTTCGATTGATGGTCTCAATTTTGGCATTCTCTTTTTCCAGCAGCAGATAACGTAAATACGGTTTCTCTTTCTCAAAGATCTCCCGCAATTGCTGAGTGACACCAAACGCTGCGGTTAAAAATACGCTTTGCTTAGCTTGGTCCATCAGTTGGGCATAGCACTCCAATGCTTCTAGAGAATCGCGCGGGCTGAAGATGGGTTGGATGGCTGGAGGCGTAGACTGTCCACATAAAACGGGCGTATTTTTTTCAGTCCAGTCTCTCAAGCGCTTAAGATCTGGGTCTTCACTAAGAACTTGCCAGTAGTCAAAGTAGGCGGCTGCAATTTCTGGATCGCGGACAATGTGCCCTACATTCGATTGCCCGAAGATGCCACCATCTGTGATATTCGTAGAGCCAGTCCAGACTTCGATTGGCTTATCATCCTTCAACAGCACAATAAATTTGTTGTGGGCAATTTTCTTGCTGTTTTGCCGTTGAATAATTAAATCCTCAATACCAGCTTTCTTAATTGCTTCTAGATTTCGCTCTCTTGGATTGTTGTCTTTATTGACGATACAATCGACGATGATTTGCACATCGGCTCCGCTGTCCGCCGCAATGCGAATACTCCCCGCTGTAGGTATTGCTGCGAGACATAGTCCCGTGCGACTTTCATGGGTGGACTTTTGTAGACTGCTTGAATAAACTCCTGAACTTCTTTCGCTTCTTCAGGTTTGTTGATTTCTGGTTTGGTTTGGTCAAGAGTGTAGTTATTGAATAGCGTCGCGACTCGTGTGTAGCTTTCCTCCTTCGCAGCAGGTATTACGACTTCAACGATCAATTTGTGGTCTTCACCTGCATTCTTTTTCTCATCAACTACCACATACCCTTGTGTCTTGGTTGCAGCATCGATTGTTTCTGTGTCCCCCTTCTTGACGGCTTTGATGCCGCAATGCTTCTGATCTGCATCCCAAATCTGCTGATAAATGTCACTCATCTTCCAATTTCCTTGATAATGAAGTTAAACTTTCTTTGGGAGTATTCTCGGCAGCTAGACTGAATCAGGTATTTTGCTAAAAAACTTAATACCTACGATAGATACAAAATCTTAATCCTGTGACTCTATAAGTTGCGAAAAGATGCAAAATTAGGTTTGAGGCTCAAGCACTCAGACGGCTTGTGATGCCAATCCAAGTTAAAAAGCTTAGAGCCATACACCGCCACTCCCAACCATTTCTATTGATTGGGTGTTCCAACTCTGGTTCGGTTACTTAATCTTTGAAGTGCAGCTTGCACTGCTACGGCTCAACCCTGATGTCACGCGATTTCATGCTACAGAGTAGAGGAATGGGTTGACGGTACCCTGGCGGGTACTTTTTACTGGCACGAAAGATAATCGCATATGCCTTAGCTATACGCTGAATGCAGCTTGAAACTGTCTCCATTGGGAAAGAGGCAGGGATTTATGCGATCGCAGAAGTAACAGAACCCACTCAAGTTCTGAGTCCTTCTTATCACCACAACAGGTGTCCTGATTCCGCAAAATTCTGACAGCTAAAAGGTCAGCGCGAAAGAGCGCTTTTCACATGATTAGACCACAAATCGTAGGGTGGGCATTGCCCGTAAAAGCCCATGTGGTCAACATTTGAGATATTGGTGAGCAATGCCCACCTTACAGAAAACTACCTGAAACTTCCGAGACTTTTGTGGAGTTGATTCGGCGCTGGCTTGCTCAGTAGATTTTACCTCACGCAAAGACGCAAAGAAACCTCTCACGGATGTCCTCCTCTGCGCCTCTGCGGTTCAAAATCTCAGCGACTACCCCTTATGCAAAACCTGTTGCAGTGCTTCTAAAAGTCGGTCAACACTTTCTTTGCGACTGTTGAAGCCCATAAGTCCGACGCGCCAAACCTGACCTGCTAGTTCGCCAAGACCACCCCCAATCTCGATATCATGTTCATTGAGCAACTGCCGTGCAACTGCTTTACCATCTACCCCTTCTGGAATGCGGACTGTGGTAAGAGTTGGTAAGCGGAACTGTTTCTCGACGTGCAAAGACAGTCCCAACTCCTCTAACCTCTGCCAAAGATACTCTACATTCTTTTGATGGCGTTGCCAAGAGTTTTCTATTCCCTCTTGGGCAAGCAAACGCAGTGCTTCCCGCAGTGCATAATACAGGTTAATGGGTGCTGTATGGTGATAGGTGCGTTCTTCGCCCCAATATTTGCTCAACAATGTCATATCTAAGTACCAGTTAGCCACTTTAGTTGAACGTCGCTGCAATTTCTCAACCGCACGAGAACCCAATGTCAATGGCGAAGCACCAGGGGGACAACCTAACCCTTTTTGGCTACAGCTATAAGCGACATCAACTCCCCACGCATCTAAAAGAAAGGGAACTCCACCTAAACTTGTCACCGTATCTACTAACAGCAAAGTGCCGAATTCACGACATAAGTCACCGACTCCTTCCAACGGTTGACGTGCGCCTGTGGAGGTTTCTGCATGCACTAAAGCTAGGATAGCCGGACGATGAGTTTCTAGGGCTGTTCGCAGTTCATCCAGCGAGAAGACTTGCCCCCAAGGTTTTGTTATGGTTTGGACATCTGCACCATATCGAGAAGCCATATCAACAAGGCGATTGCCAAAGTATCCAGCGACACCAACCAAAACCACATCTCCTGGTTCTGTGACATTGGCGATCGCCCCTTCCATTGCTGCTGATCCTGTACCGCTGATTGCGATCGTCCACTGGTTTTTCGTCTGCCATACGTAGCGCAGCAGGGACTGAATTTCATCCATTAGTACCAGAAAAGCGGGGTCGAGATGCCCAACTGGGGGAGTATTCATCGCCTGTAGAACTGCGGGATGAGCATTCGAGGGTCCTGGTCCTAACAGCAGGCGAGATGGTACTGTAAGGGGCGAAAGTTGTAGCCGTTCGTTATTGTCGATGGAAAGTGTTTGCGTCATTATCTTTTTTACGGTAGATAGTCATTAACGCATATATGATACGTCTTAAATCAGTTATCAGTTATCAGTTATCAGTTATCAGTCCTGACGGCCTATGGTGGGGGATGCGCGAGGTGCCACCAACGCCTATGCCGTAGGCACGTCTGACGACGAACGGTGCTCTTGGTGGGGGACGCGCGACCACTCGTATTTAACTGATAACTGCGTAGGTAGCTGTTCACTGTTAATCATGCAATGTCTTTCAAAGTTCGACTAGCATTGTGGTTTGGCTGTTGCAAGAAGTTCAATTGCTGTACAACAGCCGTGTGAACACTATTTATTGTTACAAAAGCAGCATTGGCAGGCAAGGCAAATACTAGTGTACTGATAGAAATTGATAGAAATTACCGCAACAATAGCAGATTTTATTTGTTTGCTTGACATAACATTTAAATTACGTTAATTACTTCTAAAACTTAATTCGCTTGTTGTCGGTGAAATGATTCTCCTACACGTGGTTCATCCAATTGGGTGAATGCGAAATTGAGCTTGGGAATATAACCTGAAAGAAGAACTACTTTTATAAAAATTTGTTTGGTGGAAATCCAAATATAGGAAAAACTGCTAAACAGCCCATAATTGTCTTGCCTGATACATCAATAACTTGTGGATAAAAAGCTTAGAGTGTGAATGAAACTGTGAAACTGCTGTATACACCTGATTCTCAACAAGGAACATTGCCGCTGCTGGAAAGAATTGCTGCCAATTTACCCGGGATGATTTTCCAGTTCCTGAAGCGCCAAGATGGATCTGTGTGTGTTATCTACGCGAGTTCTGGCTGTAGGGAACTGTTTGAATTGGAACCAGAAGTGCTGCAAACAGACTTTCAAGCGTTGAACAAACTCATTCATCCGCAGGATGTTCAAGCTTTTGAAGAATCTATTGCCATTTCTTGTGCGACCGGAAAACCTTGGCACTGGGAAGGTCGCATCATCACTCTCAGTGGCAAACTCAAGTGGATTCAAGGGGCTTCTCGCCCAGAACAACAACCATCGGGAGACATGATTTGGGATGGTTTGTTGATAGACATTACAGATCGGAAGTTAGCAGAGGAGAAGTTGCAAGAAAGTGAAGCACGCTACAAGGCAATTTTGGATGCTATCCCTGATTTGATGTTTCGCATAAGTCGCAATGGTCAGTATCTGGACTTTAAAGGTGAGGGAGCAAATGTTACGATTCCCAGAAATGAAATCGTTGGGAAAAATTTGCAGGATTTATTACCTCCAGATGTTGCCTTAAAAAGCCAAAAGGCAATTGCGAAAACGTTGGATTCAAAAACTTTGCAAACTTGCGAATATCAACTGCCAACGCCTTTGGGAATGCGAGATTATGAGGCGCGGTTGGTCGTCAGCGGGCAAGACGAAGTTTTGGCAATTGTGCGGGATATCTCAGAAAGCAAACAAACGGAAGTCGCCTTGAGAAATCTGGCAGAAAAATTTACCACAGTTTTTCGTTCCAGCCCCAATCCTATCGCCATCAGCACGTTGGCAGAAGGACGCTACATAGAAGTTAATGACAGTTTTGTGAAACAGTCTGGTTATGAAGCAGAACAGGTGATTGGTCGTACTGCTTTTGATGTAAATATTTGGGTGAACGAAAGCGATCGCACCATTGTGTTGCAAGAATTGCAAAAACACGGGGTGATTCGCAACATGGAATTTGAATTCCGCCGCAAGTCCGGTGAGATACGTACTGGGCTGTTTTCAGCGGAACTTATTGATTTGGATGGGATTCCCTGCTTATTATCCGTGAATCACGATATCACCGAACGCAAAAAAGGAGAACTTGCCCTACGCGAGTCAGAGGAAAAGTTTTCTAAAGCCTTTCGTTCCAGTCCTAACCCAATTACCATCCTGACTCTTAAGGATGCGCGCTATGTCGAAGTCAACGATACTTTTGTGCAAATCACCGGCTTTTCTCGGGAAGAAGTGATTGGTCGTACCCGCAACGAGTTGAATTTGTGGGTTAACCCATCTGATAGCGCCAGAGTAGAACAAATGCTGCAAGAGCAGGGATTTATTCGCAATTTAGAAACGGAACTTTACACAAAGTCTGGTGAGCTAAGGGTGGTGCTGTTTTCAGCCGAGGTCATTACCTTGGGTGGCGAGCCTTGTATGCTTTGTGTGACTAATGATATCACAGAACGCAAGCAAGCGGAAGAATTATTGCGCCTCTCCTCAAAACGCGATCGCCTCTTGGCCCAAACGCTATCACGAATTCGTCAGTCGCTGAACCTAGACCAAATTCTGCAAACCACCGTCAACGAAGTCCGACAATTTTTGGAAACGGATCGAGTTTTCATTGGTTTAAATGATACTAATGCCCCATCCAGAATTCTTGCTGAATCGGTAAATTCCAACTATCCATCAGTTCTCAATTGGAAAGGCGGCGATAAAACTTTTTTGCAAGAACTGAAAACAGTCCTGAAAAGCAATCAAGTACGTATAGTTGAGGATACCAGACAAATAGCAGCATCTCCTAAATTAAAAGCGCTCTATCACCAATTCCAAACCAAAGCGACTTTGGCTGTACCTATCATGCAAGGCGAGGAATTGTTTGGTGCGTTAGTTGCCAACCAATGCAGCGAACCACGCCATTGGACTGCTATAGAAATTGATTTACTCCAGCAAATGTCCCAACAGCTAGCGATCGCCATTCAACAAGGACAACTTTATCAAGAACTGGCGCAACTTAACACTAATTTAGAACGTCAAGTCGAAGAGCGTACTGCACAGCTACAGCAGAAAATGCAGGAACTCCAAGAACTCAACAGAGTCAAAGATGTCGTTTTGCACACCGTTTCCCATGAACTGCGGACTTCTGTGATGGGTAACTTGATGGTGCTAAATAATTTGCTCAATTATCAACCACCAGGAGATCACACAACATCCCCCTCATCTTTCTCATCCCCCATCCCTGTGCCTTGCTCAATTATCAAGCGAATGATTCAAGGGAACGATCGCCAACTGGAGATGATTGAATCACTGCTGGAACTTCATTCAACTGAAGCACAGGGAATTGTCCTGCATCGAGAGGTTGTTTCATTCAGTACATTGGTTGGTACAATAATCAGAGACTTGGAGCCAATGCTGACACAACATCACTCAAGTGTGACAAATTTGGTTCCAGACGACTTACCCTTAGTGATTGCCGATCCGGCGCATCTGCAGAAAGTTTTTGTCAATTTGTTGGCTCATAGCTGGCAACACAATCCACCTGGAGTAAACTTTACCTTGAAAGCCACAGTGGAAACAGGAAGGATTCGCTGTAGCATTCAAGATGACGGTGTAGGTATGAGCAAGTTGGAGTGCGATCGCCTCTTCGATTTGTATGTGCGCGAACCGCAAGCGCGTTGTTCAACAAGGATTGGCTTAAAAATGTATCTTTGTCGGCAAATTATTCAGGCACAAGGCGGTGAAATTGGTGTCACCTGCAACCGTAAGCGTGGGTTAACCTTTTGGTTCACATTACCTCTGGCAACCCCATCCTAAGATGTTAAGTATCTCATTGACTTGTTTTTTGCTAAACGAGTGATGGACAGAGGTAATCTGCAATCCAAAATTTAATCAGAGGGTGCGATGGCAAAAATGAAGAAGGCAAAAGCCTTCCTTGCTGTGGGAAGATTTGGTCAGAGGTTAATGGCGACTGTGTTGAGAACAGTACAAAAGTGTTTGAAAAAAGCTTTTTCTGTCACCAGTTCGAGAACTGGTGATGCCATTGCTTCTGACTACGAAGCTTGGCGCGATCGCTTTTTGTGGCAGAGATTGCATTTAGCATTGTGGATTGCGTTAATCTTGGTCTTGACCTTTAGCTTCCGGGATATTTACGATGCTTTCTTTCACCTTAGAGAATTGGCAGAAGTTCCTAGGGAGTTCAAACGCCTTATCTTTGTCTTGTATGGTGCGATAGTACTAAGTTTACTTAGCTGCATAGCCGTCCATAGAACTCAATTCGGTCGTCGTCATCCAGGGTTTGTGTTCCTTGGCTTATCCTGGTCAATAACTCTAGTTGAGCAAATTTGGGCGACACTCAACAATTTTGCCCTACCGGATATTTTGGCTTGGTTCCTGGTGTTCCTCTCTCAAGCCACACTCATGCCGATTCGCTGGACTCTACACCTTGTATCTCAACTGGGTGTACTGATTTACTATTTCAGCGTGAATCCAGCACTGGGATACAAGCTACCACCGCCGGATAGTGATAAGCCGATATATAGTGTAACATTGATTTTAGCCTTGTTTTGGTACTGTTTCATCTGTAACCTGGGCGTATATCTGTACGATCGCCTGCAACACTCTGAATTTTTCGCCCGCAGAGAACTGGAAACAGCGTACCAAAAACTAGGAGCTACGGAAGCCAAATACCGCAGTATCTTTGAAAACGCAGTTGAAGGTATTTTCCAAAGCACGCCCGATGGACGATACATTACAGCAAATCCTGCCTTGGCACGTATTTATGGATACTCTTCCTCAGAAGAAGTCACGGCATTCACTGATATTGAACATCAACTGTACGTTGATCCGAATCGTCGCGCAGAGTTTGTGCGCTTGATAGAAGAGTATGGCAGTGTGTCTGAATTTGAATCCCAGATATATCGCAAAGACGGCAGCATTGTCTGGATTTCCGAAAAAGCATACGCAGTGCGCGATGAAAGCGGAAAACTTCTTTACTACGAAGGGCTGATTGAAGATATTACCAAGCGCAAGCAAGTAGAAGAAGCGCTACAAGAACAGTTAATTTTTCTAAGAGTTTTAATTAATACTATACCAACTCCTGTTTATTATAAAAATGCCGAAGGTGTATATGTAGGCTGTAATAAGGCTTTTGAGGAAGACTTGGGTTTGAGTAAAGAGCAGATTCTCGGCAAGACAGTGTATGATATTGCACCAGAGGATTTAGCTGACAAATACCATCAAGCGGACATAGAGTTATTTAAGCAGCGGGGAATTCAAACTTATGAAGGTCCTGTGATCTATAAGGATGGCAGTAAGCATGATGTAATATTTTACAAAGCAACATTTTCCAAGGCAGATGGAACACTTGGCGGTTTGGTGGGAGTGATTTTGGACATCAGCCAGCGTAAGCGCACAGAAGAAGCACTACGAGTATTTTTCCACGCGGTTTCCCATGACTTACGCAACCCAGTGCTGGGAACTTTGATGGTTCTGAAGAATTTGCTTTCTCGTTCAGAGGAAAAAATCTTGCTTCCTCGGTCGATTTTAGAACGGATGGTGCAAAGTAGCGATCGCCAACTCAATTTAATTAACTCATTAATGGAAGCTCATGTCAGCGAAGTGCAAGGTGTTGTTCTGCAACGCCAAACCGTGCAGTTGCATACGGTGGTAGAAGCAGCCATTGCAGATTTAGAACCAATGCTGAGAGAAAATCAAGTTCTCCTGACAAATTCAGTTGCAGCAGATTTACCCTCAGTCAATGCCGATTCCACACAACTGTGGCGAGTGTATTCTAACTTAATTGTCAATGCTGTCAAACATAACCCCCCAGGATTAAGCATCACCCTGGATGCCACCACTGAAGGTGATAAGATGTGTTGCACTGTTTCTGATAATGGTGTCGGGATGAGTCAGCAACAGAGCGAGCATTTGTTTGATCTTTACTTTCGGGGTGGCAATGTCCGCAATTCTTTGAGCTTAGGATTGGGGTTGTATCTGTGTCGGCAAATTATTACAGCACACGGTGGCGAAATTGGTGTGGAAAGCGCCCAGGGAGAGGGGGCAACTTTCTGGTTTACTTTGCCAATATTACGAGAAGTTGTGCAATGATTTAAAATCGTTACGAACTAGACATATGTATCGTAAGGAAACCTCAAATGTCTTTGCGTTTTGGTTACACGATTATCTTTGTCGAAGATGTTGTCAAAACGGTTGAGTTTTACGAGAAAGCTTTTGATCTAAAACGCCGTTCTGTTAATCCGCTTTTTGCTGAGATGGAGACAGAAGGTGTGACACTTGCCTTTGGTGCTAACAGTAACGAACGTTCTGAACTACCGATAGAATTTCGAGAAAATCATCCAAGCGTTGCACCAGCAGGAGTACAAATTTCATTTATTGCAGCAGATGTTGAAGCTGCATATACAGCCGCTGTGAAAGCAGGAGCAATAGAAGTTGTTAAGCCGCAAAGAATGCCTTGGGGTCAAACCATCTCTCGCGTGCGTGACTTGAACGGGGTTTTGGTGAGTCTCGTCAGTCAGTCGCAAAGCTAACGCATCAGACGCGGAGAAGTTTTTACCATTACACCTCTCCAAAAAACAATCTAGAGACGTGGATTTGTCACGTCTCTACAAGGGTTGTATACAACGCACAATTAATTTCTGGAGATGTCTATTAGTAACTAAGGAATTTCCAAGAAATAAATTATCCATCTTGTGGGGTGGGCATCTTGCGCGCCCTAACTAAGTAGGAGGCAAAACGTCTGTTTCCATAAGAGGTAGCTGGATACTTTTTTATTTGGAAGTCCCTAAACTGAACTTAATGCTAACAAGTAGTTATGGAATTGGGGGCTTGCAAAGATAATCAACATACTTTTGACCATCAAATAGCCCCTGACACCAATCACTAAAACGCCTGCCCTGTATAAATCGAACGGACTTCACCGTTGCGGCGGATGGTGGCTTCGCCTTTGGCAAGCTTCACCAGAGTCCAACCGCTTGCGCCGATAGCTTCACCCACTTCGACACGACGAGTGACACCGTCTATTTTAAACAAGGCAGCAGATTTGTTTCCTAACTCAAATAATTTTTCTAACGTGTATGAAGGAGCAGTAACATCAGGAGTAGTTACTGTAGAAGATACTTCCTGATTTTCAGATGCTAGAGTAGGCGATGCTGCTGCATCTGTGGCTAGTTTTGGTGGTACAGCGCTCGAAGGCACAGGCTTAAGTTCTGGACGTACAGCAGCAAGCGCTTCTACACTGACAGGCTGGGCTGTTTTTACAGACTCAAGTTTAGAAGCTTTCCCCAAGCTACTTTCAGACACTGTAGCCGAGTTGGGAGTCTCAGCAGTAGGTGGAGGTGCGTAGCGCATGGGCTGCGGCGCTTGATACACGGGGATGTAGATGCGCTCAACAACTGTTGTAGAGTGGCTAGGGGCGCTTGCAATATTATTTGCACCTACGGGTGCTGGTAGTTTACCTACGGGTTGAGGGGTAATATAAGCAAGGGCTGTTTGGTTCGCTGAAGACGCAGACCTGAGACTGCTTTTTGCTTCTTGTCTATCAATGACACTTAGCGCTCCTAGCATATAATTAACCAAATCTGACTCGATTTGAGCTTTTGTCGGCAATGGAGACTGCGCCTGCGGCTGAAGCAGGCTTTGCTGAAGTGATTTGGAAACGAGACGATTGAGCAGTCCGGAGTTGAGAACCCAAACAATACTAGCAGCAGCTAAACCTATGGTGACTCCAACCCAAAGCACTATGCTCTTTGTGCGTTGCGATTTTTGGGACGATTTGCTTGCTTGTCTCCTAACCGCTGGAGTACCGACTACTAGTGTACTCAATGGGTTGTTCCTAGCTTGGGCAACCTTCTGTATAGGACCAAGTTGTGTTTCTGGAACGACAATTTGCGGCACTGTAACCGTTTGCACTTGACGAATGTCCTCTTGCAGCGCCGTTTGGGAAGGCAAGTTATCATTACCATCGAGAATTCGGTCAATTTCGGCAAAGAGTTCATCCATCAAGCTATCAGCATAGGTTTCTATCGACCAGGGTTCGCTGGTGATTAACTCCTGTGATGGTTCTGGAAGAATGAGTTGCGTATTGGCTTTTTGTGACATGGCGTTCTTAACTTCTGGCTCCTGGGAAGATAAATTTCGTTTCCCCTGCCTGCAAATAAAGACTTTGGTTCAAGTCTCCAATCTCTCGTTTTAATAAACGAGTGGATTGATAATTGATATGAAATTTTAGTTGAATTTGGGGACTGTTGATGATGCCAATTATGAATTTAATGTCATCTATCATACCAATCTCCTCAAATTTCACTTACCACTATACTCGCTCTTTTGGAGTTGTTTTCCAGCCAAGGCTGGAAATTCACTCAACGTCTTAGTTTTACGCAATTCTAGATAAATGAGCAAGGCATTAATGTCAGCTGGATTCACCCCCCCAATGCGAGCAGCTTGACCGATGGTTAATGGTTTGACCTTGGTCAGTTTTTCCCGTGCTTCTTTAGAAAGAGTATCAATGGCTTGGTAATCCAAGTCCGCAGGTAACTGGCGGTGCGCTTGACGAGCAATCTGGTCAATTTGATTTTGCTGCCTTTGCAGATAGCCAGAATACTTGATATCAATTTCTGCGCCTTCTTTCTCAGCCTGGTTAAGATTGGGGTTTCCCAGTCCGTGCATATCGAGGTCTACGTAGTGCAATCCTGGACGCCGCAACAAGTCTGCTAGCGTAATTGAGCCTTTGATAACTTGCTGGGTGGCAAGGGCGATCGCCCGCCCACTGTCCTCATGCTCTTTTACGCGTGTGGCATACAGTCGTTCTTTTTCTGCTGCAATCTTTTCTTGCTTGCCAGTAAATAACTCCCAACGTCGGTCATCTATTAAGCCGATTTCCCGTCCTAATGGTGTCAAACGTTGGTCAGAATTATCCGACCGAAGTATTAATCTATATTCAGAACGACTTGTCAGCACACGGTAAGGTTCCCGTAAGTCTTTCGTGCAGAGGTCGTCAACCAACGTACCGATGTAACTTTGTTCACGAGCGAAAACAATCATTTCCTGACCGCGAACAAACCGAGCCGCGTTAATTCCAGCAACAATGCCTTGAGCCGCAGCTTCTTCATAACCGGTTGTCCCGTTAATCTGTCCGGCACAAAATAGCCCCTCTACCTTCTTGGTCATCAGCGTCGGATAGCACTGAGTCGCAGGTAAATAATCGTACTCTACAGCATAAGCTGGGCGCAGCATAGTGCAGTTTTCCATACCAGGAAGACTACGTAACAGTTGAAGTTGCAAATTTTCCGGCAACCCTGTAGAAAACCCTTGGATATAAAGTTCGGGGATATCCCGTCCTTCCGGTTCAATAAAAATTTGGTGGCTTTCCTTATCGGCAAAGCGTACAATCTTATCTTCTATACTGGGGCAATAACGCGGTCCTTTAGCGTCCACCCACCCCCCATAAACTGGGGATAGTTGGAGATTTTCCCGAATCAAGCGATGGGTTTCGCTTGTCGTGCGCGTCATGTAACAAGGGAGTTGTTCCCGTTCTACCCATACTTCTGGGTCAAAGCTAAACCAGCGGACTTCCTCATCCCCTGGCTGAGGTACCATCTTGCTATAGTCTACAGACCGCTTGTCTACGCGTGCGGGGGTTCCTGTTTTCAGTCGTCCTGTTTCAAATCCCAGGCGATTCAGGGTTTCTGTCAAACCCACAGCGGCAAATTCTCCAGCACGTCCCGCCGCCATTGACTTGTTACCAACCCAAATCCGTCCTCCCAAGAACGTACCCGTTGTTAAGATCACCGCTTTGCATTGGAACGCCACACCAAAATATGTCTCAACGCCAACGACTTCATCGTTTGCACCCAGAACCAAATCTGTGACCATTGACTCGCGGATTGTCAAGTTTTCTTGGTTCTCGACAATAGCCTTCATCACAGCTGCATATTCTCTCTTATCTGTTTGAGCACGCAACGCCCAAACTGCAGGTCCCCGCGAAGAGTTGAGAATGCGCTTTTGCAAATAAGTGCGATCCGCCACCTTGCCAATTTCCCCACCGAGTGCATCCACCTCATGAGTCAACTGGGATTTTGCCGGACCACCCACCGCTGGGTTACAAGGTTGCCAAGCAATTTTATCCAAGTTAAGTGTCAACAGCAGGGTACGACAACCAAGACGTGCGGTAGCAAGGGCTGCTTCACAACCGGAGTGACCTGCACCGACGACAATCACATCAAAAGCGTCTTGGAATTCAACGGAAGTGTGCATGGTCATACTTTAAGCAAGCATATAGTCATTTTTAATTTTAACCGATACAGTAGTTGCATTGCCCTAAATTTATGATAAAAAAGGTAAGCAAAATTACTATAATTCAGCCTATAAGAATTATTTTTTCTTTTGGGTTGGGTGATAGAGAGCAATATATTGAACTTTTCGTGAACAACAAGATTCCCGACAACTTTTACGAAGTCGGGAATCTGAGCCAATGGATTGTCACAAATCCGATAGGAATGCTGCATAACACTTGATAGTGTAATTGTCACAATCCAAACGTGATGATGTTTTTACCACAAACATGAAAGTGAGACGTTTTTTAAAAAAGGCTGTTTTTTTCGCTTTGATTGGTTTTATTTCTTTTGCCTTAGTCGCTAGTCATGGAATGACAAACCACAAGTTAATGGCGAATATTCAAAACCAACAAGATTGCTTGATGACTTATTCTTTAGGCAAGAACGGAGAATTAACCCAACGTTGTACAAATATTCCTCAAACAGTATCTCCCACTCCAAGCACCCAAATCACTCCCAACCTCAATTTAAGCGAAAAAGAGCGATTTTTGGCATTAATTACAAATAAATTACCAACAATTCCTGATCCGAATACATATGAATACATACTACTGCGTGCTTACGGTTCTGCATTTGTCAATCAAAAGCCTGAGATTAAACTACCACCAAAAGTTGTTTTTAATAACGAGCAGGAAACAAAACAGTTCCAATCTACTTTAACAATGGGTAAAGTCAAAGGTACGAGTAACTGTTATTTACAAAAGTCAGCAGCAGATGCCTTAAATATAGCAAAATCGCAAGTACAAATACCCTTGAAATCAGGTTATGGTGCTAGTGATTGTACTCGCAATTTTGCTACCAATTTGAGATTTTGGCAGAAATACGCAAACAATAATACTTTGGAACAAGTGCGCTTGGGTAAGGAAACAAAAATTCTCGGTGTTGTTGCACCACCAGGCGCATCGCAACATCTCTGGGGACTAGCAGTTGATTTAAGAGTATCAAATGAAGCGCAGAAACAAGCTCTTAATCAAAATGGTTGGTATCGAACTGTAGAGTATGATATTCCTCATTGGACTTATGTAGGTTTACCGCCAGAGAAATTGGCTGAGTTTGGTTTTCAAAATAAAGTGGTTGAGGGGATTAACTATTGGGTAACGCCGCTTTAACTCTGATTTATAAAGTGAAAATAAAGAAGTGTTCGCTGGGCAGTTTCAAGTAAGTGGTAGAAGCGATCGCCCCCTTAGCTCGGCTCCCTCGGGGAGGATCGCGCTCCGTGGGTGCTGAGTCCTTACGGACACGCTGCTTTGAGCTTACGCACCATCGCATGAAGCGCAGCACTTCTTTAGGGGCGATCGCATCAATCCATCGTATATTTCCCTGCTTTGTTTGCACACAGTACCATCGATATTTTTGTTAAGCACATCGGCATCTTACTTTGTGAGCCTTTTATAATTTACATAAATAGAAATTTGGTGAAAACTAATGTTGCAATCCATTGAAGGAGTTTATAAGCACGGTAAAATAGAACTCTCTGAATTACCATGCGACGTATCAGAAAGCCGTGTTATTGTAACTTTTTTAGAACCAAAAAAAACTCCAGCCCAAAAGCAGATAATGCGGTTTGGTATGTTTTCTGGAAAGAAACAATCAACAGAAGAAGATTTTAAAATTGCTGAATTTTATGGAGATACCAAAGACGGCTTAGACTGGTCATAGGTAATTATGAAGTATGTCATTGATACTCATGCTCTCATCTGGTTTCTCGAAGGAAATTCGCGATTAGGTGCAAATGCCAATGCTATCCTTTCTAATCCTGATTCTCAGTTAGTTATACCAGCTACAACATTAGCCGAAGCTGTTTGGATTGTTGAAAGAGGAAGAACATCTATTCCTTCTGCCAAGAATTTACTTTCAGCAGTTGAAGCTGACCCCCGTGTGGTAATTTCTCCACTTGACAAAGATGTAATTGAAACAACTATGAGCTTATCTGCTATTAATGAAATGCACGATAGGCAAATTGCTGCAACTGTGCTAGTTTTAACAAGCAAAGATGAGGATGTGCAATTATTAACCTGTGACTTGAATATAACAGCATCAGGTTTAGTTCCCATTATTTGGTAATGCGTTAGCGTTCAAAGTAGCGTGTCGCTTTGCAACTCAGCTTTCCACAGGAATCGCACCAAGTAACTGTGTCATGGAAAGTGCCTTTGGTTTTTGCTCCAAAAAAATCTGAGAATTGCTAAGTTATTGGTTGGGTTTGCGATCGCACGCAGTGCCCGCCGGGGCGCGATGCTCCGGAGGAGCCGCCCAAAGGACGAGCGCACGAATTAGCAACGCTTTCTCCCGACTCTCTTTTAGCTTTGGAGCAAGCACTGAAATATACATTGGAACTCACTTGGTGATTGGTATGTTTTCCGCTTCGTCACCAAGGTAGTACTTTTTCCGCTCACATAATTACTACAATAAAAAAGCACCTAACCTCTGGAGTTCTAGCAGTGGGCTTATTTGACGATTTTAGTCGGTTTCTGGAAAACCGCTTGGAAGAATTCTTGCGTAATAATCCGCACTTGGAGCTAGAAGCGCTTTTGGAGCAACTGCGCGAGCAAGAGGAAGACACTTTAAAGCTGATTGCAGATTTACAATTGCAAGAGAAGCGATCGCAAGACCAAGTTATGTCTACTGCTCAAGAAATCCAAAGGTGGCACATCCGTGTAGAAAAGGCAAAAGCCGCTAATAGAGAGGATTTGGCGGCTGCGGCTGGACAGCGAGAAGCTGCACTGTTGCGTGAAGGAAATCAGCAATGGGGACAGATGCAAGGGGTGAAAGAACGCATTAGCCAAGCTAAAGAGTTATTGCGGAAAATACAACAGCGGCGACAGGAAGTGCAAGCCAAAGCAACTGAAGCACAAACAGCGCGTGCTCAAGCTCAAGCGCAGCAGCGCTTAGAGACAAGCGGCTGGGATGGTAGGAGCAGTTATTCTAGTGGGTATGACGATTTAGACGAGAAGTTTCGCCGTTGGGAAACCCAGGACGAGTTGGAACAAATGAAGCGAAATATGGGCAAATAGTCAATAGTTCTTTGTCCTTTGTTAATGACTAATGACTTTTCCTGTTTATTTTTGGTTGGGTTCGCTGCGGATTCATCCTCATTTTTTGTTTGAGTCTTTGGCTTATGCTGTGGCGTTGCGTTTAGTATTACGTAATGTCCGCAAGGATTCTATTGCACCAACACAGCGCACCTCAGTCATTGTTGGTAGTATGGTGGGTGCGCTACTGGGTGCTAAAGCCCTGGTTTGGCTGCAACATATTGATTTACTCTGGCAAAATCCACAGCAATTACTATTCATCTTACTGCAAGGAAAAACAGTAGTAGGGGCGCTGTTGGGTGGAGTTATTGGTGTGGAAATTACCAAAAAAATTATTGGTGTCAATCGCTCTACTGGTGATGTATTTGTTTATCCTTTGATTGTGGGAACAGCTATTGGTAGGATTGGTTGCTTTCTGACAGGATTAACTGACCAAACTTATGGAATTGCTACAACATTACCTTGGGGCGTGAATTTTGGTGATGGAATTCCTCGCCATCCTACACAACTGTATGAAATTATATTTCTTATAATTTTGATGTTATTTTTACATCTTCGCAGTCGCTATCAACGACAAGAGGGTGATTTATTTAAATTTTATTTAATTTCCTATTTAAGCTTTCGTTTTTTGATAGATTTTATCAAACCGGATTTTCGTCCGTTGTTGGGACTAAGCGCAATTCAAATTGCTTGTCTTATTGCTCTTTTTTGTTATCGTCGCAACATTCCCCAAATGTTGCAAATACGATAATGAAGCATGGAACAAAATATCCTTGTAGATGTTTTAACTAGCCTGCAAAGGTTATTTGTAGGTTTCCTTCCTGCTGCTGTTGTCGGTATTTTTATCGGGCTTTTAATTGGTATCAATCGCATAGTTTACCAAATATTCAAGCGGATACTACAGTTGGCGCGTAGTATCATTTCTATAGCCTTGTTACCCATTGCTTTGATAGTGTTTAAACAAATTGAACCTGCTGCCTTTGTTGTCGTTTTCATGAGTGCTCTCTGGTCAATTATCATCGATACGGCAAAGGGTGTACGACAATTTCGCCAACAAGGTAATAACTTTAGAGTTGCTATCCATCACGTATTTCAGGGTTTGAGAATTGGCATTTGGGTTGCTTGGTTTACAGTTATTGCCATAGAAATGTTAACAGGTGGAAGAGGTCTTGGTGTTGTTATTTGGAGTGCTTATAATTCAGGGAAACCAGATAACATCATCCAGGCGATCATTTATATAAGTATCATCGGCTTTATACTTGACCAGTTGCTAGATTTAACCGGATACTTCCTCTCACAGATTGTACTAGAGGGGCAACAAAGAGACACATAACTTAGCTTAATTACCATCTTCATTCGTAATTAGCTTTTTTGTCCCTGTTTTAACGTGTTTGTCCCCCGTTAGCCATTCAACCCCTGGCATCGACTTCTAAAAGTAAGCGATAATACAGAGCATACCACTTCAGCAAGTAGGTGTGAGTATGTTCGATTCCGGGGTGATTAGCGCGAGTTTACTCAAGGGTGTTCTACCGAAAGTTGCAGAAACAATTATTAAAAAGGTTAATAGCCAGTTAAACCCAACAGAGTTGGAGAAGGCTCTCAGAGATGGGATGACAGCGGCTATGAAGCAGTATGATAGCTATGATAACCAAAGAAATGACAAAGCGCTTTTTTACTACTGCGATGATAAGCAGACTACTGATTTCTTATCTGAAGTCTTTAAGTATTCGGGGGTTCAGGAGGAATTAGAGAAACCGCTAAAAAATGCAGAAGCGCCGTATCCACTCCACTTAATTGAGGCGTTTAAGCGGGTTGCAAAAAATCAAAAGATTAAATTAAATGAAGCTGGTATTGAACCCTGGGTCAGCAAATTTGTTGAGATTTATTTTCAAAATATTGACGCTTGTTTAAAATATCAGATTACCAAAAATAATTACTTAAACCAACTTATTAGCTATTCAAATAAAGTCTATTTTTTAGGAATTAATGTAAGAGGGACGGAGGATGAAAAATCGGAAAAATTAGAAAATATTTTTGTCATGCCGGATGTTGTAGAGGAGGTACAACCAAGCCAGATAAAAGCAGAATTTGAAAGAAATTTATTGTTAACTGATGAAGCTGAAACCCTAAGAACTAGGTCAGGAAAACTAAATGAGCGCCAGGCAGAATTAATTTATGAGCAACGTCAACGGGTGCAATGGGAAAGCCGCTCTGGAAAAAAGTTTTCTGCACAACAACTCTTAAGTGAAATCACCTCTCCAAAATTCGTTTTGCTAGGCGCACCGGGTTCTGGTAAAACGACTTTGATGAGTTACTTTGCTGTGATGCTAGCTCAGAAAAAAGCACAAACCCTGGGTTTAGCACCAGACACAGATTTTCTGCCAATTCTGATTAGACTTCGGGATTTATCAAGACACCGAGACATCAGTATTTTGGAGTATATAAACCAATTCGCGCGCAATCATTTATCTGTTAAAAAGCTACCACCTGGATTTTTTGAGTATTGGCTAGAAGATGGACGGGCGTTGATTTTACTAGATGGTTTGGATGAGGTAGCAGAAACAGCCAAGCGCTATGAAGTGGTGCAACGCATTGAGATGTTTCTCAAACAATTTCAGCAAAATCGAGCGATTATTACCTCTCGTCCTGCGGGTTACAGGCGCGACTTTTTCCGCACGGAGGATTTTCCTCACTATCAACTCCAGTCATTTGACGATGCCAAAATTGAGGAGTTTATCAACCGTTGGTACGACAGCCGCGTTCCAGATCCAATAGAGGCGCAACGACGGAAAGATAGCCTGAGAAAAGCACTTTCGGAGAATGACAGAATTCAACTGCTGGCACGAAATCCACTGCTGTTAACGATTATTGCCCTGATTCACCGCTATCAAGCTTTTTTACCAAGAGAGCGTTATAAGCTTTATGAAAATGCAGTAGAAACTCTACTCAAGTCTTGGGATGCTAACAAAGAATTTACAAATCATTCGGTCTTTAAATATCTCCAACTTGATGACTTGCAACGGTTGCTAGAAACTTTGGCTTACTGGATTCATACACAGGGAAGTACAGGGGATAAAGAAGGTGGTACACTCATTGACCGGGATGAACTGATTGAACAATTAAGCGGAAACATCAAGAAGTTAAAACAGATTGAACGGTACCAGGCGAAAGAAGAAGCAATACGCTTTGTAGATTTTATTCGCGATCGCACTGGTTTGCTCAACGAACAAGGGCAAGACTGCTACGCTTTTGTGCATAAAACTTTTCAGGAATATCTTTGCGCCCAAGAAATCATCTACCAGCGAGAAAACGAGGATGATTTCGGCATTGTGCTGAATCATATCAAAGAACATCTTCATGACCCCCATTGGCGAGAAGTCTTGCTGCTGCTTATTGCACAACAAAAACCCAAACAAGCTGCTAAAGCAATTCGAGCAATTCTCGACCAAAAGAGCGACTATGAGCAATGGCTGCACCGCGATTTATTATTTGCTGGTAACTGTCTTGCAGAAAATCCCAAAGACATGAAAGTTGCAGATGAGCAACTACCACAGCAAATTTTACAGGCATTGGTTGAACTAGAAACAAGTGACTCACGACAAGTTACTTCTAAAATTCGCTCACAAATCTTTCAAACTCTTTGCAGTTTGAATGAAACTGCCTTTGAAACTCAAGCCTTGCAATTGTTGAAAGACAGAGCAGAATATATAGATAAAGTAGAATTACAAGAATATCGTGCAGCATTGGGCGAAAAAGAAGCAGCAATAGACACTCTGCTGGCTCTGCTCAAAGATGAGGACTCGAGTGTCCGTTCCCGCGCCGCGTATGCGTTGGGCAAGTTAGGCAAAGGCTCACAAGAGGTGGCGCAAGGGCTGCTGGCTCTGCTCAAACATGAGGACTCTGTTGTCCGTTACAGCGCCGCCGAAGCGTTGGGCAAGTTAGGCAAAGGCTCACAAGAGGTGGTGCAAGGGCTGCTGGCTCTGGTCAATGATCAGGACTCTCTTGTCCGTTACAGCGCCGCGTATGCGTTGGGTAACTTAGGCAATGGCTCACAAGAGGTGGTGCAAGGGCTGCTGGCTCTGCTCAAACATGAGGACTCTGTTGTCCGTTACAGCGCCGCCGAAGCGTTGGGCAAGTTAGGCAAAGGCTCACAAGAGGTGGTGCAAGGGCTGCTGGCTCTGGTCAATGATCAGGACTCTCTTGTCCGTTACAGCGCCGCGTATGCGTTGGGTAACTTAGGCAATGGCTCACAAGAGGTGGTGCAAGGGCTGCTGGCTCTGCTCAAACATGAGGACTCTGTTGTCCGTTACAGCGCCGCGTATGCGTTGGGTAACTTAGGCAATGGCTCACAAGAGGTGGTGCAAGGGCTGCTGGCTCTGCTCAAACATGAGGACTCTGTTGTCCGTTACAGCGCCGCCGAAGCGTTGGGCAAGTTAGGCAATAGCTCACAAGAGGTGGTGCAAGGGCTGCTGGCTCTGCTCAAACATGAGGACTCGAGTGTCCGTTCCCGCGCCGCCGCTGCGTTGGGCAAGTTAGGCAATAGCTCACAAGAGGTGGTGCAACGGCTGCTGGCTCTGCTCAAAGATGAGGACTCGAGTGTCCGTGACAGCGCCGCCGATGCGTTGGGCAACTTAGGCAATGGCTCAGAAGTGGTGGTGCAACGGCTGCTGGCTCTGCTCAAAGATGAGGACTCGAGTGTCCGTTACTACGCCGCCGAAGCGTTGGGCAAGTTAGGTAATAGCTCACAAGAGGTGGTGCAAGGGCTGCTGGCTCTGCTCAATGATCAGGACTCGAGTGTCCGTTACCCCGCCGCCGATGCGTTGGGCAACTTAGGCAAAAAAAATCGTGGTTTGGTCACTGCTGTTGTTCAATGGATTGAGCAGCACCAGGATTCAGAATATGTTGGAAATGGGATTGATGTGCTGTGGGATTTGGTGACAGGTGAGTGAGGTAAGCAATTCAAAATTCAAAATTCAAAATTCAAAATTTGCCTTGTTCCCAGTCTCTGGCTGGGAATACCATTGGAAGGCTCTGCCTCCCATACTTGCGGCAGAGCCGCTTAAACCGCATTTCCAGGTAGAACCTGGAAACGAGATTTTAACATGATATTACTTGCTTGTCGGTGTAGGATAAAAAACAAAATTCTTTAATATGCCCACTCGCAACTACCTTTTTTATGCTCTCACGAATAGCGTTTGCTCGCAGTGTCTCATCAAAGTAGAAGCAAAAATTATTTTTCAGGACGGTTGCGTCTACTTGGTGAAACACTGTCCCACCCACGGACGAGAAGAGGTTTTGATTGCCGACGATATCGAATACTATAAACAATCTCTGGAATTTATCAAACCAGGGGATATGCCTTTGAGGTTTAATACACCCATAAAAATAGGTGAAGACTTCTGTCCCACAAGAAAATAGGTTAACTTTTTATTTCGGATTTTTGAGATTCTTCAACAGAATGTGAAATTCTCAAGGAAGGTGAATCATCAAGCAGGGGTTGTTCCAATGTTGCTTGACTCGTTGCATGACCAAAGTAAAAGCCAAAAAGCTTGTCATAATTGGAAGCAACAGCTAGAAATGCCCCACCTAAGATGTATATAGGTAGCGGTAGGGTAAATTCTTTCACCCAGTCAAACAGTTCCGCTAGGGCAAACAGCACCAAAAAGCAGGCAAGCCAAACCCTCATGTTTCTACCCCTGGGATTCAAACGACTTTATTAATTGTAGATAGGTTAAGGACACTTCATGTCTACTACAACAACAATTAGATGAAAACGGGGGTGATGTGTACGCCTTTCACATCCTACACCCTTATATCATGTTCGGCTAATGACCCTTAATTCCCCAAGAACCCCACCCCGCCTTTGACTTACGTCAAAGTCTCCCCTCCCCCTCCGGGTATGCCTTCGGCACGTCTTCGACGAACGCCAGTCGCCTACGGCGGGAAACCCGCCTGCAGCGCTGGACTCACCGCTTGCGGAGAGCAGCGCCGTGCGGGGGTTCCCCCCGTTGAGGCGACTGCGGAGGAGGGGATTAAGGGGTGGGGTGCAGTCAGCGTGGGAATTATGGGTAAGCAACCGGAGATGATATCACGCCTACTATTATTCTCCCTTGTTGACAGACAAAGGAGGAATTTTTGCTAAGATTCCTTTTTTAAGCGGTTCTGGTCTTTCTGACCAAGGTAACAATCCTTCAGGATGAGTGTAATACTTACTAGCACACTCTAACACCCCGGCTATTTGTGAGGGTGACAAATCTGGCGACAAATCACCAAAAAGGTAAGTATATTTACCAACAGATGCAAAAGAAATTGTACAAGAGCGATCGCAGGCACTCATGCATTCTACTGGTTGAATAGCAAATTCTTCATGCAACTTCCAGTCTTGATACTGTTGTTGCAATCGCTTGAATAATGTTTCTCCACCACTTTCACCGACACGTTTTCCATCTTTCCACACACTTGAGCAACTGGTGCAGACAAATAAAGTATGTTGCGCTTTCATCCAAACCTCGTAGACGTGCTAAAGCAGAAGTTAACTAGTCGGTGGGTATTCTGACTGACAAGGAAACCCTTGATTACAGCTGCGGGACAGCGCCGGACTTACACCAGACTTTCCCCGTTACCTCTGATGGCTGATCCCCAACAGAACCGTCTACCTGGCTATCATATAGCATTTGAGCAGTTGTCGAAGCAAAAACCTTCTACCCTTTGCCCTCTGGTTTCCTTCCCCCAGTCAGATAGAAGGTTTGACAGCCTGTCTTTTGACGACAAGCGGTGTGAACAAGAGAATTATGAAGGATATTCTCTAGAATGCGTCGATTCATAGAGGGAACACGGGATGAAAAAGATTTTTTCAGTATTGTTGTTGGTCATAACAATTTTTACCTTTGCCTTCAATCGTCCAGCTTTTGCTGCAGATGCTGTTAAGGGAGCGAAAGTCTTCTCTGCCAATTGCGCTTCTTGTCATGCGGGTGGAAAGAACCTGGTTCAAGCTAACAAGAACCTCACAAAGGACGCTTTGGAAAAGTATGGGATGTACTCTGAGGAAGCCATTATCGCTCAAGTGACAAATGGGAAAAATGCGATGCCCGCTTTCAAAGGTCGTTTAAAACCCGAGCAAATTGAAGATGTCGCTGCATATGTGCTGGGAAAAGCCGATAAAAGCTGGAAGTAAACGGATTTGGCTATTGTTCAGCAAATTGTAAGTACGCCAGATGCCGTACCTACTGCTATTTTTTGAAACCATCGAGTTATTTCTACCATGCACCACTAGTTTCAAGATGCACGCGGTGTCGGTGGCTTGATGGTAACGCCGTAACGTGCTGCAATGCCGACAATATTTTTCATCTCTTCCGGTGTATACGGGGGCGGTGGTGTGTTTGGGTCAGTTACCAGACGACCCATTTCGTCGAACATATCTTCGATACCTGACGGTGAGAATGTCACCAAGAGAATGCCTTTCGTGTCGCCGATGTTCTCAAAGTTGTGATATAGCCCTCTGGGCATATTCACGTAGTCACCTGTAGTGGCGTGGAAAATTTCTTCCCCGACTTGAAATTTGAAATCACCCGCAGCAATGTAGACACGTTCGTCTTCTAAGCTGTGAACGTGCAAGGGCGTTGAATAGTGGGGCGGAACGATGTCTTCCATGACACTGAACGCTCCACCTGTGTCTTTGCTCGTGACTTTGAACGTAACGAGAATGTCACCCCACCAAAGGCTTGAACCTTTTCCTTTGGCAATCAATGCAGAAGTGTTGTTTGTCATTGCTTCTCCCCTCATTTTTTTGTCAGTGTCTGTGAATCTTAGGGCTTTGTTTTCAAGAAAGTTAGGACTTACGCACACTCTACGAATTCTTTGTTAAGCGTGTGCTTTTTAAATGCAATCGATGATTTCAGCAATGTTGAGGAGAATATTAAATCTTTACCGACACCTGTGTCTTTTCGTTTTCTGCGAAACTTTCATGAATCCTGCTGTATATCGGTATTTTATTCTATTTATATAAATAAGTTACAAAAGCTTGACTATAAAAGTAATTGATGAATAACTCATAATGAACTGTACCCACCCACCAGAAATAGTGAATATTTATCTCGTCATTTGCGTTTGGTGTAAGTTATTTAATTTGCTGTCGGTATTGCCTGGGAGAGATGTTCAAATGCTGACGAAACACAGTTGCAAAGCGTGACTGACATCTGAAGCCAACGCGGTAGGAAATCTCTAAAATTGATAAGTCAGTTGAACGTAGTAATTGCTTGGCAAGTTCTAGCCGCTGTTGAATGATGTAGCAATGAGGAGTTAGTCCTGTAGACTGTTTAAATAAGCGAATAAAGTAGTAGTAGCTCATATGTACTAGCCCAGCTAGTTCTGTGATACTCAATTCCCGGTCGAGATTATCATTGATGTAATCAAGAACTTCTCGCAGTTTGCGTTTGCTCAGACCGTCCGCATAGTTTGGAAAAAACGATTTCCTGGTAGCATATCGCCGCAGCAAGTGGGCTGCTAGCATCATTGCTGCTGCCTCAATATACAGCGAGTCTCCTTCTAGACCAGATTGGGCTTCGGACTTGAGAGCCAAGGCAATTTGTTGAATGAGTGGGTCGTGCAGCTTAAATTGTGGTGTGAGTTCAACACGGTCAGGGTTGACCGACTCATGGGCGATGTGACTCAGGAAGCTAGGTTGCAAATACAGATGGAAAAACTGAGCTTGCTGGGGCGATCGCATGATTCGCTGCAAGCCAGCTGGGTTGATGCAGATGATATCGCCATCGACAAAGTGTTCGCCTTGAACGTGATTGTCCACAACTCGCTCGACAAAGGCTGGAGTTCCGACATGAATGCTAATCATGTGCGTTGAAAAGGTGTGTTCAGGGGACTCGCTCGGTGGTAGGTGATAGTGTGCGACGCGAATCTTATGCCACAATGCTTGCTTAGTAAACAGAAGGGGTGCTTGTGGAATTACCTGCTCTAGCTCTTTCTCCTTTGTTGGATCAACTACCAAAGTCTGTTTTTCTTGCATCACTTATGCCGCACATTTAATTAAATAAGATGAATTAAGCAACACTGGTGTGAAATCGCGATGTCACAGTAGTAGCCTTCTCTTCCTGTATTGCTTTCACTACCTGCTATATATTCAGATTTGCACGACTAAATAACTCAAGTTAGTTCTTTTAATAACCCCGACAGAACTTTGAGGGTAAAGGGTTGACCAAGAAAGAATCATTCGTCAGGAGCCAGAATGGCGAGTGTGCCACTGGGTGGCAAGTAAGGTCTCAAGAAAACGAATTTATTGTCTTCTCCTGACGCACGCACTCGCGTTCGACACGGACTTCGTCCTACGTGGAGAAGAACAAAAGAGTAGCATCTTTGCTGAAACCATGCTTATTTATCTATGGGGTCATTCTGACTCCTGAATTCTGACGAATGACTCCTTCTCATCAAACATACATTACCACAGCTTTCAGATCACCGAACGCAGTTGTATCTTATGGCGATCGCCGCACCTTTGGCTTTCAAGTCCGCAGGAATTTTTAAATTTCGTTGCATTTCATCCCTTGTTGGCTTTGACAAGCGATTTGATAAGCTGTTGGGTTCATACATCTAACCCTGTCTCCCTTGTGCCCCTTGTCCCTCCAACAATTGATATCTTTGAATCCAACTTTGTATAAGTTCCGCTTGCTTCAATTGGAAACTTCTTAACGATTTCAAGTTAACATACAAAATTTTCAAAAAATACCCTATATTCCTCCACCAATGCACCAGTCACTGCTATAATTTTGACTGCTTTAATTGAGGAAATATCGCTGAGGTCAGCTGATGAGCATCTTCATCGCACTTTTATTTCATCAAGGCAGTCGAGAGTTATTCTTGACTTTTGAACGACAGTTTGCATCGGGGAAACCACGCCAGTCGCCTGGATCGGGAGATCCTCCTGCAGCAGCGGCTCACCTCAGCCAAGCTTACGGTTTTGCAACGCACTGCTTCCTCAAGAGTGTTGACTCGCCTCATAAGGAAGTATGCAAGCTTATTTGCGTAACGTACTAACACTTTATAACTGCTCTATAATGTTAAATTTAGCAAAATTTTTCTATCTGTAACGAGACGTTTGCGCTACCTAAATGGGAATGCTTTATTAGAGGAATTAACCAATGGGATATGTGATTGCTACTGCAAATATGAAGGGCGGAGTTGGCAAAACCACCCTTACTGTTAATATGGCTACTTGTTTAACGAAAAATTATGGCAAACGGGTGCTTGTCCTTGACTTAGATAGCCAAATTAGTGCCACACTCAGTCTCATGTCCCCTGTAGATTTTGCTAAGCTCCGCAAACAAAGACGGACATTGAGATATCTGATAGACGACATTATCAACCCCTCATCAAGGGCAAAATTGACAATTCGGGATATCATTCAGCCTCAGGTTTGCAATCTCCCCGGATTGGATTTATTACCAGGAGATATTGACCTGTACGATGAATTTGTTGTCTCAGAAATGCTGCATCAACAAGCAGTAAATTTAGGTGAAAACGAATTTGAAACAATTTGGAATCGTTTTGAAAGAGTCTTGCTAGGTAAAATCTTAGAACCAGTTCGGCAAGAATATGATTTTATCATCTTAGACTGCGCTCCTGGATATAATCTTTTGACGCGTAGCGCTTTAGCAACTAGTAATTTCTACATACTTCCTGCAAAACCGGAACCATTATCTGTGGTAGGTATCCAATTACTGGAAAGACGCATTGCTAAGTTAAAAGAAAGTCACGAGCATGAAGCAAAGATAGATATACAAATGCTGGGTATTGTCTTCACAATGTCCAACGCCAACTTTCTCAGCGGAAGATACTACAAACAAGTTATGCAACGTGTTTCTCAAGATTTTGGTGAAGGAAAAATTTGTCAGACACAAATACCAACTGATGTGAATGTTGCTAAAGCAGTTGACAGTTTTATGCCTGTTGTTTTAAACAATCCCGGCGCAGCAGGATCAAAAGCATTCCTTCAATTAACTCAAGAGTTGTTGCAAAAGCTAGAGTATGTTGAGCGTGAAAAGCAGCAAAGAACTAATTTAGAATTTGCTACACCGTAGAAGAGATTAGGGAGTGATATCAAGTCCGGTTGATTAGTGTCTATTCGCTCCAGCAACCCCACCCCGGCTTTGGCTTACGCCAAAACCGCCCCTCCCCTTAGTAAGGCTATGGATTACCCGGATCTTTCTTAACATTGCTGTAAAACAGGCAGGATAAGAATGGTGGCGGTGAGGGTAGTTGTGGGGGTTGACAGGGGGAATCAAAGATGAGTATGAGGAGAAAATTACC
>JAHHIB010000045.1 GCA_019359075.1 Kalymmatonema hyalinum WJT4-NPBG1
GAAAAATACTTAACACAGCCAATTACTGTTATTAATTTCAGCAATGCCCTCTGGGTACGCCACTTTGACATAGTACGTAAATACTATAAAATTGCGATCGCGCTGTGCCAGTTGCGTAAGTCCTGTGGCAGTAAAAATCTAGACCAAAACCGCAAGATTGTTTAAGATGGTAAAAGACCCCACTAAATTGTGTGTGGTTGTGTGTTGTAAAACTTGGTTAATCAATGGTCAGGGGGTTTGACCCCTCTTGACCATTTTGTTTATTTTTGGACGAAATTCAAAGTTTAAAGCAGGTAAGGCTTGGTTTTTGGACTTACCTTTAGTCGTGTAAATACTGAAGATTTCCTTAATAATTGGTAATTATAGTTAGTCATTTTGGGTAGTCAGTTGCTTTAAGTCCTCAGGATCGGACCTTGGCTAGTGGTAGTCAAGATAAAACAATGAGAGGGACTTAACAGCAGCAACGCTTCACAAAATCGTAAAAGCTTGGCTATTGAACATCCGGTATAAGTGGCTAGCTTTAATTGATTGAAACCACACCACGGAAGGAATGAAGTATGTTCAAAAACTTATTGAAATCAAAACTTCTAGGGTCGATTTTTTGACCTGAACGATCCACTAATTTATGAGTTGTAATCCTTTGATCTGGAACATTACTTTGAGCAATGAGCCAAGCAAGAGATTGGTATTGAGCATCTGTGTAGCCGCTATGGGTTTGTTGGTTATTGCCTATACCGGAAGGTGGGGTTTCTAAGCCGACGTGATAAGCAAAGTTATTTACAGACGCGGGTAGCAGGGGATTAGTCTTGACAGTTTCTGAACCCAGTGATCCATCAAACACTGAATTAGCCGCACCAAACGCTCGCTTTTCTGGAGGGACTATGTAAACAACCGTGCCATCTAGCTTAATCATAGTATGGTAGCTTGCCTGAATATTCTCGTCCTCGTTAGGGTTTTTAAAGAAATTAACCGCACTGGAGGCTGGTGCATCAGTTTCATGAAGCACTATAATTGGCTGATTGTTGACAGGTTTACCATAAACGTCTGTGGTAAACCGCTCTCCATAGTTAGTTGGATTCGCCCAAGCAATGTCGTATCTAGGTTTGTAAGCTTTAAAAGCCGCAGTAGTTTTAACTGGCTCACTAGGAGTCTTTTGGGATTTGTCCTTTTGGTTTGTCTTGTATTGAGGTTGGGATGTTGAAGCTTGAGTGGAGAGAGCCGTGTTTGGATTTGGTGTTGTCTTGACTTCTGGTTGGCTTTTTTGGTTTGTCTTGTGTTGAGGTTGGGATGTTGAAGCTTGACTGGAGATAGTAGCCTTTGGACTTGGCGTTGTTGTCTTGATCTGAGGCTGTGACTTTGAATCTTGACTAGACACCGTCTCTGGATTTGATGTTACTGTCTTGATCTGAGGTTGCAAGTCTGAATATTGACTAGAGATAGCTGTTTCTGGTTTTGAGGTTGTCTTCTCCTGAAAAAACTCTACTCTTCTCAGAAGCAGCCCCAATGTAAAACCAACAAACACCAAAAGAACTACAAGCCATTGAGTTGTCTTTACTCTGAATCTCATTTTTTTAATCATTTTGATAAATAATTTATATATTTAAATTGCGAAAGAAATAAATTTTAATATATATCACTAATACAAAATTACACACAAAATATTGATTTGTCTACGGGTTTCTTTCCCAAAGATGCTGTAGGTATTTCTTATACGCGCGTTGCGTTCAAAACGTCACCCCTGCCCCTCTCCGCAGGTTCACAGAGGGGTGCCCGTAAGGGCGGGATGAGGTATACGTATGAATGCAAGGCGCGTATTATTCTTGTGATCACAAAAGGGCACTCTGGTGATTTCTATCAACTCGATTTAGCCCATAACAAAAAGCTCAACGCGTCTGAGTGTCTCCGTTTCTGTGCGTCAGCCCTAAGGAATGTGTATTTCACTGGACATGAGATGACTGTAGCGGACGTCAACGATGATGTGAATCCCCACCCTCAAACAATGCTTCGAGTGGGGAGGATGTCAACGATGGACAAGACGTTTTTCCAAGCTTTTAAGCTTAGAGTCTATTGAAGCCAGGTTTGGAGATGTGGAAGACTCTTGAGTTGCTTCCAAGGAACGCTTTGCCTTAAGTTCCGTAATCTTCGCTTTGATAGCTTCAGATACAGCATCATTGACAGCGACTTTGTTGTCTGGCTGTATTTTTGCAATGCGTTGCGACAAGCTTGCAATCTGAGAGTCGATTTTTTGCATGACTGGGGCTTCTGAGGTAAATACAGGCTCTAGCAATGCTCGCTTGACTTCTAGTTCTGCAATCTTCGCTTTGATAGCTTCAAATACAGCATGATTAACAGCTGCTTGATTACCATCTGGCTGTACTTGTGAAAGACGTTGCCGTAAGCGTTCAAGCTGAGATTCAATTTTTTCGATAATTGAAGCATCTGGTGTAAATACAGGCTCTAGCATTGCAAGCTGTATCTCCAGTTTCGCAATCTGTTGTGTTATTGTCTTTATAAAATCTTTGGAAGTTGATTCAGAATTGGCGATCCCAGTAGAAGCCGTGCGAACGGGCTGTTGTACTAATACTACACTTATAGTTGCTAGCCCAGAAACTATAATCATGACTAGCATAGAGAGCATAAGTGGCTTGTCCCTCATAGAAATTTCCTCCAGAGGTCAGACTAAACTTAAGTTTTTAGGAGTTTGCACTTAGGGTTGAGCTTGTTATTATACAGTAGCAGATGTATTCATTAACCAAATCTTATTTAAATTTTTGGGACTTTATCAAGCAGTAAAAGGTTCCAAATAATTTATAATTCGTAATTCGTAATGAGAAACTCAATTACGAATTACGTGCTTACAATTTACAAATCAGTTTGACTACTCATCAATCTGACCGACGCGACGAATATTAAGAATGTCGCTAAGTTTTTTGATTTGGGTGAACAGTTGTTCGAGTTGTGGTCGATCGCGTATCTCGATCCCCAAGTCCATTAATGCCGGTTGACCATTAGCAGTTTTTACCTGAGCATAGCGTACGTTGATCCCCTGGTCACTTAAGCGAGAGAGAATATCCTTTAGCACTCCCACCCGATCTAGCGCTTCAATTTGAATATTCACGGGGTAAGTCTGAGGACGGCTTTGGGGTTCGCTTGCTGGGTTCCAATGAACTGGTACTAGGCGATCGCACTCCACAGTTTCTAGATTATGACATCCTTGACGATGAATCGAAATGCCTCTACCTCGCGTCACGGCACCAATAATCGATTCTCCAGGAATGGGAGTGCAACATTTCGCCAGATAATACACTAACCCTTCTACCCCAACTATTGGCGAGTCAATCGTGCGTGAGGTAGTCGGAGGGACATCTCGCAAAGCTTTGGCTGTTGAAGCTGGTTCTTTCGTAGGAACTGGGGATGTCGTCGCAATAGGTTGTTGTGCCTTAACAAGTTCTCGCCAACGGTTTAGCACCAAATTCAGCGTCACTTCACCATAACCCAATGCCGCGAGTAAATCTTCCATTGAATGATAATTACATCGCTCTGCAACTATCTGCATCGGTTGGGACTTAATCAGGTTTTCCACACCAGATCTACCCAATTCTTTTTCTAACAATTCCCGACCACGAGCAATATTTTCTTCCCGGCGCGATCGCTTGTACCACTGCTTAATCCGATTCTTCGCCGCCGAAGTCCTGACAAAATTTAACCAATCCAAACTGGGGTGGCCGTTTTTGTGCGTAACAATCTCTACGATATCGCCATTTTGCAGCCGAGTTGAAAGTGGTACCATCCGCCCATTTACCCGCACCCCTGCACAGTGGTTCCCAACCTCTGTATGAATGCGGTAGGCAAAATCTATAGCTGTAGAACCAGGATTTAAAGCAACCAAATCTCCCTTAGGAGTGAAAACATAAACATCGTCTTCAAATAAGTTATCCTTGATGCTTTCCAGATATTCTTGAGCATCCTTGAGGTCATTTTGCCATTCCAACAGTTGGCGCAACCAGGTAAACTTGTCATCTGATGCCGTCCAATGGGTATTGTTGGAGCCTCCTGTTTCTTTATACTTCCAGTGAGCCGCAATTCCATACTCGGCGACCTGATGCATTTCCAGTGTCCGGATTTGCACCTCTAAAGGACGACCCCACGGACCAATGACTCCAGTATGCAATGATTGGTAACGGTTGGGTTTGGGCAATCCTATGTAATCCTTAAACCTACCAGGAATTGGGCGACAAGCATCGTGAACAATTGCTAGAGCCCGGTAACATTCCTCATTGCTGTTGACAATCACCCGCAATGCTGCTAAATCGTAAATTTCGTGAAATTCTTTGTTTTGCCTCTGCATTTTTTGGTAAATGCTGTAGAGGTGCTTCGGACGCCCACTAATATCAAGACACTTAATTCCCGCTTCCACAAGCCGAGTCTGCAAAATTTGGGCAATGTTTGTTAATCTCTCTTCCCGCGCCGCCCGTTTTTCGGCGACATACTCTTGAATTTGACGGTAACCTTCTGGTTCCAGGTACTTGAAAGCCAGATCTTCCAGCTCCCATTTCATGTGCCAAATTCCCAAGCGATTCGCTAGGGGGGCAAAAATTTCTCGTGTTTCCAAAGCAATCCGCCGGCGTTTTTCGTCAGCCAGGTGTTCGAGTGTCCGCATATTGTGCAGGCGATCTGCTAACTTCACCACAATCACCCGAATGTCTTGCGCCATTGCCAGAAACATACGACGAAAGTTCTCTGCTTGGCTTTCGGTCTTGCTTTTAAAATTAATTTTAGAAAGTTTTGTGACACCTTCTACTAATAGCCGCACTTCTTTGCCAAAGCGCTGCTCTATCTCTTCAATGGTGACATCTGTATCTTCCACTACGTCATGGAGAAATCCAGCTGCTATCATATCACCACTGCCCCCTAAATCTCGTAGCATTCCAGCAACAGCGACAGGATGACATATGTATGGTTCTCCTGACTTGCGGTACTGACCCTGATGCAACTGATAGGCAAAATCAAATGCTCGACAAATCAAACCCATATCGCTTTGTCTTCGGTCATCTTCTGCTTCGGCGCTTTGTACAGATGACCCCTTTAGACAAATCTGTAGCCATTCCGGAAGGGTAATATCAATTCTGGAAGTTATTACAGTGCTGCTCATAGAATAGGCGCGCCTACGTGATTACTAGTAAAGTGCAAAAGTGGAAAATCTTGACGGGCTCGCCGTCAGAAGAAACTGTAAACGACACACGCACTCTCGCATTTCTGTGCGGAGTAGATTCTCCTGTGCGGGTGTCTAGCATCATAGTTGGGAAAATGGATTTATACCAAATCCAGCCCCAAATTCTAAATGAGGCGAGAGATTCGGAAATAAAATTTAGGAAAGTTTAACCTATTAGAAAATTTTCTTGACATTACCTTGATTTTAATAGTATCTCAAGAAGAACTTGATGTCTCTAACTCGCGAGAAATACCACGCATTGAACATATTGCTGAAGCAATTGCATTCAGATGTCACGACTACCAAAGTAGATGCTCCGCAACTGCGGCAGAGTGTGACATCGTTGCAGCAATTTTTTCAGCAGCAGATTGTGCCTTTAGTTAATGACACAGACAGTATCGATGAGGGTCGGTTACAGTCTTATCAGACGGAGATAAGTAAGCAGCTGCGGCTACTGGAAATAGATGTGATATTTCTCCAAGGAGCGCGGCAAGCTTCCACTGCCAGGCATAGACTTGATGCCATCGGCGATCGCCTGAGAACTCTCATTGAATACTCTAATGCCATATTGCAATAGAAAGTACCAGCAGGGCAAGCAGTCGCACAAGAAAAAATGACAAATAAAAATTAAAAATTGAAAATGAAAAATTCTTCAGTTTTTTGGTTCATATTTCTCCTCTATTTGTAGTTATCATTACATATTTAATTGGCACAATTTGTCGTAAATCTCGTCAAAAGTCAAGAGGGAAAGTCAAGAATTCTTGAAATTTGAAATTTTGACCAAGAAAAAACTCGGAATTGAGCCATCAAAATTCAGTATGAATACTTCATAACTAAGTTACTAATCCAGGGTAAGCATCCGAATTTACCCGTGGATATCAAGGGGTTGCTTGATACTGGATCCCCTCAATTGAGCAGTGGAGTTCGGATGAATTCTGAGTTTTGTATTCTTCTCAAAAAATACTTAGGTAATAACCCTGAGGAATGTAACGTGATACACTATTTTAATTTTAAAATTTAGAAATTGATAGCTAATTATGAGTGAAGCCTTATTTTGTATTGAAAATTTACGAGTCGCCTATCCTCATCATGGTGATGAAAAACCTGGGTGGGCGATAGATGGTGTATCCTTCACATTGCAGCCTGGTGAAAGAATGGGATTGGTTGGAGAGTCGGGGTGCGGTAAGTCCACCCTAGGGCGGGCTGCAATGCGGTTGCTACCGCCATCTAGCCAAATTGAGGGACGCGTGACGTTTCAAGGACGTTCAGTGTTTGAGATGACACCTGAGGAGTTGCGAAAATTCCGGGGAGAAGCAGTATCATTGGTGTTCCAAGATCCGATGACGCGCCTCGATCCGTTGATGAGTATAGGCAACCACTGTCTAGAAACATTAAAGGCTCACTCACCGCAATTGTCGAGCAAACAAGCCAAGGAAAGAGCGATCGCCACTTTAGAAAAGGTGAAGATTCCTGCGAATCGTTGGCATCAGTATCCTCACGAGTTTAGCGGAGGAATGCGCCAGAGAGTGGCGATCGCCCTAGCCTTGCTTCTCAACCCCAAGTTGATTGTTGCGGATGAACCCACCACAAGCTTGGATGTCACCGTCTCCGCGCAGATTTTGCAGGAACTCACACGGCTGTGCAGCGAAGAAAACATGGCACTGCTGTTAATTTCCCACGATTTGGCTATGGTTGCCGAGTATTGCGATCGCATTGGGGTGATGTACTACGGCAAAATGGTCGAAATGGGTTCTTCAAAAGCTGTGTTCCAGCAACCCCAGCACGAATACACCCAGTCTCTCCTAAAAGCAGCTTTGCATATTCAAGCGGTGGATGAAACAGAGACGGGGAGACATTCTTCCCAATCACCAATCTCTGATCGCCGAATCCCGATTTTACGCATCCTAGAATTAAAACAGCATTACACCTTAGAACCCAACATTGTAGAACGGCTGTTGAAACGGCAAAATCAGACGATTAAAGCAGTGGATGGAATCAACCTAGAACTTTATTCAGGAGAAATTCTCGGATTGGTTGGGGAGTCAGGTTGCGGTAAAAGTACGTTATCGCGGACAATATTGCAACTTATTCGTCCGACTGCGGGTAAAGTTGAGTTTTTGGGACAAGATTTAACCCATCTGTCGCGCCAAGAAATGCGTGTTTCTAGGCGGCAAATCCAAATGGTCTTTCAAGATCCCCATGCTTGCTTAAATCCAGCCATGACAGTAGGACAAAGTATAGCTGACCCTTTGGTGATTCACAAGCTAGCCGATGGGGCAAAGGCAAAACAAGAAGTGCTGTCGATGCTGGAAAAAGTCGGGTTAAAACCACCATCTGTTTACCATGAGCGTTATCCTTCAGATTTATCTGGTGGACAACAGCAAAGAGTTGCGATCGCCCGCGCTTTGATTACTCGTCCTAAACTGCTCATCTGCGATGAACCAGTGAGTATGTTAGATGCTACGGTACAATCGCAAGTTTTGGACTTGATGTTGGAGTTGAAAGAGGAATTTGAGTTAACCTATTTGTTTATCACTCATGACTTGTGGTTAGCACGGTTTTTGTGTGATAGAATTGCCGTGATGAATAGTGGCAAGATTGTAGAAATTGGTCCCACTAAACAGATTTTTGGCAATCCGCAACATCCTTACACAAAAACCCTGCTTGCAGCCGCTCCTTTGTTGGCACGAGCATAGATAAGTACCGAATGCTAAGTAGGTTCTCAAAACAAGAGGACTAAAGTCCTCACTACGAAGTTTCGCACAGTTATATGACCGGACATGATATAACTTGTAATTCGTAATTCAAAGTAATTACAAATTACGAATTATGCTGACTCTCTTATTTGCTTGCTTCAATTAATTTGGGCATTTCTACACTCGAACCATGTAGCTCAACAAATCTATTAAAAAGCCACATCGTTTCGTGATTTGAAATCCTGTTTCGGTTGACTAGATGATTTATATTTCTGTCAGCCAGTTTCCGTAGATAAGGCAAATCTTCAAACAAAGTCAAACAAGAGGCAATGTGCAAGAGAATTTGCAATATGGGTTTGGGCCACTCTAGGTCACTGTAGATCTCAATGAAGAAATAATGCTCGTTTTCTGTTAATGGGCAGGCATAAAACATGACAGTTATTCTTTTGTCTCTGTAGACTGGAATACTCAGTTCTACAGTGTATGGATTATGCAATATTAAATCCACTTCAACAATTGGTTGTCTCCAAATTCTTAAAATATTAACTGGAGAATCTAACATTGTTTGAAATGTAATCATTCCACCAATCGATGTGGATTGGACATTGCTAACCTTAATAATTCTCAAGTTATTCAGACTGAACTTATGAATACTTTCTAGATGTTTTAAATTCAGTAGATGATAAATTTGGCAGAGATAAGGAAAAGGTAAAAGGTACTCCTGGCTAATCATATGTCGCTTCTTTAACTCAAATCGGCTGCTTTGAGTCGGACATAGATAGGATTGATGTAGATAAGTTTGAATGCTGTCTACATCATTCACATCAAAACTCTGCTCTGGTTTTAAAAACAGCCAAGTCAAGAAAAAGAATGAGGCTGTAAATATGTGTAGGACTTCTATAGGAGATAAATATCCATCAGCAAAGGCAGCAACGCTTCTATCAGTAATCCCAAAAAGAAAAGATGGAATTCCAACAAACCAAATACCACTTTTAAATCTCAATATAGATAGAGCAAGATCTAACTCTATAGAGGGACGGTTTTTCTCCGTTTTGATATCGTCATCTTTAATAAGATTTATAGACATAGTTATTCAAAAAGTTATTCAAAAAATTGATAACAACTGAAGGTAAGAAATAACTTTGGTTCTTAATTCCAGCTTAGATGCAGATAATGTAACAGCCCTCTGCCTTCAGTTATAAATCTTAATAAAGAGATTTTGCCTAAATTCAATTATTCAGTAAATTCTCGCTATTTTCAGCAAAAAAAATAGCAATATTATACAGATTACTATTTTTGTATTTAATTTTATTCGTAGTTAAAACTACAGCAGAGACTTTTTATATTAGTAATTTTTTATACTTTCAAAAGTTCTGTTTTTTTACCGATGCCTTAATTAGCTATGATTACGGCGATAGCGAACCTAATAACTACGATAAAATATGTATAATTATTATCTAAATATTTTTCTATACTTTGTTTGAATCAGCAGCAATGATTAACCGCAATGCCACTGAGATTAGCTTGTCAGCAATTGTGGCACTTTATAATGCTGCAATTCCTAGCCTGACAGCACAAAGTCTTTTCCTAATGACTAATAACTTTATTTGATTGCAATGACTCGAATACGTTTATAGTCTGCAAACCAAGTACCGTTTTTGTATAAAGTTGGACGCAACTGATTCTCGATATCAGTTAAGGTACTCATCTGAGCGTCAACAGATAATCCATTAAAAAAGCTATTTGCAAACATTTTCAGCCAGTTTTGCATCCCCTGTTCTCCATCCTCTAAAGGTGTTGGACGTTCAAAAAGAGTTGCAAAAGTTAACTGCAAGCCATGTTTTTCTAGTAAGCTTCCATATTCGCCAATACTGGGGAAGTACCAAGGGCTTAATGCTGCATCAGCAGGATAACCAGCCTTTTGTAAGGCGTGATAAATAGCGGTAACAATGGCTTGTACATTGCCTTTGCCACCAAATTCAGCCACAAATCGACCACCTGGTTTCAGTGCCCTATTTATACCAATGACAACTTCTTCAGGTTCTTTAATCCAATGAAGCACAGCATTAGAAAAGATAGCATCAAATTTTTCTGTAAATGGCAACTTTCTGGCATCTATTACAGAAAAATCTATCGGAGGATAGTTCTGACTGGCTTGTTCAATCATCGTGGAAGCGCTATCGATGCCGATAACTTCTGCTCCCTTGCTAGCAATTTTATGAGTTAAATGACCTGTGCCACAACCTAAGTCGAGAATGTATTCCCCTGGTTTTGGGGAGAGTAACTCCACTAAATCAGTCGCAAGTTCAGAAACAAAAGAATGTTTGCTATCGTAGAGTTCTGCATTCCACTGGTTTTCAAAATCAGTTGATGTTCTGTCCATATAAATACACCAGTAATAAATTAAATTTCTTAGAAAAAGCCGATAATCGGCTTTTTGGAACCGCAGCCTGTAGCAGATGAATTATCTTTATTTATCTGTGGTTTCAGCAGAAAGCGAAGACAGTGCTTACTAGTTTCCTGACTAACCAAGTTAAGAGAGCTTGAGATAGTATTCAAACCGCTCCTGGAGTTGTTCAACAGTCAGATTCCTAGTCCAGTATTCTACTAGAGCGTGACCAAATGCCCAAGCGTTGCGATCAGGTGAAGCAGAGTTTTCCAGCAGCAGCGACCACAGGGAGCGCAGGTCAAAGTTGAGCGTGTTAGAATTGCCCGTATTCAAGAGCGAGAAAAGGTCGTATGCCATTTGGAGCTTGCCAATGACAACGGGTGTTTGTTCCACTGGAATTTTCTCTGCTAGCAGATATGCCAAGGTTGGTGCTCCAGTTGATACAGTGGAAATAAACTGAAGAACGGGACTTTTGAGCATTGCAGCCAGCCCTTGTGTGGTTGTCATTTGGAAGGTGTAGTGGTCGATAATTTTGGCACTAGCAACGGTGCGGGCTTCTAGGTTACGCAAAAAGCGGGCAAGACGGAGTTGCTTAGCAGGTGCGATCGCATTTATTAGCCCCAACGATAGCGCGTCTACTCCCCAAGCAGTTCGACTCGTTTTGTTATCACTTGTTACAACAGGCAGAACCAAATTACAGAAGTCGCCCAGAAGCCCAGCACGATACTCGGTGGCTTGGCGAATGGCAATTTCCTTTGGGCGATCGCCCCATTGCCACTCATAAGGTGGCTCCCACTCACGGATGGGACGTAGACGATCTACCTGGGTGACGATAGTAATTGCAGGCAAGTCTGCAATTTCCGCCTTCATGTCTGTAAGAAAGTCTACATCCATTTGTAGGGCAGGATCTAGAGCAGGGGTGACGAGTAGCAGCAAATCGGCGTTTTTGGCATAGTCTAGCACGAGTTTGCGGAAGTCACCACGGTTGATTTGTTCATAACCAGGGGTATCCCAAAGAGTCATAGTTTCCCCGGTTTGGGTTTGCCACTGGTAATTCTGAATTTTATCTGTACTAGGCAAAACATCGACGGCTGCGAGATCTGCTTGAAACAGCGTGTTAATCAGGCTGCTTTTTCCAGAACCTGTTCGCCCTGTGAGCAGAATATTGACTGGTTTTTGCTCAACCGCCTGGGTGGGTTCTGCTTGGACAAGGATGTCTCGAAGTGTTTGAGTCTTTGCTTTGGGTATTGGTGTGGAAACGGAGGATGCTGAAGCAGGCAGTGTGCTACCGCCATAGAGGGCGATCGCCTGCCGACATAAGTTTCTCAGGGCAGCTTCCCGCAAAAGCTGACTCAAATTTACCAGCAGTTGCTCAGTTGCTCGGTTACTGGAACGCTGACTGGCAACTTTCGCCACCGCCACCACCGGGTTCAACACCCACTGTGCCCAGCTCCATGCTTGAGCGAGTTTACGAGCGGATGGCTCCAGCTTACGGTAGACTTCGTATCCCTGGTATGCCTGCCCAACCGTAACTTGATTGAGGGCAGGGGATAACTTCTGTATCCACTGATCGAGATCATCCACTGTTCCCCGGATCAGCGCGTAAGCCTGGGGAACGTAAATGTTCAGCAGGGGATATTTTTCTTCAGGATTGTAGATATGAGCGATCGCAACCACAACATCCTGGCATCGCTGCCAAAAGGTTTGCCAGTCTTCCCAAATCGGGCGATCGCTTTGTGCCGTTTTCAGGATTTCTTGGAGTACGGCTTCTGCTTGCTTCGCGGCGTCAGTTCCTTGTAGGGGCATATCATCCGCAGTGGATTCCAGTTCTTGGCTGACTTGCGCCATTACCGTTTCCACCTGCTCTACCGCAGAGCGAGTCCATTTGGCTAGCAGCCAACGCCAGCCCACGAATATGAGGATGAACACGCCCCAAATCCAATTTATGCCCCACTCGTGAATTTGCAACCCTGCGGATACTAGCAAGAAAATGATGATGAAAGCGATCGGTGTTGCCAATACGATCCATTGCCACGGTTTTAATCGCACCATTGCCTTATGCCTGCCTCGATTAGACCTCTTACATAAATGGTAAATCTGAAGCTTTGTGAAGTCGATTTTTTGCAAAAAGTCTACTGTTTCCAAGCTGGGCAGATTGCATAGGCTATGATGTGAGCTTATCTTCAGCAGTGAGCTAAGACATTAAAACTCAATATAAAATTTACTCGCTATGTTTGCAAACAAAAAGCTTATAAGATTGGCAAAATAGAAAAAGAAACGCTGGATGTTCTGCGCAATGGGAGAGTTGAGCAAGAGCAAGCAATGACCGATAGACTGCTAGGCGTTATGGACTATGTCTTGAATGGTGAAACTACAGCAGGAGTGAACGTCCACTCTCCAAGATTCGTGTGCAATCGCCCTCCTTCGCTTTACCGAAAAATTGGGTTTAAAGCCCCGTCCTAGAAGGACGGCTTTTTGTATTCGTGCTATAATTACGTCAATGAGTTTAACGTAAAAATGCTGGTATTTGAGGCAAAATTGGAAGGAACAAAGGAGCAGTACGGAAAGCTGGATGAAGCTATCCGTACCGCCCGATTTGTTCGGAACAGTTGCCTGAGATACTGGATAGATAACTGTGATATTGGTAGATATGAGTTGAGCGCCTATTGCGCCGTTCTGGCACGCGAATTTGAATGGGCGAACAACCTCAACTCTATGGCAAGACAAGCTAGCGCTGAAAGAGCTTGGTCTGCCATATCTCGTTTTTATGATAACTGCAAGAAGAAAACACCAGGTAAGAAAGGATACCCGCGCTACAAGAAAGAACAGACACATGGCAGCGTTGAATACAAAACCAGTGGCTGGAAGCTTTCCGAAGATAGACGGTGTATCACCTTTTCTGACGGGTTTGAAGCGGGAACCTTCAAAATGTGGGGAACTCGCGATTTGCACTTCTACCGCCAGTCGCCTAGGTCGGGAGACCCTCCTGCAGCGCTGGCTCATCAGTTGAAGCAGTTTAAACGAGTGCGGGTTGTCCGTCGAGCGGACGGGTACTACGTACAGTTTTGCGTTGACCAGGAACGTTTGGAGAAACGGGAACCAACCGCCCATAATGTCGGTATTGATGTTGGTTTGAACCACTTCTACACCGATTCTGACGGACAGACTGTTGCCAACCCGCGTCACCTGCGTAAGTCTGAAAAGTCTTTGAAACGACTGCAACGTCGTTTGTCTAAGACTAAAAAAGGGTCTAAAAATAGAGCTAAGTTTAGAAACAAACTGGCTCGCAAGCATCTCAAGGTAAGTCGCCAGCGTAAAGACTTTGCTGTGAAGGTAGCAAGGTGCGTAGTGATGTCTAACGACCTCGTGGCGTATGAGGACTTGAAGGTGCGAAACATGGTGAGGAATCGACACCTTGCTAAATCCATTTCTGATGCAGCGTGGACTCAGTTCCGCTCTTGGGTTGAGTACTTTGGGAAAGTGTTTGGTGTGGTCACGGTTGCCGTTTCACCCCACTACACGAGCCAGAATTGTTCCAATTGTGGGAAGGTTGTCAAGAAGTCTTTGAGTACTAGGACGCATACTTGTCACCATTGTGGACATACCCAAGATAGGGACTGGAACGCTGCACGAAATATACTTGAGAAAGGACTTCGTACCGTGGGGCACACGGGAACGTCAACGTCTGTGGATGAGAGTGACCAATACTTGAGTGAGGAAACTCCTTCAAGCAAGTCAACTCGTAGAAACAGAAAGCCCAAGAAGTGATTCTTGGAATCCCCGCACTTTTAGCGCGGGGAGGATGTCAACCTTTAGACTAGTGACAAGTTGTGAGCCCCCACACCACCCCAACTTAAAAATGCCAAACTAGAGATGAAGTAATAGTACGGATGTATGCACATTCTCTGGTTTCGGCGAGACTTGCGGTTGAACGACAATGAAAGTGTAATTAGCGCAGTCAATAACGATGCTCCTGTCTTACCCTGCTTCATCATTGACCCTTGGTTTTACGACCAACTAGAGGTAGGTAAAGCACGAGTGAGGTTTCTGTTTGAGTCTCTGGAAAATCTGGACCGCAACTTACGTTCAACAGGAAGTCAACTCTATTTATTTGAGGGAAAATCTGTATATATTTTACAACAACTTACGCAACAGTTAATGGAAATTGGGCACAAACCCAAGCTCTACTTTAATCGTGACGTGCAAGTTGAGTATGGAATAACCCGCGATCGCGCTATCATCAACTTTTACCACCAACTCAATCTTGAGTATCACATCGGTCTCAACAACTTCTTGCAAACAGATGATGACCATCGCGATCAATGGTTTGATGAGTATTATACATATGTTAGACAAGCGCCTCACCTAACGCCAATTCGCATTAACACCCCACAGCTATCCCTCAATCTACCCCAACTTACCTTCACTGAAGTCAAACAGAAGTACAGTACTTTCTACGAAACAAAGCGAGTTTACTTCAAAGGTGGAGAAACGCAAGCGCAAGCGACACTGAACTCATTTCTTACCAAAAGATTTCATGGGTATCATTGGAAACTATCACGCCCCTGGTTAGCACAACAAAAAGCAACGTCTCATCTATCACCTCACCTTGCCTTTGGTACAATCTCAGTTCACACAATCTACCAACGCACCAAAGCACGAGCGGCAGAACTATCTCACCAACCAAAGGCAGAGTTTTCTCTTAAGGCGTTTCGAGACCGATTGCGTTGGCACGATAGTTTTACTCAGCGTTTGTATTTTCATCCGGAAATTGCTCATACTAATCGTTACTCAGAGTTTGACGAGTACTACCGACCAGATGAATTGACTCAGCAGCAACAAGAGTTATTTCATGCCTGGTGTGAAGGTATAACTGGTTTCCCAATGGTTGATGCAAGTATGAGACAACTCAAAACGATGGGTTGGATGAACTTCAGAATGCGGGCAATGTGTGCCACTTTCTTGACTATCAATTGCGGTATCTCTTGGCATCATGGTGCTAGACACTATATGAATTATTTGGTAGATGGGGACTTGGCTATTAACAATTGGCAATGGCAAATGCAGGCTGGCATTACTAATCCCCTCAGTGACACTTTTCGCATTTACAATCCCAATAAGAATCTTGAGGAGAAAGACTCAGATTTACGCTTTATTTACCATTGGATACCAGAGTTGCTGGGTTATAGTTTATTTGAGATTATTCAAGGCAAGTACATTGAACTAGGTTCATATCAAAAGCCTATTTTAGATTGGTCAATGACCCGTAAGGTCAATGGTAAAATTGTCTCCGATATCCGCTCTCGCGTACGGGAACGGTTGCTGGCTAATGGTGGTGATGAGTATGAAGGGGCGATCGCCACAAAAACAACTGTTGAGAAATACTTTGAGTCCAAAGATAAACAATATAAGCAATATAAGCAATTTAAGGATAAAGAGTCTCAATATCTGGAAGTGAATTAGCGCTACATACCAAATAAAAACACCCAATGGGGTGTTGTAACTATGGCTATTCATCTGCCCTTTCTAGGACTTACGCATCGTACATAAGTACTATAGGAGATTTGGATATTTCAATCATGTCTAGCACTCAACACGAGCTTGAGAGCAAGCAAATCAGCGTTATACGAAGCGCCTAAAATGACAATTTCGTGATGCAGATTATGGTCGATTTGTACAGTGGGTAACTCCTACAGTCTAGAATCCTTGCTTTTCAAAGCAGGGAGAGTTCAACCAAGTGATTAAGCTCCTACCCCAAAAACAGCTTGTATGCAGGGTTCTGGCTTTCATCCCAATAGCGGTAACCAAGTGTATCGAGAAATGCTTGCCATTCCTCCATCTCGTGCGGGGGTACTTGCATGCCAACGACAATTCGCCCGTAGTCTGCCCCGTTGTTGCGGTAGTGGAACACGCTGATATTCCAGTTGGGGCTCATGGAAGCGACGAACTTCATCAATGCACCAGGACGTTCGGGAAACTCGAAACGGTAAAGCAATTCATTGTGAGCCAGAGAAGAGCGCCCACCAACCATGTGCCGCAAATGCAATTTTGTCAGTTCGTCATCGGTTAAGTCAATGGTTTTGAACCCACAGGCTTCAAAGATTTGAACCATCTTTGCTGCATCGGCACGGTTTTGAATTTGCACCCCCACAAAAATATGTGCTTCTTTTTCATCGGCAATGCGATAGTTAAATTCAGTCAGATTGCGTTTGCCAATACATTCACAAAACTTGCGTAGACTCCCCCGTTCTTCGGGGATCGCCACAGCAAAAATGGCTTCGCGGCGTTCACCCAACTCTGCCCGTTCGGCAACAAAGCGGAGTCGATCAAAGTTCATGTTGGCACCGCAAGCAACCGCAATTAACGTTTGTCCCTCGATTTGTTCCCGTTCGACGTAGGCTTTCGCACCGGCGATCGCCAGCGCCCCTGCTGGTTCCAGAATTGAGCGTGTATCCTCAAACACGTCTTTAATTGCAGCACAAGTGTCATCCGTATCGACGAGAATGATGTCATCCACATATTGCTGACACAACCGGAAAGTTTCTTCACCCACTTCCCGCACTGCGACTCCATCAGCAAATAAACCAACTTGAGGCAAACGCACCCGTCTCCCTGCTTTCAAAGATTGATACATGGCATCGGCATCGACTGGTTCAACGCCAATAATCTTAATTTCGGGACGCAACCGTTTCACGTATGCTGCAATGCCAGAGATTAATCCGCCACCGCCAATCGCGACAAAAATGGCATGGATGGGTTGCTGATATTGTCGCAGAATTTCCATACCTATCGTTCCCTGTCCAGCAATCACATACGGATCATCAAAGGGATGAATAAAGGTTAACCCTTTTTCTGCCTCCAATTGACGGGCATAGGCATAGGCATCGTCGTAGGTATCGCCATGCAACACAACCTCTCCCCCACGGGCTTTTACCGCATCCACCTTCATTCGTGGTGTCGTTACCGGCATAACGATAATAGCTCTTGTTCCCAGCTGACGAGCACCGAGGGCAACCCCTTGGGCGTGGTTTCCGGCAGATGAAGCAATTACACCCTGTGCCAACAGATCCGGCGGCAGTTGTGCCATTTTGTTATAAGCACCACGCAACTTAAAGGAAAATACTGACTGCATATCTTCCCGCTTGAGCAGCAGTTTATTATTCAGCCGTGTGGACAAATTTGGGGCATATTCCAGTGGTGTTTCCTGGGCTACATCATACACACGGGCAGTCAGGATTTGAACCAGGTAATCACAATACATGGGCGTCAACAGAATGGTAAATGCCAGATGGATGATAATTTTACGATAGTTGCGTACCTATTCTGTCGATAATGTTGACTATTTCAAAAATTGAGCCATTTGATAAGACATAACTGCTTCATCAACCGTCAAGATTGTCAAGTTGTGCTGCAAAGATTGACAAATGAGTAAACGGTCAAATGGATCACGGTGTAGAGATGGTAACTTTATTAACTGAGCAACACTTGCCTCATCAACCGTGAGGCTATCAATTCGGTGTTGTTCGCGTTGCTTAGGTAGATAGATTTCAGGAGACTCTGGTAGCGGAAGTTTTCCCAGTTGATATTTGATGATGCACTCCCACAATGAGACAACACTCAAATAAACAGTATTGTTAGGATTTTGAATACTATCCCGAAAGATTGCTGATAGCTGATTGCTACCACTAATGAACCAGAGAAATATGTGAGTATCTAACAACAGTTTCATTGAGTTAGAAATTCCCCTCAAAGTCACTAAGAATATCTTCAGGCAATGGATCATTAAAATCAGGGGGGACTGTAAACTCTCCTGCACAAAGAGCAAATGGACGGAGTTCTTTTTGGGTTTGTGAAAGTGCGGGCTGACTTCTGCGGGCTTTTGCAAATAGCAGGAAATCTAAAACCTCCTCAACCAAAAAATCTGGAGCTTGAGCAATTTCCTGTATCAATTGTTCTCGCGCAGTCATTGTCTTATATCTCCTTCAACATTCAACGTTCAATGATTTGTATTCTAAAGTACAACCTTCGAGTTTGGCAGTTGAATGATCAAGCGATTAAGGTAGAGCGATCGCCTTCTTATGCTGACACTTTCTCAGGACTTACGCAAAGTCGAGAATGTCATACTGAGCGAAACGGAGTGTAGCGAAGTATCAAGGGAGTTCTGAGTCCCTTCGGGACACGCTGCGCGTACCCCTAGCGGGGGCGCTTTGCGCTTACGTTTCGCGCTTCGCTACACTCAGAATGACAGTTTTTCATTAAAATGCGTAAGTCCTGTTTCTGTTCCAAGGGACAAGTTTCGAGTTTGCAAGTCCATTAGTGAAGCTTGCAAGTGGAGCGATCGCTCACTCAAGCTGACAATTCGTGTTTCAAGGGACAAGTTTCGAGTTTGCAAGTCCAATAGTAAAGCTTACAGGTAGAGCGATCGCCGTTTCAAGGTGACAATTGATGTTCCAAAGGGCAACTTTCTGCTTTAAAAGTCCAATGATCAAGCGATTAAGGTAGAGCGATCGCCCTCTAAATCTCATAACTGGTGTTCCAATGGACAACTTTCGAGCTTAGAAGTCCAATGATGAAGCGATAGAGGTGGAGCGATTGCGCTCTGCGCAGTGCCCCTTGGGCAATCGCCTGCTTATACTTTTCCAAGCTTCAACCTCTATACTTGACTTGTAGATGCAAGACTTATCAGTAGAATTTGGACTACCTTTAATATATTGAATAATAGCTCAGTGATTGCTGATGACTCAGGAAGAATTGCTGCGGGTAATTGAACAGGCGGCGAGTGAGGGGGTGACAGAACTCGACCTCTCTGGTAATGATTTGACGGTTTTACCGCCTGAGATTGGCAAGTTGACTCAACTCAAAAAACTCATTCTTGGCAAATATAAATATAATGACAAGGGCAATATTGTTGGTACTATCGGGAATAAGCTGAGTGCTTTACCTGCAGAAATTGGGCAGCTTCATTATCTTGAAGAACTTCAGGTTGTTGATAATCGCTTAAGCAGTTTGCCACAGGAAATTGGACAACTCACCAACCTGCAAACGCTCGACCTCACCAAGAATCAACTGAGGCACTGCCACAGGAAATTGGACAACTCACCAACGTGCAAACGCTCGACCTCATCGGCAATCAACTGAGGCACTGCCACAGGAAATTGGACAACTCACCAACGTGCAAACGCTCGACCTCATCGGCAATCAACTGAGCGCACTGTCACCGGAATTTGGACAACTCACCAACGTGCAAACGCTCTACCTCAGCAGCAATCAACTGAGCGCACTGTCACCGGAAATTGGACAACTCACCAACCTGCAATCGCTCGACCTCCGCAGCAATCAACTGAGCGCACTGCCACCGGAAATTGTCCAACTCACCAAGCTGCAAACGCTCGACCTCCGCAGCAATCAACTGAGCGCACTGCCAGCGGAAATCAAGGAACTGACAAAACTTGAAAGCTTGGATCTTCGTGGAAATCCAGTCCCGATTCCACCTGAGATTTTGGGATCGAAAAAGTTGTCGGAAAATCCGGGCGATGTAAATGAAATTCTCGATTTCTATTTCCGCGTGCAAGATCCAAAAGAAACCGAACCCCTTTATGAAGCGAAATTCTTGATTGTTGGCGAAGGGGGAGCCGGGAAAACTTCCTTAGCCAAGAAAATTGCAGACGAAACTTACGAACTCCAGTCGGATGAGGAATCCACCCAAGGCATTGACGTGATCCGGTGGGACTTCACACAGCCCAATGGACAACCCTTTCGCGTCAATGTTTGGGACTTTGGCGGACAGGAAATCTATCATCAAACTCACCAATTTTTCCTGACTGAGCGTTCTCTCTATGCCTTAGTTGCCGATACTCGTAAAGAAAACACAGACTTTTACTGGTGGCTCAAGGTTGTTGAACTCTTGAGCGACAATAGCCCAGTTCTGATCATCAAAAATGAAAAACAAGACCGTCAGTGCGAAGTCAATGAGCGCCAGTTGCGGGGAGAATTTACTAACTTGGAGAAAATTCTGCCAACCAACTTAGCCACCAATCGTGGTTTATCGGAAATTAAAGACGCCATTCAGGATTACATCAGCAGGCTTCCCCACGTCGGCACACCTTTGCCAAAACTCTGGGTGAGAGTCCGTTCAGCCTTAGAAAACTATTCCCGCAACTACATCAGCCTTGAAGAATACTGCACCCTTTGCCGAAATAATAAACTAACTGACCGTAAAGATATGTTGCTCCTTAGCCGCTATCTGCATGACCTCGGCGTTTATCTGCACTTTCAAAATGATTCTACACTCAAACACTATGTCATCCTCAAACCAGAATGGGGAACTAGTGCTGTCTACAAAGTTTTGGACAATAAAACCGTTAGGCAAAATCAGGGGCGCTTTACCCAGGATGATCTTGTCAATATCTGGAATGAAGTTGAATATGCCGATATGCGAGATGAACTGCTTCATTTGATGATGCGGTTCAAACTCTGCTACAAAATTCCCACCCGTTCTGACACCTATATTGCACCTCACCTGCTTTCGGTTGACAAACCTGACTACACTTGGGACGAAACCAACAACCTGATTTTGCGCTATGAGTATGATTTCATGCCCAAAGGTATCCTCACCCGCTTCATCGTTGAGACACACATTTGGATTGAACAACAAAAACTCGTTTGGAAAAACGGCGTTGTTCTCAACAAAGACGAAACCCGCGCCGAAGTTATTGAAAACTACAATCAAAGGGAAATTAAAATTCGTATCGAAGGAAACCGCAAGAAAGAACTGCTAGCAGTTGTCACCCACGAACTCGACAAAATCCATCAGTCTTTCGAGCGTTTGAAGTATCAAACCCTTGTTCCCTGCAATTGCGCAAGCTGTCAAGGAAGTCAGACGCCTCATTCTTATCCTATGGACGTGCTGCGTAGGTTTCTAGATAATCGTCAGTACGAAATCCAATGTCAGAAAAGCTTTCAAATGGTTGATGTCCGAAAGTTGATTGACGATGTTATGCAGCAAACCTTCGGTGCACATAGGGAACTCAAGTCTCAAGCAGTACCGTTGCAACGAGAACTGGAACAGGAGAAAAAAGCATTGTTGACCCCAAGCAGAAACCTCGTTTTCATCAGCTATAGTCATAAAGATAAAAAGTGGTTTAACGACCTCAAAACTCATCTAGAACCATTGATTAGAGAAAAGAATTTGCAACTGTGGGATGATACCCAAATCCAGCCTGGTGCTGTGTGGCGAGATGAAATTGCCAAAGCTCTCGCCGCTGCAAAAGTTGCTTTGTTGCTGGTTAGTCCTAATTTTTTAGCATCAGACTATATCAGTAAAAAAGAATTACCACCTCTATTAGAAAACGCTGGAGCAGGAGTCACAATTTTTTGGATACCGTTGCGTTCTAGCAGTTACAAAGAAACAGCAATTGAAAAGTATCAAGCAGCCCACTCTCCTGATAAACCATTGAACAACATTCCCACAGCAAAACGAGATAAAGCTTGGGTAGAAATCTGTAGTAAAATCAAAACAGCAGCGAACCTTTAGTTAGTGCGATTTAGTTAGTGCGATCGCCTTCGTAAAAATACAACTGGCAATGATGAGTATCAGTCGTTATCTACTTGTTTATCTTTTTGTTTCTGCTCAAACTGAGCCACTATCTGCTGAATTTCTTCTGTAGCAATATCTTCCTGTTCAGATTTAGAATAGATAGTAATTAAGATAATCTTTGTGCTGGTTTTAACATAATATATCAGTCGATATCCACCACTCTTACCCTTTTGGATATCGCTATTTTTTACCCGTAGCTTAAAAATTGTATACCCTACTCCTGGTATCTGGTCACCTGGTAACTTTCCAGATTGAAGCTCTTCAATAATGGGCTGGATATCGCTGCGAATATTGCGGTACTTTTTCGCCAAAATCCGCAAGTTGCGCTTGAATTTAGCAGTTACCTCAACCTGAATTAAAGGTGAGTCATTCTGCATCAATTCCTTCCCACAGTTGAGAAACAGGTAAAGTGTTTCCTATCATGGCATCATACCAACCTTGACGAAAACTTTCTGCGGCAGATTCGGATATTTCCTCATCCTCCTCGTGCTTGTTTTCTTTCTCAGCTTCTTCAGGGAGCAGTACAATGACTCTAACGCGAGTATGCTTGTCCACACTCAAGGGTACATCTAAGGAAAGTTGACCTTGCTCATCGACAGTTCCCATGATTTCAATAGCTTTCATGACTCCTCCAAGGGGACTTGCTTTCACTACTTTAGTACCAAGTCGCTAGAGTAATCCTATTTAATTTGTAAGAATTGAAAGCCACAGATCCCCGACTTCTTTAAGAAGTCGGGGATCTTGTTTGTCACGTAGCCGAAGGCAGCCCGCAGGGCTTATGATTTAGGATTGCTTTGTAGTGCTGGCATCTTGCCCGCTTGAGAATAAAGTAAGGAGTTTTCCGGCTCGCACTACCGTCTTTTTTATATGCATTGGCATGTTCCCGAATAAACAGAGCGATCGCCTTTGGCGGGCACTCCGTGCCATCGCACTTCGGGCATAGCCTCTGGTTTGGAGAATCGCTACTTCCGTTTTGCCTTTACTGCCCTAGACTCCACTGTGAATGCTGGAATGTCTTGCAGTTCAGTTTCACTCAGGCTGTATTGTTCACAAACCAAGCTTAGACGAGTGCCGGTGGTTTTAACCGCATTCACAGAATGCATCAGATCGCCCTGAAAATACAGTAGCGTGTTAGCTTGTGGCTTAATCTGCCCGACTTGCTGTTTTTGACGGCGCAACACCAGTTCTCCGCCTTGCAAGTTTGGCGGTACTTGCACATAAAGAACACTCACGACCACGGGAGGCTCAACCGTTTTGCAGTAAGAGCGCAGCGAACGATCAATATGAGGATCGACGCGGGAGCCTTCTTTGAGCAGCAGCGGGTTAAGATAGAAAGCGTTGCAGGTGGGCTGTAGCGCCTGGTCGAGATAGGGCTTGAAAAAGGGAAACCGCCGTTCAACTTCTGCAAGTTCTGAACGTTGGAATACCACAGAAAACCCTTTGGTGTCAACAAAGTCGCGGTTAAGATTGTTGATTCCAAGATAAGCGCACGCTAGAATCTCTCCTCGCAAATCGTTGAGGTAAGTGATTGGGAAAGCGTCCTGGTGTTGAGAATAGTACTTCAAGTTTTCAAGGAGTTTAGGAGTTTCAAGGTGAGCAGAGATTCAGATTGGTAATCAGGCGAATGCCTTTGGCACGCTACAAAGAACGCCAGCCTGAATAACTGAAGTTTAGACTAAAAGTTAGCGATCGCCACTTAAACAGCACAAATGTACTAAAAAAGACAAATTTAAGTACAGGTATAAAAAAATGAAGGAGAGCCCAAAGGTATCCTTTGGTGGGGTACCTCAGGACTCTCTAGGTATTCGTGAGAATTTTAGACAGCACGGATTTTGTCAATCACTTAATATTCTGAAAAGGGATTCCTGCTAAGAATTATAATCAGGTCAAGAGGGAGAAAGGCGAGCGTCGATGCCTCTCCAACTCACTGTTATCAAATTATCATTATCATTAAAGATGACAGTCAGAAAAAGTGGTGGCTGTTTGTTAAACCGACCATTTTCTGGTCAATGCTGGAATTAAGAGAAAAATTCAGATAGACCATGATCCAAGCCCAACCTTTATGGGCTTCAAGTTTCCGTTAAGAGAGTGGAAGATAACAAGCAGTTTGTCCTACCTCTATCAGATTTAAAAGCTACAGATAACAAGTCGAAAAACTATCAACTTCTTGATGATTATTCGCTTTGCTTCGTCAACTGGCGATGATAAAGCATATTGCCACAAATCATACTTATCACGGCTGGAGCACGGAATTGATTTTTAATTCAGACAAACACTCCTCAAGCGACAATCCTTGTAAAATCTCCCACCATTGTTCTGTATGCCTCATGTAAGCAACATTAAAACAATCTTTTCCTACATACTCCAAACGAGCAAATTTTGATTCAAAAGAAGGAGAGATGGCTCTAGGACTAGGACAATTAAAAATAGAACAAAAGTAAAAATAATTGCGATACCACTTGCCAAAGATATCTACTCGATAATTCCAATCATTATCTGTGGGTGGAGATTGAATATATTTTGGCTTGAATTCAGTTTCAATTAATTCATGACATTTTTGCAAAACTAATTGCTTCTCATCTTCTGGAACTTGGGGCTTCGGCTTTTTAGTTGTAGAAGGAAGCCAGATTTTTTTGGCTTTCTTAGCCATGAGATTCACCTCATCAGAGATTAACACAGCTATTTTAAGTATTGGTTCAGCTTACCATCAATTAATATTTCTAAAGGAGCTAAAAGCAGTAATACAATGGCAAGATAGCAATTGAAAAAAGTTGCCTGGTTGCCACACGAACTGGCCAAACTGCATTCATATGGATTTATTTGAGCACAACTACCAACAACAAATATTAACAGAAGCCCCCTTAGCTGCGAGAATGCGCCCCCGCACCTTAGATGAATTTGTAGGACAAGACCACATCATTGCACCAGGACGCTTACTCCGTCGTGCGATCGCTGCTGACCAATTATCCTCATTAATCTTCTTTGGTCCCCCAGGCACAGGCAAAACAACTTTAGCTCGCATTATTGCCAATACGACGATTGCACACTTTATCGCTATCAATGCTGTTCTTGCAGGTGTCAAAGACATTCGAGATGCCATTTCAACAGCAACTGATAAGCGGAAATACCAAAATCAGCGCACAATTTTGTTTGTAGATGAAGTACACCGCTTCAATAAATCTCAACAGGATGCTCTGTTACCTTGGGTGGAAAATGGTACAGTAATTCTGATTGGCGCTACCACTGAAAATCCCTACTTCGAGGTCAACAAAGCTTTAGTTAGTCGTTCGCGAATTTTTCAACTCAAACCACTTGAGGAAAAAGATTTACGCCAGGTTGTCACCCAAACGCTAACAGATCCCGAACGCGGTTATGGTCAATTGGCTGTGCAAATAGAACCAAATGCGCTGGAACACCTGGTTAATGTTGCTAACGGAGATGCGCGATCACTACTTAACGCCCTAGAGTTAGCTGTAGAAACCACACCACCAGATGCAGCAGGAGTTATCCACATCACTTTAGGTGTAGCCGAAGAATCCATCCAACAAAGAGCAGTTCTTTATGACAAAGAAGGAGATGCTCACTTTGACACCATCAGTGCATATATCAAAAGCATACGTGGTTCTGACCCTGATGCTGCTTTATACTGGCTGGCGCGGATGCTTTATGCTGGAGAAGACCCACGCTTTATTCTGCGCCGCCTGTTGATTCAAGCGAGTGAAGATATTGGACTAGCAGATCCCCAGGCTGTAGTAGTCATTAATGCTTGCGCCCAAGCCTTTGACCGGGTAGGAATGCCAGAGGGACGGTATCACCTTGCTCAAGCCACTCTTTATTTAGCTAATGCTCCGAAATCAAATAGTGTTATGGGTTTCTTTGATGCCTTAGCTACAGTAGAACGGGAGTTCCAAGCGGATATCCCCAATCATCTTAAAGATGCTAACCGCGATAAACAAGGCTTTGGACATGGAGCAGGTTACTTGTATCCCCACGCCTACCGTGACCATTGGGTAGAACAGCAATATCTGCCCAAAAGTTTGCAAGGACAAGTCTTTTATCAGCCCTCAGAGATGGGCAAAGAAGCAGAAATCAAAACGGCTGTGGCTCGTCGCCGCGAAGCACAACTCGCAGCCGCAGTGGAAGGATTAGAAGTTGCTCCAACTGAAGTGCTAACTTATGGCGAAACCAATCAAAGTACAGACCGATGGTTGCAAAGAACTTTGGGACAAGTCGGGCAGCATCTTGCCGAATTACGCGATACAGTATTTCATATTGCTGCACCAGCGCGTCATCATATAATTCTAGATTTGAATGCAGCAAGCGGCTTATTAACCTGGGAAGCAGTGCGTCGAGTCCCGGAAGGAAGTGTTTATGCTTGCGTGCATAATCAAGCTGATGCTCAAGCTTTAGCACAACAAGCTGCTACGCTCCCCGAACTGGTACGTCCAATTATTCTGAACACTTCTTTAAGCGAATTACCCAACTGTTTAGCAAACCTTACAGAAAAAGTAAAATTTGACCGGATTATTGGACGCAATGTCCTGATGAAAGAAGCAGAAAAATCTAGCCTTGTTCAAGCCTTAGTTAAATGGCTAAATCAGGAGGGAATGATTGTGTTGGCAGAGACTGTCTCTCGCCACAGTCAAAGACTTTATAATTTACTGAATCCTGGTTGGGTTGAACAAAATTTATACGAAAAGTTAGTCGCAGCAGAAGAAGCAATTTACTCCGTTGCTTCCGACCATATGGTTAATTGGGATGTTAAGGATTTGAGGACAGCTTTTGAGAAAGCAGGTTTAGCAGTGGAGATAACACAGGAGCGAACCCAAACTCAAATGTACATCACGCCTAATTTACTAAACCGTTGGTTTACAACTTCGCAGACGACTACTCGCCCCAGTTATGCTACTCGGTTAGCCGAGAATTTGAAACAAGAGGAAGTAGAAATTGTCAAAAATTTATTTCATCGTTACTTACTCAATCAAACTGTCAATTGGAACAACACAATTGCTATTGTTAAAGGTAATTTCGTCTAACAATTAGAAGAGTATGACAAACTGGAGTGCCCAAAAGACTGGTCGCATTAGGGTAATAGTGCAGGACAACGGTCCCTTTATTTGTGGGAGTTCATCCTAACTACCCTAAAAGACAAGATGTAGAAATTCAAACGGGTTTGGTACGTCCTGATATTCAAATTGTTTATTCTTTAGATGAATTAGCTAATCAAATTTATAAATTTTAGTTTAATGCAGTTAATATAAATACTATCAAATAAAAAAATATGCAGTAATTAACTAATTATAAAAATTAATACAGTAGAAAAAACTACAACAATATAAGGAATATTTGCCCAAGATAAAAGCGCACTTAAATATTGATTAAATACCTGTGCTGATTGAAATTTTTCTAATACTAAGAAGTTTCCTTTAATATGCTTTAGAACTTCTTCTTCGTCACCGTTTAAACCACATATTAATTCTGTTAGCCGATTAAAATTACGACGAAACCGCTTTTCCAGGTATAGGTAATAAGCATCAAAAAAGCCAAGTAGAGCAAACGAGAAAAGTGCCAATAAAAATAAAGACTTGTTTTTGTTCGCAAACCCAAATCCCATTAATGTTGTCCATATTGTTAACCCCAATTGCTTAATTGTGAGTGAATTGCTAGCCATTCTTCCAATAATGGTTTGTAGCATTTCGCTTTGTTTAATAAGGTAGTCTCGATTTTTTTGTACTAAATCCTCGTTATTCATTAACTAACCTACTACCTACACCTAATTGTTACCAGGGGAAATTTGCTGTCTATGCCGTCTTCTCCTGGGTGCTTGATAAAAGCTTAACCGATTTGGTTTCCTGTCAAGCACCTCAAGCGCTGAACGAGTTTCTCTCAAATTGAAGCTAAGTAGTTGCTCAAAGATTTTTAAACCAATTTGTCGGTATTTATGCTGACGATGTAGTTGGATAGCAAGTGTTGTAAGACTTTCTGCTGCAAAAACTAAGGGTCTTGTAGGATTGTCCTGTTCCTTGCCCAACTTACTTAGTAAGCTTTGGCAAATTTCAGACACCAGTTGAGGCTCAGTATCGACAAAATTATTGTTTTCGATAATCTCAATAATATCTGAGGCGGCTTTTAGGAGTAATGGTTTGTTTTTACACACTGCTGGAATTAGTAAGCGCATTCCAGAGTCTAGCTCGAAATACTTACGGCTTTGAAAAAAGACGCTTGCTAGTGCACTTTGAATTGCTTCAATGTTAGAGGGGGCAAGATTGTAGAGAATTTCTGCTGCTTTCGTTCTGCATCTTCTTTGGACCCACATATGGCTGGCTGCGTGAGCTAATCCACACAGAACTGCCTCGTTATCCTGAGTAGTAAGGTGATGGCTGATTTTTGCTACTGACCACTCATCTTGATACTGAAAATAGTGGATAAATAGCAATTCCCCATACGCTTGACGGCAAAAACTTGAGCCATCTGCCCAAAGCATCTCCAGCCAACCTTGAACCGTCTCTTTTGGCTCAAACCATCCTACTGTGCGAGAAATGAAGTAAAGCGCCCATTGATACTGCAACACTTCGGGACAGTTGCGAATCACTGCATCAAAAAGTTGGGTTGCTTGAGTGCGATCGCCATTTAATAAAGGTGGCATATCTGTCAAAATATCCACCCAAACTGCTGGGTGTGGCTCTACCCCTAACCTAGATTGAATTACCCTTGCCCAGTTTTGTAAATCGGGAGGATTTTGCTTAAGGTAGCCAGCAGCGATCGCTCGTACAATATCGCCTCTATCACCCGGTAATGTGTGCGAACCACGGACACCAAAGAGAATTGGAGAGTTTGCTTGGTACGAACGTTGCTCATCACTTCGATAATGAGCTAAATCCGGTTGTGAATGTGAAGATAGCCAATTTTCTAATAGGGAGAGAACTGATTGTGGAAGTCCTTGGTTATTTTCAGCAATTTTTTCTAAAGCAGATGCTGCTTTTGAGCGAAAATTTTCCGAAACAAATCCACGTTGTTCCAGGTTTTCTACTAGCTCAATCAAATTATTTGCTGGAAAATCGCTTTCCGCAAGCTCTCTAATTGCATTACCTGCATAACTTTCATGACGCTGTGGCTGAAGATGTGGCATAATGCGGAGAAAACGTTTTGGATCGTCTTTAACTAGCTTGCCAAACTCATAAGCTTGTGACGATGCACCCCCAGCACGAGATAAATCACTTCGACGCTTGAAATAATCTGCTTTTGTTATATCTGCCAATTCATCAAATAAGTTTAATAGATGTTGGTCGGATGCACGAGTCATTTCCTCAACATTCATTGGCGCACCTACGTCTTGTGCAATTGTAGGGTAGTCGTGGTCTTTTTCATTAATAACCCAAGGGAAAGCACGTATTTCTTCATCCCGCCATCGCTTTGCTTCCACACTCAAATATTCTTCAGGAAACGCAAGTATGAGTCTTAGTTGATGTTGGCGATTATCGTGCAAAGTATACAAGCGCAAATCGGGTGGTAAGTCCCGCTCGATTGGATAATAGTTATATCTACGAATTGCTTGTTCAATACGAATTCTCTCTTGAGGTTTAATGTACGGACAAACTGCTGCTATTAATTGTTTTGTTTCTTTATGAACATTTAGAAAATCTCCTAAACTTAACCGTCTTAAATCTCCTACTAAGTAATTCAAAACTGCTTGCGGTTCGTGGGTTGCTATCTGAACTAATCCGTATGCAACTAAACGATGAACAAGCAATAATTCTAATTTTTTATTTTTATTGAAAAAATCTAAAAAAGCTCGTCTATCCTGATTTGCCAATTCTAAAATAGCTGACAATACAGCTTGTATAATTTTACTGTCCTCACAATCAAAACTGTTAATATAGTCTTCATAATAACTATTTTTTGTAAGTCCTTTTTGGTCTACAATCCTACTCACTAAATCAGTAAACCATGACCAAATAGCATCTAAAAAATATTTCGGATTCGCTTTTGCAAGTGTGTCGATTTGGTCAAAATTGGTCCCACCTTCAAGTAAGCTTTTAAGGGAGTTCTTAGGATTGTGTCTATAAGCGTGAGCATATCTTTCTGCATCACTTGCATCTGCTGCTAGTTCTGGTATTGGCTTCCTGCTTTCTGCTATAGCTTGTTCTAACCTGTAATCCAAATGAGCACGTAAAATTCTTGGTGCAAGTTGAGGTAAAGTTTCAGCCACTTTTTCTGCAATTATGGACAAACTATACATATCCCAATTAGAACGCCGAATAACTTGCTGGCTCTGCCATACTCTCTCAGGATTCCATTGTTGAATGTTCTGTATAATTCGTATACTTAAAGAGTCATAAACTGCATCATTCAGCCAATATTCCTCGATGAGATTCCATACATCATCAGTTGCAAAGTAAGTTGCTGCCATTAAGATAGAAAGACAATAAGTGGCTTTGTTAGGCTGCTTTTCTAACCACTGTCTAAACTCAGGGCGATCGCGTAAAATCTTGAACCAACCAGGACTACCAATCATCGCATCTAAAACTTTGGGTGCTTCTGTCTCCAAGTTAAGCAGAGGAATTAGAAGTTCCGCTTCAACTGGTTCGGGGTTTTGTTGCGAACCAACAAACTCAATTAACAGGCTGTAAATATGGGTTCGTATATAAATTATTTGTAGCGATCGCAAAACACTCAACGCCCAAAGTCGAATTTTGCCAGATAAATGAGTTAAATTCTTAAAAGCTAACTTGGCTACTTTATTTTTAAATGGAGAATTATTTGCTTCTGCGTTTTTCAACAGCGATCGCAACTGCTTTGCGTACTGTTTAGGAGCAGTACCCCGTAGATAATTTAGACCTCGCAGTAGAATAGGTCGAACAAACAAACCATCTTGACGTTCTAATACCAAGTCTACAAGTGATTGCGAACCACGAGCAAAGGCACGTGCCAAAGTATGGTCATAATAAGTTTGATGGCAAAAACCAAGGGTGGAATTTTCCTGGTTTGTCATTAATATTCCGGCTTGTACCAAAGTTTGATATATTTCCGGACAACTATCCGCAACTGCTGTTGGTAACCAAAGTACCTCTTCCTGGGTCATGCGTTGAGCAATTTGCTCTAGGAAAGCAATGTATTTGGAAGCATCCGGTCGATTGAGAATCCGAGTTTCCCACAACCGATCCAGTAACTTTTGGGAAGAATCAAATACTTCTCCAGGTTTGGCGACTTCCAGAAATATCTTCAGATGCAAGGGATTTTGCAGTAACTCACGCAGGGATTCACCGATACCAGGTGCAATGTGTTCGGTGTGTTCTAACAAAGGAGAAATTTTCTCCCAGGTTGGTAAACTCAAATATAATTGCTCAAAACCCTCCAGGCGAGCAAATTGACTACCGTGGCGAAATTCAAATTCACGACAGGTAGCAACAACATGCACTCCTTTGGTTCCAGCTACGGATTGAATGAGGGTGAGCAAAACATTTAGCCTTCCTGAATGTCGGTCTATCAATTCTGAAACCGCATCAAGCTGATCTACTAACAATACGACTTTTTCTTTATTCGCGATCGCTTTAATGGCTTCTCGCAGATTTACGCTGAGATTAAGCTGGTCATCACAACGCAAATCTTCAAGGCTGTTAACTTTATTACTCAGAAAATCTGCTTTAATAGCTAGTAGTCCGTAACCTTTATTAACTACGCAATGTCCTAGCTTCGCCAGTAGTGCTGATTTTCCACAACCGGGAACACCAAGAACAATAGTTGTCGAAGACTCTTCTGTGTCAATGCGATTTAGGAGTTGTTCTAACTCTGGACGTTCAATTTCTTGGTTGTCGTCAAGTGTCCTTTTCCAGTTTAATAGCCCTTTGGAAGCTGCAAGCAGTTCTTCTCGTAAATTAGCGTGCTGGGTTTGGTTGAGAAAATATTGTTGGCGATCGCGTCGCGGTAATGCTCTAAGAGTACCAAGAGGGGGTTTTTGAATCCAAGGTTGGTTCGTCAAACGACGGAGTAAATTTTCGTATTCTTCTTCAACCTCAAGATTGTAAATACTAACGCCAGCCAAAACCGTAGGAATGTAGTTTAAGTCCTGAGAAAAAAAGACGATGGGGATATATTTAGTATTGTTACCCTCAGCATCATAGAGGTATTGGATGACAATTGCCCCTTCCCAAGTAACGCCTTTACCTCTACCAATTTCCTCGTGACCCCTGAAGCGTCGATTGTATAGCTCGGTACAGACTATCAGGACAAAGCTAGCTGCATCAATCTCGTCGTTCGCCCAACGGGGCCACCCTTGAGGTGGTGGCTCTGATTCGTGGTACAGGTCTATGTTGCAATCAATCCCATCTTCCCGCAATTGGTCAGCTAGCTGTAACACCCGGTCTTTATGTTCTGGTGAATCATCGCTGTAGCTGATAATTACTTTGGGAGAAATGGGAACGGAGTTCATCTGTAGGCTTTTTAGCAGAGACTTAACTATAAAGTGTGTTTAATATAACAAAAATTAAGTATTTATCCAGAGCTTTAAATATTTTCTCATGCTTGCTATTTTTTTATTAAAGTAGTAAAAATTATATAATTACTGCTTGAATAAGATCTTATTGAATACCAGGTATTTTTCTACGTGTCTCCCCTAACTTCTTAATTAAAATTTTAACTATATAGTCAACTTGAGACTCCATATCAGTATCAATTTTATAAGTCAATCCTCCAACTCGATTAGTTTCATCAAACATTCCTGGTGGAGAGTCACTAAACCAAATTGGAATCACTTCACTCTTACTAAAACGAGTTTTAAACTGTTCGGATTCAAACTTAGCCCAAATGCGCGTTGGGTAATCTTTGCTAAGTAATGCTATGATAAACTGCGCCTCACTTTGATAAATTGGTCTTAAATACTCTTCCAAATCATTTGCCAAAATTCGATGCTGCTCATCCTGATCGTAGAAAACTGCAATTTCTGCTTCTGTTAATTTTCTAGCAATGGCTTCAGCTACATTTCTATCTGCACCTGCGAAAGATAAAGCAAAATCATATCTACCAGTAAAGCTTACAGATAAGTAACCTGCTTTTGCTGCAAATTGATGCCATGATAAATTTCTAAGAAAAAATACAAATTTCGAGTCTTCTATACTTAAAATTCTAGTTAATGAATCATAGTGTATGACATCAGAAAAATCATCATGATTTCGAGCAATAAAATTCTGGATAAAACCGTTCTCAAGTAATGGCTCAACACTTGCTCTATGCTCTAAATATTTTGTAATTGCAAAGTCTAGTTCAAGAGACCATTTATCATCATTAGCTAGCCAGTGTAAAATATGAAAGTATGGGGCACGCCCTTCACGGGACAATTTAGGACCCCTAGCAAATTTTCTAGCTACGTCATCAAAAGCTCGTGATAGCTCTTCTATAACTTTCTGTTTAACAGCATCAAAGGTAATTGTAATTTTTTGAATAGCTGAGGTTCTTTCTGTAACTTCAGCAAGTATGCAAGCTTCATAACACAACAATTGAGCAATGTGAAAACTACCATATGATTCTTTAACTATATTTGTGAATAAAGTATAATTAAATTTAATATTTAAAGCTTCTTCACCCTTTTTGACAAGTTCGATTACCTTATTTTCAGGATTGATTCCAAATCTGATTGTTTCAATTCTATTATTCAAATCTCTTGCAAATCTAACAAGACTGTTACCAGCTTTATTAATACCTATCAGAATTAATTTAATACCTTTTTCCTCATCAGCAATAACCTTCATATAATCAGCAATTAATTGCTTTGCAGTATCTTCCAATAGATGAAAGTCATCAATAATAATTAGGTCATAATCATTATTTTTTGGCAAACAAATAATTTCTTCTCTGTCTTGTTTTTTCCGAGTCGTTAATTTTTTGATTTTCTTATTATGCAGAGAAAGTAGCTCCAATACTTTTAAAACACAAGTAGTCTTACCCACACCGGATGTTCCTTCAACAACTAATCCTCGACCACGTGTGCGTAAAGCAACCAAAAGCCGTCGATACTCAACTGGTTCAACAAACGTATGCGTGGGTATGCCTGACCGCTTAAATACATCTTCTAAACGCATGCTAACAGCTAAAGAATTACTAGTATGTGATAAAAGTGACCTTACTGGTAACCTTGCTAATTCGCTCAATGCAGGTTTTGGGTTATCCAGCTGATTTGTCAGGCGACGATAGAGTGCAGTATATCCTTCTTCTGTGTCCAGATAGTACGTGTTAAAAGCACGAAACATTATCGGTATGTAGTTTTTATCCTCAGCAGAAAACACAACTGGAACAAATTTGATACTTTTTAGATAGCCATCATAAAGCTCTTGAGCAATAATTGACCCTTCCCAGGTCACTCCCCGTCCTTTTCCTGGTTCTTTCTGACCTCGTCGAAATCGGCGCTCGTACTGCTCAGTACAAACTACAACCACAAAATCAGCCCATTCCAATTGGTTCATCATCCAATGATGCCACCCTTGTGAAGGTGCTATTTCATATTGATCTATGTTGCAGTCAATACCTTCAGTCCGTAAACGGTCAGCCAACATTAGTACACGAGCCATATGTTCTCGTGAGTCGTGGCTGTAGCTAATGAAGACTTTTGGTGGATGAGCCGTCTGAAACATCTTAATGTCTACTTTCTATACCTTACCTACCGGAATGATGACCCTGTGATAATTTACTGTATATGATTTTTCCATTTTATTAATCCATTTGCTTCAAACGTTCCAGCCACACACTCCTTAATTAAATTGTGTTGTCTCAATATGCACTGATTATTCTCAACTAACTCTTCTACCAAATAGCGATCACGCAACGTTTGCAATGCCACCTGTTGTGTCTTTGCCTCCTCTATCGCTTTTTCAACTTCCTCAACTTCATTTCCGTATTTATTCCAATAAGCAACCACATTGCCATTAAAGGGACGATTGACAATTTCCCCAGCAATCACCCGTAAAGCCAAAGGATGTCCCTCATAAGCATTACCAAATGGAAGCGACTCCAGTCACCATCAAACTAGTCCTGCAATTCCACAGCTAACCGTTCTGCAAGTGCGGTTTTACCAATACCTGCGATCCCAACCAAAATCAACAAGCGACAGGATGCTTGGACGCGATCGCTCAATTCCTTAATCAAACTTTCCCTACCAACCCATGCATTGTCATAAGCGAAGAAGCTAGGTGTTTTGAGAAAAGTCTGTTTGCGATCGCGTGCTGGTAATCCTGGTAATACACGCGGTGCAAGTTCTAACTTCTCACCCAGTGGGGGTTTCGGGTTCAGGGGTTGATTGGTGAGGCGACGGTAGAAGGCTTGATATCCCTCTTCGGTATACAAATCGTACCGACTAAACGCGCGAATCATAATTGGAATAAAATTTTCATCCCCAGAAGAAAATACAACGGGGACAAATTTTGTACTTTTGACATGAGAATCGTAAAGTTCCTGAGTAATAATTGCTCCTTCCCAAGTCACTCCTCGTCCTATACCTGGTTCTTCTCGACCTCGAAATCGGCGATCGTACTGCTCAGTACAAACTACAACGACAAAATCAGCCCATTCTACCTGGTTCATCATCCACCGGGGCCACCCCTCAGCAGGCGACTCTTCGTACTGGTCGATGTTACAGTCCACACCTTCAGCCCGTAAACGGTTAGCAAGGGTTAAAATTCGGTCTTTATGTTCCTGAGAGTCGTGGCTATAGCTAATGAAGACTTTTGGGGCATCAGAACCAAAATTCATGACTTTGTTGGCTTAGGTAGAAACTGATTATCATTTAAACCTATGATAATCAGCAGAATTGCGGTTATAGCTTTATATATATGAAGTTTTGATAAAATTACTTGAAACAATCTTGACGAACTACAACTCTTAGCTTCCATATCCAAATTTTGAGCGTTGTTCCCGGTAAGTTTACAACCAGGATTCAACAGACAATGCTCTAACTTGTTGAATTCGGTTAAAGTCGCTATCAGCCGAGACAACGGTTAGATTGTATTGCACAGCAATAGCAGCAATCCAGAGGTCATTCTCATCAAATCCTAAATCAGTAATTTTGGTTTTTCTCCGCTTACTTTTCTCTCGTGGACCGAACTGGTTGAATAAAGCTGCTTTAAGTTTTCCGTATGTTTCTGCTGTTACTTCATCAATCCTGTAGATATATAAACCCTGAAGAAAACGCCTCACCAAAGCTAAGTTACTCGAACTACGTTGTGAGCGCTCCGCCATGTCAGTTAATTCTCCTTGGACAACAACACAAGTTGTCACTAGACTACTTTCTACTTCAGCAAAGCGGCGCAAGATATTCGGTTCTCTTAGAATCGCATAGCTACAATGGTTTGTATCCAGTAGGTACATTATTCAAAAGGGTTATCGTAGTTAAATTTAGCTTTGCCACGAGTTGCATAAACTTGCTGGAGACATTCTTCCAAGTCATCTCCTTCCCAGCTACCAACAGTCTTCAAATGTTCTAAGAGTGAGCGACCTGTTGATTGGACTGTTGTTTGCTGTTGCGTTGCAGAGGTTTGTGTTGCATCTACTACTGACTGGGATTCATGCTGTTTAGTTTTAATAAACTGCAAGAAATCAAGCGTCTGTGCTAAGAGTGATTCTGGAGCAGATTCAATTTCTCTAAAAAGTTGTTCTTTGATATTCATTATTTCTATTTTTTTACACTTGCTTCATAAATAAATCTATTAATATTTTACTGTTTTTACTTCAAATTATCCAAACAACATAAAAACACTTTATTTTCTAAGGCTAGACTTATACTAATTAAGAGAAAAACATCTGAAAAATAATATACTTATCTAACAATAATTTTTCAATTTAAAGTGCTAGATGTATTCCTAAAAACTTATTAAATGGCAATTCAACTAAGACAAAATCCGGTCTGATGGTACTGAAAGAATGTTGCCCAAATTGCCGATGCTTGGTTAGAAAGGGTAAAAACTATGTCCAGAAAATTATCTTCTCCAATCAAGTAGCAGTTGGGCAATTGCGTGGAGTGCGCTGCCCCTTAGGAATAGCCAATCTCCAGTCCTTCACTTGGTATTTCTGCATAATTTATCACTTGAATCAAACGCCAACGGTTTAACAACACCCTTAGACTAGAACGATTGGGCAGCAAGGGCAGCAAGTGCTCACCCGTTCTCTGGTATCCCACTTCAGGGCAAGTACGATGTTTATCCTGAGATGGCAGCAGTCAGTTTGTGGACGACAGCAACGGACTTAGCCCTAGTCGGCGTCGAACTCTTACGAGTATTGCATGACAAGCATGCCGCTGTATGGAGAAGAACGTACAGTAAGTAGGTGCAGGGGTTTTTTGTTAGTAATCCAACTGCTGAATTTTCTACATAGGCTGTTCCTTATTTTGTTGAGGCTCCTGTGGCAGGGGAATAAATTCCGTTTCTTGAGGCACTTGCTCAAACCGTCCCTCCTGCCAATCCCGCTTTGCTTGCTCAATGCGATCAAGACGGCTTGAAACAAAATTCCACCACTTGTGCCGCTTTCCCACAGGTTCACCTCCAACCACAATACAGCGAGCACCGCCTTTAGAGGAGATGTCTACCGATGCGCCTGAAGTCAGAACAGCTAAACGATGTTGCTCCAGAGGGACACCGTTAATTTGCAGTCCTTCAGTCACGCTGTAAACCGCTTGCTCACTGTAATCGCCAGGTAAAGTAAATTGCGTTCCGGCAGCCAGCTGCACATCTAGGTAAATCATGGGTGAAAACGTTCGCACCAAAGAAGTGTGATTATACGCTTCTCCCGCAATCAGTGTGAACGAAACTCCTGCATTTTCCCAAGCAGGCAAATCGGTTGCTGGATAATGGCTGAACCAAGGGTCAGTTTCCTCATGCTCGTCAGGAAGTGCTACCCAGGTCTGAATTCCGTGAAGTGTTGCTTCTTTACTGCGTTCATGGTCGGGTGTACGTTCTGAGTGGACAATCCCTCGTCCTGCTGTCATCCAGTTCACGGCACCAGGATGAATTTCCTGAACGCTGCCTACACTGTCGCGATGCAGTAAAACACCTTCAAACAGGTAAGTGACTGTTGCAAGGTTGATGTGCGGATGCGGTCTGACATCAACGCCCTTGCCGGGTGGAAACACTGCAGGACCGAGATGATCAAAAAAGATAAACGGACCTACTAGTGTCAGAACATTTGAGGGAAGGAGCCGACGGGCTTGAAAACCTCCGAGGTCTTGAACGTGTGGCTCAATGATGTGCTGAATGTAATCAGTCATGATGAATGTTGAAGGGGTGGTCTAGGTAGCAGTGCTAGAGATGTGAGCGAATCACCCAAGGGATCAATGTAGGCAGCATCGCTCTTTTTGATCGAATTCTGGAGGATTTTAATTTGAACTTGACTGCGGTATCGGTGAGCGCCTTTAGAATGGCGTCTAAGTTTGATAGATGCTGAAGTGAATTACACCTTTAATAGTTCTAATAGTTCTTCTGTTGCTCATCCACAAAACACCACAGCCATTGCTCTCCTAATTCGGCTGAACTGATCACCATATGTCCGGTTTCCTCAAAGTGACGGCGAGAATGCTGATGTTCAGACGAGTCACAGCACAGCATCTTGCCACAGGTCTGACAAATGCGAAGATGCACCCAGCGACCATTCATCCGAATGCACTCTTCACAACGAAATACAGGGTAGTTTGCTTTAGAGATTAGGTTTTCCAGAGTCAGTTCATTAAGGTGTTGGCAGGGCATAAAGCTTCCTGATAAGTGGATGAGTTGGAGTTGCTCATTGAACGCTTCCAATTCTAGAGTCTAACCTGGCAGTGCAATGTAGAAAAGTCGATCTCAAGCAAGAGTGACATAATTTATTAGAGCTGTCGCTAAATACAGCGTTTTTCACTTTTACGAGGTACAGGCAAGGGGTTTAAGCCCCTTGTTTTAAGGCAGAAAGGCGTACTTCACTTAGCTGAAATCCGCTGTAAGACCTAAAAGACCATGAAATGGAATTCTCAACTACTTCTTACTTCTTACGACTTCATTGTTGAGGCTTTATTTAGCGCAGCTTCATAAAGAATTGGTATAAGCTACAAAATCAGATTTCAGGATTCCGGATTCCACTCAAATATTTTTTCTTGCGATTGACCCAAGCCACTCCCCCAAATCGCGATTGCGCTGTCTAAGCACTGGCACTTTTGCAATCGCTTAAGCAGAATACTTGCCGTATGACACTCGTTAATGCTTTAGGACCACCCTTTTCAACCTGTCGAACTCACGTTAACTCATGTCCGGTGAGGCGAGCAATCTGCAGCAGCACTTGGAGTAAATTTCATCTGGACTGATAAGTGGGGGTACGCCGCGTATTTTTCGGTATAACCCCACAAAAAGCCAAGGCTTTATATTATGAAGTGAGCGCTGTATATTCGCACTCACTTTTAAAAAATAATAATTATGGCTTCTACAGAACCTATCAAAAACAAGCCTACCAAAACTGCTGTTCCTTTAGAATCAGCAACACCTAAGCGAGAAGAAGTAGAGGATGATACACTAAACCAAGTAAATAACTTGGAAAAAGATGGAGTAGTGTCCTCAAAAGAACAGTCGCAACCTGCACTCCAAGAGCAGAATTCAACTGAAAATCAGCCAGATGCTACCTCTTCCGGTGCATTATTTCAAGCAGTTGGGATAATTACTGGCAAAGTAAATTTCATACTAGAGGGGGATAACGAGAGAAGTACTATCACCATTGGTAACAAAGAATATCCACTGTTCTATGCTCCACGCAAACAGAGAGCTTTTGAAGCGCTCAAGAAAGAGATAGAGGCGACAGGCGAATCTACCCAACGTTTGATTGTTTACCCCAAGTTTACTCATTTCCCCGGACGAGATCAGCCGCCCAACATTGGCTTTCAAGCGGTTGGTTTTGACAAGGGACGCCACTCCGAGGTAATTTCACAACAACTTCAAGACATGGAGTTTAAACTTTGCGGGCTGTGGCAGTTTATTCCTGTCTGCCGGACACCGTGTATCTCTGTGTTTAAGAATTTTACTAAAGAACGCCTGGATTATATTAAACAGTCGGAACCAGCAAAAAAAGTAAAATTCATGAAAGCGAGTCATTTACCTTTGTTCTGGAGAGACGCACTGGTGCCACCGTTCCGGTTCAATCCCAAAGCACCAAAAGAAGAACAAGGACGCCCGGTATTCGTGCAGATTAAGGCAAAGTTCGTGCCGCACCGGGACGCTTTTGAATTTGACTCATTACTAGAATTGCCACAGGAGTTGCCACCAAAGTTCCTGAAGGCGAGCAAGGATGATAAAGCTACGGTAATGGCACAAAAGAAAGCGGCTCTTAAAGCTGCTGGCAAAGACTTTGGACCACCAAGAGGTAAACCAACTGCCTCAGGTCGCAGCGCTGAGCGAACGTTTAAGGGCAAACCCAAGGAGATGCCAAAGCCAAAACCAAAGGCACAACAGTAATCGAAACAATTACTAGACTTGAGCCACCATGCTCTGTAAACTAGTACAGCATCCAAACTGCAGAGCGCTCTGCAACGGGTAAATACAGTTCTCAAAGCAGTTCAACGTTCGGGCGCTTCCGCACTTCTCATTGGTGCGTATCGGCGTTAAACAGAGTTCTTCGCGGTTCAATCAAAAAAGAAATCCTCGCTCAAAAAAACTAGAACACGCCCGGTACTGGACAACGAATTGAAGCTCCTACTTTTCGTATCCTCACAACAGCTTTGAGCCTTAACTGAACCGTATTGGGCGATCGCTAACTTTTAGTCTAAACTCCAGGAAAAAAGAAAGCGATAGTGCGGAGCACCCGCCTGAGCGCAAATCATACGCGCTCGGGTTACGCAATCCTCCCAGAGGGGGATGACACAGAGCATCCGCCGTAGGTATTGCTCAATTATCTTCCGTCAAACGCTTCCTGGTGAAATTCTAAGGATTTGCTCCCGCAAAAGTATTACATTGTGCAGGATTACCCGTCTGAATGCCCCGCTGGAACCAGCGAACTCGCTGGGCTGAACTACCGTGCGTAAAAGACTCTGGGGTAACATACCCTCTTGCCTGACGTTGCAAACGATCATCCCCAATACTGCTGGCAGCATTTAGTGCCTCCTCAATGTCGCCTTGCTCAAGGATCTGCCGCGAGCGATTGGCATGATGCGCCCAAATGCCAGCAAAACAGTCTGCCTGTAACTCTTGCCGAACTGAAAGTTGATTCGCCTGTACTCGATCAACTTGACGCTGCATTGACTGAACTTGAGCGGAAATACCCATGAGATTCTGGACATGGTGTCCAACCTCGTGAGCAATCACATACGCTTGGGCAAAGTCTCCCGGTGCCTGGTATCGATTCTTCAGATCCTGATAAAAGCTTAAGTCAATGTAGAGCTTTTGGTCGGCGGGGCAATAGAACGGACCAACCGCCGATCGCGTAAAGCCACAGGCAGACTGCACCGCATCGGAATAGAGCACTAACTTAGGCTCTACATAGGTCTGTCCCCTTTGCCGAAACAAACTCTGCCACGTATCCTCGGTATCCGCTAGGACAACCGAAACAAAATCAGCCATACGATCGCTCGCCGCAGAAGGTTGTGTTTGAGAAGACTCCGGATAGGGACGATCGCTTGGCGCTTCTTGTTGCTCCCAAAGGACACTCGGATCGCCGCCCAAGAGGGTAACAATCACTGACAGAATGATTGCCCCAATGCCACCCCCCACCACAGGAGCCGAAAGCCGACTTCCCCGCCTGTCCTCAACATTGGTGCTTCTACGACCGAATTCCCAGCGCATAACCAAGAGTCTCCAAACTACTCAACCTAGCAAAAGTGAACAAAGTGCGATCGCCTTCGCCACGCCTAAAGGGCGAACGCACTTAAGCTAAACTTTCCATAATTCACCAAAAATATTAAGGATTCCATTCATCAAAATCTTCTGCCAGAGGGACAGCACTTATTTGATAGGCACTCCTACTTAGGAAAGGCTATGTCATAGCGGCGGTGATAGGATCAAAGCAATCGCCTTCTACTGATATGTATCGAACCTTTATCCCTGGCATTGCTCCACTCGCAGTACAGTCTCAACCTTCCTGGTGGTTTGCGTTTGTTGGTAATAAGTTGCTGGTTCGCGCCGAAGGAAAGGTCAGCGAAATTCCCAAGCTCATCACTCTGGCAGAAATTGGCTTAGAGCCAGTGCGAACCCAATTCCTAGGCACCCTGGATGGTCACCCCTGTTACTCGGCAGAACTGCCCACAGATGCGATCGCCCCCGATGGCATGACCTTGCAGGGATTGCGCGAATTGTACGGAACGTTGGATGAAGACTTGTATGCGCTATGCGGTCGCGCCATCCAAATCGTGGAATGGGACCGCACTTACCAGTACTGCGGGCACTGTGCGACTCCGACAACCCAATTATCCCATGAGCGCGCCAAGCGTTGCCCCAAGTGTGGATTAGTGAATTATCCTCGCCTCTCGCCTGCGATTATTGTTCTCATCTCTCGGGGTGAAGAACTCTTGTTGGCTCGCGCCCCTCGGTTTCCACCGGGGATGTACAGCGTCCTAGCTGGCTTCGTGGAACCGGGAGAATCGTTGGAAGAGACGGTGATGCGCGAAGTCCGTGAGGAAGTAGGGATCGAGGTCAAAGATATTCGCTATTTTGGCTCGCAACCCTGGCCGTTTCCCAACTCACTTATGATTGGATTCACAGCCACTTATGCAAGTGGTGAGATTGTCATCGAACCGCAAGAATTAGTAGAGGCAGGTTGGTTTAGTAAGCACAACTTACCACAGATTCCTCCTAAGCTGAGTATTGCCCGCAAGCTTATTGACTCGTTTGTGCTTTGAGCGCATCCACCTTAACCTGGGGTGTGGTCATCGGCATAACCATAGCGTTAAAAATCAATGGTTCAAACAATTATTGTTTTTGTGATCATTGGGCTGATTATCACTGGGATCTTAGTCAGTCCCATCTTAATTAAACAACGAAGAAACCGTCTTAAACATCGTCCTTTCCCCCCACTTTGGAATGCGATTATTGAGAATAATCTTCCGATTTATCTCCATCTTTCTCCCGCTGAACGCCGACGGCTTCAAGGACATATTCAAGTGTTCTTAGCGGAAAAACAATTCATTGGCTGTGCAGGATTGCAGGTGACGGAAGAAATGAAATTGGCGATCGCATCTGTCGCCTGTTTGCTCCTGCTCAACGAGCGAGGAGAATACTTCCCTAAACTTCGTTCAATTTTGATTTATCCCAGCACTTATTTTGTTAATGAAACTGTTGCCACCGGGAATTATATTGTTGAGGAAAGGCGTGTGGCAAGACTGGGAGAATCCTGGACTCATGACCAAGTGATATTGTCTTGGGAACAGGTAGAACAAGACACTCGCAACTGGAGGGATGGACATAACGTTGTGCTTCATGAATTTGCCCACCAGTTGGATCAAGAGGATGGTAAAGCGGAGGGCGTTCCTATTTTGCAACGAAATTCAGACTATCCGATTTGGGCGCAGGTGATGGCTGAAGAATATCAACAACTGTGCAATGATGTTCAACGAGGCGTAAAGACCGTAATGGATAGCTATGGCGCAACTAATCCTGCAGAATTTTTTGCCGTAGCAACTGAAACATTTTTTGAAAAACCACAGCAATTGCTGAAGAAGCATCCGCCACTTTATGAGCTACTGCAACGCTACTATCAACTCGATCCTGTGCAATGGGATTAAACATTAGCGTTCTATCACTCTAGGGAGAGGAAAATAAGAAATCCTCGGATTCCAAGGAGCGTGGAAGAGCGCCGCGCATTTGAAGTATTGCCTCGCTACTTGGTAGATTCCTCAGATAAAGAACGCGAATCGCTTGCTCCCATTCTTGTCGATGCTGCTTATTCAAAAGCTACATCTTCGTAAAGCTCTTCTATAGTTGCTTCAAAATCAACGCTGTGCAGTCGAAACGATTTTTGCTCTGCTGTGTAAGATTGCAAAACCCACAGCCCTTCATGATTCCGGCGGAAGCACTCGACTCTTTGTCGCCTAGTGTTGATTAAAACATACTCTTGCAGACTCTCAAGTGCCTGGTAATCAGCGAATTTGTCACCCCGATCAAAGGCTTCAGTAGAATTAGATAAAACTTCGACAATTAAACAGGGAAATCTTTTATAAGCAGGTGTTTCCTGATCTCTTTGGTCGCAAGTCACCATCACATCGGGATAGTAATATCGATTCAAGGATTCGATGCGTGCTTTCATGTCGGCGATGTAAACACGACAGCCTGAACGGCGTACATGATTACGGAGGAGAGCAAACAGATTCCCAGCAATGGTAACGTGGGGATCAAGCGCCCCAGCCATTGCGTAAATGTAACCATCGATGTATTCGTGTTTAATGGCGCTTTGTTCCTCCATTTGGAGGTATTCGTCGGGAGTCAGGTAGATTTCCGGGGAAACAACCATATTAAAAAGTTAAAAGTTTGAGCAATGGGAATTTCTCGATTTGATTTCTAGAATAACGTTTGTTTGTGAGCGATCGCCCAAGGAGTACTGTGCTTGATTGCGATCGCCTAGAGTCCGCAACTTTTCCCGAATTGAATTTGACAGTTGAAGAGATTTTTAATGTTGCTGGTGAAAAGTAAAGGATACAGTAGGGTTATTTAGAGTTTCAAGCTTGGAACTCGGAACTTTAATCAGGGAACTAGAATTAGTAGACACATTTTAAAGTAATGGGGTGAGCAACCGAGATACTCTTACGGCTAACTTGAATCACAGAGGTTTTCTATCGTACTCAGATAGATCAACAGCAACAGAAGCAGCCAAATCACTGTGTAACATTTTCTCCACACTTTCGACAAAGTGAGGATCAGCAACAAATCCTATGACTTCAAAGTTGAGAAAGAACGAGCGATTATCCAGGTTGACAGTTCCTACCCCTGCCATGTCCTGATCGATGAGCATGATTTTCTGGTGCATGAACCCATTTTTGTAGCGATACAGCTTAATAGCGATCGCCTCCATTTGAGTGTAAGTAAGCGGACATAATTAAACGTAGGATGTGTCAGGCGCAGCCATAACGCATCAATTCCTTGATATGCATGGGTTACGCTATCGCGCTTCCCATCCTACGATGGTTCATTTTCATTCCACAAACCTACTTGGTATGAGAAATAACATAGATTGAATCAAGAATTATCCTTGGTGAGATAAATCCATGAAATTTGCCAGCTTATAAACAATCCGCGCACCGACATTGCCATCCCACTCAGCATCGCCAACTTCGCAGACATCAAAGCCAATAATTTTTCTACCGCTATTAACCAACTCACGGAACAGACAAAAAGCTTGCTCCAATTCCAGCCCACCAGGCACAGGAGTCCCTGTACTTTGACAGAATTTTGGATCAAGACCATCAACATCAAAGCTAATGTAAACGTACTCAGGTAAATGAGCGATAATTTCTCGGCATAAATCAATCCAAGTCGTTCCCGAGTAAAGCTTTTGTTTAATTGCTGGGTCGTAATAAGCAACAATTCGACCGTTTGATTGGTCAATCATTTGCACTTCATCATGAGAGATATCACGCAACGCTACCTGCACTAACTTGGAAATTTGCGGTAGTTTCATCGCATTATACATGATGGACGCATGGGAAAATTCAAATCCCTCATAAGCATCGCGTAAATCTGCGTGAGCATCAATGTGCAAAATTGCGTAGCTTGGGTATCTAGCTGCTAATGCTTGATAGTAACCTAAAGGTGAACTGTGATCCCCACCAACAACTGCGACTCGCTTACCATTGTTAATTGCTTCCTGGCACTGTTCAAACAGCCATTGATTCACCTGTTGACAAGCCTGATTAATTTCTGTCAAGACAGGTGTTAAATCTGGTGTTTCTGTCAGTGCTTTACCTTGCTCTAGTCGTTTGATAATTTTTGCCGCTAAGGCGCGATAGTATTTGTTCTTCTCTAAAATATCCTGGGGAATTTCCACCATGAAAATTCCCTGTTTCCATCCGTCAGGGTTATCGAAATCGAACAAATCCAGTTGCGGCGAAGCATCCAAAATCCGCTGTGGTCCGTTGGCGGTTCCTGCGCCATAGGAAACAGTGACTTCCCACGGTACACCAAAGACAATTAGGTTTGCAGACTCGTAATCGAACGGCAAACCCAAGAGGTTGCCATTAATTTGACCTACGCCGCTGGGATTATAGTCTTGGAGTTGATTACTCATGGATGGTCTTCTGAATTTACGTGGGTAGACAGCACGCCGCCTGGTAGATACCAGCATTGTAGTCGCGCAGGTTATGCTATGGCTGCAAATTGCGCTTTTCTATTGTAATCAAAATTTTTTATAGACGGTAAACTACCATTGAGAAGTAGATGGTCAATAGAACTATTTCAAGAGTGTTGGCATATACTTGGTTAGAAGTCAAAGCACAATTTTAAGAATTATGTCTAAATCATCAGTTAACATTCCTGCTTCTTCTGTTCAAAGAGAACTTTCTATTAGAAGTGAAAGTATTCAAAGAATTTATAACTTTTATACCAGCAGCCTTTTCTATGTTAACAGAAGATATCAGAGAAAGCTCGTTTGGACTATTGAAGAAAAAAGGGCATTTATAGATTCAATACTACAGGGATTTCCTGTACCGATAATTTTGTTAGCAGAAGCTGAGAGAGAAAAATCTTCTGTATTTGAAATTATCGATGGAATGCAAAGATTGAATGCAATTACATCTTTTATTGAAGGCGAATTTGAAATACATGAAAAATTCTTTGATCTACAAACCATGGTAGAATCCAAGTCTCTCCTTGATCAAGGAAAACTAAAGCAGAAAATGCCTATTCTTGATAGAAGTTTATGCGAAATAATAGCAAGTTATATACTACCCATCTCAGTTTACTCATTTGATGAAAACGAAAAGGTTGATGAAGTTTTTAGGCGAATTAACTCAAATGGTAAACATTTATCCAGACAAGAGTTAAGAGCGGCTGGAGCAACTACTGATTTTCCTGACTTGGTAAGGAGAATATCTAGTGAAATCAGAACTGATACATCTGCGTCAGATATTCTTCTTCTCAATAACATGAAATATATAAGTATTACCAATAGAGAACTAGAATATGGAATCAAAGTGGATGACATTTTTTGGGTAAAAAACAATGTTCTAAGGAAAGAAATGGTTAGGGAATCAAAAGATGAAGAAATTGTGGCTGATCTAGTTGCATACATGGCATTGCCAGAAACACCAAGAAGTAGCTCTGAAGTTTTGGATGAATATTATGGATTAGTCGAAGGTCCTAGAAGAGATGAAATAGAGGCTGCTCTTCGGAGAAAAAATCCAGATGTTATTAGGGAACAGTTTGTTAAAGTCTATGATGAGGTTCGCAGAGTTCTGGACGAATCAGGTCGAAGGTTTAGTGAATTAATCTCAGAGCAAAACCTTCAATCGGTACCTCGCTACTTTCAAGTTGTCTTTCTAAGCTTTTATGAATTGATGTTTGTTGAAAGAATGGAAATTGCCAACTATAGAGGACTCATAGATTGTTTAATAAATATTGGTCAGAACATACGAATCACTAGAGGCGGCAATTGGAGTTCAGCTAACAAAACTAACAATATAAGAGCGGTTAAAGGTATTATTAGAGATTGCTTTAAACCAAGAGAGCGAATAGATCCTTCGATTGATAGTTGGTTGACGGAGTTTGAAACATTGTTAGTTCAATCTAAGACTGAGCAGACTTTGTATGATTTCAAGCAAGGCTTTACAAAGCTAGATGGAAGAGGGGAGTTTGATCAAGAAAGTTTTAACAAAATTATAAAAACTCTCACTGCTATGACAAACCATTCACCTAATGCGACTGGTCATGTTTGCGTTGGAGTAGCAGATAATGATAACGATGCGAAGAGAGTAGAAAGTATATACGGTATTCAATGTATAGAGTATAAAGGCTTTAAGATAGCAGGAATAGGACATGAAGCTAGTAGGTTGCAAGGTGGTGTTGATAAATTCTTTCGCTGGTTAATACAAAAAGTTCAATCTCAACCCATTGAACAGTCTGTAAAAGACAATATTGGTAGAAATATTAAGCTGGTTAATTATTACGGTAAAGATGTAGCCTTGTTTAGCCTCAATGCAGGCAGAGATCCTACTGCATATGACAGTAGGTACTACCAGCGTATTGGTGCAAATATTCAAGAGATTAAGTTTTCAGAATATGGAGATCTTTTTAGGCGCTTCACTCAGGTTTGAAAGTCACTTTGACTACTTCCCCAATTTTTGATGAGTCAGTATGGCATAGCTGACGTCATCTCCTTATTCCCACTGCAAGCGTCCGCAGGGGGAACAACAGTTACAAGGAATGAGCCGTTTGCCTTTTAGTCGCGCTCGCTCTCTATAGAGGCAGCAGACTGTCCGCATAGTTTTTTCTCAAAATGGTGTTTTTGCCTGTAAATGAAGGGTTTCTCCTAACTGTGGATGCTCAAAAGAAAGTTCTCTCGCATGCAGATGTAACCGAGTTGAAAGCGCACGACATCCATAAAGGCGATCGCCCAAAATAGTTACCCCAAGTCCTCTCGCATCAGCAGCATGAACTCTCAGTTGATGGGTGCGTCCTGTTAGCGGTATAAACTCCACACGAGTGTTGTTTCCCTCTGTTGCTATCACCTGAAAGTGAGTTACGCTAGCTTTTCCATACTGCCAATTGACTTGCTGATATGGACGATTCTGAGGATCTCCCCACAGTGGCAGTGAAATGACACCTTTGTCAGTGGTTAGAGAACCGGAAAGCACCGCTTCATAAACTTTGCGAACCTGCCGTTTTTGAAACTGCTCACTGAGTTGACGATAGGTTTGCCCGTCACGAGCTAGTAAAAGAATACCAGATGTTTCCTGATCCAAGCGATGCACCGCAATAATCTCCATCCCATCTGGTGAGAGTTGACGTAAACGACTGAGGACACTATCTTGGGTGTCGCGATAACGACCAGGTACTGAAAGTAGCCCTGGGGGTTTGTTCACAGCAATCAACCATTCATCTTCATAAAGAATGGGTATCACCTCTCCCCAAACCCCTCCGCTGGTAGGGGAGGGGCTTAAAACTCCCCCTTCTCTGCAAGGGAAGGGGGTAGGGGGGTTAGGTCTTAATCCTGACAGCAGAAACCCCATCAATGGCTGACAGCGTTCTGCACAGGATCCATAAAATTCTCCCTGGATTTTGTCGTGATTCATTAAGGACGAACCCCACCAAAACTCTGCCATTGCCAATGGTTTTAAACCATGCGTAGCCGCGTAGTGCAGCAGCTTTGGAGCACAACAGTCTCCTGTTCCTGTGGGCATACCTTCTGGCATCAACTGCTGCAACGATAGGGATTGTCCTAAAAAGTTCATCAGGGTGTAAGTAGCGTGCATCTGTGCCTGGAGTTGGCGGGACAGTTCTTTACGCTGTTGTTTCAGCTCACCCATCCGCGCATCTGCTAGTTCAATCGACTGTTTGAGTGGCTGCAACACTTCATCGCGTTGGCGTTTGAATTGCCGTCGCTCAATTCCATCCCGACGGCTTTCTTCGTCGAGCTGTTCAACGGCAGCAGTGAGTGCTTCTCTAGTTAGCGTTGTGCAAAATATCTGGCGTTTTTCTTGTCGTTGCTGTTTGCAATCTCGATGGCGATCGCTCATTTCTTGCAGGCGTAACTCAAACTCACTCCTAAGCGTTTCGTATTGCTGCCTTTGTGGAAGTTGCTTGAGGGTAATGAGTTCCTGCTTGATCGCTTCCAATTGCGCCAATGTACTGGCTTCCTCTAAGGCAACTTCGTCTCGTCCTGGAATGGGCGGTACCCACCCGTCAACAACACTGTCACCATTCAGTAGCCCGGAGAAAGCTTTTATGACCCGTTGTTCGCCAGAAGGGAGTTCAACCAGCAATATCCCATACATCTTACCTTCAGAAGAATAACGGTCATCCGTGGCAAGGTGTTGCATCAAACCAGAGGCGATCGCCTCGCACATTGGGGTGCGGGGTAGTCTCAGGAGTTCACTAGTTTGAGGACAACGCCCTTCATACCAATAGCTAACAGATAAGTCGCTGACAACAGCATTGCAGCCTATGAAATCTGAAAGCGTGTGCAGAACCACCATATTGTCAAAAGGCTATCCCGTTAAAGAGGAAGGCATTATCCCAAACATAATCGATCACTGCCCTAGCATCCTCCAAGGGGAGAACATGGCAAAATCCCTGGTTATCATAGCTTAATAAAGGCATTTCCGGGGCAATATCTGCTTGTTCGCCATTTTTTATCACTTTGCCACGGATATCTTCCAGATTGTTCAAGGGACCGTGGATATCGAAGTTAATCCTGACGCCCAGCTTGCTCTCCATCCAAGTTTCAATGCGAGAGTCTAACTGTTTCGGAGTCAGCGGAGTTGGACTGGTAAGCAGATGGTAATATACTAGAATAATTTCTTTACATTCCTCTTCCTCAGCCATATCGATGAGCATTTGAAACACGCTGGCATTGTTGGCTAAATTTTTGAAGAAAAGTGTGTCGGTAACATCTTTTTGAAATTTGATTTTTTTGTTTTTGTAATTGGTGTATTGCTTGAAGGCAAATCCACCCAGTGCTATCCCCAAAGATAGCGTTGCCACTAGAATGGGCATGACATCTCGGATCTTATCCTGTTCTACATCTAGCAATTCCACTAAAGATGATGCATTGAACACTAGCAAAATTGCAGTAATAAGCAATAATAGATTCGGCAATGCTTTTAAGACCAGGGGAATTGCAGCCCCAATCGCAGGAATTCCAAATAGCAGCCGATCTTTCCAAGTCATACTGGTGACAACATTAGGAAAGAGCAAGTCAATATCTAGTTTTGGAATATTCTTGTAGAAGTAAACATACATTTTACCAGGAGTAAAGTTCAGCTCCTCTATCTTGACTTTTTTGGCACGAAAGTAAGCCGGTTCTTTGAACTTAATGAGTAAAACAATTCGTTCCAAAATATTAATCGTCTTTTCTTCCTGCCAAAAGAAGAACTTTTTCAGCGAAATTTTCTTGTCAATATCGCCTTGGTAATAGCAACAGAAACGCTCAAAGTCATCGAAATCAACCTGAGTTTTCAAATCAATCAGAGATTTCTTTCCCAATGCTTGTTGTACAATCGATTCAGGCAAAAGAATGTAATTCGCTCTTTCTAAAATGTGCTGAAATGCATCAACCACTTTTGACTCCATCTCGTCGTATTGGTCGAAGGTTGGTTGAGTGAGTGGTTGAACATCTGCATTGGGATTGAAGGGTACGTAGTTGTCTTTGATAATTTCCAGCGTCTTGTGAAAGCGAAAGTGGTAATACGCGGATAAGATTTGGCAGAAATCTTGAAACTTTTCAGCATCGGCGGCACTTAGCTGACCATCTTCCAGGCAAAGTTTGATAATATCGGTGCGACGGTAGGGAATGAACGCTTCTCGATTTTCATAAACTGCCATGATCTGAAATTAATCGGAGTCCAACTTATAGGTTTGCGATCGCCTTTGCCACTGCGCTTTGCGCGATCGCCTTTGCCAGACAAAAATCGCGATGGTTAAACATCATCCACCGATTTGGATCTCAATGACTACTATCTTGAGTAGGAACTTTAGCAAAAATTGTTGATTCAATACGGTGATTATTGGCAACGTATTGCATTAAAACAGTGAACAGTGAATAACTGCTAACTGGTAACTGGTAACTGGTAACTGGTAAATAGGCATCGCCTCTACCAAAGGTGTGCGGGGTAGTCTCAGAAACTGCTGTATGCATCCCGATGCCTTGTGCATTTAAAAACGCTAGAATTTTAGGCAAAACTGTACTTATAAAGATTTTCTGTCAAGCTTTCATCTAGGAAAATCAGTCTGTATATTCATATGCATAAATTAAAGAACATAAATTAACCAGGACTTACGTATGTTAACGAAAAACTGTCATTCTGAGTGTAGTGCTAGCGAAACGTTCGCGAAGCGTGTCTGAAAGACATAGAATCTCCGAGATACTTCGCTACACTCCGTTCCGCGCCTCGCAGAGCGAGGAGCTACGCTAACAGTATGACATTCTCGATTTTACGTAAGTCCTGTTAACGAAAGTAGATTTAAAGAATATGTCTAATGCAGTTAAAGTATTTTTTTCCTACTCCCATAAGGATGAAGTTTTGCGAGACGATTTGGCAACTCATCTGAGCATGATGAAACGTCAGGGAGTGATTGAAGCTTGGCACGATCGCGAAATCAGTGCTGGTAGGGAATGGGCAAATGCGATCGATGATAATCTTAACGCTGCGGATATCATTTTATTGCTGGTGAGCGCTAACTTTCTGGCTTCAGATTACTGCTACGATATTGAGATGAAGCGAGCAATGGAACGACATGAGGCAAGAGAAGCTCGCGTGATTCCGATTATTCTCAAGCCAGTAGACTGGAGTGATGCACCTTTTGCCAAACTGCAAGCACTTCCTAAAAATGCCAAAGCTGTGACAACCTGGCAAGACAAAGATGAGGCTTTTTTGAATGTTGCTCAAGGAATTCGCAGAGTCGTTGAAGAAATGGCGAAATCAAAAACCTCTTCAACGGCTTCTGAAACTACTACACCAGCGATTTCAACCCCTCTTGCAACGAGTGGCGGTTTAACTGATAGCCAACGTCGCAGATTGAAGCAACAAGAAGATTCACTGCAACAACAGTATGGCTTGGCTAGCACAAAATTAGGCAAGCTGCGCGAAGCATACTCGATTGAAACAGATACAGCGACAAAGTTTAAGCTAGAGAAACAAATTCAGGAAAGCGAAACAGAACTAAATCGCTTAGATCGGCAGCTTGAGGAACTCGAGCAAAAGCTTGTGTAGTCTTCTTATATATCATAGATAATGCCCCCCTATGAAATCTATTGAAGTTTTTATTTCCTACCACCAAAACGATGAGGACTTACGCGAAGAGTTAGAAAAGCATCTAGCGTCTTTGCAGCGGGAAAAAACTATTACTAGTTGGCATGATCGCAAAATCGTCCCTGGGGAAGAATTCAAAGGTGAAATTGATAAGTCTCTCAACCAAGCTGGGCTTATCCTGTTGTTGGTGAGTCCAGATTTCATTGCTTCGGACTATCACTGGACAGTTGAAGTTACACGAGCATTACAGCAGAATGCAGCAGGAAAGGCTAGTGTTATCCCGGTGTTACTGCGTTATGCGGATTGGGAAACTCCTCCCATTGATAAACTATCTCCGTTGCCTAGTAATCGTAAACCAATAAAAAGCTGGAATGACCGAGATGAAGCATTCTTAGAAGTTGTCAATGGCATTCGGGAGGAAGTTAAGCGATTAGTTGCTAACTCGAATTACTCACCTCCTCAACAAACTTCACAAGAACTGGACGAGCGCCAATATCAAGTCACAAGCTTGATAAACGAAGCAGATCGTTTGTACGAAGATAAAAACTTCGAGGAAGCAGCCCTGAAATACAAAGCAGCCCTCCGTCTTGACCCGAACTCTGTACTCGCTCACAATAAGCTGGGGAATGTGCTGTTGGATCAACGCAAGCTAGAGGAAGCGATCGCCTGTTACCAAAAAGCGTTGCAAATCGACCCAAATTTTGCAAAAGCTCACACTAACCTGGGGTTAGCCCTGTCCGATCAAGGCAAGCTAGAAGAAGCGATCGCCTGTTACCATAAAGCGTTGCAAATCGACCCAAATTTTGCAGGTGCTCACTATAACCTGGGGATTGCGCTGAAAAATCAAGGCAAACTCGATGAAGCGATCGCCTCTTACCAAAAAGCGTTGCAAATCGACCCAAATTTTGCACCTGCTCACAGTGGCCTGGGGAATGCGCTGTTGGATCAACGCAAACTCGATGATGCTATCGCCTGTTACCAAAAAGCGTTGCAAATCGACCCAAATTTTGCATATGCTCACAATGGCCTGGGGATTGCGCTGTCCAATCAAGGCAAACTCGATGATGCTATTGCCTGTTACCAAAAAGCGTTGCAAATCGACCCAAATTGTGCACCTGCTCACAGTGGCCTGGGGAATGCGCTGTTGGATCAACGCAAACTCGATGATGCTATCGCCTGTTACCAAAAAGCGTTGCAAATCGACCCAAATTTTGCACCTGCTCACAATGGCCTGGGGATTGCGCTGTCCAATCAAGGCAAACTCGATGATGCTATTGCCTGTTACCAAAAAGCGTTGCAAATCGACCCAAATTGTGCACCTGCTCACAATGGCCTGGGGATTGCGCTGTCCAATCAAGGCAAACTCGATGATGCTATTGCCTGTTACCAAAAAGCGTTGCAAATCGACCCAAATTGTGCACCTGCTCACGATAACCTGGGGATTGCGCTGTACTATCAAGGCAAACTCGATGATGCTATTGCCTGTTACCAAAAAGCGTTGCAAATCGACCCAAATATTGCAGGTACTCACAATAACCTGGGGAATGCGCTGTCCAATCAAGGCAAACTAGATGAAGCGATCGCCTCTTTCCAAAAAGCGTTGCAAATCGACCCAAATAATGCAGGTATTCACAATAACCTGGGGTTCGCGCTGTACAAGCAAGGCAAATTCGATCAGGCGATCGCCTGTTACCAAAAAGCGTTGCAAATAGACCCAAATTATACGAAGTTGCCAAAGATAGAATTGTTTGGAATCAAGCTCCCTACTGGACTGCCTTTCGAGCAAATAATAGAATTGTTTGGAATCAAGCTCCCTCCTGGACTGCCTTTCGAGCAAATAATACGACCTAAGACAACTTCGTATTATTATGCATATGTTCACAATAACCTGGGGTTAGCGCTGTCCGCTCAAGGCAAACTCGATCAGGCGATCGCCTCTTACCAAAAAGCGTTACAAATCGACCCAAATTTTGCATCTGCTCACGTTGGTCTGGGGGATGTGCTGTCCGAGCAAGGCAAACTAGATGAAGCGATCCCCTCTTACCAAAAAGCGTTGCAAATCGACCCAAATTATGCACGTGCTCACATTAACCTGGGGAATGCGCTGTCCGATCAAGGCAAACTAGAAGAAGCGATCGCCTCTTACCGTAAAGCGTTGCAAATCGACCCAAATAATGCAGCTGCTCACAATAACCTGGGGAATGCGCTGTCCAATCAAGGCAAACTAGATGAAGCGATCGCACAACTGGAAATAGCTGTTCACCTCGATCCTACTAACGCTTTGTTTCGTAAAAACTTAGAGATTTATAGGAATAAAAACAAGGGTTTTTTGGGACGTTTATTTGGTGGGTAGAATATTCTCAGTTTTATTTATGTAAACGGTGTGCGATTGGCTTTGCCACTGCCCCGAATCGTGATCGCCTGTGCCAGACAAAAATCACGATGGTTGAATATCATCCACTCATTTGGAGATCAATAACTATGGCAGTTCTCACTTTAGTGCACTACAGTCGTTACCTCACCCCGCATTTGCTGACGCAAACGCTCCCCTCTCCTTGCTAAGGAGAGGGGTTGGGGGTGAGGTAAAGAAATGTACTTCATGCAAACGAGAAACGCTATAGTATCTTGAGTAGGAAATTTAACAACTATTCTTCATATTTTACCTTTAAATGACAGCACAAGCCATGAGTACACTTCCTACAAGAATCACTGCGATCGCACTGATTTTGGGAGTGTACTGCTGCAAGGGTTGAACCCATGAAAAACGCTTCAGCCAGTGCTGAGCATAGATAACCAGTAAACCAACGCTCACTAATACGACTGCTAATCCAAAACTAAACGCACACACTAATAGCAAGCCGTATACTGTTTGATGCAGAGCGATCGCGCTCAACAACAATACCAGAGCTGACGGGCACGGAACTAAACCACCTGCGATTCCCAAAGTTAGAAGAGACTGTAACGTGATTTGAGAATCAGAGGGATAGTGGATGTGATTAGGAGAATCATGGTGAGTATGGTGATGATGGTGAGCATGGTGATGATGTTTTGGTGCAGGATTGAGATGTCGCTCAAGTAACCAAAAACCAACACCACAAACCATCAATCCGCTGAAGAAACTCAGAAATGGATACAATTGCTCTGGTAAAATATATTGAGATAAGAACAAAGCTATAATTCCTAGCGCGAAAACGCTAATCGTGTGAGTAAGCGTTGTCACCAAACCCAGCACGACTGCCTGTTGAGGAGTCCCCCGCGAACCGACGAGATACGCCGCTACCATCGTTTTCCCATGCCCGGGTGAGAGGGCGTGTCCGGCTCCAGCAATCAAGGCGATACCGATCCCACTTAACATTAATGTTGGGGATAGAGTCATGCGAGCCAGATTTTGGGTGAGGAAGCTACCATGTCCGATATGAGCAAGAGCTGGCTGACTAGGCAGGAAAGTGATCAGTAATGCAAAGCTGGCAATCAAAATCAGTCTCATAGACGGTTCGCTTCCGACGAGGCGCGGTACAAGCCATAACCAACCAATGCCAAAATGACGCTAATTGTTGCAATCACGACGTTGGGGTAGATTGGAATGCCTGCTACTATTGGGGGAGCTTCTTTAAGATCGGCTTGCAAACTGGTTCCAGGAATCACTAGCGTTACAAAGAAAAAGGCTGACCAAAAGATCACAGGCACCAACATTGCAACGGTATAACCGATGTCGGGTTCTGGCGATCGCCGCCATAGCAACCACAGTGCCATAATACTCATTCCACAAAGCAACCACAGCATCACCGCATCATGGAATTTAGCATGAGGATGCCATTCGGGATTGAAAAGGTGAGTCGCGTTCCAATCTACCGCCACGGAAACTACAGCAGTGCTGACGAGAACAACAGAAAGCAAGATACGACTGATTCTTCTCATAAATTCGTTGGTAGAACCTTAACCCTGTGAAGTATTAAGTTTACGGATAAGGAGATTATTAGGCGTAGAACCCACAGATGAAGATACAATGCACTACTGGATAAACGATAGACTTTTCTTGCTGGATCGAATCATGATTTAGCCCATTCTTGCTATCGGGATTCCTATCGCACAGTGCTACTTTTTCTTTAAAAACATCCTGGGTGTAACTCCGACATATTTTCTAAAGTGCCTTGTGAAGCGACTTTGATCCGCAAAACCAACGAGTAGAGCAATTTCAGCGATCGCATATTTCCTTTGTTGCAATAGTTCTTTAGCTTTTTCCATTCGTTGCTGAAGCACGTATTGATAGGGTGCTACACCCATTGACTGCTTAAATAATCGGCAAAAATGATATTGACTGATGCCTGAAATTTCTGCTAGTTCATTTAGATGAAGCGGTCGGTCTAAATAGGTGTGGATGTAGTCTAGCACTTGCTCGAGTCGATTGTTAGACAAGCCTCCTACATCGTGTAGCTTTTTCGGCGGAAACGCACAGTATTGTCGCAGCAAGTGAATGATAAATACCTGTGTAAGCGATTCGACATAAAGTTGTCTACCGATGCTATCCGAATCAAATTCTGTTTGAAACAGACGAGCGATCGCTTCAATCTGTGGATCATAGGCACTGACTGTACTAAGTAATTCAACCTTGTTTTCATTCAAAAGAGCAACTTCTTGTGCCGTTTGATTCAAAAAGAGTGGATCAATCATAAACATCAGCGATTCATCGGTACTATCCCATGCCCAAACCCCCGACACCTGGGCAGGGCAAATCCAGAAATCTCCTTTGGTTTGAGGTTTTTCAGATTCTTGTTCACCAATGCGAGTCAGTTTTTGTTGATTACCATCACTTAATAAAAGACAAAGCAGATGATGATTGCATCCGGGAAAGTCAAGTTCGTTCGGTGCTGAGATATGTCGATCAATAGTTAACCCGGGTAGTTGAATAGTGCGGCGTTCAGAAATCCATGTTTCCTTCATACCAACCGAATGGGTTTATCAACGTTTCGTACAGGGCAGAGGTGTACATCCTTAGCACTCAATTTGGTACTCCACAACAAGGAAACAAAATTAGGTTAGAGAGTTTGAGGAAAAGAGATGCTGCAAGAATTCAACGCTTGGCTTGGGATGTTGTCAATCAATTTTAGATTTTAGATTTTAGATTTTAGTTCAATCCAAAACCCAAAATTTAAAATCTAAAATTTGCTCACTAAGATATTGTTACCTCCGAATTAGGTAATAATAGTCACCCTTCCTGTATCTAAATCATAACGACCTCCGACGATTTTTAATTTGCCGGACTGCAACCGCTCAGTTAAGAGTGGCGATCGCTTCAACCGTTCAATTTGATACTGCACATTTGCTACCACAGCGTTTTCAACTGCGTCCCCCGACTGACCCTTGACTTTTTCCACAGCTGGCTTAATTGCCTTAACAAAGCTACTAATATCACCCAGTAGGGCTTCGTTTTGTACAGCAGCGGTCACTGCCCCACATCGCTCATGACCAAGCACCATGAGCACAGGAGTCCCCAACAGGACAACCGCATATTCAATACTGCCGATCGCTTCAGGGATGGCAATATTTCCAGCAATCCGCACATCAAAGATATCTCCGATGCCCTGATCAAAAATAATTTCTGCGGGGACTCGTGAATCTGCACAACTTAAAATGGTTACAAATGGATGTTGAGCTTGAGCGACTTCCTGCAATCGAGCCTGAGATTGATCGGGATATTGAGGGTGATGCTGAGCAAAGCGCTGATTTCCTTCCATCAGCTTTTGCAATGCGGCATCGGGACTGAGGGATTGAGGAGCCGTCGGGGACAATTCGGCTGCTTTCACCTGTTCAACCTGCCAAAGGAAATCACTAGCAGTGAATGCCAAACCAAATGCCCCCGTAACTCCTAGCTTCAAGAAGTCACGACGTTCCATGAAATGCTTCTTTGGGTTCATCATTCTCTTACATCGACGCGACACATCTTACAGAACGAACTTCCATAACATCCGAAATGTAACAGGTACCTCCAAACTTATTAAGCAGGGGTTTGATCTTTTCCACAACAGGCTTGATTTGCTCAGGCGTACAGAATGCAATCACATAAACATTATCAAGCATCGTCATGTCTAAATCTTCTCTCGTGCCCGATAGTCCTTTGCCAGCAACATTTCGGATCACAATATGACCGTTTACACCTGACTTATCTAAACCATCTAAAATTTTGCCAAGCTCAAACGAGTTGGCAATGATTTCTATCTTTTTAACTAAGTGCATATTATTACCTCCACAACAGGTTAATCCCGTACAGATATAACGGAATTCCCACAATAATATTGAACGGAAATGTCACTGCCAGAGCAGTAGATACATACAGGCTGGGATTAGCTTCAGGAACGGTCATCCGCATAGCTGCTGGGACAGCGATGTAAGAGGCACTGGCACACAGCACAGCGAACAACAGCGCATCTCCCTGAGACATACTAATAAATTTGGCAATCAATAACCCAATAGTTGCATTGAGTATTGGAATTAGTATCGCAAATGAAATGAGGAAAAACCCGGTTTTTTGCAAGTCTTTAATTCTTCGAGCAGCAACCAGTCCCATGTCGAGTAAAAAGAAGGTGAGAACGCCATAAAACAACCCCTGAGTAAAGGGTTCCAAAACCTGCCAACCGTGTTCTCCCGTCAAGACGCCAATCACGAGGCTACCAACCAGGAGAAAGACTGAACTGTTCAAAAACGCCTCTTGCAAAACTTCAGACCAGGCGATTTCCCGTGGCTTGCCTTGCTCGATGGTGAATAGATTCACCAGGATGAGACCAACAATAATGGCTGGAGATTCCATCAGGGCAAGGGCTGCGACCATGTAGCCATCAAAAGGAATGCCAAGCTCAGTTAAAAAGGCACTCGCGGTGATGAAGGTGACTGCACTGATAGAACCATAGGTTGCGGCGATCGCAGCCGCATCATAAGTATCCAGCCTCAGTTTGAGGATAAAAAAGGTGTAAATTGGGACAAAACACGCCATCAACATGGCTGCCAAGAGCGTCAATACCACTTCTTGAGTGATTCCACTTTTGATCAGTTCAACTCCTCCCTTAAACCCGATTGCCAACAGCAGATAAAGCGACAGGAGTTTGGGCACAGGTGCAGGAATTTCCAAATCGGACTTGACAAAAACGGCAATCATCCCCAAGAAGAAAAACAGGATTGGTGGGTTCAGGATGTTGGATAATATCAAACTACCATCCATGTGCATCCCTCCTTGTGCTGATGAACCCGAAAATTGAAAAAACTTTGCATTGTAAGAAACTTAACCATAACCATTGAATTCATGAGTATCGTGTAGCGTGACCACATGTCAATTGGGTGATGATGTATCTAGAAAAGATCACAATCGGATGTCCGTTGCTTCAAGTACGCTACAAATGTCGTTCCAATACCCCTGTAAGGTCTGTGAGGAATGTTAGAGTGCTTATACAGGAGCAAAATGAACGCAACTAAGCTATGCAAACCATTACCGACATTGGTACGCTGATTGCCCGCACCACAGGAACCTGCGGTGGTCGTCCCCGCATCGCCGGAACCCGCATCACCGTTCAGTATATCGTGAATGAGATTAAAGCGGGTGTCACGCCTGAAGAAATCCTGGAAGATAAACCACACCTAACGCTTGCAGGGATTTATAGCGCTTTGGCGTACTACTATGCCAATAAAGAATTGCTGGATGCCGAATTTGCTGCCTATGATGAAGGACTTTGTAGTTTCTGGCGCTTCACACAAGCCTGAGGTGATCGCGTGTGAAGCGTCAGCTACCGACACCTGACGCAATCCCTCTGTTGTATGGTGTTGGGCAACAATCGCTAACGACAAGCGGCTATTCTTGTACACGCGCGTCCAAAGGTGATTCAATTCTCGGTCTAGCGCGAGCCACGAAAGCGGGAAAGAGGGTTTGAAATCCAGCTTGCCGCTGTGCAACTGGCTCTGGAGCAGAGTTCCAGAGGCTTTCGTAGTAAAAGAAGGCTACGCCCAAGCCTCGTTGTTGGGCAGCCCGCACCTGGGACTGAATTTGTTGCATTGAAACTCGGTTAGTTCGTAACCCTGCCATAACACCAACTCCAGTGGGAATCATTTGTTGCGCTTCTTGAATTTCTGCACGGGAAATATTGGCGATAAAACTTTGCAGATTGGGACGATAAATTTGCACAATGAGTTCATCCACAATATTCAGCCGCATCCAAGTGAGCCAGTCTTGGAGTTGAAACTTGTAAGCAAAGTCATAGTAATTGGGAGAAATGGAGAAAATCGCATTGGGTTTTCTCGCTTTCACTGCTTGATTGAGTTGTACCATGAACGCCGTGATTTTATCTGCCCGCCAGCGCATCCATGCCGCATCTTGGGGATCAGTCGGGGGATTATTCTTGGTTTCCTGAGTATACAACGCAACCGTGTATTTATCGTAGCCAAATTCGTGGGGCAAACTCATGTGATCGTCAAACTGAATGCCATCGACATCATATTGGGTGACGGTTTCCAGCACGAGATCGGTGATAAACTGCTGCACTTTTGGATGGAAGGGATTGAGCCATGCAACCTCACCAGCAGCGCTGATCGAAGTTTCGCTGCCATCTCGCTTTTGCGTGAACCAATCCGGATAATTCAAGGCAAGTTCCGACGTTGGGGGAGCCATGAAGCCAAATTCAAACCAGGGAATCACAAGCAAGCCTTGGCGATGTGCCTGAGCAATCAGATCTGCGAGAATATCACGTCCATCTGAGCCTCGCAAGACAAACGGTTGGATACCAGCACGTTTTGCTACGGCGCTGGGATACATCACATATCCAGAATTCCACACCACAGGGTAGATTGTGTTGAAGTTCAGCCGCCTCAATTGACTCACGCCATCCTGCACTTTGGCTCGATCTTTGAGGATGTCAAAATCATTGTTTGTCATCCAAACCCCGCGAATCTCTTGACGGGGTAGCTGTGCGATGGCGGGGGTGAGGCTATCGACTAACAGTACTGTAACGAACGATATCAGAACCAGGAGTGGAAAAAGACTCTTAAGCAATCGCCGCCAACCTTGAGGAATGAAACGTAATTTCATAGCGTTGAATGATGTATCAGCTACCCACGCGCGCCATCGTATGCTTTTGTGATGGAATCTACTCATCATATAGTCTACAAGTATTTATGCTTATTAGAGACTTGGTTTGTTGGTAGTTGTTTATTCAATGCGGCGCATCAAATCGTTGCATCCTTTGAAACTGAAGCAGACTTAGTACACTAGGAATAGTTGACGCAGTTGGTAGGTAAGTAGTGCCGAGCGCACTTTTGTTTGTAAATAGCGATCGCTAATAAGTCATATTATGAAACCTGATATTCTTGTACTGAATTGCCTGATAATGAAGTTTTAAAAAGTATCTGTAAAGATTGTTCAAGGTTCTCTAGTGAGAATCTACAAGAGTCTGACTTAGACAAGTGATTTCCTGGATTTTGCGGAACATATCTGGTTAATGCTGTATCATATAAACTATGTGAGCGTGTTATTCAAGTTAATGTTTAAAACGCCTTTGTGAAACAGCATCCCACTTTGGGGTGTGTCTCCACACACACCAGACGTTGGGAAAAATCAGGGATAATTAAAGCAATAAGAACGCCGTCAGGTCAAAGACGATATGACATCACGAGCTACCAAGGTTTACAAACAACGCGAAGAAAACGGGCAACTATCACTTATGCCCGTGTTTCAAGTCGCGGTACATATGCAGACCTTGATAGACAAGTTAGTGTCCTTAAAAGCCTCTACCCAGACTCAGAACTCATCACAGATATCGCTTCAGGACTCAACTTCAAGCGAGCGGGACTTAGAACCCTTTTGGGACGACTGCGTACTGGCGATATCGGACTTGTTGTGGTTGCCCACAAAGACAGACTTGCCCGTTTTGGGTTTGACCTCATCCAATGGTTGTGCGAGCAAGACGGTGCAGAACTCCTGGTTCTCAACCAAAACAATCTCTCTCCCGAACGAGAACTCGTTGAGGACATCCTTGCCATTGTCCACGTTTTTTCGTGCCGATTGTACGGATTGCGTTCGCGAAGCGTCGCCGAAGGCGATAAATACAAAACTGCAATCAAAGAAGATAAGGATTTACCCAGAACCTGAGTTACATAAAGTTTGGAAGAAGTGGTTAGCAGCGTGTCGATATTGTTTTAATCAAGCAATATCAATGCAACGTAATTCAAAGACTCGCATCGGTAAATTAAAGTTGCGAAACATGGTGATGCAATCCGACTTACCTGATTGGGTTAAAGAAGTACCATGCCATATTAAACAAAACGCCATATTTGATGCTCACCAAGCTTATTCAGCTAGTCGTGACGCTAAATTTCGTTCTGTTCGTAACCCACAACAAACCATTAAGTTTAACAATTCCAACTTTGCAAATGGGAAGTGGTATTACAACAAAACGAAGAAACTAAACTTTGTCGCAAGCGAACCAATCCCTACAAGTTGTGAGTACGGAACACAATTAATTTATAGGCGTGGTGCATGGTTTGCAGTGTTCCCGTCTTGTAGTCATGTTGTAGATTCTCTATCTACAAAACTAATAGCCCTAGACCCAGGTGTGAGGAGTTTTCTGACTGGGTATGACGGTGACAAAGTAATAGAAATAGGTGGTAACGACATGGGTAGGATAACCAGATTGTGCCACTATCTTGATGATTTAATTAGTCGGTCAACTAAGGTGAATTCTAAACGTCGTCAATCAATGCGACGTGCTGCAAACAAGTTGCGAGACAGGATACAAAACCTAGTCAATGAAGTCCATAAAAAGACAGCACATTATCTAACCAACAACTACCGTGTCATATTTCTTCCCTACTTCGAGACGAACCTAATGGTAGCCAAGTCGAGTAGAAAGATACGGTCAAAAACAGTTAGAAGTATGTTGACTTGGGCGCATTATCGATTCAAATTAACCTTGAAACATCAAGCATCAAAGCGTGGTTGCGTGGTGATTGATGTCAGTGAGGCTCATACATCAAAAACCTGTGGTGTATGCGGTCATCGACACGCGAAACTTGGTGGTAATAAAGTCCACAAATGCCCGAATTGTGGAACTGAAACATCAAGGGATGCGAACGGCGCACGTAACATCATGTTGCGTGCTTTGAGGGATACCTCCTTTACCGTCAACCAAGATGGTATTGCTATTGTTTCATTCCAAGCGTTGTTAAGCAACGTTCAAGAATGTTCAGCATAAATGTATCAGTAAATATGCAAATGAGCCAAAAACTCTACCTCCCAACGATGGGCTGCGGAACTTGGGCATGGGGAAACCGACTGCTCTGGGGATACGATGAAAGCATGGATGACCAGTTGCAAGCCGTCTTTAACCTTTGTGTGAGCAACGGTGTGACTTTATTTGACACGGGTGATTCTTACGGAACTGGGAGATTGAATGGGCAAAGTGAGCGACTCTTGGGACGGTTCTCTAGGGAATATCTTGGTTCGGGTAAAGAAAATATTTGCATTGCCACCAAGCTTGCTGCTTATCCGTGGAGATTGACACGCTCCTCAATGGTGTCTGCTGGCAAGGCGTCTGCCAAGCGCTTGGGAAGAAACGTGGATTTGGTACAGATGCATTGGTCTACAGCAAACTATGCTCCTTGGCAAGAGGGAGCGCTTTTGGATGGTCTTGCAGATTTATACCAGCAAGGACTCGTTAAGGGAGTGGGCTTATCCAATTACGGACCGAAACGACTCAAACAGGTGCATCAAAAATTTGTTGAGCGAGGAGTTTCAATCGCTACTTTGCAAGTTCAGTACTCTCTGCTGTCCACCTATCCTGTTACGACATTAGGACTAAAAGACGTTTGTGATCAGCTTGGGATAAAACTTATTGCTTACAGCCCTTTGGCTTTGGGGCTCTTGACAGGAAAGTACTCAGAAAACGGTCCTTTTCCAAAAGGCATCCGAGGTTTGCTGTTTAGGCAGATATTGCCAGGAGTGCGATCGCTGTTGTCATGTTTACAAGAAGTTGCCCAATCAAGAAACAAGACGATGTCCCAAGTAGCAATCAACTGGTGTATCTGTAAAGAAACGATCCCCATCCCTGGAGCAAAAAGTGTGGAACAGGCAAAGGAGAATATTGGCGCTTTGGGTTGGCACTTAGATTCTAGCGAGATTAGCGAGTTGGATAAAGCGGCTATGAGTGTGGATAAAAAAATGGTACAAAATATTTTTCAGACTAAGTAAAATCTCGGTTATGATACTCGCCAATGAAATGGTGGAGGATGCGGTGATTGAATTCGTTAATTATTTGGTAAGTGCCTATCCGAGTTCTGATTCTACCTCCTGACAAAACTCTGCAATCACCTGTGCCTTCACTGGATCGAGCGGAAAGTTTTCTGGATAGGTCGAGAACATCAGCATGATACCTTGCAGTGTTGCCGAGAAATAAAGCGATCGCTGTCGGGGATTTGCTATCCCAAGGTTGCGAAACATCTGAGTCTGCACTTCAAACTGTCTTATCTCAAAGGTTTTCCACTCAAACGATCGCTCTTACGGTTGTGTTTCGTCATAGCGATCATCAAATCGCGCTGCGGACTGGACATGACGACGCTATGCACGGGGTGATCTAACGCGAGTTTGGTCATTTTTTCGACATCTGGAGCCGCCGCCCTGACCTGCTCAAACCACTGTTCAACCGTAAGAGCGATCGCCTTGGTCGATTCGGGTACGATCTACTGGTAGTAATACTTGCTTTCCGAAGATCCAAAAACCAGTATCAACGACCAGATAACCGAAACGACCTGACTCGTCAACTCATATATTTTTAACGGTGCCGACTTTTTCATCATCTCTATCTGAATAGACATCATAATCCCCAGGGCGAACAACAATTTTGAGATTTTCTCAATCGTTTGAACAGAGTTTCGATGAGCGACTCACCAATTGAGAAAAGCCAATAATAGCGCCTTGATTCGTGGGTCTGACATCATCAAAACTGGTCAACAATCTTGATTTTGCGCTTGAACTTGATTCACACACAGAGCAACGCTGAATTTTTCTTTTTTTATCGGCTTTCTGTTGAGAATAGCACCTCAAACTACCCTCGCATTCACAACCTTCTGCTACCTTTGTCCTGGACAAGATGTTTACAGTTCACACGCTCTTAGTGCGTTCCATCTCCTCTCTTACCGGACAGTACTATGTCAGAGCGTGAATATTTAGATGTGTTTTCCCTCAATGAAACTTACTTATGCAAAAGGTCTAATTTAGGATTTAAAGTTGCCATTCTTAAAATCATCGAACATAATAGCATTAGCAACATAAACACTCCTGGTATTGCTGCTGATTTTCACGCTTGAATATCAGCAGCTTATTTATTATTTATATAAGTTCAAATTTGAACTTATACCCATTCTATAGAAAGTATCTAAACTACAAAAAAGACACAAGATATCTCTAAAATAGAAAACTTATGTAATAGAAGAGTGTCAAATAATCTTTTTACCATAAAAACATAGCCAAATAAGTTATAAATCTCCTTAACCTTGCAGAAATTGCACGCAAGCTAGGTTAGTTTCATCGCTGCTTGTGTTTACGTTAAGAGAGATTAAGAATAATTGACAAAAAATCCTATTAATTTTTATTGTCATTAAGTATCAATAAACATACTTGGGCGCATCACTTGATGGATGCAAAATTAATGAACGATTGCGCTTTGGGCAGTCTGTGTCACGAGCAATTGCAACTGAAAAGCCTCAGCTAGGAGGCTTTTCAACTCTAATATTTTGTGATGGAGACGGTAGTGCTGTTTGATACAGCAGTAGCGTTTTGAAGGTTTGACCTCTCCCCGCCATAAATGGACGGGGATTCTAAACTGTTGCTACACATGGGGCACCCATCCGCCATGTTCCGCTTTTTAGTTTTGGTTTCCCAGACGCGATATCTGGTAGGCACGGTC
>JAHHIB010000046.1 GCA_019359075.1 Kalymmatonema hyalinum WJT4-NPBG1
TTAAACAAAGACTACGAGTTACTCCCGGAAACGGCAGAGACATTTGTCTACCTTGCCATGATCCGGATTATGGTGAGACGATTGGCATAATATTTTACCCCGCATAACTTTTCAAACATCCTCTAAGCTGGAAAGCACTCACGGGTATCATGACCCTTTTAACGTAGTCCTCTAGAGACTTGCTCTGGCTATATCTCCAGTGTTTGTGCTAGTTGCCCAGCTTTGTCCACTGTTTGGTGTATAGCCTTATCGCCCTCTGCTAAAATGTGACCAATAGCACAATAAAGTACAAAAGCCCTTCCACTGGACCACTTCTGTTGAGTTAAATATAACTAAGGGGCAAAAAATCTAACTAAAAGGAAAAATCATTATTATAGATAAGCTTTCAACAATAAAATTATGGAAGAGCAGCCAGATCTACACAGCTTTCTCTATCAAAAGCGAACCTATAGAGGAAAATTCAGCTTAAAGGCTTTAGTATTTAACGCCAACCTACAAGAATTTGCAGCACGAGTGACCTACATTTGCAATTTACAAACTCTTGGTAAGCTTTCTGCAGAAGATTCATATCAGCAAATTAACGCGCTTTGGGAGCAGTTAGAACGTAGTTATTTAGAAGCGGGGATTGATTCAAGCGCAGAAGAGCAATAGTGCTACTTCACCTCACCAGAATTACAGGGTGCGCAGATGTGCTGTGATAAAAGCAGGGCGATTGCCCAAAGGGCAGTGGCGTTCGCGTATCCCTCACGGGACGCTGTGCGCTTAGCCGTGCTGCACCGCGAAGGACTCAGCCAATCCCTATTTGCGGAAAGTTTCGCTCAAGTATCCATTAACACACAACTTTTTAACATGAACTCGAACTTTTAGTAGAATCAAAGCAAGTTTGACGTAGGTAATATTTTACAAAAGATGCCCTAGTTTGATGAATAGGATTTGCAATTTCTCCTACACCCATCCCGGGTGTTTTTTATTGTGCGGTAGGCGATTGCGCGGAGCGCAGCGCCCTTTAGGGCGATCGCTTTCTTATTTACTGTGTCTTAAAACTGACCATTTTTGTTTTTGCGTCAGCTTCTACTTTTAAACAAAATGCTTGTATTATATAATCATTGAAAATAAGCATTATTTGCTAGTTACCGCAAAAAGCACAGTAACCAGCAAATAGCAACTACAGTAATTTACGCCATTGCCCTAGCCATGTGACGGTAGGACTCAGCGCAGCGGCGGCAAGATGCAGCACAGCGTTTGCAGTGGTCGTGGTTATGTTTATCACACTCATCTGCACAGCGCGTGCAAGCTTCAGCACAGACACTACACATTTGAGCATGAAGCGGCGAATTGCGAGACATGAAACGAGCGCATAAATCGCAACTATCAGCGCAATCCCGGCACAATTTGATACATTGAGCCATCATCTGTACCATGTCACCACTTAAGCAGGCATCGGCACAGTATTCGCAATCAAGCAATCAAGACAATTTTGAGTGCAAGTTTCCAACAGGGATTGGTGATTTTTAGTTGTGGTCATTATTCAACTCCAGCATTAGTAATGAATTCTACATGAAGCAGTCTTTCTGCTCCTTTGGCTACACCTTAAGAAATTGCAGTTCAAATCACGTCTACCTAATGGCATGAGGAGTACTTCTTACTAATTCAATAGTCAAATTTCATCTTGATTTGATTTATATATGTTTCGGAAGTAAAAAGGATTTCATCCTAATTTCATTTTGCTTTGCAATACTAAAGATTTGGTACAGTTCTTACCTTAAAGGTCAGCTACTCGGAAACATGGCAGTTGACACTCCAGTAGACTGGAGATTTCACAATAGTAGAAGAAAACTTCTTGGTAACTCTTAAATGAATGTCAAGTCTATGCAACCTATTTCTTGGAAAAGTGGGTTTTTTGCGTTTAGCTTTGTAGCGATCGCATCCCTAACAGCCTGTTCTACAACTGCTTCCCAAAACCAAACTCAAGCCCCAAATACCACCGCAACTGAGGCGAGCGAGAAGCAACATATGGATCATGGCAGTGGCATGGACCACAGCATGGATTTAGGTCCAGCTGATGCTGACTACGATTTACGGTTTATTGATGGGATGATTCCGCACCATCAAGGTGCTGTGGAGATGGCAAAAGAAGCCCAGCAGAAATCAAAACGTCCTGAAATTAAAAAGCTGGCAGAGGAAATTATTAAAGCACAAAACAAAGAAATCGCTGAGTTGAAACAGTGGCGCACCGCATGGTATCCTAAAGCACCTAATACGCCGATGGCTTGGCATGCTCAGATGAATCACATGATGGCAATGTCTCCTGAGCAGGAGAAAGCTATGCGAATGGACATGGACTTAGGAAGTGGTGATCCAGAGTTTGACCTGCGCTTCATTAATGCAATGATTCCGCATCATCAGGGCGCTGTCGAAATGGCGCAAGATGCTTTGAACAAGTCTAAGCGACCTGAAATTAAGCAATTGGCTCAAGAGATTATTACTTCACAGCAAACAGAGATTAATCAAATGAAGCAGTGGCGACAAGCTTGGTACAAAAAGTAAGCTAGTAAATTTGTGTAGGTACCGTATCGTTGGTCTGTGTGGATGATTGATGGAATGCTGATTTTAGCAGGGTTGTAGCCCGTACGGGTAAGGGTATGTATCGGGTTCTGCGCGATCGCATTCCTCCGTCGCCACTTGAACATTTACGCCTAAATACAGCAGATACTTTGGTCGATTTAGGATGTGGTACAGGAATACAGCAGAATAAAGGCGTCAGTCGTCAGGAGTCAGAAGTAAAATTTGCTCTCTATCTGGCTTTTGAGTTGAAAAGGTGTACCTCATGAACTTGCAATCTGCTGTATATGCTAAAGAAATTAACAATCAGATTCAGTTGCATAATGCGATTATATGTGTAGATTTTTCGGACAAGATGCTTGAGCAAATTCCTAATCATAGTAAGTATGAATGTATAGTAATGGATGCTCCGGAATTTGCTGCTTTGCCTAGAACCTACAATAAGATACAGGCGATCGCCTAAACGCATAACCACCCCACATCCACAAAAAATACCCCTCCATCCGCAAGGGCATGAGGGGAGGGGATGAGGTAGGCGCTAACAGTTCGACAGATAATATCATGTCCGGATAATGGCTTACGATAAAACTAGGGAGTAAAGCGTCAAAACACAGCGCAAGGCAGAGCAAAACTGCGTGAACGTGTTTCTATCGAACATTGTTTCGCTAAAATCAGGCAATGGCAAGGCGAACAGGCTCGTTACATTGGTCTACGCAAGAATCTTTTTAGGCAAGTGCTTTACTAGGAAGCCCTCAACTCAAACTTGACAGACTAGTAGCCCCACTTTTCTACTCTCAAAAATTTTTTCTCACTACCCCTTGACTCTCCAGCTTACTAGAGCTTTCAAAATGGAATTAGTTGATTAAAAGAGTACTTGAAATGACACTTGAACTGAAAGTTCCTAACATGGCTTGTTCTGCTTGTGGAGAAAGCATCACAAAAGCGGTCAAAGCGGTTGATCCAGCCGCTACCGTTGAGGCTGATCCTAAGACCAAGTTGGTCAATGTTGAAACGCAAGCCTCGGAGACAACCGTAAAGCAAGCCATTACAGATGCAGGTTACACCGTCGCCTAGTGGCTTCAATTTCTCAACAAATAAAGCGCGAAGGAGACGTGACTGATGGAAAATACCACGCTCAAACTCCGAGGCATGAGTTGTGCCTCTTGTGCCAACAATATTGAAGAGGCAATTCGATCCGTTCCCGGTGTCAATGCGTGCAGTGTGAACTTCGGGGCGGAGCAGGCTACTATTGAATATAACCCTCAGCAAACTAACCTAGAGGACATTCAACAGGCGATCGAAGAAGCAGGGTATTCTGCTTACTCGCTCCAAGAACAAGAGATGATCACTGGCGAAACGGATGCAGAGCAAGCGGCTCGTCAGGCTGAATCGCGAAAACTGAAACGACGACTCATTTTTGGTGGTGTCGTTACAACTATCCTCGTCATTGGAGGATTGCCGATGATGACCGGGGTACACATACCCTGGATTCCAGCGTGGCTACACCACCCAGTGCTTCAGCTTATTTTAACAGCCCTCATTCAATTTTGGAGCGGTGAATCCTTTTATCAAGGAGCTTGGAAAACTTTCAAGCGTCATACTGCCACAATGGATACGTTGGTTGCCTTAGGAACCAGTGCCGCTTTTTTCTATTCGCTCTTTCCAACCTTTTTCCCCGGATTTTTCCTGAACCAGGGATTGTCACCGGATGTCTATTACGAAATCTCTGCGGTGGTCATTACCCTGATTTTGTTAGGACGATTGCTGGAAAACCGTGCTAAAGGTCAAACCTCAGAGGCGATTCGCAAGCTGATGGGATTGCAGGCAAAAACCGCACGAGTGATTCGGAACGGTCAGGAAATTGATATCCCGATCGCGGAAGTGGGATTGGGAGATGTGATTCTCGTGCGTCCGGGTGAAAAGATTCCGGTAGATGGTGAGATCATCGACGGTTCCTCCACCATTGATGAGGCAATGGTAACGGGTGAAAGTCTTCCTGTGAAAAAACAACCGGGCGATGAAGTGATTGGAGCCACCATTAATAAAACTGGTAGCTTCAAATTCCGAGCGACACGCGTGGGTAAAGACACTTTCTTAGCGCAAATCGTCAAACTAGTGCAGCAAGCCCAAGGGTCGAAAGCTCCAATTCAAAAGCTAGCCGACCGAGTGACTGGATGGTTTGTACCAGTTGTCATTGCCATTGCGATCGCCACTTTCATCATCTGGTACAACATCATGGGCAATGTAACGATGGCACTCATTACCACTGTAGGTGTGCTGATTATTGCTTGCCCGTGTGCTCTTGGCTTGGCAACACCAACTTCTATCATGGTGGGAACAGGCAAGGGAGCAGAAAATGGTATTCTTATTAAAGGGGCAGAAAGTCTAGAACTCGCGCACAAGCTAAAGACTATCGTTCTCGACAAAACGGGTACAATTACGCAAGGTAAGCCCACCGTCACCGACTTTGTAACTGTCAACGGTACAGCCAATAGCAATGAGCTAAATCTTCTGCGCCTTGCAGCATCTGTCGAACGGTATTCAGAACATCCTCTGGCTGAAGCAGTTGTGCAGTATGCCCAATCTCAAGGCGTGGAATTGAGCGATTCACAGGATTTTGAGGCGATCGCTGGTAGCGGTGTGCAAGGGTATGTATCAAATCAATGGGTACAAATTGGCACCCACCGTTGGATGAACGAGTTAGGCATTGATACAATTGCATTGCAAGAACATTGGGATCGCTTGGAGTATCTAGGTAAGACGGTCATCTGGATTGCGGTGAATAGCAAAGTTCAAGGGATTATGGGCATTGCTGATGCGGTGAAACCGTCTTCTGTAAACGCGATTCGCACATTGCAAAAAATGGGATTGTCCGTGGTAATGTTGACCGGGGACAATCGCCGTACTGCTGAAGTGATTGCCCGTGAAGTGGGCATCAAGCGAGTTTTTGCCGAAGTTCGCCCGGATCAAAAAGCCGAGACTGTCGAGAAACTTCAGTTGGAAGGCAAAATTGTGGCAATGGTTGGGGATGGCATCAATGATGCACCAGCGTTGGCTCAAGCTGATGTCGGGATGGCAATTGGAACTGGAACAGATGTAGCGATCGCGGCTAGTGACATTACCCTTATCTCTGGGGATTTACTCTTGATTGTCACCGCCATTCAACTTTCTCGTGCCACCATTCGCAATATTCGTCAGAATCTCTTCTTCGCCTTTATCTACAACGTCGCTGGTATTCCAATCGCAGCAGGAATTCTCTTCCCCATCTTCGGTTGGCTGCTCAACCCCATTATTGCAGGTGCAGCAATGGCGTTTAGTTCCGTCTCCGTAGTAACGAATGCACTGCGTTTGCGTAATTTCCGACCTAAAACAATTGGTTGAATAAATCACAGGGAGTCGTAACGATGCTTAAGAAAGCAACATTTTTGGCAACTTTGGCAGGATTTGGATTTTTGCTAGGAGCGATTTCCGGTACATTAGCGTAGCTTGCAATGTCGTTATTTTCGCCAACGGAGGCGTTGAAATCATGAAAAAAATAGCAATCATTAGTAGTATTGCAAGTTTGGGATTAATGTTTGGAATTGCTTCTAACAAAGCAGTTGCACAAATGTCCCACGAACAGATGCAACCATCTCATACAAAGCAAACGGGTCAGTTCCATCGCATCGAACAACTCTTATGGGCAAAAATTGCCGTTACTGCTGGCGGATTAGGATTGATAGGACTGGAGTTATGGTGGTTTGTGCTAAGTAAGCCAAAATCACAAAAAGCACAATCAAAGCAGGGCATTCAGGAAGTAACAATTACCGTTGATGGTGGGTATGAACCAAGCCAAGTGGTAGTTAATCCAGGTCAAAGAGTCCGGCTCAACTTCTACCGTAAAGACCCCAGCAGTTGCCTTGAAGAAATCCGATTTCCTGACTTCCACATTGCCCAAGAGCTACCCCTAAACCAAGCGACTCCCATTGAGTTCACTCCCAACCAACCAGGAACTTACACCTTTACCTGTGGCATGAATATGTTTCGCGGTGTGATTAAAGTAGAGCCATCCAATATTGGCACACAGCAGTTTTCTACGCAGATATCAGCATGAAAACGGCAAGCTTCTGCGCCCAGCGTGAGATTGATAACTAGCAAGCAACACCTTGCCAAACGCTGGGCACAGTTCCTTGTAAAAATTCCTAATACAAATAAGATACAGAGTCAAGTATACGGTTTCCTTTGTTGTACGTCTTACTAATAAGTAGGAGTTAATTATGTTAGTCCAAGAAACCAAGAAGCAAATTGGTTTAGTTGCTAAAGAAAGTGGCATTCCAATCAAAACAATTCGTTACTACGAAGAACTGGGCTTGCTTAAGGCTTCGGATCGGACTGAGGGTGGATTTCGATTATTTAACTCAAATGTTTTTGCCCGCCTCAATTTTATCAAGCGTGCCCAGGGTCTTGGATTGAGCTTGTTAGAGATTAAAGAGTTGCTGGATGTGCATGACCAAGGAGACTTACCCTGCGACCACATTAAAGCAAAACTGAATGATAAAGTTGCAGCAATCGAATACCAAATCGAACAGCTAAAGGTGTTGAAGTTAGAGTTAGAAGGGCTACTCTCACGCTGGAAAACTGTTTCTGAAATACCTGAAAATACCATCTGTCCGATTATCGATCCGACTTAGAAAATCAATTTTGTAATGAGCAGGATAATCTGCAATTTTTGATTCTCAAATAGGTGTTGCAGCCTTCAAGGGATGAAAATCATCAACGGCAATTTGTGCGGATATGTAGAGACGTTGCACTGCAACGTCTCTACAAAATCGATGCCTGCGATTTTATCAGCTATTGGCTTCTGCTCTGCTGATAGCTGATCTTCCAAAAAAGTCTCAAACATTTTCACACCAGTCAGGAAGGAGGAAAAATGGCTAAAATTGGCTTGTTTTATGGAACTCAAACTGGAAATACCCAAACCCAAGCCGAACTTATTCAGAAACAATTTGGTGGCGACAGCGTTGTTGATTTAGCGCTAGATGAAGATAACCAATCTGAGTTAACACAACAACGCATCAAAACTTGGGTTGCTCAGTTAAAACAGGAATTTGCATTCTAGGAGGTAAGTTTCATGAAGATATTGATGACTGCGATCGCTGCAACTGCAACTCTATTATTTGCACAAAGTTGTTCGACATCACCTAATGCTCAAGAACCGTCAACGGCAGTTTTAGCTCAACAGCACAACGACAAGCATTCAACACAAGTGGGAAGTCACGCAGGACATTCGATGCATAGTTCAAGTGACACAAAAACAAATGCAGCGATTCAAGCAAAACTTACGGTTCCAGAAACGGTCGCAGTTAATGCTCCTGTTCCGTTAGTAATTAATGTTCAAGATGCAACAGACAAACCTATCGACAAGTTTGATGTTTCTCACGAACAACTCATGCATCTCATCGTAGTCAGTGATGACCTTCGGTTTTTCTCACATCTGCATCCACGTTATGAAGGCAACGGGCGTTTTACCATCGAAGCCCAATTACCCAAATCTGGAGGGTATACACTCTTTAGTGATTACAAACCCGCTGGACAACCAGCTCAAGTCTCGACACTCAAAACCCAAGTTCCAGGGGACAGTTCATCTTCCCCGGACGTAAACTTCAAGCGTAGTCAAACATTTACCAACACCAAGGTCAATTTAGAGCTACCTACTGAAACGGTCAAAGCGGGTGAGGAAGTTGCTGTAACCTTCAATCTCAAAGGCTCTAATAATCAACCTGTCATTGATTTACAGCCTTATATGGGTGAACGGGGACACTTAGTAATTCTGCGTCAATCCGCCTCACTCACCTCAGCTGATTATATCCATGCTCACGCAATCAAAGATACAACTCCCGGACGAGTTCAGTTTGTGACCAGCTTTCCCAAACCTGGGCTATACAAGCTTTGGGGACAGTTCAACCGCAATGGTGAAATCGTCACGGCTGATTTTTGGGTAAAGGCGAACTAACAAAGAACGGGTACTACAGTTCTGATGCATTCTGATTTCCCAAGGTTTTACATCGCTTTAATTGTTGGTGAGTTATGGAATCTTCTGAGTCTCGACCTTCAAATAGTAAACGTCAGCTCGCGCCAAAGTTAACGCCGGGTTTCTGGGCAATGTTAGCCTTGCTCCTAGTTGGTGGCGGCGTTGGGTCTTGGTGGTTTTTGGCTCCGAACAAGGAATCACCTCCAACGGCAGCTAGCCAACCCCCAGCGACAAAGGTACAAGTTGCGACGGTGCAAACTGCCACTATAGAGGAAAGTGCAGAATTTGTTGCAAATCTTCAGTCTCGTCGCTCTGTCACTCTACGACCGAGAATTCAGGGTCAAGTCTCTCAGATATTTGTTCGGGCAGGCGAGCGAGTTAAAAAAGGTACCCCAATTTTGAAGGTTGATGCAAAGCAGCAACAAGCTTCTGTTGACAGTAGAATCGCAGCTTACGAGTCCACTCAAGCTGATTTGGAAACAGCCCAAGCAGAAGTCAAAAGCGCCCAAGCAGAAGCAAAAAATGCAACAGCGACACTAAAAGCGTTACAAGCTCGTCGAGTTTCTGAACAGTCTGACTTAAAACTCAATCAGCGGGAGTATGAGCGGTTCAGCCAGCTATATCAAGAAGGAGCCACCAGTTTGCAAATCTTGGAGCAAAGGCGGAACAGCTTAGAAGCAGCCAAAGGCAAGCTTGCTCAGACGGATGCTGACATTGCAGCTCAAGAAGCCATGATTACTAGAGCAGAGGCAGCGATCGCTAAGGCAAAGGCAACAATTGTTAAGAACCAGAGGTTAGTTAACCAAGCTCGGGCAAATGTAAATGAGCAAGCAGCAGAACTTCAGTTTTATACAATTTCTGCGCCGTTTGCGGGTATTGTGGGTGACATTCCTGTTAAGGTGGGTGATTTTGTCGATACGTCTACCCAGTTAATCACCGTTTCTGAAAACGGTTCATTAGAGGTTAACATTTCGGTTCCAGCAGAACAGGTCGCTCAATTGCGGTTAGGAAGCTTAGTAGAGTTGGTAGATGGTTCTGGGCAAAAGGTCGGTACCAGTCGCGTATTTTTCATTGCACCCAATACGGCGAATCAGACACAATCGGTACTCGTCAAAGCGCTGTTGGATAATTCTCAAGCTAGAGTGCGAACCGACCAATTTGTTCGAGCGCGGGTGATTTTGGATCGGCGTCCTGGAGTCCACATTCCCACAACCGCTGTAAGTCGTTTAGCCAAAGAGACGTTTGTGTTTGTCGTTGAGGAATCGCGCTCATCGCAGTCTGCCCAATCTCAGTTTGTGGCTCGGCAAAAACCTGTTGAACTAGGCAGCATTGAAGACAATCAATACCAGGTTTTAAAAGGATTGCAGCCCGGAGAACAAATCATTATCTCTAGTTTGCTCGCTTTAAGGGATGGTGCGCCAATTATTCCTGAACCTGAGAAAAGTAATTAATTAGCGAATAATCCATATTTTTGCAGCAAAAGCAAGTCCTATTTGTTTATTTTTTCATTAACCGATAGTTCTTTGATGGTACAAGCCCCTGCATTTATCCGTGGAATCTATCCAAAATCTAAAATCTAAAATCCAAAATCGGTTGACCTATGTTCGCGGACTTCTTCATCAAGCGACCCGTCTTTGCGATCGTCTGCTCCCTGATAGTTTTAGTGTTGGGACTCATTAGCATTCCAACGCTGCCTGTAGAGCAGTATCCAGACATTAGCCCTGTTCAAATTAGCGTCACAGCTAACTATGTTGGAGCCAGTGCCCAAATTGTCGAAGAAACCGTGACATCGGTTTTAGAGCGACAGATCAATGGGGTCGAAGGCATGAAATATATGAATTCGACCAGCAGCAATGACGGTAATAGCACAATTACCATCACTTTTGAGCAGGGCTATGACATTAATGTTGCAGCCTCTGATGTACAGAATCGTGTCTTGTTGGCACAACCCAAACTACCAGAAGTGGTTCGACAAACCGGAGTCGCAGTTACAAAACAATCAAGTGGGATTGTTTTAGCGATGGCGTTATATAGCTCGGACGATCGCTACGATGATACGTTTATTAGTAACTATGCAGATTTGTATGTGTTAGACCTGCTCAGACGTATCAATGGTGTGGGAAATGTCCTATCCTTTGGAGAACGTCGCTATGCCATGCGAATTTGGCTCGATCCCAATCGCCTTGCTGGTCGCAATCTGACAGCTCAAGATGTGGTGAATGCCCTCAATCAACAAAATTTGCAGTTAGGCATTGGTGCGATTGGACAACCACCCGCCCCCGATGGGCAAAAGTTTCAGATCGATTTGCAAGCTGTTGGACGACTGCGAGAAGCCAAAGAGTTTGAGAATATCATCCTCAAAGCAGGAAATGACGGGACGCTGATCAAACTCAAAGATGTCGGGCGAGCAGAACTGGGGGCAGAAAGTTACAGCACATTTGCTCGCTATAACGGTCACATTTCTGTAGGCTATCAAATCATCCAAATTCCTGGCAGTAACGCCTTGGAAATTGCTAAGGCGGCTAAGGCAGAGATGGCACGATTGGCAAAGAATTTTCCCCCAGGATTAACATATGAAATCCCCTATGATTCTTCCCGATTTGTTGAAGCATCCTTCTGGGAAGTGGTCACAACGCTAATTGAATCGATTGTACTAGTTGTTGGAGTTATTTTCATTTTCTTGCAAGACTGGCGGACTACCATTGTTCCAGCGATCGTGATTCCGGTTTCCTTAATTGGCACTTTTGCATTTGTCAAAGTGTTTAATTTTTCACTTAATAGTCTGACTTTATTTGGTTTAACCCTGGCGACCGGAATGGTTGTCGATGATGCAATCGTTATTGTTGAAGACGTGGTTCGTTTGCTTGAGGAAAAAAGTATCAGTCCGCATCAGGCGGCTTCTGAAGCAATGCACGAACTGTTTGGAGCCGTAATTGCAACTTCGCTAGTTCTCATGGCGGTTTTTGTTCCAGTTGCTTTCTTTCCGGGGACAACAGGACAACTCTACAAACAATTTGCATTAACGATCGCATTTTCGACTACTCTTTCCACCTTTAATGCCATTACATTTACTCCTGCCGTGTCCGCCATACTGTTACGTCGAGGACAACAACCACGCGGCTGGCTTGGCTGGTTTTTTGCAAGGGTAAATGACCTTTTAGACTGGATGCACAGAGGCTATCAACAGATTCTCGGCACTGTCATTCGCTTTAAGATAGTTGTGTTGTTGTTATTTACTGTATCTTTGGTACTTACAGGCTGGTTGTATCTGCGTGTTCCTCAAGCATTTCTGCCAGAGGAAGACCAGGGCTATTTTGTCAACCTGATTCAGGGACCGGATGGCGTTTCGTTAAATTACACTCGCTCAGTCGTCATGAAAGCCGAAAAAGAATTACTTAACGTCCCTGAGATTGAGGGCGTATTTGCAATGGGCGGTGTTAGTTTTAGCGGAAACACTCCCAATCGTGGATTGATTATGACTCCCCTCAAATCGTGGTCAGAGCGGCAAAAGCCAGAGCAATCGGTATCAGCAATTCTCAATCGGGTACGTGTACCACTGATGGGAATTCCAGAAGCACCTGTTCTAGCCGTCAATCCTCCAACTATTCAAAGTCTCGGCAGTGTAGGTGGTTTTGTGTTTCAGCTGCAAGACCGAGGCGACCAAAGTAATCGAGACATTAATGCACTGGATCGAGTCAAGAACGAGCTAATTAGCCGCGCCAATCAAACTCCAGGATTGCAAGGAGTCTTTAGTACCTATACTGCCAACGCGCCCCAGTTGATGGTTGAAGTAGATCGAAGTAAAGCAGAAGCTCTACAGGTTCCGATTGATGAAATTTTCAGTACCCTACAAACGTTTATCGGTTCGCGCTATGTAAATGATTTTAACGAATTTGGGCGAACATACCGCGTTTATGTTCAAGCAGACTCACAATTTCGCTCTAACCCAAAGGATGTTGGTCGCTTGTATGTGCGCTCAAGACTTGGCAACATGATACCCCTTAGTAATGTTGTAACGATTAAATCAACGACTGGGGCACAAACAATTAATCACTACAACCTTTACCGCTCCATTGAAATAAACGGAGCAGCTGCTCCTGGGTTTAGTTCTGGGCAAGCAATTGCGGCGATGGAAAAGCTAGCGGCTGAGGTTTTACCCGTAAATTTCGGTTTTGAATGGTCGGGTATCTCCTTAGAAGAAGTGGAATCTGGCGGTCAAGCTCCAATTATTTTCAGTTTGGGGGTCTTTTTTGTTTTCCTTGTGTTGGCAGCGCAATACAACAATTTTGTCGATCCTTTAATTATTATGCTGGCGGTTCCCTTGGCGGTCTTGGGAGCTTTATCGGCTCAATCTCTGCGGGGTTTGTACAACGATGTTTACTGTCAAGTTGGCTTAGTTATGCTGATTGGGTTAGCTAGCAAGAATTCGATTTTAATTGTAGAATTTGCCAACCAGCTACGAGAACAGGGACTTTCAATTACTAAGGCAGTAGTGGAAGCTGCACAAGCACGATTGCGTCCTATCCTCATGACAACGGTTTCAACTTTAATCGGCAGCTATCCGCTGCTTGTTGCGACAGGAGCTGGATCTGCCAGCCGACTGTCATTGGGGACGGCGGTTTTTGGTGGGATGTTCATTTCTACGTTCTTGAGCTTGTTTGTAGTGCCAGTACTCTAGATCATTATTATTAAGATTCGCCAACAGTTGATGCGATCGCGAAGCGGGCGCTCTGCGCCATCGTCCGTATAGCCCCGAACCGCAACAGATGTAGCGATTGCCGCTACCAGCGACATCACGCTCATCTCCGGTGACTTGCTCCCGCATTGTCACTGCCATTCAACTGAGTCGCGCTACAATTCGCAACATCCGTCAAAATCTTTTCTTTGCCTTCATCTACAACGTAGCTGGAATTCCCATTGCCGCAGGGATTCTCTTCCCTATCTTCGGTTGGTTACTCAACTCCATTATTGCAGGTGCAGCAATGGCGTTTAGTTCCGTGTCAGTTGTGACAAATGCGTTACGTTTACGTAATTTTCAACCCAAAACACTCAGCTAGTTGAATCATTGATGCAGAGGAAAATGATGATGCTCAAGAAAGTAACTTTTTTCGGCACATTGGCAGGATTTGGATTTCTGCTGGGAGCGATTTCAGGAGCGTTAGCGTAGCTTGCCACATAGTCGCATTCGGGCGTTGCATAATAGCGGTATGAATTGACCTCAATTCATACCGCTATATTATGCAACGCCCAAAATTTCATTCTCATTTCATTTCTGAGTGCAAAACTAGGAAATGTGTATACCTTTAGCAATCACAAACATACGTACGCGATTGCAACTTCCTTCCCCCAGTACTCAAGGACTTTTGAAGTGCGATGCCTAACTCTTTGCCTTCCCAACCACCCACAGTCATTCGTTGTGTTTCTGGCACACTTGCAAGCTTGCTGTTATTAGCTAGTCCCGCAGCTGTTTTCGCTCACGGGGGACACGGCGGACATGAATTTCAAGGAGGAAGTGAAGCAAGTAGTGCGACTAACTCTATTCAAGTTGATGTCCAAACTGCCAAACGGCTAGGAATAAAAGTTGAGCCAGCAAAACGCCAACGGTTAGCTGTTGGGGTTAAAACGACTGGACAGATTGAAACTCTGCCTAACCAAAAGGTGGAAGTTAATACTCCAATTTCCAAGGCGAAAGTAGTTGAGTTGTTGGTGGAACCTGGTGCAGTCGTGAAAAAAGGTCAACCCGTAGCTGTATTAACGAGTCCTGACTTGGTGGAACTGCGGGTTAACTCTCAGGAAAAACTTGCCGAAAGCCAAGCTGACTTGCAACAAGCGCAAGCTGACTTACAGCTAGCTCAACAAAACTACGAAAAATATCAGCAAATAGCCGCGGCTGAAATAGCCGAAGCACAAAGCCTAGTCGGGTTTGCTCAAGAAAAGTACGACAAAGACCAGCAGTTAGCAGATTCTGGTGCTTTACCACGTCGCAATGCGCTAGAGTCCCAAACCCAGTTAGCACAAGCCAAAGCTGAACTCACAAAAGCTAGTAGCCGTCGGGACGTTATTGATGCTGAAAATAAACTGAAACGCGCTCAATCAGCAGTTGAGGTAGCAAAAAAACATATTCAACTTAGTAATGCTACTTATCAAACTCGGCTACAACAATTGGGAAACCGCGCCAATGCTAAGGGATTGGTGACGGTGACGGCTCCCATTTCTGGTAAGGTTGCTGATAGGGAAGCAACTCTTGGTCAATCCTTCGAGGATGCGGGTGGTAAGCTAATGACTATTGTTAATGACAATAAAGTTTTTGCCACTGCAAACATCTATGAAAAAGATTTGAGTCAGGTCAAGACAGGTCAGCAGGTTAGCATTAAAGTTGCTTCTGTGCCAAACCGCACCTTCAACGGACGAATTGCCGTGATTGGATCTGTGGTAGAAGGTGAAACACGGGTTGTGGCTGTGAAAGCTGAAATAGATAATTCAGGGGGAGTTCTCAAACCAGGGATGTTTGCTGAACTAGAAGTTTTAACAGACCAAACATCAACGGCTACATTAGCTATTCCTAGTTCGGCTGTGGTTGAGGGGAATGGCAAGAAACAGGTTTATGTGCAAAATGGTAACGCTTACCAAGCAGTTGAAGTTAGTTTAGGTCAAACTTCTGGGGATACGGTTGAGGTCAAGACTGGCTTGTTTGAAGGAGATATGATTGTCACTGGGCGTGCTACTCAACTTTATGCTCAGTCTTTGCGTGGTGGTAGCAAGCAAAAAGACAACGAACATACGGAAGCTCCCTCACAGGCGGAGACTAAAACGCCCAGCTTGCCAGTACCACTGTGGCTAGTTGGAGTCGGGGGAGGAAGTGCGATCGCCACTATTGCTTTCATCTCTGGTGCTTTTATAGCAGGTCGTCGTCCAAAACATCAACCATCAGCAGAATTTGCCTTTTTATCAGAAGAATCTTCCGCAGAGTCACCAGCATGGGATGACAACCACCGCGTTACTCCTCAAGAGTCAAAAAGTCATCAAAAATAAAGACAATCAATAAAAATGCTCAGTGCCATCATTAAATGGGCGATCGCTCGCCGTTGGCTAGTCATCCTTGGTGCAATTGTCGTCACATTTTGGATATTTCGCACAATAATCCAAATGCCATTGGATGTCTTCCCCAGCTTTGCACCACCCCAAGTCGAAATTCAAACCGAAGCCCCCGGACTTGCTCCTGAAGAAGTAGAATCTCTGGTAACTTTACCAATTGAAAGTTCTATTAATGGGACTCCAGGAGTGAGCGCGGTACGCTCTTCGAGTGCATCGGGACTCTCGGTTGTCAAAGTCATTTTTAACTGGGAAACCGATATCTATCAAGCTCGCCAATTGGTAACAGAGCGATTGCAACAAGCTCAAAGTAAACTTCCTGAAGCAGTAGAAACGCCGCAAATTTCCCCGACGAGTTCCCCCATCGGGACTGTATTGCAGTACGCTTTTACTTCTGAAAAAACTTCTTTAATGGAAGTGCGGCGTATAGTTGATTGGCAAGTGACAAATCGCATATTAGCTGTTCCTGGTGTGAGTCAGGTTATAGCATATGGCGGTCATGTTCGCCAATATCAAGTATTAGTTGATCCAGAGAAGTTAAAAGCCTTTAATGTCACTTTAAACGACATCGTAGAAGCAACTTCTGCTGCCAATGTCAATGCTCCTGGTGGGTATTTAATCACTCCTGACCGAGAAAAGTTAATTCGGGGTATTGGGCGGATTGAATCTATCGAAGAATTGCAGCAATCAGTGATTACTGCTCGCAATGGTACGCCTATCAAAATATCAGATATTGCTGATGTGCAAATTGGTGCAGCTATCAAACGGGGCGATGGCACCTTTAACGGTCGCAAGGCAATTATTGTCTTGATTAATAAACAGCCTCATGCAGATACTCCTACTGTCACTCGTGCCATAGAAGCGGCGATCAAAGAAGTGAAAGCAGGCTTACCAAAAGATATTCAAGTGACTGCTACATTCCGGCAAGAAAGTTATATTGATTCTTCTATTGAAAATGTTAGAGAGGCCTTAGTTGAAGGCAGCATTATTGTTGCCCTTATCCTGATTCCATTTTTGATGAATTGGCGTAACCTAGCTATTTGTTTAACGGCTCTTCCCTTATCTTTGCTGATTGGAGTACTACTACTTAATTGGTTAGGACAAGGTTTAAATACAATGACCTTGGGAGGATTAGCAGTAGCAATTGGTTCAGCCGTTGATGATGCGATTGTCGATGCCGAAAATGTCTATCGCAACCTGCGAGAAAATAAATACTCCCGCAACCCACGTCCGATTTTAGATGTGGTATTTGACGGTTGTCAGGAGGTACGAGATTCAGTTTTTGGAGCTACCATCATTACTATAGTTGTCTTCTCTCCAGTTTTTGCTTTGACTGGCGTAGAAGGTAGCATTTTTATTCCTATGGGATTGGGCTATATGGCAGCAGTTATTGCTTCTAGCATAACAGCATTAACTGTGACTCCAGCTTTATGTGCAATCCTACTGCCTCATGGTAATTTACCAGAAACAGAACCTTGGGTTGCAAGATTTTTTAAGGGGCTATATCGTCCCCTATTAACTTTTTCGATGCGTTATTCTGGAATAATTTTAGCCCTAGCTGTTGCCAGCCTCATAGCAGCAATTGTGATTGTTCCCTCTTTTGGAAGAGTCTTTTTACCAGAGTTCCAAGAACAAACTTTAGTGAATACTTTAACGCTTTATCCGGGTGTGTCTCTTGAAGCTACAAATAGTGCAGGATTTGCTCTTCAAGATGCATTGAAAAATGATCCCAGATTTCCCTACGTGCAATTGCGTTCTGGACGTGCGCCAGGCGATGCGGATGCAGCAGGGGTGAATTTGGCACATTTGGATATCGAGTTGAGCGAAAAAGGACTGAAAGATAGGGAGGGAACTATTGAGAAGCTGCGGGAGGAATTTAACAAATTACCGGGGGTAGCACCAAATATTGGGGGTTTTATTTCTCACCGGATGGATGAAGTTTTGTCTGGAGTTAGGAGTGCGATCGCTGTCAAAATTTTCGGTCCCGATTTAGAACAACTCCGCACCATTGGGAGTCAAGTGAATGAAGTGATGAAAACCGTTGATGGAATTGTAGATTTGCAACTTGAACCTCAAGTACCAGTAGAACAGATTCAAATTAAGTTCAACCGTCCTGCTGCATCTCGATATGGTTTGACAGTAGGAAAATTATCTGAAATGATTGAAACTGCCCTCAACGGACGCGTAGTTTCTCAAGTCTTGGAGAACCAACAAACTTTTGATTTAGTTGTGTGGTTAAAACCAGATGCACGTCAAAACTTGGATACGATTCGCAATTTATTAATTGATACCCCTTCTCAAAGCGCGAATGGAAGCGGGGCTAAGATTCCTTTAGCACAAGTTGCCACAATTGAAAATGGCACTGGTCCCAACACTATCAACAGAGAAAATGTCTCTCGTTTGATTGTTGTTTCTGCTAATGCTAGCGGTAGAGATTTGCGTTCTATTGTGAATGAAATTCGTGACAAAGTCAATCAACAGGTACACCCGCCCTCTGGTTATTATATTCAGTACGCAGGTCAATTTGAGGCACAAGAAAGAGCAACTCAGAATATCCTAATTTTCAGTGTCATTGCCTTTGTTGTCATCACTGTAATTATGTACCTTTCAGTCAAATCTATTCCTTCTACCGCCATGATTATGATTAACTTACCTTTGGCATTGGTGGGGGGAGTTTTTTCTGTGGCTTTGACTGGTGCCGTTATTTCTATTGCTTCTTTGGTTGGCTTTATTACTCTATTTGGAGTGGCTATCCGTAATGGTTTGCTATTGGTGGATAATTACAACAGCAAATACGCGGTAGGGATGCCTTTAAAAGAAGTCCTAATGAGAGGGTCGATGGAACGTTTAAACGCTATTTTGATGACAGCTTTTACCTCAGCTTTAGGATTAGGACCTTTGATTGTTGAAAGTGGTCCTGGAAAAGAAATTTTGCAACCACTTTCAATAGTGGTGTTGGGTGGTTTGTTTACTTCTACGGCTTTAACCCTGGTCGTTTTACCTGCTTTCTATGCTAAGTTTGGCAAAAATTTGCTGCCAAAGAAGGCTATAGCAGTGGTAGATAATGGTAAGGCAGTTGAAGCAGTTTTAAAACCATAATTTTCTCGCATAAATTGCAATAAATTTTCTAAATATTAATGGAGCAAATAAATGAATTCACTCAAATCTAGCTTAATGGTTCTAGGAAGTGTAGGGCTGTTTTTCTTGGGAGCGTGTAGTAACAGTAATCAAACAGCTAATACAGAAAACACTCCAGCGACTTCTAGTTCAAGTACTGAGTCCTCAGCCGCAACTTCTTCAGCGTCACCTGCTGCTAAAATAGAGGGACAGCATGGTGAATCTCATGGAGGTAAAATTGTAGAAACGGGAGCTTACCATTTAGAGTTTGTTCCTGAGAAGGAAGCAAATAGAACTCATATGGATTTCTATTTGCAAAGAGGAGACAATCATGAAGCGATACCTGATGCTAAAGTGACGGCTCAAGTTCAGTTACCTGATGGGACGCAAAAGACCGTTCCTTTTACCTATGATACAAAAGGTAAACATTACACAGGTTTACTATCTGATAAAGCAACTGGTCAATATCAGGTGAAAATTTCTGCCGATGTAAAAGGTGATAAGGTAAATGGGCGTTTTAATTTTAATCAATAATATTATGTCTAATAAATAGCCCAGAATAAAACTTGTTTGTAGTAGGGACTTCAGTCCTTTCCATATTAGCCTAAGAGGACTAAAGTCCTCACTACGAACTTCCGCACAGTTGTATTACCGGACTTGATATAACTACTACAAATTAGAGAATGCCCTAAAAGCTTGTACGAGAAAAAAGCTTATTACCTTGACTTTTTCAAGTTACGGTTTATGATTCTATGAGAGTGCTGCTAGTCGAGGATGAACCAGATTTAGGTGCTGCTATTAAGCGAACTCTTACCCAGCAGAAGTATTTAGTTGACTGGGTAATTGATGGTACTGATGCATGGGCATACTTAGAAAGTAGCTGGACGCAATACACTTTAGCTATATTCGATTGGATGCTACCAGGAATGTCAGGATTAGAGTTATGCAAAAAGCTACGCTACCAAAAAAATCCTTTGCCTGTATTGATGCTGACAGCAAAAGACAGCATGGAAGATAAAGTTGCTGGTTTAGATGCAGGTGCAGATGACTACTTGGTAAAGCCTTTTGGTATGGCAGAATTACTGGCGCGGTTGCGGGCTTTGCAACGTCGTTCGCCTCAATTCCAACCTCAACAACTGACGGTTGGCTACTTAACTCTAGATTATGGCAGCAGTACGGTTGTATGTCAAAATGCCACGGGCGATAAACAGGCGCTTTCCCTGACTAATAAAGAATTCCAGCTGCTGGAGTATTTTATGAAGCACCCAAACCAAATTGTAACTACAGAACAGGTTCGCAATCAGCTTTGGGAGGTGAGTGCAGAACCTATCAGTAATGTAGTAGCGGCTCAAATGCGTTTGCTACGGCGTAAACTAGCTAGTAGTGGCTGCGGAAACCCGATTGAAACGTTGCATGGTATGGGGTATCGTCTCAATCTTACTCATGAATCAAAATAAGCTGTTTAAGCTAACCCGCTTGCGTTTTGCTTTGTGGTATGCGCTTGTCATGGCGTTTATTTTAAGCTTATGCGGATTTGGCGTTTACGAAGCGGTGTCTCATGCCCATTGGGTAACCTTAGACAGAGAAGTAGAGTCTGTTGCGGGAACGTTGCACGACAGTATTGAATTAAAATTGAAGCAGCCTGGACGCTTGGAACCTGTTATACAGCAGCTTTTACCAAATATCTGCACAGTGGGAGACAGATGCATTCAAGAAAAATCAAGTTTTAAACGCCATACTCTCTCAGCCATTAACCAAGGCTATTATTATGTACGCTTTTTCGATCATACAGGACGCTTGATTGCGATCGCAGGCTCTCATCCAAACGGACTGTCCTTAGTCTTTAACAAAAAACTTTGGCAAACCCTTAAAGACAGCAAAGGCAACCTCTACCATCAAGTTTCCTTTATGCTGCACACTCAAGATAATAGCGATTGGGGATATTTGCAAGTGGGGCGAAGTCTTGAAGACTTCAATGGTTATTTGGCTGCTGTAAAATTAATTTTAGCGTTGGGAATGCCAATAGCTTTGGGTTTGGTGGGTGTTGCTAGTTGGTGGTTAGCAGGATTAGCGATGCAACCGATTTACCAATCCTACAGACAGATTCAACAATTTACAGCAGACGTGGCACACGAGTTGCGAACGCCTTTGGCTGCAACACAAGCAACGGTAGAATCAGCACTCATGATACCCCAACTCGATGAAACAGAAGCGCGGGACATTCTGCAAACTATCCAGCGTCAAAACCTGCGACTCACGGCTTTGGTTGCAGATTTGTTGCTTTTATCTCGCCTAGACAGACAAAGAGTGCCAATGCGACGCGAATGTTGTTTGGATGATATTATCAACGATTTAGTAGAAGAATTTGCAGCAATGGCGTCTGACGCCAAGGTAACGCTAACATCTTGTATACGAGTACATCAACCTCTGAATATTGTAGGTAATTCTGACCAGCTTTATCGTCTGGTTTCTAACTTAATTGTCAATGCGATTCAATATACGCCACAATTTGGGAAAGTGACAGTTATTTTAGACCGCAGTGACCATTATGCTGTGATTCAGGTTCAAGATACAGGCATTGGCATTCCACAAAACGAGCAACAAGCGATTTTTGACCGTTTTTATAGAGTGAATAGCGATCGCTCTCGTAGCACTGGCGGTTCTGGATTAGGCTTGGCAATTTCTTTGGCAATTGTTCAAGCACACCACGGTAGCTTAAATGTGCAAAGTGAATTAGCCAAAGGTAGCACTTTTACTGTTCAATTGCCCTTCGATATCACCGAGTTTGAAGGTGTTCACTCTATCTACCCATTTAAATGGCTGCATCGTCGCCCACGTAAATGAAACTATAGCAATCCTAAATCATAAGCCCTACGGGCACGCTACTTTAAACGTGAACAATAAGATTCCCGACTTCTTAAAAAAGCCGGGAATTTGAGTATGCGCGATTTATCACAAATCAAATAGGATTGCTACATTAACAATTTCTTTAGAATTTTTGTCAAAAAATGATAACATTTTCTTATGAAGATTATCATAAAGAAAAAAGGACAGCCAACACACTGCGCTGGTTCCTTGTGTTTTAGCTCCAACAAGCGTTAATTCTTGCGAGTAATCTATCAAGATTGATCGGCTTGCGGATAAAATCATTAGATTCTATATGTAGTTCTTTGATGACACTGGTCTCTTCACAACCAGTAACGAGCAAAATGGGGATAAAGGGTAACTTATCATTCTGGCGGATACACCGGGTTAACTCATAACCGTTCATTCCAGGCATCATGACATCTAGTAACACTAAATCAGGTGGTGAAGCCTCTATCTTAGCCAAAGCTAAATTGCCATTGGTTGCGGTATCAACGTCAAAGCCCTCTGCTTCTAAAGCAGTTTGAAGCAAACATACATTGAGCGCAAAATCATCCACAACCAATATTCGACGACGTTCAGAAGACTGCATAGATGCAAATCCTTATGCGTAAAGTAGAGGGAAAAAGGGAGTATTTTTACTTATAACCTCTAATCATTACATAAAGTTTTAACATTTAAACCTATTTAAAGATAGATGACATTTGATTGGAATGACAAAATTTATGCGGCAATACGGATTAAGTTCCGATATTGCCGCAGCTATGGCTTTAGCTTAATTGGGCTTAGCTGCCCCACGTCTCACCCGTTACATATTGTGCGGCATAGCCTTACCGAAAGAAAACCGTTGCGTTTTGCCCTTAAGAGCAACTGTTCAAATTTCGTGCGATGGCACGAAGTGCCCACCTAAGCGCAAAGCGTCCCGTAAGGGATACGGCGATCGCTCGATATCACTCTGGAATAAACTTAAGAGAGACACCGTTGATGCAGTAGCGTTTGCCAGTGGGTGCAGGACCGTCGTCAAACACATGACCTAGATGCCCTTCGCAGCGACTGCAATGCACTTCCACTCTGGTCATAAATAACGACTTGTCTACGGTTGTGCCAATTGCACCTTCAATTGGGTGAAAGAAACTAGGCCAGCCAGTGCCACTGTCAAATTTTGTTCCGGATATAAACAATGGCTGTCCGCACCCAGCACACATATAAGTGCCTTTAGCATACTCCTTATTTAGTGGGCTAGTGTGAGGACGTTCTGTCGCATGTTGACGCAGCACACAAAACTGTTCCTGTGTCAACTCTTCGCGCCACTCTTCTTCTTTTTTGTTGATTTCAAACTCTCTATTTGAAGTTGCCATAATTCTTGAAGTTCCTGTTAAATAGCGTGATAAATATCTTCGAGTGCTGTTGGCCAGTTGCTGATCAACTTTGTGATGAAGTCATTAAAGGATGACAATATCCTACTTACTAGAATCACGGTCCCTAAACTAACCCTGATAAACTCCTTCAAATTAGCCCAGGAATGCTGCTATATCTTCTGAAAATATCTATCTATTTGACCTCATCTGCAAAGTGACTCATTTGGGAGTCAACTTAACCATTACTGTGCTGCTGACCTTATAGTTTTTATTATACTAAATTTACCAAAAATTACCAAAAAACCAGGTTAATCCTTTCTTCACCTGGTCAAATTCTAACAATATTAATTATGACATAAAACCAAAAGGAATTTTATTGGAGATATCACGAAAAAAGATTCGGTATACACTAATGAGGGGGTTAATCAAGATTTTTTCACTTCAATATCGGAAAAGCATCCTACCTAAAGGTGATAAAGACACAAAAGGTAGTTGATAGTATTAGTAAATCAAAAAACAACCAGGGAGTGTCAGAATATGGAAATTAGTGCTCGTAATGCTTTCAAAGGCACTATCAAAAAAATTATCACCGGAGCGGTTAACGACGAAGTCAGCATAGAAATTGCCCCAGGAGTAGAGGTCACTGCAGTCATCACAAAAACTTCAGCAGAAACGCTAGGACTCCAAGAAGGAAAACAAGCTTACGCTATCATCAAAGCTTCAGATGTGATCGTTTCCGTTGATTAGGTGACTGTTTTTGTGCCGTCAAGCTTGGTAGTGAAGTGGATCTCTGGCTATCAAAATAAGACGGGAGCGTGAGAACCCCTCGGCAATAGCTGCGGGGATGAAACGCGGTACTCGCTTCGCTCTCTACGACGGGTTTTAACCCGGCGTCTCTCTACTTTCCTTTTTGGCTTTCAATGTACTTTTTAACTACCTCAGTACTAACGTGACCTGTTGTCGCTACAAAATAAGTAGGTGTCCACAGTGCAGGTAGTTTTTTTAATTCAGGGAATTCTTTCCTTAGATGGTGAGATGCCCTACCTTTAACCCATCTTGCGATATCTGCGGGTGACTCATTAGTAGGAGCATTAATGAAGAAGTGAAGATGGTCTGGCATTATTTCTAATGCAATCATCTTCCAGCCATGTTCTTGCACTAGTTCAAAAATAATCTCTTGTAAGCGTTTGGCTACGTCCTGAACGAATACAGCCTTCCTACGCTTTGGAACAAACACGAAATGATAGTTAATTGACGATACTGAGTTCTCGGTACGCCGATATTCATAATCTTGACTAGAAAGTTTAGCCATTTTTGCTATTTTGTTGTTTATAATCGTATTCACAATGATAGTAAACAACAGGAGGTGATGCCACTTGTACAGAACAATCCCAATCAAAGCAAGATTTACGGAAGAAGAAAAGGCATTCTGGGTTTTGCAATGTCAACATGCCAACAGCTTGATTAACAGATGGAAGCCATCAGGTAGAAGAGTGGAGCGTGGTTTGTATAAAACAGCAACAGGGTTGCTCATCAATGCCGATTGCAACGGTGCTGCCAATATAGCCAGAAAAGTAGCTACACAGCTAGGCTAACGCCTAGCCGAGGTAGGTAGGGCGGTTTTGACAACGCCACAACGGTATGACTTATTTAATCGCTTAGATAAAGCATATCGTAGACGTTGCCCAGATGGGCTTTTAGCCCCTATGTGCAACAACAGTCTAGAATCCCCCGTGCTTCTAGCCGGGGGAGATGTCAATGCTCCATAGAATCCAGCAAATCTGCAATTTCGTCTGGTTGGAACCACACTAACCCAAGTTTCTTCAAGTCTTCTGTGTAATAAAAACTGATTCCACAGATATCTACAATTCTGGCTTCTAGGGCGAGAGTAATATCATCTATACACTCATCGATTCGACATACAGGTTGATCAAAGTTGGCGATATGAGCAATCAATTGAATTCTGTCTGCAGAAAAACCGTCAACTGCAGCAGATAACAGTAGAAGAGGAAAACTTCTTTCTAGCCAAGGGTTGCGTTTAATCAGACCTTTAAGAAGGTAAATAAAATAAGCAGCAATCTGATGATTTGTCATCTCACCAGACTGAACTCTGCGACGTGAAATTGCAAGCAGGTTGGAGAAGAATGGTACTCGCAACTGCTTGTCTAATAACCGATAGGGATTTTTCAAGCTCTGTGGAGCTCTACAGTACAAGTGCGGATTTTCTAGTTGATATTTTGCCAAGACTTGCCGTGCTAGCCGGGAAAGATACATTTTGTCGCCATCACAGCTAAAATCAGCGCCGAGTTTGCAATTATTTTGTATCAGGATTTGTGCTGCTGAAATCAAGCTTTGCTGTTCTAATTCCTTAACAACTTGTTGTGCATCAATATCAGGGGTATTTGTCCGAATGAACCACAAGACAGACTCTTTATACAACTGGTGTGAGGTTTCACAAGCCACATATCCGGCTGACTCATTGGAGCGTAAAACCTCTAGCCATTCAGCCATTAATTGGTATAAAACAGCCTTGTTATGAGTTTGAATTGCCTTGACCAACTGCCAAACAGCAGCTTGTTCTTGTGTGGTCCATCTTTGTGGCATACTAATTTCATCCTCTGAATGCAGCCAGTGTTTCGTTTTGGAATTGCAAGCGCTCAAAGACTACTGTGTAGCATAAGAAGAATCACTGTCTTTGTAGTTACTTGTACCTTACCAATTAAGTTGGTATAAATGTGATCCTGTAAGGATTTCGGAAAAATTCAAAAGTTAAAAAAATTAATATTTAAGATAATTTCACAACACTTCATCGTATTTTCCGCGAGATACCCCTGGTGAGCGCGAAGCAACCTGGGGAGGGTGTGCTGTGTCAAACCGACTCCCAAGGGCGGGAGAAGGTTTGACAAAGTCCTTTGTTGACAGCACGATTAATCCGGTGCTTCGCTGTATCAATCGGACTTTCTTTACAGTGAATTGCCCTAAGCGTTTCCAGGACGCATCACTTACAGAAACTTGTTTGTCGGTGTCACCACTCATCCAACCGCGATAAGTTTTTGCACCTTGTGTTGCTTCAACGTAGTCACCTTTACGAAATCCATGTCGGGTGACCGTGCCACCATATCTACGTCGGACACCGCCCTTTGCTGGAACCATTAAGTGAAGTTGGCGACGTGAAACTGGAGGACGTTTGACAATAACAAATTGGGACGGAGTGATGCTAATTTGTCCTTTCCAGCCCATGCTATTAGCTGAAGTTATTCCGTACTTTACCCAGTGACTTGCAGCAATTGTGATGCCATCTACCGCATGAGTTTCTGGCACTTGGCGCGATTTATCTTGCTTGTCTTTGGGCAGTCCTAATTGTTTACGCAAATTAGAAGTTTCCCAGCCTTGTATAGTTGATGGCTTGATGCCAAATTGCTCTTCTATTTGTCCGACCAACCATAACTGACCAACCATAACAGGGCTAAATTCCTTATCACCTCGTGCCATAACACGCTCAACAATAATGTCTTGAACTGGGTAAAGCTTGACTATTTCCCTTAGTGCCCGTAGCTCAAACGTTTTGTTAGCACAAATGCTAGGAGGAACTTTTTTTTGTTTGCGCTTATCGAACCTTACCTGACGATGAGCGCGTTGACTGTAGGATAATTTACGGTTAATTCGTCGTCCCCTACGCCCACGTCGCATCATTGCTCTTTGCTCCATTCGGTCTTTGACTGTTTTGAATGGCAAAACGAGATGTAGCATCAGTAGCGTGAACTTAGAAGATTGAACGCCAATACCAGAGTAAAGTTTGCCCGGATCTAACCCGATAACAATGGGCTGAGTTTTTGTATTGCTGGGTTCAACGGTTAATTGCACATAAAACACGCCTAGTCTTGACCATCCGGGAATTGCTTTTCCTTCTTTAAGCCATCTCCTTGCACGACTAGGAGTAGTCGGCATGAGTGGCTTACCGTTTTTTGAAACTACCGGAATTCGCATTTAAGATAATTCTCCTGTTACAGAGTTGATGTCCCCTCGCCCACCTAACTTAGAATGTCTTGGCTTGCCCAACGCCTTAATAAGAAGGCTTACAGTAAATCCGCACTGGGGAAGTATGCGGGTGTGTGTATCAAAGTTAGGCCCGATGGGCTAGTCAAACACGTAAGGCTTATTTCTTACAAGCCCCGTCCGCCTATGCGGCGGGGTTATTGACTTGCAATATGTTAGGCACTGTTACCAACAATATTGGTAAAAAGCAGCGATTGATACAGTTTTGGCAACCGATTTACGCTTTGATGGTTTTGGGGGAATGGTATGTCCTGTTTGGGGTATGCCAAGCAATGCCTGTAAATCTTCAATTGATTTGGTGGGTTAGGCGCAAGCTCTGCAGTCACTAAAAACTACCTCTCTTGCTCTGATGAATTTAGGATTGTCAAGAATAGCAACTGTCAAAGCGAGCCGTCTTCCTAAAAGCCTTCGCCGGCACTTTGACATCAAACCTTTACCTGTAGCGCTAGATTTGCTTACCGCCTTTGAGGTCATTGGTTACACTGTCCTTTTGGAATCAGATATTAACATAGCTAGACACAAGCCACAACGTTGTCTTGATGCCGAGGTGGTTTTGGGCGGTTGGGCGGAAGCCAGTGCCCTCTTGAGCGATTGGGCACGAGGGCACTGCGCTCCGCGCGATCGCCTATACAATGCCTTGAAGCAAATTAACCCTAAAGTACCATCTCTTGCAATTGAAACAGCTATCTCTGGGGTGAAAGTCACCCAAAGTTCTAACCTGTTTGAAAATAACCGTCTTTTTCACCAACACCTGACACAAGGAGTTGATGTTGCGTACCAAGAAAATCGCCAAACAGCTCATGAAAAAGTTTGGCTGATTGATGCGTCTAATTTGCTCAACAATGACTGGTTAGTTATTCATCCTTTAACCCTGATTGAGGGAAGTTGCACTCACTGTCTGGATGTGGTTGTCTTCATCAATGGGTTCCCATTAGCAGTCATTATCTGTACCGATCCTCAGGACAAAAACGCTACCCTCAAAAAAGCGTATCAGCAACTTCAGTTCTACAAACAACAAATTCCAACCCTGTTTTCCTACAATGCATTCCTGATTATTGCCAGCCGAAATCAGGCACGAGTTGGCACTTTAACTTCTGAGTGGGAAGAGTTTCTGCCTTGGCGCACGATTGATAACGAAGACTTTCCGCATCAAGGAGAAACAGAACTAGAAGTGCTGCTCCAAGGCATTTTTGACAAGCGGCGTTTTCTAGAGTTGATAAACCACTTCATGGTATTTGAGAACAACGGAGCCAGTATCAGCAAACAGTTGCTTCGTCGCCCTTTTTGTACAACGCCATACCCAAAAACAACCTGTAATTCGTAACTACGAAGTATTTGGGACTATTCAACATGACAATTATGCCTACGAACTCGAATTGGTATGAGAAAGAACTCATCGAAGAATTCACTACCATCATCAATCACTCTTTCCCACAAGTTGGGCAATTGCTAAAGCGCTGTCATGTCAAACTCATCCAGTCATTCTGGGGACAACAGAGTCTTCACTTCCTCCCATACATCGCGATTTATTGCCCTAATGAGATAATTGCTGCTGTCAAAGCGCAAATAGCTGTATTTAGAGAAGTCGCAAAATATGTGGGAGTCGTTGAGGTTGTCTGTCTGAATGCCACATACTTGGTGCACGATCCGATGTCCAAGATCAAGCAGGATAATCCTCGCTTGTGGTTAGAACTGCACTGGATTGTCACACAGGAAAAAGGACAGGTGGTATGAAAACTGGGCTTTTCTGCAATTACGAAAATCATCACCATGATGCTCGTCGTGCCATCTCTGAGCAAGTGGCGGTAGTAAAACACGGAGAAAGCTTAGGCTTTGAAGAAGCCTGGGTAACAGAGCACCATTTCAATGATTTGAGTGTTAGCTCGTCTACTTTGATGTTAATGGCACATTTGGCGGGCGTAACTTCAACAATCACATTAGGTTCGGCAGCAGTGCTGTTGGCGTTTCATAACCCAATTACTGTTGCAGAAGATATTGCCACATTGGATAACCTGTGCGATGGGCGACTTGCTGTAGGAATTGCCAAGGGTGGACCATTTCCCCAACAAAACAAGCACTTTGCCACACCGATGAGTGAATCGCGTGCCAAGACACTAGAAGCAATGACGTTGATTCATAAACTGTTGTATCACAACGATGTGTCGTTTCAAGGGCAATACTATCAGTGCAATGATGTCACGATTTACCCGAAACCCTTACAGAAAAAAATACCAGTGTACCTTGCTACCAGTGATGATGAGGCGATTGGATTTGCTGCCCTTAATTCTTTCGGCTTGATGGGAGGAGCACCGTTTTCCCTAGATACACTCAAAAGCAATGTTGCCAAATACCGCGCTATCAATTCCAGTGGTTCTGATAAGTTCATGCTGGCACGATTCTTTTTTGTTGCCGGTACCAAAGATGAGGCGATCGCTGAGGCTTTACCTTTGATTCGCACTTTTAGTCAAAGGATGAAGATGTTGAGTGCTAAAGCACAAAAGTGTGGCAATAGCAGTCAACACCTCCAAGCTTCTGGTAGTGAAAAAAGTATCTTTGATGAAGACCAATTGTTAGAAAATTCGATAATTGGTGATGTAGCCACTTGCCGGGACAAAATCAAACGATTTCAGGACGAACTCAATTTAGGTACCTTGGCACTGAAACCCGCTTCGTTGAATCTGCAAAAAAACCTAGAGAGTTTGACGCGCTATAACGAAGAGGTACGAACTTATGTGTAAACAACGCAGTGATTAGAAAGGGGTGTTACTATGAATCAACCTTTCCTTCCTCCAGATGATTTGCCTCCAGCTAGAACAACTCTAGTTGATGAAATACTGCACAGACAACTAGAAACAGTTGCTGGCATACGCTTTTACCAAACCTGCGGTCCGATTATGCGGGTTTTGCTGTCGAATTGTCACTGGTATTTCCAAACGAGTTCTGGCATTTTGACGCTAGTGATTGTTTGCTATGACATTGAAAGTTACTGGCATATCACTAACGCTGTTTCCCATATTCTCAAGAGATTGAAGCTGTTTTCAAACAGTGCCAAAATTCGCTTCTGTCCACCAATTGAGTTGGGGACACCGTGGGAAATCGAAGTCAATGAAATGTCAGATGATGAAATCCCGGATGATGAAGATTAATTTCTGTACGTTCGCTCATTTTCAATAACTGGGAGGGAATTATGTCTTGCAGTGTTTGGAGTGTGGCTGATAGAGAGACTTTGGCATTCTCATTAGTGAAAGCATCTGTCGTTGGAGACAGTTTTTCCTTGAACCGCTTCAATATTTACAGTAGCAGGTAGTGAAGCAGGTGTTCTGACTCACTTTCACCGTCACCATTTAGCTACAATCAAACCAAGCCCGAAAAAGTCTTGGCGTTCAAAGATTATGGTAGCCATCACCCAACAACCCCAAAAAATGACCATCGAGGAATATCTCGAATGGGAACCTCAGCAAGACGTTCGCTACGAATATGTCAACGGCGAAGTTTTTGCCATGACAGGTGGTACAATTCCGCACAATGACATTGCTCTAAACCTTTACAGAGCCTTGTACCCTCATCTGCGTTCCAGAGGTTGTCGGGTGAATGTGTCAGATGTGAAAGTGCAAGTCAGTTCCCAGAGCGCTTACTACTATCCTGATGTTATCGTCAGTTGCGACCCTCAAGACCTCAACGCCCGCAAATTTATTCAATTTCCCAAGCTGATTGTCGAAGTCCTCTCCCCAGGTACAAGCGCCAAAGACAGGGGTGAAAAATTCACTTATTATCTTAAAATCCCCACTTTGCAAGAGTATGTCTTGATTGACTCTGAAATAATCTCCGTTGAGCGTTACTCTCGCGGAGAGGGTAGAATGTGGCTTTACTATCCCTACACGAGTGGAGATATTATCACTCTATCAAGTATTGAATTTGAATGTCCTATTGAATTGCTGTATGAAAGTGTTGTATTTGGAACCGAAGAATAAAGCCCCCATATGGGGGCTTCAAAGTTTCATACTGTAGCTTCCAAATAGTTGAGAACTATCTCAAAAAGAATTTGTTAATCAACAGCAACCATTACATCCGAAGATTTAATAATAGCGTATGCTTGCTTACCTTCTTCCAGTTGAAGCTTTTCCGATGATGACTTGGTGATGATTGCGGTGACTTCTACTCCAGGAGCGATTTCCAACGTTACCTCGGTGTTGACAGCTCCATCCACAACTTTTTTCACAGTAGCTTTAAGCGCATTACGAGCACTTACTTGCATCTTTTGATGTCCCCTGTATCCGTTTCAACTCAATAATAGTAGCAACTATTCGCTCTTATAATTAACATCTTGACCGCCAACCTTACTATTTTTAACTTTTGCTTAAGGTATAAAAAACCATTGCTCAGTCTTACACAGTATTAATTGAGCTAAAAATCCTGCTAGTCAAAGGTTTTGGGATTAGCCTATGTTGAGGTTGTGACTACTGGAACGCTTTACATGATAGGAGCATTCGTGACAAATTAAGAAAATTGCACTTTTGTCAAGTACCTAGAGGAAAAGGAGTTGAATGAAGTTAGTTTATCTAAGTTTGTTGAGAGATGGGGACGGCATAAGACAGCTGCAATGCATTATTCATCCCCACCAAAGGCGTAGGGGTTTGTGGTTTCATCGCTGTAAAATCAGGGTTTTAAGAAAAAGTAAATTTATAATGTCATATTGCCATGACTGCAATTACCATCAACTTTAATAATGTTATTAAACTAACCGACGATCAATTTTACCAACTGTGTCAGGATAATCCCGATGTCAAATTTGAGCGCAACGCCAAGGGAGAATTGATTGTAATGCCACCAACGGGGGGAGAAACAGGAAAACGTAACGCGAAACTTACTGCACGATTTGTTTTGTGGAACGAACAAACACAACTCGGTGAAGTATTCGACTCCTCCACTTGCTTTAAACTCCCCAACGGTTCTGATCGCTCCCCCGATGTATCCTGGATACAATTAGAGCGGTGGAACGCACTGACACCCTCCGAACGTGAGAAATTCCCACCCATCGCCCCAGATTTTGTGTTGGAGTTGATGTCTCCATCCGATAGCCTTAGCGTTGTTCAAGCCAAAATGCAAGAATATATGGATGCAGGCGTAAAATTGGGTTGGCTTATCAACAGAAAAACTGGGCGTATCGAAATTTATAGACAAGGGCAAACAAAAGAAGTATTGGAGTTCCCCACAAGCTTATCTGGAGAAGACATATTACCTGGTTTTGTTTTGGATTTACAGATTGTGTGGGGTTAATTGCAATTTTAAACAAGCTAAAACTTTTCTAAACAATATAATTATTTTTGTAGTATCATTTTTTATTTAATAGACAAAAATAGTGTTTATGAATCCTTTTTATAGGGTTTGACAGATTTGGCTATACCTTGTTTTAGGATAGGTTTAGTGTTTTGTCTTGGTGACGGGGTAAGCTGCTGTACCAAGTTTAGTAGTGTTGGGTGGTTTGGTGCAATAACAAGTGCTTTTTTACAGTAGATTCTTGCTTCATCAACTCTGCCAAGTTTCAACAGTGCGCGACTTAAATCTGATGTGACGATGGTCAAACCTCTTTCATTTTTTAAATTTTCGTTGATTTCAAAACCTTTTATAAGTTGAATAACAGCTTCTTCTAAGTTTTCATGTGCGAGTAAAGTTTGACCCATTGCAGTATAAACTTTTGCTAGATGTTCTTGGTCGCCTAATTGCTCGCCTAATTTGATACTTTCATGGAAAAACATCAGCGCTAATTTATGCTTTTCCTCTCCTCCCTGTTTGTGTAATACTCTACCCAGGTTGTTAAGAATTATTGCTTGTCCGCGTTGGTCTTGCTGTTTTATAGATAAGTCGTAACATTGTCGGAGAATTTTCTCTGCTTCATTCCATTTTTGTTGATTTCTTAGTACTCTGCTTAGGATACTAAGGGAAATTGATAGAGGTTTTATATCATCTAAACCGACACAAATATCTTGGCTGCGTTTTAAGATTTGTTCAGCTTTTTCCCATTCATATTGTAATTCTAGAATCCTGCCTATATTATTCAATGATATAGCCGAGCTTTTCTGGTTTCCTAGTTTTTCAGATATTTCGTAACTGCTTTGGAAAGCTTCTTTTGCTTTATCTAATTGCTTTTGTTCGAGCAATAAGTAACCCTTTTGATACAATGTCTCAGCTAAATAGGTAAGTGTTATTGACTTCCGCTCCTGGTTATTTAATTCTTCTTGGATAGCAAGAATACGCTCAAGAGTCGAAATAGCTTTTTCAATTTCACCCTGTTCGCGCAGTACCGCGCTCAGAGTCGTTAGTGTCATGGCTATGCCACGTTTGTTATCTAGCTGTTCCTCAATATCAGCGATACACTCAAGGGTTTTTATCGCCTCTTCAAGATCACCCTGTTGACGCAGTACACCAGCTAGACTTGTTAAGGTCATTGTCAAGCCGCGTTGGTTGCCAAACTGTTCTTCAATCGCAACACTACAGCGAAAAGCATTGACGGCTCCATCGAGTTTGTTTTGCTGCTGTAAAACACCAGCCAACCGGTTTAAACCGATGGCTTCTGAGCGTTTCTCATCGAGTTGTTGGCTGATTTCAATTTGACGGCTAAAAGCATCGACGGCTTGATCGAGTTTGTTTTGCTGCTGTAAAACAGCACCCAAGCAGTTTAAACCTCTTGCTTCAGAATGTTTATCATCAAGTTGTTGGTTGATTTCAATTTGACGGCGAAAAACATCGACGGCTTCATCGAGTTTATTTTGCTGCTGTAAAACACCACCTAAACAGTTTAAACCGATGGCTTCTGAGCGTTTCTCATCGAGTTGTTGGCTGATTTCAACTCTGCAGCGAAAAGCATCGACGGCTTCATCGAATTTATTTTGCTGCTGTAAAACATTACCCAAGCAGTTTAAACCGATGGCTTCTGAGCGTTTCTCATCGAGTTGTTGGCTGATTTCAATTTGACGGCGAAAAGCATCGACGGCTTCATCGAGCTTGTTTTGCTGCTGTAAAACACCACCTAAGCAGTTTAAACCTCTTGCTTCAGAATGTTTATCATCAAGTTGTTGGTTGATTTCAATTTGACGGCAAAAAACATCGACGGCTTCATCGAGCTTGTTTTGCTGCTGTAAAACACCACCTAAGCAGTTTAAACCTCTTGCTTCAGAATGTTTATCATCAAGTTGTTGGTTGATTTCAATTTGACGGCAAAAAACATCGACGGCTTCATCGAGTTTATTTTGCTGCTGTAAAACACCACCTAAACAGTTTAAACCTATCGCCTCAGAGCATTTATCATCGAGTTGTTGGTTGATTTCAACTCTGCGGCGAAAAGCATTGACGGCTTCATCGAGTTTATTTTGCTGCTGTAAAACACCAGCCAAGCAGTTTAAACCTATCGCCTCAGAGCGTTTGTCATCGAGTTGTTGGTTGATTTGAATCACGCGGCGAAAAGCATCGACAGCTTCATCGAGTTTGTTTTGCTGCTGTAAAACAGCACCCAAGCAGTTTAAAGCTATCCCCTCAGAGCGTTTATCATCGAGTTGTTGACTGATTTTAATACTACGGCGAAAAGCATCGACAGCTTCATCGAGTTTATTTTGCTTTTGCAAAGCACTTCCTAAGCTATTTAGCGTAATTGACAAACCATCTAGTTCATCTAATATTTCTTGGATAGCTAAAGCTTGTTTGAGAGTATCTACAGCCTGGTCAATTTTTTGTTGTCGCCGTTGTATACCTCCAAGGGTAGTAAGCCACTTTGTATGACACCGATGACGGATTTGCTCAATTTTGATTTTTTGCAGTATTCCCGAAATAGGGGCAAGTACTGCCTCAGCATTCAGATGTTCTTTTTGCAGAGAAAGATACTTTCCTTGTTGAATGCGGAATTTCACTACCAATTCCCAATTCTCAAATCGTTCCGCTAAAAGTTGGAACCTGGACATGAATGCTACTGCTTGCTTCCAGTAGCCATATTTTTCAAAAAATTCTTGAAGCCGGGATGCAAATTCATAGTCAGCACTTTCTTGATGTTGCAACCAATCAGCAACCAAAATAATACCGTTAATATCCTCTGCGATCGCACTAGCAACAAAACCAATATCGCTGGATTTAACTAAATTGATAAAAAATTGAGCGTGTCGAGTTGCTGCATCATCTCGCAATCCGCGTTCAGCTGCCAACTCTTGAGCAAATGCACGAATTAACGGATGGAAAACAAATCGGTTCTCTCCCACCTCAGCATAGTTAAGTAGCGAAAACCGACATAAGCAATCGAGGTCATCTTGTGCTGTATACTCATCACTATAATTACCTGTTGCTGTTGCAGAACGTCGAGAAAATCCATCCTCAGCACAAACACTTAAACAAGAAAAAAAATCAATTTGCTCTGGCTGAAGTTCTTTTAAACTAAGTGAGAAGCAAGCACGAACATCCAAATGTTCATCTTTTGCAATTCTTAATCTTGCCAATCGTCTTTCTTCTCGCAATGAAGCCGCATAGTCTGCAAGACGACGATTTGGGTTCAACTTTAGCGCAGCGCCGATAATTTGTAATGCTAGGGGTAAATAGCCTGCTAACTCGATAATTTCTTCAGATATTTCAGGTTCGGCTGCGATGCGCTTTTCGCCTAATAGCTTTTGCAGCAGGAGTAATGATTCTGGTTTCGAGAGCGGTTTAACTTCAATCCTACCTTGATCGGGAATATCTAACGAAATGGATAAGAAGCGATCGCGTGTGGTGATAATAACCGCGCATCTGTTGCCATCTGGATATAATTCCTTAATAATATTGGCATCTTCAGCATTATCGAAAATCAACAGTATCCGACGATGAGCAAACACATCTTGCATGATGGTTTTTGCGTCTCGCTCATCTTCCGGTTCTACTTCTTCTCCACAACGTCGAGCAAAATCACGAGCGATGGTGTCTGCATTTTTACCATCAACCCGCAAACCAATGACACCATCAGGAAAATCTGCTTTATGTAACGTAGCGAAGTGACAAGCAAGCGCTGATTTGCCGATACCCCCAGTACCAGCCAAACCAGCGATGCTACACAGTTTGGTTCCTTGACGATGAATCAGCAGTTCTTGAAGTTGCTGCAATTCTTCGTCTCTACCAGTAAAACTAGAGACATCTTTTTGTGGCAATATAAAAGGTATTTGAAAAGGCAGAGACGTTGAATTATTAGCTTTTTTCTGTCTTTCGCTTATTTCTGCTTCTAATCTCTCAATATTTTCATTACATTCTTTAATCTTGCGGTGAAGAGAATATTTTTGTTCGGGGTCTGCCGTTTTAACTTTTTCTTCCTCAAAAAAGCCACACTTATCCCGCCAAGAATTAAGTGCTTCTTCTAAACTAGCAAACTCCTCTAGCTTCATCCTCTACCTCTAAAGAGCGATTTTACCTGTTGCCATGACCGAACCATTAAAGCTTCCGTATCCATTTCCAACTCATAGGATGCAATAGCCGGAACAATAGGTAGAGCTACTTTCAACTTTGCACTTGCCGTTTTTCCTGGTTCGTCAAGCTTGGCACGAATTTCTGTTAACAAACGCAGCAACTCATCGGGGTAGTTAATTGAACGTTGCATTTCCAAACGTTCAACAGCTTCGATAACCCGCATCAAAGCATTTTCGGCTTGCAAATCCGAAATAAAATAAGCATCAGCCCCTTGATAAAGGAGTTCTCCATATTCAACCTCATACTTGCGAATATCCGGTAAGATTTCTCGCTTAATTCGCATCTTCAATTCGGTTTTAGCAGGGGTACTAGCTGTCACAACGAGTTCCTTTTGAAATTCCCCAAGCTTCTCGTATAAAATTTCTAAAATATCTTCGAGAGAAGTTAATCGTTGACGGCTAATTTCTTGAGACCGCATAAGTAATCTTATTTATTCAAGATAATCGTGTTTCTACGTATTATTCCTGATTATAACCAACTTATCCGGTTGAATTAGCTTTTCCTTAAGCGGAGAATTACTTAAATAGAGAAAATTCGGGGCGTTATCATGAAAGCTCTTTATACCAAGTTGCAGTCATAGAGACAAGTTGTCATGCTGTAGACGCTTTGCGGCTTCCCGCAGGGTGCGTAACGAAGCGTGAAGGGAAGCATCTCGCGAGATTCTTCCCTATGTCTGCGGCACGCTATGCGAACGGTCAGAATGATATGTTTGAACGCAACTTGGTACTTAGTACCAACGCTGCTACGGTGCTTGAAAGACGCGCAACTAGATTTTACGCGCTCAATGAGTCGTCTCCATCTGTTAAACGGCAGCGGTTCCCGGTATTGCACTCAACCTTTTGAGACGATCGCTGTTGCACAATTGTAGCTAAACTAGGTCGCCCTGTGAGCGAAAGTCGCAAGTCTGCCCAAATGCCATATATAAAATTAGCGATCGCGCCTACAATTGGCAATTTCGTCGCAGCATAAACCCAGCCCATTCCTAAAGTTTCGTAAACGCGGCGAAAAACTTCAACATTTTTAACTAGGGTTCCTTCTGGCAACACAGCATGGATGCGCCCCATTGCAGTTTCGTAGTCAACTCCGCCATTTACTTGGGGGTTATAGTCATCAGCTGCAATATCCACAAACGCTACCAGCCCCCGACCCGCATCACGTTTCATCAAAAAGTTAACTTCGCGCACGCACAAAGGACATTCACCGTCATACAGCAGTTTTATTTTCCACGATGGTGGCTGGTTGAGGGGGTTATCAGAACTGTAGGATTGGGTTTGTAGTGAGGACATTATTTTCGTTTTTAATAAGTTTATTTCCGTGTCTATGAGGCGTTACGCCCCTGAAATTATAACGCTCGGTTCAGCCATCCCCTATGATGTTGAAATTTTTGGCTCTTCTATTTATGCAAGTAAACATTATTCCACCACATGGACTTTTACGAGCAATGCCCACCCTACGATTTGTGGTCTCATCGTTTGAAAAAGGCTGTAACGTATAAAAAACCATTGCTCTTGAAGCCCAAGCATCTACTCCATTAAAATCAGCCGCAAAGGATCTAAACGAACATACCAAGGCATCGGTTGGTCTTTGAGAGTTGCCCATTTTTCCTTAAACACCTCCGCCTGTAAGTGATAATCACTATGACTAGTAGATGGATGATGGAGTTTGAGAAACAGCGTCATCCGGTGTGGTGTTTCGCTCGTTCTCACCAGCCAACAGGGAAAGGTATTTTCATGGGATAAGTCGTTGGTGAGAATGATCTGATGGGCACGAATTCCCACATTGGATAAAGCGTCTGAGATAGGTTCAATGACACGTAGGGTACAACCCCAATCAATCGCTTCCATCTGCCCTGATGTGACAGCAACCGCACTTGAGAAGTTCTTACATCCTGTTAATTGAGCAACACCAACAGTAGCGGGACGCTCAAAAATCTCGTGTTTAGTGCCGTAATGAACTGCTTTTCCTTTCTCTAGAACGAGCAAATTAGGACAAACCCGATACGCCTCTTCCATATTGTGGGTGACAAATAGAGTCACGCCTTCGTAATTCGCTAGTGTTTCTATCATTTGCTGTTCCAGTTGGCTTCGCAAGTGCGTATCTAGTGCAGAAAAAGGCTCATCTAGTAACAATGCTTCTGGTTGACTTGCTAAGGCTCTTGCCAGTGCGACTCGTTGCTGTTGACCGCCGGAAAGTTGATGCGGATAGCGGTCAGAATATCCTTGCAATTGTACTGTGATCAATTGGGCTTCTATTTGTTGCTTAATAGCTGTGGTAGAAAGTCCTTTGGATAAGCCAAAGGCGATGTTTTGCCCTACTGTCATGTGCGGGAACAGGGCATAATTTTGCACTACAAAACCAATGCGGCGATCGCGCGGTGGCAAATTAATCCCCTGTTGAGAGTCAAACAACACCCGCCCATTCAGAACAATGCGACCGGAGGTTGGCGTTTCTATCCCTGCAATGCAGCGTAGAATGATGCTCTTTCCGGCTCCAGATCCTCCCAACAATCCCAAAGGTTGCTGAAGAGTACTAAAACACACTTGCAAGCTGAACCCAGGGAGCTGTTTTTCAATGTCAACAAACAGCCCAGAAGAAGACGCTCTGACGCTCTGACGCTCTGATACCGTGACATAGGGAAAATTTTCTCCCCTGCTCTTCTGCTCCCCCTTCGGCTGACGCTCACGGCGGAAGCCTGCTCCCCCTGTTCCCCCTGCTGTTCTCCTCTTCCCCCGAGTTTCCTGCCAATAGTTGACTGCAATAATCCCAGATAGGGAAATACCCATGATTGCAACAGCCCAAAACCAACCTTCTTCGATTGCTCCGCCTTCCACAGCAAAATAAATTGCCATTGGGATCGTCTGAGTTTGCCCTGGGATATTCCCTGCTAACATCAGCGTGGCACCGAACTCACCCAACGCACGGGCAAAAGCCAAGGTCGTTGCTGCTAAAATTCCTGGCACTGCTAGGGGTAAACTTATTCGCCAAAATATTGTTGATTCCTTTGCGCCAAGGGTTCTCGCTACCCGCAGAAGGTTGGTATCTATTTGCTCAAAAGCACCTAAGGCAGTTTTATACATTAATGGGAAGGCTACCACAGTGGCGGCGATCGCCGCGCCATACCAGGTAAAAACGACACTAAAGCCCAAAGGCTCCATGAGTTTCCCCACCGGACCATTTTTGCCAAACAGCAATAGCAACAAAAAGCCAACGACCGTGGGAGGTAAAATCAGAGGAGCAACGAAGATTCCCTCAATCAAAGATTTCGCTTTTCCTCGATATCCCAACATCCAATAGGCAGCAGCAATACCAAGAAAAAAGGTAATAAATGTTGCAAGTATGGACGTTTTCAGCGATATCCACAGAGGGGAAAGGTCAAGAGGCATAAGTCATTCAAAATTTAAAAAGTAACACCCATTGAGACAGACTCAGGATTCGTATCTTGCTTCTTGGCAGAATTTTAGTTTCTGATTAATTCACTAAGCACCAACTTAATAATAAATAAGTTGGTAATAAATTCATATATACTGTTAGACAGTTTTCAACCACATTCAAAAGGTAGGTCACTGACCCCAACTATCACGGTATGGGGCTTGAAAGCGGAGACCTTGCCATTCTCTTAATTCAAGTTAAACCAGTGTCTAGACGCTAGTCTTCGGACTAGGACAAACAACTGAACCGACTAGCATGGCGGCTCATAGGACGGAAGAATGCCTCCCTAGTTCTTCTCCACTCCGTTGGTCAGTGTCGAAGGGAAATATTTACTCGTAAGAGGTTTATCGCAAATGTTCGTACTAGTCGTAGACTCAAACAATCGACCCCTGATGCCAACAACGCCCAGCAGGGCAAGACGTTGGATAAAGTCAGGCAAGGCTACACCGTTTTTTAAAAAAGGAGTGTTCTGTGTTCGACTTAACATAGAACCATCTAACCGCAACTATCAGCCAATTGCAGTTGGTGTTGACCCAGGTAGCAAACGTGAAGGATTTACAGTCAAATCCGCAACAACTACCTATTTGAACGTCCAAACTCATGCTGTAGATTGGGTGAAAGAACACGTAGAAACTCGTCGAAATATGCGACGAGCAAGGCGTTTTCGTAAAACCCCATGTCGTCCCAATCGCACTAATCGACTGACCAACAAAGAGAAACTTCCACCATCAACGAAAGCTCGTTGGCAGTGGAAATTGCGTATTTGTAAGTGGTTGGCGTCAATCTTTCCTGTTACCGTTTTTGTTGTCGAGGACATCAAAGCCAAGACTTGGAAGAATGCCAAAAAGTGGAATGTGATGTTTTCACCATTAGAAGTTGGCAAGCAGTGGTTCTACTGCGAGTTGCAACAAATTGCTAGCCTAGAAACCCGTGCGGGCAACGACACCTACAATATGCGGCAAGAATTGGGGCTTAAAAAATCAAAAAACAAGCTATCCAATAGCTTCAATGCCCATTGTGTTGATTCTTGGGTTCTAGCCAATTCGTATGTTGGTGGTCACACTACTCCTGACAACAGATTGCTAATTGAAGTTGTCCCCTTGGAATTTCATCGCCGCCAACTCCACCGACTGCAACACCAACCGGGTCATACTAGACCTGGTTATGGTGGAACTCTAAGCGCTGGCTTCAAGCGCGGAGCTATAGTGAAGCATTCTAAGTATGGGTTTGCTTACGTTGGCGGGTGGCAAGAATCGCCTACAAAGAAAGACCCTCAGAGAAAAACAATTAGTTTGCACGACATTCATTCCGGCAAGCGGTTAACTCAAAATGCGTTACCCACAGATTGTAAGTTTTTGTCTTACAACTCGTGGCGCATAGCAAATTAGTAAAGCCGCCCTACAAGGGCGGGGTTTCAAACCCAAATTTCCGATCAGATTTGTCTATTTTAGGGATGGTACCCCAATGAAATAGCCTAAAATTTTCATCGTTTTGGGGAGTAGGGAATGGACTCTAAAAAATTCCCAATCTCCACTCCTCACTTACCACTCACTAACTTGATACGTCAGTTAAATCTGTAACAGCTTAACGGCTTGTTGCTGGTACTTTTGGTGCTTGGACAATAAACCCATATTTGTTTAGTACAGTCTTAGCTGGCTCACTAGATAAAAACTGGACAAACTCCTTGGCTGCGTCAACATTTTTACTGCTTTTAAGCACTGCCATAGGGTAAACAATCGGGGAGTGGTATTTATCGTCAGCAACAACCGCGACTTTTACTTTGTCAGAAATTTTGGCATCGGAGGCATAAACCAAACCTGCATCGGCGTTGCCACTTTCTACTGATGCCAGGACTTGACGTACATTGTTAGCCAAAACCAATTTGGTCTTGATCTTGTCATAAAGGTTCAATTTCTGCAAAACTTGCTCGGCATATTGCCCAGCTGGGACACTCCTGGGTTCGCCGATCGCAATTTTCTTCACCTTGGGATCTGCCAATGTGTTGAAGCTGGTGACACCTGTAGAGTTACTAGGTACAACCAAAACCAGACGGTTATTTGCCAGGTTGGCAAGGGTACCCGGAACCAGCAAGCCTTTTTGCTCCAAAGCATCCGTTTGCTTTTTTGCAGCAGAGATAAAAACATCTGCGGGTGCGCCTTGCTCAATTTGTTGCTGTAAGGCACCGGAAGCCCCGAAGTTATAGCTTATGTTGACACCCTGTTTACTTTGTTGGTAAAGAGTATTAATTTCCCCAAGTGCATCTTTCAGGCTGGCAGCAGCAGATACCAGTAGATTGGTGCTTGACTGTGCTATTACAGGAGATGGGTCAAACAATCGCAAGCCAATTGCAAGCAACAAGCTAGCAACTGCAACGCTTATAAAGGCAAAAAGTTGTCTTCTTTTCATAGGAGAACTGGACTGACAGAGATCCTCTTTTGATGAAATTGCGGTTGGTAAGATAGTACCAACATAACTCCCTAATTACCAAGGAATTTGGTAATATGCCTAGAAAAGAACAACGATGGGTCACAGTTCAAACCTTAGAGGAGGAGCGCAGACTTCTCTTCGGAGTTCTCAAAGCAGTCTCAGCCTACCAAAACTGAGATTCTCTAGCTGCAGCAGGTGACAACTACCGTCAACCGACCAAGCATTCTCATTTAAAGATGTGCCTACAAATGCCCCTGTGCTTGTGCTAACTGCAAAAGTTCTTGTGTCGTGAGGCTACGTTTTTTCTCTACCGACTCTTTGCGCACCGCCTCCAACACAGACTGGGTTTGTTCTTTGTTAAGAATGATACCGTATTGCTGTAGTACACTCGATAGCAATGCCCGACCAGAATGTTTACCCACAACCAAACGCCGCTCCCACCCTACCTCTTCGGGAGCAAATGGCTCGTAAGTGCTGGGATTTTGCAGCACACCGTGGGCATGAATTCCCGATTCATGAGCGAAGGTATTTTCACCAACAATTGCCTTCCAAGGGGGTACATTCGCACCTGATGCAGCAGCGACAAGTCGGGAGACTTCCAACAAACCAGAAGTGTCAATACCCAAATCAATGCCATGAATGCATTTGAGAGCCATGACAACTTCTTCTAATGCTGCATTTCCGGCTCGTTCGCCTAACCCGTTTACCGTTGTATTTACTGATAAGGCTCCCGCTTTGATACCAGCAAGGGCATTGGCAGTTGCTAAACCAAAATCATTGTGGGTGTGCATTTCCACAGGAATTGACAATGCCATCACCAATTGCTGAACTTTTGCGTGAGTCGTGAAAGGGTCGAGAATGCCTACAGTGTCACAAAAACGAAACCGCGATGCACCCCATTCTTGAGCAGAATGTGCTACATCTTGGAGGAAGTTTTCGTCAGCTCTTGTGGAATCTTCTCCCCCCACGGATACAAACAGACCTTGATCAACGGCGAAGCTAATACTATCTTTAAGTTTTTGCAAAATCACCTGCCATTCACCCTGAAATTTTGCGGCAATTTGGATTTGGGAGACGGGAATGGAAATATGCACTCGCTTCAAACCACAAGCAATAGAAGCCTGAATATCTGATATGACAGCGCGGTTCCACCCGAGTAGTTGTGCTTGCAAACCCAAGCCGGAAATGAGCGATATCGCTCGTTGTTCTTCCTCACCCATCGCCGGAATACCGACTTCTAACTCGTGAACGCCGATGGTGTCGAGAATAACCGCGATCGCCACTTTCTCCTCTAAGTTAAAAGCAATACCAGCGGCTTGTTCACCATCGCGCAGTGTTGTGTCATTAATAAGAACTTGACTCATTGCCAAAATGCCTCTAACGAAAGGTGATGTATATCAAACCTCGTGCATCATGAACTGCTTACACCATTACCCATGAAAACTTATTAATCCCCCTCCTTGCTTGCGCTTAGGGGGTAGGGGGTGGGTTTTTTCAAGTCTGCTCGGTACAAATCAAGTTCACTCGTTAAGGCTGTCATTATTCTAGAGCGCGGATTTCAGGCGTTGTTACAAATCTTTATATAGCTCTATTCAAAAGTATTTTTTAATGCGGCGTGAATTTCAGCGTGTTTCCTACAGAGGAGCGAGCTCTAACGCGCAGCGTGCGTCTCTGACGCGAGGACTCTCCCAGAATCGGCTTTAATTGCCAGATTTTCCCTCAATTGTATCTTAATTCCAACGCCGAGCCATCTGGCTCGGCGTTGAAGTTTTTGCACAAATTTTTTAACACAGCCTTTGGGAAATCTCCACTTGTACTGCTAAGCAATCAGGTGGCGTAGGTGACACTGATTTGGCTCAACTCATCGCATAAGTAGGAAATACCTTTGCCTGCTTGGATTTAATATAAACACGCTGCTCTTCCCTAATGTTGAGCTTACTAAACTGCTCCCGGCTGAGGAAAGCAGTCACTGTTTCACCAGACTTGAGAACCAACTCGACCCGAATTTCCCAACCTAAGTTAATAATGCGAGACACTTTGGCAGGCGCAGTATCCTCAGCAGGACTGCTGTGAATCAGAACGTCATGAGGACGCAAAAATACCTGCTCGTTTGTGCGAAGGCTCAAATCACTGTCTGGCAGAATACCAGTATTACTAGGAAGAACATTCACAGGACCAATAAAGCTCATCACAAAAGGTGATGCTGGCTGGTCATAAATCTCAGCAGAGCTACCAATTTGCTCCACCCGACCATGATTCATCACCACAATTTGGTCTGCAACTTCCATTGCTTCTTCTTGGTCGTGGGTGACAAGTACAGTTGTTACATGAACGTCTTCATGCAGTTTTCGTAACTGCGCCCTTAATTCTTTACGGACTTTAGCATCTAACGCTCCAAAGGGTTCATCCAACAACAATATGCTCGGCTGAACCGCCAATGATCTTGCCAGCGCCACCCGTTGGCGTTGACCGCCGGAGAGCTGGGAAGGATAGCGATCGCCAAATCCGCGCAACTGCACTAACTCCAAAAGTTCCTCGACTCGCGCCTGAATCTTACTTTTGGGAACCTTGCGGATTTCCAATGGAAAACCGATGTTCTGGCGCACCGTTAGGTGTTTAAACAAGGCGTAATGCTGAAACACAAAGCCTATATGGCGGTCTTGCACAGACTTATATGTCGCATTTTCACCAATCAGCCAGATTTCACCGGAATCAGGAGTTTCTAACCCCGCAATCATCCGTAACAAAGTTGATTTTCCTGATCCAGAAGGTCCTAACAGCGCCACAAGAGACCCTGTTTTCACTTCTAAACTCACATTGTCAACAGCATGGAAAGAACCGTACTGTTTAGTTATATTCTCAACTACAATGCCCATAGTATATCCTCCCGGAAATTGATATAGTTATAAACTACGGTTAGTCTATCGAAAAAATGCTATTTTGGACAACAATGACTATTTCATCTCGTTTTCCTCATCCATCTAGTCAAAACACTAAACACACCTTTAAGCCGCGTTCATTCTTGCCGATACGGCAAAATAGTCTGTGGAAAATTGAAACAGGAGTCGTGCGGATTGTTACTTGGCATGAAGACGGTACACTTGTCACTTTAGGAGTTTGGGGTTCCGGAGATATTGTTGGTCAAGCATTTTCTAAGGTAGAACCATATCAGATCGAGTCTCTTACTAGAGTAGAGGCGACAATCTTGCCTTTAGAAGGGTGGTTTCCATTAACAGATGTTATGCTTGCCCACATTCAACAGGCGGAAGAATTGATGGTTATTCGTAGCTATAAAACTGTGGAAATCATGCTCATTAAACTTTTGGCTTGGTTAGGCAAAAAATTTGGTCGAGAAGTAGAAACTGGACATCTCATTGATTTGCGCCTCACTCATCAAGACATTGCTGATATGCTCAATTCAACTCGTGTGACAATCACTCGTATCCTCACTCAATTAGAGGAACAGGGGTTGATTTCTCGTCTCCCCCTGCATCGGATTGTCTTGAAGCAAGAAGAACTTTGGCATTATGAAATTTAGCTTCAGACGTATCAGCAATACCAGCTATCTCCATCAGCGTTTGGCTTACCTACAATTTTTAGATTTAAAGATTCCAGGTAAGCCAAACCGTGCCTAATTTGTGGCACAGTTCCACGAATTTCCAAATCAAAGCGTCCTTCTCCATTGGTATGTTTTCCCAGCATTGCCCCCGTAATATTAACGACTAAACCGTGAATGGCAATCAGCCGAGAAATTACAGGTTCCTGCTGGAAACGCCCGGGAATATGTAGGCGTAGGCGCATCTTTGTGGTATTACTGCTTTTAAAAGCTGGTGCAACCATAAAAATTAAGAATGAAGAATGAGGAAAAATTAATCATAGATAAAAACTTCATACTTCATCAAAAATTTGGGTTGGAAACCTTGTCATAAGCGCGAAGCGGAGGACGGCTTTGCATAAATCTAGCAAGCAACAATTAAACCAGTTGAACGCTGAATTAAGGTAACTTTGCTAGATGCTATCTGCAATTTCACCAATTCGCTGTATCGATGTCATGCCAAATTTCCAAATCTAAGTCATTGATGTAAGTCAGCGCACTCTCAATTTGTGCAGAAGTTCCCTGTAAATCCAGGTCAAACCAACCATCTCCAATACCATTGGCTCCTAATATAGCAGCAGTGATATTCACAGTGAGACCGTAGTCTGACACCAGGCGAGAAATGACAGGTTCCTGGTGATAGTCTTTTGGAATTCTCAACCGAATTCGTTTTGCGTTTTGCTGATCGTCTGAAACCATAGCTGATACCGCTTGACTTGCCATGTTTTAATGTTTGGCTTTGATGCCTGCTTTGCGTTCCAAAAACTCCTTCACCACCAAAGTGACAACTGCTAGCAGCGTTAACAGAACAGCAACTGAGAAGGCTGCTTCAGTTTCATACTGTTTGTAAGCGTCTTCCACGTATAATGGTAGGCTTTGAGTTTTCCGGGCAATGTTTCCAGAGACGACTGCGATCGCACCAAATTCACCCATAGATCTGGCATTGGTCAAAATCACCCCGTAGAGTAGCCCCCAACGAATATTGGGTAGAGTCACGCGCCAAAATATCTGCCAATCTTTCGCACCGAGTGTTCTGGCTGCTTCTTCTTGGTCGTTACCTAACTCCTCAAGAATGGGGATCACTTCGCGGGCAACAAACGGCAAACTCACAAATGCTGTAGCCAGCACCATACCTGGAAAAGCAAAGATGACCTTAATATCAAGTGCTTGTAACCAAGGACCAAACCACCCATTTCGCCCGTAGAGGAGCACAATCATCAACCCCGCAACCACAGGCGATATGGAAAACGGCAGGTCAATAATACTCAAAAGAAGAGCGCGACCTGGGAAGCTATTGCGGGCGATCGCCATAGCTGCACATAAACCAAACACCGTATTGATTGGTACAGTAATAATAGCTAGTATCAGTGTTAACCAAGCAGCATGGGTAAATTCTGGGTGCGTTAGATTGGACAAAAACACACCAATGCCTTTGTGGAAAGCTTGAACAAAGACATTGAGCGCAGGAAGGTACAGCACTAAAGTTAAATACAACACTGCTATTCCAATGAGAATAGCTGGAGCCAAACTCTTAGGCTTAATTTGCCTTTGATTGCTTGGCTGTGATGTCGCTGTATGAAAGTGTGGTTGTGGGAAACCATCATTATTTGACGTCATATCTTCTTCCCCAAGCTTGTAACATATTGATTCCCAGCAGTATCAACAGAGAAATTATCAGTAGCACCACGCCAATGACAGTGGCACCGGAATAGTCATACTGTTCCAATCTTTGGAAAATGAGTACAGGTGCGATCAAATCTTTGAAAGGAGTATTGGAAGCGATAATCACAGTCGAGCCATACTCCCCAACTGCACGTGCAAAACCTAAGGCAACACCAGTCAAAATAGACGGTAACAAGGCTGGCAAAATCACTTTGGTGAAAGTTTGCCATTGAGACGCACCTAAGCTCCAAGCTGCTTCTTCAATTTCCTTTTCCATTTCCATAAGGACTGGTTGCACCGTCCGTACCACAAAAGGTAACGAGATGAATATCATTGCTACCCCCACGCCCAAGCGGGTAAAAGATACCTTAATGCCAAACGGTGCCACTACTGAGCCAATCCAACCATTATCGCTGTAGACTGTTGCTAAGGTTAGCCCTGCCACCGCAGTTGGTAACGAAAATGGGAGATCCACGGTGGCATCAAGCACCCGTTTAAAGGGAAATTGATAGCGGACGAGAACCCAAGCAATCAGAGTTCCAAAGAAACCATTAATCAGCGCGGCTCCTATCGCTGTAATAAAAGTTACTTCGTATGTTGCTAATGCGAGTGGATTAGTCGCAATTTCCCAAAACCGAGCGGGAGGTTCACTACTTGCTTTCAGGAACATAGCAAGTATTGGGATAAACAACATCACGGTCAGGTATGCGAACGTAATCCGCCATGTCCAAGGAATATTAGACAAATCACGCAGGTACTTTTTCCAACCCTGAGGTTTTTGACGAATAAGTTTTTGCTGACGTGATGGAGGTGAAGATATAGCCATAAGTGGTAAGGAAGTAAGGAAAGTTGGGGAGATGGGGAGCAGTTGCTAATGACCCTTCGGGTATCTCCTATGCCTTCGGCACGCTACGCGAACGGAGATGCTTCGCGTATGCCTGCGGCACGCTTTGCGGTTACGCCAGTCGCCTACTGTCGGGAAACCCTCCAAAGGGCGCTGGCTCACTAATGACCAATGACCAATGACGATTTATCTTTTTGCTTGAATTTGGTCAAAAACTGCACCATCTGCAAAAAACTTGTTTTGGACAGCATCCCATCCGCCGTAGTCACCAACTGTCCCCAGGTTTTTAACTTTGGGATATTTGTCTGCGAGTTGTTTGGTCTGTGGTGTTTCCTCTACAGGTCGAAATCCGACTTTGGCAAACTCCTGTTGTGCTTCTGGTGTATATAAGTATTTAACAAAAGCTTCAGCAACTTCACGGACACCGTGTTTATCGACGTTCTTGTCTACAATTGCGATTGGATTGTCGATGGAGATGTTCACATCAGGAATGACGTAATCTGCTTTCTCTCCCTTTTGTTGCGCCAGAATAATTTCGTTTTCGTAGTTGATCAAAGCATCTCCTTGACTCCGTTTAGCAAAGATATCAGTTGCTTCACGAGCATCTTTTGTCAAGATAGGGACATTTTTGTAAACTTTTGTTACAAAATCGAGTGCTTTTTCGTCTGTTCCACCAGTTTTGATCACTGAATTCCAAAGGGCTAGGAAATTCCACCGAGCAATACCAGAAGTTTTGGGGTCAGCAGTAATGAGTTTTACATCATTCTTTGCCAAATCTGCCCAAGTTTTGATGCCTTTTGGATTGCCTGGGCGAGTGACTAATGCGGCAACAGATTTAGAGACAATGCCATTATTGGGGAATTCCTTTTCCCATCCTTGCTCAATTAATCCAGCCTTCTCAATTTTTTGGGTATCTAAGGCAAGTGCTAAGTGAACAATATCTGCTTCCAAACCATCAATTACAGCACGAGTTTGAGAACCAGATCCACCGTAGCTTTGCTCAAAGGAGACATTCTGGTTATGTTCTTTCTTCCACTGTTCGACAAATTTTGGAATAATAGCATCATGAGCTGCTTTAGTGACAGCAAACGAAACAAGAGTGACTTTCACATCCTGCTTATTGGCAGACACAGGACTTGCGGTGGAACCACCTGCATCAGTGCTACTGGAAGAATTACTCGCGCCGTTACTACAAGCAGCGATCGCTACACTCAAGCTCACTCCTACCAAGAACAGTGATACAAAGCTTTTTATAGAATTAAGCCTAAATTTATGAGTAATTTTTAAGAATATTTCCCCTGACTGTTTCAAAAGATCGTGCCAAAAACCCATGTTATTTTTCCCTGACATCTTACGCTATACCCCAGTAATCTTACGGTATATCTGTGAACTCACCGGAATTTATAGTTTATTGTAAAAGATAGTACTTACAAGCAGCTAAAAAAGCAAGAGAAAATCTTCACTTTCTTGATGGGAAAAGTGAAGATTTTTGGAATGCTTCAATTGTAAGAACCAGTTATTCAAACTTTTGGGGCAAGCCGTCTTGAAATACGAGCAGTTCTCCGGGTAGGATTTGCGTCCAAACCTCGTTGTCAGTCAGGGGAGTGGTGGCGATGACAGCAACGCGATCGCTCGGAGTGGTCAACTCACTAAAATCAACAGTCACGTCTTCGTCAATTAAATGAGCAGCCGCAAAGGGCGCTTGACGTACAATGTAGCTGAGTTTTGTTGAGCAGTGAGCAAAAAAATGTTCACCATCGGAAAGCAAGTAGTTAAAAATACCCTTTTCTGCTAACACTTGAGTGACATCCCTCAGTACTGGGTAAAGTTCCTTCAAAGCAGGCTTACTGTGAGGGAAGCATTTTCTGATCTGATCCAGTATAAGACAAAAAGCTTTTTCACTATCTGTCTTACCCACAGGTTGATAAAACTTCAGATCCTGAGGTTCAAAATCTGGCAAATCTCCGTTGTGCGCAAAGACCCAGTACCTTCCCCACAACTCACGACGGAAGGGATGGCAGTTTTCTAAAACCACTTCACCTTGAGTCGCTTTGCGGATATGGGCAATCACATGAGTAGAGTGGATGGGATAGTGTCGCACCAACTCAGCTACGGGAGAAAAGACGGAGGGCTTATCATCTAACAAAATTCGGCATCCTTTCCCTTCAAAGAAAGCAATACCCCAACCATCGCGATGGTCGTCAGTTTTTCCTCCTCGCGCCGAAAAGCCCTCAAAAGAAAAGCAAATATCGGTTGGGACGTTACAATTCATTCCCAGCAGTTGGCACATGGATGTTGAAACTCTGAACTTTAGACTAATGGCTGTGGGATCAACATAATCCAAAACCATTCAATTGATCTGGCACGAATGCTTCATTCTACAAAAATTTACTATCCAGTTTCCTAGGTAGGAGTTTAGGGAAAACAATGGAGGTATAGGGAATATTCTTCACCTAACTCCCCACCCTACAGCCCACAAGCCCAGTCGCCTTAAGCCGGGAAATCCCCCCCCACTGCTGGTTTACCCACACCTAGTCTTAACAAATTCGTTCATTTTGCAAGTATTAAGTAGCACAGACGCTTGATTTTTGTATTGGTATATGAAATTGTATTAAATCAATAAAGGGCAATTTTCCTACCAATATACCGTATTTTGAATTGTGAGGAGTCCGAAATCATGCATCTGTTTAACGCTTTGAAATCTTTGTTGAAACCGTCGCAAAAGTCTTCAACCCGCACCCTGCTCATTGCTGCTGGTTTGAGCATCAGTGCCGTCGTACCGGTCTATGCTGGAATTACCTTGCAAAACCCGGCTTCTAGCAGGAAACCTGAGCTCATCAGTCAGAACCAAAAACCAGTTGAATTAACTCTGGTTTCCTACGCTGTAACTAAAGAGGCTTACTCAAGAATCATTCCTCTGTTTGTAAAAAAGTGGAAGCAAGAGCGTAAGCAGGACGTCAGTATTCGCGAAAGTTACGGCGGTTCTGGTTCCCAAGCACGAGCAGTCATTGATGGCTTAGAAGCAGATGTAGTAGCGCTAGCCCTAGGACTGGATATAAACCAAATCCAGAAGGCAGGTTTAATCGGTCCAGGCTGGGAAAAAGAGGCTCCTAACAATGCGATCGTCACTAAGTCAGTGATTGCCCTCGTGACTCGTCCAGGTAATCCTAAACAAATTAAAAGCTGGGATGACTTGGTTAAACCAGGAGTCACTGTCATCACTGCCAATCCCAAGACTTCTGGAGGTGCCCGTTGGAACTTCTTGGGACTGTGGGGTGCAGTCAGTCAATCTGGAGGGAATGAGGCAAAAGCCCTCGATTATGTCTCTAAGGTTTACAAAAATGTCCCTGTGCTACCAAAGGATGCGCGGGAAGCGAGTGATACTTTCTACAAGCGAAATCAAGGAGACGTATTGTTGAACTATGAAAATGAGGAGATCCTAGCTAAACAGAAAGGTGAATCTAACAATCCCACAGTGATTCCGCAAGTCAACATTTCGATTGACGCCCCGGTTGCTGTCGTGGATAAAGTGGTGGATAAACGCGGTACTCGGCAAGTAGCGGAAGCTTTTGTCAAGTTCCTATACACACCAGAGGCACAGCGGGAATTCGCCAAAGTCGGGTTTCGCCCTGTTGATTCTACAGTAGCTAGCGAAACACAAAAGCAGTTTCCCAAAATTAGCAAACTCTACACAGTTGCAAACTTTGGTGGCTGGGACACAGTTCAGAAGAAGTTCTTTGCAGATGGAACTGTTTTTGACCAGATTCAGGGAGGAAGACGTTAAATCAGTTATCAGTTATCAGTTACCAGTTACCAGTTATCAGTTTTTTGGTCACTGGTCACTGGTAACTGTTCACTGTTCACTGTTCACTGTTCACTGTTAAAAAAGGGTGTAGGGTGGGAGGCTTCTTTCATCCCCACACCCTACTTTTTTTGGGGCGCAAGCCACTACGCCCCTACATCGCCTGAAACTTAATTAATCAATCGGTGCGTTGGGAACTTGTGCATCAATCTGCGCTTGGGACAAATTCGGCAGTGCTGGGTTCAACTCACCTGCGAGGAAAACACCAGCAGGAGGAGCATTCAATTCAATTTCGCCAGTTGATGGATTGGTTCTAGCCACTAACTGAGTTCCATCTACTATCTTGACAAATAGAGGCTGTCCTTGTTGGTCTTGATTTTCTCCAGATGGAACGCTGATACCAGCTACGTTCACACCACTTGGCAGGTAAATACCATCACAGTCCCATTCATCATCTGTCTTTTTACCATTTCCTAGGTAAAAGAGGGTGTTGACAGAACTGTATTTGCTGGGTTTGTGAGCGTAGACAGCTAGTGTTCTGCCAGTTTCATTGCGACAGACGCCCCAGTCTTCTGTGGTTTCCATGACATATTTCTGGAACTGCAAATCAGAAATTTTCTGCTGAAGTTCCTCTGCGGTGTTGTATCCAACTGCTGACGGGTTACTCCTTGCTTGTGAGAGTTGGCTGAGTTGTTGAGTGATCTGAGCATACTCAGGGCTCTTTTCTGCAATAGGATCTGCAAAGGAAGGTTGAGCAATGACTAAGTTGACCAGCAGGAAAAGAAACACCAAAATTGCCTTGAAGATTCTCACGATTTTTCTCCTTTTCTGTTTTATGAGATTGAATCTTTTCCATTCAGGATTATGTTAGCTCGGTGGAAAAGTTTTTTAATAAGCCAAGAAGTATACTTTACTATATCCAACCACTTTCCATTAAATCAAATATTCTTATTTATCAAAATGATAAGAGTAGGTTTTGTGTATGAATATGAAAACTCTAACTGCATATACTAATCCTATCTAAGTTTAGACAACTTAATGAACCACGTGCGCTCAATCTGATGCCGCAGCCTAGATGCAAACAGCAAAAAAGCAAGAAAGAAAGAAAGGAGTAACAGTATGATAAATTTTGTTCTGAATAAATTAGGATTGCTGTTGAGCTAAGTCAAGCCATCACCAATTAATAATTTTTATTTATTTTAAAGTTAGTAATTCTTCCTTAAAGAGGATGAATGAGTAAGTTTTGGAATTTTGTTTCATGCTCTACAACGGACAATCTATAAAGCAAGGACTCTTGTCCTTACTACAAATAAGTTTTCTGATAGGCTAAGCGAGCATGATATCAGTTGTTTCCAGCATCTTCATGGAGAAATGGTATGAGCCAATTGAACTCAGGTTATATTTAAGAAACCAAACATTTGAGTGACGTCCTTGCCAATGGCATCTGCGTATCTGCTGGTATCCCACGGAAGTCGTGATCCGCGTCCGGAAATTGCTATGCAACATCTGGCGGGGCTGTTATGTCATAACAGACAAAGCGATTTACTTTATATTGCAACTGGGGACGTAGCTTCCCTGCCAAAATGCGAAACCTTGGTAGGTACAGCATACTTGGAGTTGAGCCCTGATCCCTTGCATGAGCAAATCATAAAATTTGGCAAGAATGCTTTGGATTCTGGATGCAATAGTCTCAAAATCCTACCGCTATTTCTGCTGCCAGGAGTTCATGTGATGGAAGATATTCCAGCCCAAGTCGCACTGGCAAAGCAAATTCTCGGTCAAGATATCAAGATATCTCTACAACCATACTTGGGAAGTCACCCTGATTTAGGACGCTTGCTGGCGAAGCAAGTGGTTGCTACAAAAGCAGAAGCAAAAATTCTTTTAGCTCATGGTAGTCGTCGCCCTGGAGCTAACGATCCAGTCGAAGCAATTGCGGCAGAGATAGGAGCAGTGGCTGCTTACTTGGCTGTACCTCCCAGCTTTGAAGCGCAGGTGCAATTGATGAGTGCTGGGTACAAGAATTTACTGATAATACCATACTTCCTATTTGCAGGTGGAATGACTGATGCTGTTGCTCAAAGGCAAGAAGAGTTAAAATTACAATTTCCTGAGGTGAGTTTTCAACTGGCTGAGCCTTTGGGAGCAAGTGCAGAATTAGTCGAATTGATTTGGGATTTGTTGGAAAAATGAACCGCGAAGACAACGGCGGGCAAGATGCCCACCCCACAGAAGATACAAGGTGTTTGGGTAAAGTCTACCTAGTGGGCGCGGGACCGGGAGATCCGGGGTTGATGACTCTCAAGGGTAAGGGATTGTTAGAGTGTGCGGATGTGGTCATCTATGATGCTTTGGTTAGTCCGGCAATTGTAGCGATGATTAATCCTGAAGCAGAGAAAATTGATGCTGGTAAGCGGCGGGGGCGTCATTCGATGATCCAGGACGAAACGACAGACTTGCTGATTGCTAAGGCGCAGGATAATGCCATTGTTGTGCGGCTCAAGGGGGGGGATCCGTTTATATTTGGTCGCGGTGGTGAGGAGATGGAAGAATTGGTGGAAGCTGGAATCCCTGTAGAAGTTGTGCCTGGTATTACTTCGGGAATTGCTGCTCCAGCTTATGCTGGTATACCTTTGACGCATCGGTTGTATAGTTCATCTGTCACTTTTGTGACTGGACATGAGGCAGCAGGTAAGTATCGTCCCGCAGTAAATTGGAATGCGATCGCCCACGGTTCAGAAACGATTGTGATATACATGGGGATTCACAATCTGCCTTACATCGTCGAACAGTTAACCAAAGCTGGGTTGGGTTTAGAAACGCCTATTGCTCTGGTGCGTTGGGGTACACGACCAGATCAGGAAGAATTGATTGGTAAGCTAGGAACAATTGTAGAGCAAGTCGAGACAACTGGGTTTGGAGCGCCAGCAATTGTTGTCATTGGCGCAGTGGTTAAGATGCACGCTCTATTTCGCAATTTGTAATTGGTTCTAGCCTCGTAGGGAGGTTTCCCGCTGCGACGGCTGCCATTTAGTAATTACGAATTTTGGCGTAGAAGCTTGAGCAAATGAGTTATCAGTTAACAGTTAACAGTTATCATTTCATCCAAAAAGCAGATTTTAGAGATACATCTCCTACGAAGTTCGTTGAGATATCTCATCTACTGGTGGATTTATTGACTGTTGACTATTAACTGATCATGGTCAATTGTCAACAGTCTGAGGTTAGCTGTTGGAATGTAAATTGGTATAAAGTGTGGAGATTGTGGGTAAGCTCTGTTGGCAGACTATCAATCTGATTTGTAAGTATCAAGGCTTGCGATCGCCGCCATGCTTGCAATGCTAACCGAGCAATTTCTTCAACTTTTTCTGCTGCTTCTAATTCTTCGGTTATTGACTTGCAAAGCTGAGTAAAAGCTTGTAGCTGTAGCATTTCCCCCAAACCACCCAACTCAGTTGCCATCATAGCAACTTCGTTCTGCAAAACAGACTGTTCGCCATCTAAAATCAAAGATTCTAGGCGTTGCAGACAGTCTTCTACTTCTGTTTTAAAAAGTAAGGAAATAATGTCTTTTAACCCATTTTCTGGTGAGAAAATCGTTATGGTATCTTCGGAAACAAAATAGTACAAACGTTCTTGTAACTCTTCAAAAACTGGATAACAAAAGGTTGCTAACCACTGCTCATCAATAGCATAACCTTCTGAATGTAGTTTCACTATCTGACGCAGCCAATCTACTCCAGCTAGAAGTAAACTTTGCAAGTCAGTGTCAAGTTCTAAAAAGTTTTTCTGAGTTGTCAAAACTTTAAAGGAATCTTCTAATCGGTGAGCTAAAGCGCTTAAAGTCCGAAATCCCACCATGCCTGCGCCGCCTTTTATAGAATGAGCAGCTCTCAGTCCGTCATTGATTTTTGGTAGAGCAATTTGACGATTAAATTTGACTTCCAATAAGACAGTTTCTAGAGTATTGAGAGAGTCAGTTGCTTCCTCTAGAAACTGCAACTGGGTTTCTAGTTTCTTGTCTCGTAACATAGTGTTTATTCGTCAATAGTCATGATAGTGCCACTGCGTCAGGGATCGAGTACTGTAGGAGGTGAGACCAGTCCTGTAGGAAGTGAGACCAGTGCTGCAGGAGGGCTTCGCCGTGAGGCTTCGACGGTGAGCTCAGCCGAACCGCGCTCAGCGGCTCGAGTGAGCGGCTCGAGTGAGCCTTCGCCGAACTCCTCGCCGAACTCCGAACGGTTTCCCGAACTCACAGCAACTGGCTCTCCCGTTGGGGTTTGCCGCGCCCTGGGAACTGGCGTAAGCGCAATCCGTGCCCCAGGCACAAGGCGGAAGGACATACCCATACGCCTAGCGTCTGGGCTACTGAGAAGGGCTTCCCGCTTTGTTAGCAAGTGGCGTTCATTCGTCATTAGTCATCTGCAATTGCCAAAGAAAAAATGACTAATTTTTGTAGCTATTAAGCAATTCTCAAGGGTGATGTTAGTGAGCTAGTAAAATGAGATAATTTATAATAGCAAATATTAGGTGATGTGAAGAATTGAAAAAGGCAAAATAGCTTTGAAATATCAGACTAGTTACAATTCTTTATTTTAGCAAACACACCCTCCCAAATAGGGAAATAAGCTTAGTCGTACTTGTAAACTACAAGATTTAATGGTATCTGTGGATAACCTATTTGTACCTTTTCTTGCTGGCACAACTAAGCCTAAAAGCACAGTTTCCTTACGAATTTTTGATGACTCTGATATATTTTGCAGCAAACCTAAAAAGCAAAACTGCTCATTATGAGCATTCCTCCAAAAGAAATTATCAAGTTTTGTTTTGATGATTAAGAGTATTTCCATAGCCGATTTAGCATGAGTCACTTTTGCAATTTTGTAATTAATGCTTCTGAAACAGAATAATTCTTTGTTCAAGGAAATGCACTTAGCAGTTGAAACTGCATTTACGGGCAAACAGACTAAACGTACCGGGAGCAGGTTATCCTACGGGTAGCACATATTCTATTCGCTTTGGCTTAGTGCAAAATTTGAGCCTAAACTTCTAGTGATGCGCCACTAGCTTTGTTTGAGGGGAATGTAGTGAGCGCTTAAGCGCTCTATTAAAGCACGAAGCGTGCTTACTACGAACCGTGTCAAAGTTAATGTGGTGGACTACTAGCCTTGTTAGGAGAGAAGTTGAGGGTTGAGGTGTCAGAACTGACTGAATTTAACCGCAGACTGTTATATTAATTCATTACTTCCAATTAAAAAAAATTTTATAATGGCAACAAGTGCGCTAAAGCGAGTCATACTCAAAGCTTTGTATATAAAACAAACTAAAACAGGTAAAGTTTAGTACTAGTTTGGCTTGACTCATAGATTACTCAATGTGTTGAAAGACGACTTTTAGTAAATCCACTTGTGTGAAAGGCTTGGTTAAATAACCTGTAGCTCTAACAATCTTTGCTTTTGCTCTGTCTATCAATCCTACTCTGCCTGTAACCATAATTATAGGTGTATGGTGAAAGTACGAATGCTTACGCAACAAGGAACACAGTTCATAACCGTCTAAGTTTGGCATTTCAATATCTAGTAAAATGAGATCCGGTTTGACGCGGATAATTTGCATTAAAGCCTTTAAGGAGTCATTAATTCCGATCACAGAAAACATTTTGTCATCTAAAAAGTTTGTGATGGAATTGATGATGACAGGGCTGTCATCAATGCAAATGATTTTGTAAACTTTTGTCTCAGATGATTTTCGGGAAAATGGCTGCTGTTTATCATCATTACTGTTGGCTTCTGCTGTTTTCTGACTGTTTTTGTTGACAAATTGTTGCTCAGTTTTTGTTTGAAACTGCCGTACTTTTGATGACAAAGAGTGAAGGCGCTCTTGTATACCTCGTGATTTAGTATTTCCCTCATTTGGTGACCGATTTTGACACTTTTCGACTACTAAGCGCAAATCTAAATGACAGAATTTTGGCATATCATCTAGAAAACTCTCCGAGGTAAATTCATAACTTCCCTCTTTTATCTTCAGAAATTCCTCAAGAATTTCTATCGCCAATTCCTCTATCAGCATCCCGGCTTGCTCAGGAGTGATATACTTTTGATTAACTAACCAGCAAATAGCCAAATAATCTGGATTCGGTATTGCTTGATTGACAAGTCCCGTTTCAAATACCGTCTGCAACTGTTTATCAATTCCGCTATGGAGAGTAGGAATTTGTTCACTCAAACGCTGTAAATGTTTGTAAAGCAAATCAAACATTTTATCTGCAGAGCAGATATAAATCAGTTTACCCTCCTCTAGATAAATTGACCAAGAAGCTGACGGGCTAAAAACTTGCCAACAACCAGTAAGAGGCTTACTGGTCATTTTTCCTAATAGAGATAATGGCTGTAATGTCTGAAAAAATCTGTATCTACCAATAGGAAGTGTCGTCATATTCATGGTTTTGGACTTAAATCAACATTTTCAACTGAAAGAATCATAAAGAACTGAACAGAAGTACTCATGGCTAAATAGTAGAAAAATTATGCTATGAGTAAATAGCAACCCGGCTCTAGATTGTTGCCATACTCTTTGTACTTTCTGTTATTAAGAAGTAGTATTAGCACGACTCGCACTTATTATTTGCAGAAAGCTAATACACAGCCATAACAGACGTGAGATTGCAATTACTCAATCACAGAAAACGAAGAGCGATCCCCAACAGAAGAGCAATGCTGGGAGATGCCTAATTCCTGGTGAATGCGGTAACTGTGCACCTTCAGGGTTTTACTTAGGTTCTATTGCTTCTTGTTGTAGTAATAGAGGAATTACACATGGCTTATGCAGAGAGTTTCAGATCTTATCTAACTGTTGTTTTGAGAACCGTATCTAGCAGTAAAGTTTGTGACATTATTAGGTATGAGGTGTTGACTAAGTCAACAACTGTTTCTCAAACAAACTTTGAAAAAGTATCTTTAAATACAAAATATTTCTTGGTTTACTGATATATCTGTAAACCAGGAGAGGCATATTTTGACTCTGCCTGCCATTTCTAGAAAACGCTTGTCCGCTAAGTTTTCTCTCTCGCCCAAGCAGAATATTTGTTTGAACCACAAGCATGGTAAATTCCTACAAGTGGTGATAGTAACAACTCATACAGCAATGCTGTATCATTAGACGCGAAAGCGACTGTCTCATGAGAAGGTAATTTCTTCATATGTATCGGTAACAAAATATAACGTTATTTCGTAATGAATCGTTACCCTGGAGAGTTCTAAGTACCGCCTTCATGAATTTCCAGCGAAAGTCAAGAAGTTGAGTACATACCTAAAAAATAGAAAGTTCAGTTAGGGGTAGATGATAAGTAACTTCCTTACTAACATTTAGATTACTATAATTTTCACAAAAAAGGTGAAAAGATGTATGAAAACTACTATAAGTAAGTGAAGAAAGGGTGAGAAAGGGCTTTGGTTCCAACATGGTTTGTAAGAAAGATTTAAAAGTCTCGTTGTTTAAGCGCTTCTACTTAATCTAATCAACTGAATTCATGAAAGTTTTATGTATTAAGATGCAAACAATTAAAGAACAAGAAGTAAATACTGAACAATTAAGTTTTTAATGCTACATAGCAACAAGAAGAAATAAATACCCGTACCACATAGACATCTACAGGTGAAGGAGTGTAGGGTTGAGTGCAATTGCCTTTGCATCCTTCGTAAGATAGAAAGTTTTGCGCATAAGCAAGACGTTAGATGTATTTATGAGCAACAAACGCAAAGTGAACCATAAGGAAAAATTTATACTGCCGCAAAATCTGCCCTGCTAAAGGTGACTTGCCAATATTATGTAGATTTGATGAAGTTTATATAATTTTAGGAACATTTTAGATTTATAAATAGTCTTTCCAACTGATAAATAGTCTTTTTTACAGAAAAAATTATAATACTATTGCGTTTTCTGTTTCTTGGCGGTTAGTCGAAAAGCTAAACGACTTTAGCCAAAAATTGATATAAGAAATTAACTGACAAGTGGAAGCGTGCCGAAAGGACATATCTTGCACCTCACAACCCTTAGACTAGAAGCTAGGGCAATACAGACAAAGCCTACCCGGATAGATACACGACGGGCAGGATGCCTATCCCACAAGAGTCTAAAACTGTGTTCTCTTCAATTGAGAACCGCTATATAAACAAGAAGAGACAAGAATTGAAGTCCATTTTTATACACCTTAGCTACTAACTCGGAGTTAAAAATCCGGACTGGCAATGATACGGATGTGTAAGTTAAAATAGTAACTAAAACAATCAGACGGTTGGAAGATGACGCCAAACGCCAGCGTAGCAAGTTTACTAGAGCAAGGACACAACCAACTGGATAAGGGAGATTACGCAGCGGCTTTAGAAACTTTTCACCAAGCTGCTACAGTGGAACCGCAAAACTACCAGGTGTTGTATGGTTTGAATTTAGCTTGCTACCGTCTGGAACGATATCAGGACTCGGTGGAATTCCTGAACCAAGCTTTGGAAATTAAGCCAAACTACATTTTGGCACTGGCGCGGCGGGGTTTGGCTTACCAACAACTGAAGCAAACACAGCAAGCACAGGCAGATTTTGAGCAAGCTATTGTATTTGTACCCGAAGATGCAGAGGATTGGAGAGGTAGAGGCATTGCGTTAGATGGGTTACAGCGTTATGAAGAAGCAGTAGCCTCTTACGACAAAGCCATAGAAATCAAACCTGACAACGACTGGGCTTGGTACAACCGGGGTATTGCGCTGCGTAACTTAGGGCGATATGATGATGCGATCGCCTCCTATGACAAAGCCATAGAAATCAAACCTGACAACGACTCAGCTTGGAACTACCGGGGTATTGCGCTGAGTAACTTAGGGCGATATGAAGATGCAGTCGCCTCCTATGACAAAGCCATAGAAATCAAACCTGACAACGACTCAGCTTGGAACTACCGGGGTATTGCGCTGAGTAACTTAGGGCGATATGAAGAAGCGATCGCCTCATTCGACAAAGCCATAGAATTCAAACCTGACAATGACTCAGCTTGGAACAACCGGGGAGGTGCGCTGTATAACTTAGGGCGATATGAAGATGCAGTCGCCTCCTATGGCAAAGCCATAGAAATCAAACCTGACAACGACTCAGCTTGGTACAACCGGGGTAATGCGGTGGGTAACTTAGGGCGATATGAAGATGCAGTCGCCTCCTATGGCAAAGCCATAGAAATCAAACCTGACAACGACTCAGCTTGGTACAACCGGGGTAATGCGGTGGGTAACTTAGGGCGATATGAAGATGCAGTCGCCTCATTCGACAAAGCCATAGAAATCAAACCTGACAACGACTCAGCTTGGTACTACCGGGGAGTTGCGCTGGAAAAGTTAGGGCGATATGAAGATGCAGTCGCCTCCTATGACAAAGCCATAGAAATCAAACCTGACAACGACTCAGCTTGGAACTACCGGGGAGTTGCGCTGGGTAACTTAGGGCGACATGAAGATGCAGTCGCCTCATTCGACAAAGCCATAGAATTCAAACCTGACAATGACTCAGCTTGGAACTACCGGGGTATTGCGCTGAGTAACTTAGGGCGATATGAAGATGCAGTCGCCTCCTATGACAAAGCCATAGAAATCAAACCTGACAACGACTCAGCTTGGAACTACCGGGGAGTTGCGCTGGGTAACTTAGGGCGACATGAAGATGCAGTCGCCTCATTCGACAAAGCCATAGAAATCAAACCTGACAACGACTCAGCTTGGTACTACCGGGGAGTTGCGCTGGAAAAGTTAGGGCGATATGAAGATGCAGTAGCCTCCTATGACAAAGCCATAGAAATCAAACCTGACAACGACTCAGCTTGGTACTACCGGGGAGTTGCGCTGGAAAAGTTAGGGCGATATGAAGATGCAGTCGCCTCCTATGACAAAGCCATAGAAATCAAACCTGACAACGACTCAGCTTGGAACTACCGGGGAGTTGCGCTGGGTAACTTAGGGCGACATGAAGATGCAGTCGCCTCCTATGACAAAGCCATAGAAATCAAACCTGACAACGACTCAGCTTGGAACTACCGGGGTATTGCGCTGAGTAACTTAGGGCGATATGAAGATGCAGTCGCCTCCTATGACAAAGCCATAGAAATCAAACCTGACAACGACTCAGCTTGGAACTACCGGGGAGTTGCGCTGGGTAACTTAGGGCGACATGAAGATGCAGTCGCCTCATTCGACAAAGCCATAGAAATCAAACCTGACAACGACTCAGCTTGGTACTACCGGGGAGTTGCGCTGGAAAAGTTAGGGCGATATGAAGATGCAGTAGCCTCCTATGACAAAGCGATAGAAATCAAACCTGACAACGACTCAGCTTGGAACTACCGGGGAGTTGCGCTGGGTAACTTAGGGCGATATGAAGATGCAGTCGCCTCATTCGACAAAGCCATAGAAATCAAACCTGACAACGACTCAGCTTGGAACTACCGGGGAGTTGTGCTGGGTAACTTAGGGCGATATACAGAAGCAGTAGCCTCTTATGACAAAGCGATAGAAATAAAACCTGACTACTACTTAGCTTGGTACAACCGGGGAGTGGCGCTGGGTAACTTAGGGCGATATTCTGAAGCAGTAGCCTCTTATGACAAAGCGATAGAAATAAAACCTGACTACCACGTACCTTGGAACAACCGGGGTAATGCGCTGTATAACTTAGGGCGATATTCTGAAGCAGTAGCCTCATTCGACAAAGCCATAGAATTCAAACTTGACTACTACCATGAAACTTGGAACAGCCGGGGAGCTGCGCTGTATAACTTAGGGCGATATTCTGAAGCAGTAGCCTCATTCGACAAAGCCATAAAATTCAAACCTGACAGCGACTGGGCTTGGTACAACCGGGGTAATGCCCTGGGTAACTTAGGGCGATATTCTGAAGCAGTAGCCTCTTGTGATGAAGCCCTTCGCCTCACAGATTATCAAGATTGGCAAGCTTGGGAAAATCGGGGTATTGCAGTCCTTTACTCCCAAGGCTACAAAGCGGCGGTGAAAACCTGGGATGATGGTATCAAGGCGCTGAAACCCCAGACACCTGACTATGAACAAGGTTGCGGCGAGTTGCATCGTCGCAAAGGGGAAACATTGTATAGGTACGGTAAGCAGCAACCTAACCCTTTCCCCGACTGGTTTGAAGCGAAAGCAAGCTATGAACAAGCTTTGAATTTCCTGAGTTTCGAGAAATTCCGCCAGCGTCACTTGCAAGTATTGGAAGAATTCCTGAAAGTGTGTTCTGCTTTGGGTGACAAGCAGACTTTCGCGAGATGGTTGGAAGAGGGGACGCAGCGGTTAGAACAGTTGGTGCGAGAGTGCGAATTTAAAGGAGAGAAAATTTCCTTAGCGCGGAAATTTGCGGCTTTTGATCAATTGCGGGTAGATATCCGCCTCCAGTCAAACCAATTTAACAAGGAAATAGCAGCTTTGGAATTGGCGGAGAAACGCAAAAATACTTGTCTTGCTTGGTTGCGGGAAGGTTGGGATTATCAGCCGCCGCAGTTTCATTACAAGGATATGCAAAAACTGCTTAATCCCAAAACGGCGGCAATTTACTGGCACATCAGCCCTGTTGCTATTAACCCAAGTTGCGGGTTATCTGAGTTCGAGCGCTTCGCAGTCTGAGATTAATGCGATCGCCAATGCCAATTTAGCGGTTGCGCAGAGCGCAACCGTCACTCAGAGTTAGTTCCAATGAAGA
>JAHHIB010000049.1 GCA_019359075.1 Kalymmatonema hyalinum WJT4-NPBG1
CGCTGCCTTTATCCCCCTACTTAGTATATCTGTACCACTATTTCACATCTCTACTTACCACTTTGTCAATATTTAGATGCGTTTGCCCTGACGATCGCTTGACTTTCAAGACAGTCGCTACAATACTTAACTTTGTTCAAAAATCAAATAGTAATCCTATATCACTCCTGCGAATGCTACTATGAATCCCCTAACCCTTGACCTTCGCCCTGTCATTCGCCTCACTCACGAACAATTCGAGCAAATTGCTCTTGCTAACCCCGACTTACGGATAGAACTTAGTGCTGATGGAGAATTATCTATTATGCCTCCGACTGGCGGAAATACGGGCAGACGCAATGCTGATCTTACAACTGACCTCAATTTGTGGAACCGTCAAACTCGTTTAGGCGTTGTCTTTGATTCCTCTACCATTTTTCGCTTACCCAACGGTGCAGAACGTTCCCCTGATGCAGCATGGATTATCCTAGAACGCTGGAATGCTCTCACCCAAAAAGAACAAGATTCTTTTCCGCCGCTTTGTCCTGATTTTGTCATTGAATTGCGCTCCAAAACTGATTCGCTTAAACCCTTACAAGCAAAAATGCAGGAATACCAGGACAACGGCTGCCGTTTGGGTTGGCTGATGAACTACCAGGATCGGCAAGTCGAAATTTATCGTCCTCAACGCGAAAAGGAAGTCCTGCGATCGCCTCAAACCCTGTCGGGTGAAGAAGTTTTACCGGGGTTTGTTTTAGATTTACAAATGATTTGGGAATGAACTCGTTACAGTGAAACAATGATACACGTTTGATGAGTTCTGTCAATGCGCAAGTCCTAAAATATTCAATTATTATTAAGTCATATTATTAAGGAAAGTTGCAAAAGTCGTGACTTGAACGGCTGAGCCAATTTGCCTACTTTCTCCACAAAAAGTAAAGGAATTAGTCATGACAGAGGCAAGAAACATAGTCGGCGGAAACCTAGAAATGTGCTGCTCTTCTCCCATAACTGGATATTACCGCGATGGGTTTTGTAATACAGGAGGTATGGATTTTGGGATGCACGTTGTTTGCTCGCAGATGACAGCAGAATTTCTGGAGTTCACCAAATCGCAAGGAAATGACCTTAGCACCCCTATGCCAGAACATCAATTTCCTGGTTTGAAAGAAGGCGATCGCTGGTGTTTATGTGCTGCTCGCTGGCAAGAAGCTCTTGAGGCTGGCGTTGCTCCCCCCGTCGTCCTGACAGCAACCCATCCTAGAGCTTTGGAAGTGGTTTCCTTCGATGATTTGAAGAAACACGCCTTAACTTCTTCGTAAATAAAATCTAAAAATTTGTTTGACTTAGTAGCAGCCCATACCAGCCGATACAGTGTCTGTAACTTAAGAGCGATTTTCACAAGTTCAATTAGAGTCATAATCGAGCAGGACTTGGAGTGGGTGCAACAAAGTTAAGCAATGGTTACACTCGTTGTCGTTATCAATATACTGATCTCGCTGGTTCTTCTGTACGTAGCTTCGCGAGTGCGCAAACTTAAGCAACGGCTGGCAAGGCTAGCTAATATTTTTATTGCTGCTGAACGTAGTAGTCATAGGGTATTATATGGCGCACCCGCAGCTATCTCTATAAGTCAGCGAAATGTTCATAATCTACGGCAGACACACCAATCACCACAGTTACAAATCCAACGAGTACGGCAGATTTTCAGCCTCCTTGCTCTTGGACAACAAGTCTGGCGTCGTAATTTTCTGAGGCTAGGCTCAAAACCTCTGAAAAAGAGGAAGTAAAGAGTATAAGAGGACACAGGAACAAGGCACAATGTCTCAGATTATAGATTGGGTGAAGCAGTAGGTTTTAGAGTTTAGGTTACATGCTAGTACCCTGTTGCCTACGTCAACGCAACCTTTGTGACTCATTGATTGTCTCTGTAAATAGGAAGATAAAATCTTTTGGATTTCGCTGCGGGGTGAAAACCTGCATAAAATGGGTGTAAGGAGGAACAAAAAATGTCTAACAACCGTTCTGGATTATTTGTTGGCGGTATGATGATAGGAGCTACCCTCGGTGCCTTAACCGGGTTGCTCATTGCTCCACGTACGGGACGCGAAACTCGTCAACTCTTGAAAAAATCTGCCAGTGCCTTACCAGAATTGGCAGAAGATATATCAACGAGTGTGCAAATACAAGCAGATCGCCTTTCTGCAAACGCACGCTCTAACTGGGATGAGACTTTGGACCGACTGCGGGAAGCGATCGCCGCTGGCGTAGATGCCAGTTTGCGAGAAACCCAAGTGGTGAAGCAGCAAAATGCTCAAGAAGAGTCTGATTCCCTTTCTCAACATCTAGATAGCTAGTAGAAGATATTAAAGTGATTGACCCCCTGTTTTGGCTGGGACTGTCTATACTCCTAGTTGCCGCCAGTCTCACTGCTGTTTTGGTGGCGGCGATACCAGCTTTGCAGGAATTAGCAAGAGCAGCCCGCAGTGCAGAAAAGTTATTTGACACTCTTTATAAAGAGTTACCACCCACTCTAGATGCCATCCGCATGACCAGTTTGGAAATCACTGACTTAACTGATGACGTCAGTGATGGGGTAAAAAGTGCTGGTCAAGTCGTCAAACAAGTGGATCAAAGCCTCGATAGTGCCAAAAAGCAAGCGCAAAACGTTCAAGTTGGCACGCGCAGTATCATGGTTGGTGTCAAAGCCGCGTGGAAATCCTTCACGGGCTCCAAATCTTCAAGGCGGACAAGTGACCGTCTGCCGCCATCTCAAAAACCAAAGCTAACATTACAAGAACGGCAAGCCTTAAGGCAAGAGAATCGCTTCACAAATACGCAAGGTTACAGCATCAACGATTACAACGATGCTGGTGATTGGGAAAGCACTTTTGAGCAAGAAGATTTACAGCGTCAGACAGAATCTGATAATTGGTCTGATAAAGAATAGCCTGGCAAAGGTATATGAGAGTGGGGGCGCAGTGGTTTGTGCCCCCACTCTCATATAACTCACCTTGTAAGTTCTGGATCTAAAGCATTAGATTAGATTACAGTTAAAAAGTGTAAAGAAGTATCACTTTTCTCGTACTCTTTTAAAACAAGTGCACTTTTCGTGTTGAGATTTGTATAAAAAAGCTCATGCAGCATAGTTTTTGGCGACGAATTCTGGCTTTTGTGATGATATTTTTCCTAGCTGGGTCAATCTGGGTAACGCATTCTCCCAGCGCATACGCTTATGACAATCCTGAATTACTACCCGATACCCCAACCCCAGTTGTAGATTTAGCTAAATCTCTGACCAGCGTTCAAGAAGAAAAACTCGTTAAGGAACTAGAGCAATTTGAAACCGAAACCGGCTGGAAACTGCGAGTATTGACTCAATATGACCGTAGTCCAGGTCGGGCAGTCATCAAGTTTTGGGGTTTAGATGACAAAAGCGTTTTATTGGTTGCTGATTCTCGTGGCGGTAACATTCTCAGCTTTAGTGTCGGCGACGCGGTTTATGAACTCCTCTCACGTACTTTCTGGATTGAATTGCAAACCCGCTTTGGCAATTTGTACTTTGTGCGAGAAGAAGGCGAAGACCAAGCCATTCTCCAAGCTATGGAAACAGTGAAAACTTGTTTGCGTCAGGGTGGTTGCGCTGTTGTTCCCGGGCTACCACGCGAGCAGTGGATTCTGACTCTGATTACTTCAGTTCTTGGTGGAATCATCTGTGGATTAGCAGCTCAACCTCGTGAGGAGGGCCAAATTTTTGCTTGGCAATGGGCTTTAATCTTCTCTCCTTTATGGGGAATCTTATTTATTGCTTTCGGTCTTGGACCAGTCGTCACACGAACAAACGACTGGCTCCCTATCACTCGCAATATTTCCGGTTTCCTCATAGGTGCTTTGGTTGCTTACCTTTCCCCTATTTTCAGTCGGTCTTCTCCTAGTGCTGAAGACCTTTAGCAAAAGTCAATTTTTTGAAAATGAAACCACAGATAAACAACGGACACTTGCTATCTCCTGCCCAGACGCTGCGCGAACAACGGGGGGAACCCCCAAGGGCGCAGTGTCCTCCAGATGCACACAGATAATTTATCTGTATTTATCTGCGTGCAATCCTTTGTCCATCTGCGGTTCCAAATGCCCTTAAACAAGGGAGTGAGGGGAGTTGACACTCCCCTGGCTGTGTGAATTTCGCTTCGCTCATTCCCACTTAAAGCCAGGGGATTCTGTACTCTACGTCAGAATTTGCCCTACCAGATTTTCACCAAGTAGCGTATTGATTCCAACTCCTACAGCGTTTGTTCGGGATTGCCCATCCCTACCTTTTGCAAGATTCAGAATATTTATCGCTGCGTTCACATCCCTTTGTAACTCGCAACCACAAACACATTTATGTGTACGAGTTGAGAGGGATTTTTTCACGACTGTGCCACAATCCGAGCATTTTTGAGATGTCATTCTCGGATTAACAGCTACAACTGTAGTATCGAACTTACGAGCGAAATATTCCAACCAACGACGAAAAAGACTCCAAGCCGCATCATTGATAGACTTGGCTAAACAGTGATTTCTTACCATGTTCTTCACAGTTAAATCTTCGTAGGCGACTAAGGCGTTAACCTTGCACACGCAGCGTCCCAGCCTCTTGGAATGCTCATTACGTTGTCTACTTACTTTTAAATGCTTCCGAGCATATCTCTGTCGAGCTATTCGTCGTTGATTTTTGCCTTTTTCCTTCTTGTATATCTGACGTTGAGCGTGTTTGATGACTTTTTCGGCTTTTCTCAAAAACCTAGGATTCTCTTCATGATGTCCATTGGAATCAGAATAGAAAAACTCAAGCCCGACATCAAGCCCTAACTCGCCATTACCTGTTCTTTGTTCTGATTTAATATCAACATCGACCGCGAACTGACAATAGTAACCGTCACCTTTACGAACTAATCTAACTCGCTTGATTAACTTAGTAGGATACGTCTGAATATCCCATTTTCCTAGTAGTCTGACTTCTCCAATACCTTTTTTATCGGTAAAGAAAATGCGTCGCTTCGTAGGATGTAATGACCAGCCGCTAGTCTTATATTCAACTGAACGATTATCTTTCTGGAAACGAGGAAAACCCTTCTTTCCAGATTTCTTAGTCTTGCAGTTGTCGTAAAACCTAGCAATAGATAACCAGGCTCTTTCTGTTGCAGCCTGACAAGCCATTGAATTTAATTCTTTAACAAATCCAAATTCTTTACGCAATGCTGTTGAATAGTTATTTAGAGCAATCTTGTCTACTTTCTGTTCTCTTGGTGCATCCATCCAATATCTAATCGCCTTGTTTCGGATGAACTGAGTAGTTCTAATAGCCTCATCAATGGCGCGATATTGTTCTTGCTTACCTTTCACTTTGTATTCTAGTACCAGCACTGCGTTATCACCTCCTTGTTTTGTTTAATTGAATCTATGTTAATATTAATATGTTCGCGCTGTGTACAAGCAATGGCAAAAAAAGATTTACATATTCGGATTACTGAACGCAGAATCAATAAGCTACGTTTATTAGCAGTCGAAAAAGATAAAACAATTACTCAAATTATTGAAGACTTAATTGATACTTTACCCGAACCACAAAAAGAAAACATCACGGCAGGGTAAACCCTGCGTTGTGGCTTTCATCCCCGGACTGAAGTCACGGGGATGAAAGCCTACCCCTTATAAGGGAGTAACATCCTCCTCATCCCTTCTAACTCTCCACTCTACGGCGACGGCGACGCGGTCTTTCATCTTCTTCATCGCGCCGCAGGCGGCTACTGACCCCAGTAAAGAAATCCCGTTGGATACAAGGATAATCACTTACCCATAAGTCTCGACTGGGAATATAAATATCGGAAATTTCATCAATACTGCTCAAATCTGGGCGATTCGACATAACCAATAATTCTGCCCTCTGACCGCGAGCAATGACTTTGTAGGCAACCCGCAGCGGCGCTTTATACTCAACAGTAAATCCTGTGTCATCGCCGACTTCCAAGTTAATCCGTTTTTCTCGGTTTTCGACAATCACCAAATCGCCTTTTTTATCGACAGTTTCCTGTTTACCAATCAACTCTTCTGAAATCCAGTAATCCAGCACTCGACCACGGAGAAAACCGCTGTACTTGTAACGGCGGCATTTTGCGTTCCGCATACTAGCCCAAAAGACTGGTCCCCATAGCCAGTAAAAAGCACCAATTAGCCCGATCAAAAATACGATACCAAAATCAAGCCCCAGAAAAACTTTGACAAGGAAAACAACAGCAACTATTACTACAGAAATGAGCAGCCGCTGCAAAAAGTCTGAGAAGTTTCCCCAGTAGTACTTGTACTGTAGACCAGTGGCAATGAGAGGAATGAGTTGTTCAAATTTCTGGCGAGTCAGTGGGACTATCATGAGTGCTAAGTTCTAAGTGGTGAGTGCTAAGGATTTTAAAGAATTTTTTCTAATCCATATACTAACGACTTTAACTGGAGGACTTTACGAATTGCCAGTAGGACTCCTGGCATATAGGCAGCGCGATCGCTTGTATCATGTCTGAGAGTATAAATTTGACCAGCTGCACCAAAAATCACTTCTTGATGAGCAATCAGTCCTGGTAAACGGACGCTATGAATTCTAATCCCCTCCCCGGTTTGGCTACCCCGCGCACCTGGCAATTTCTCCGTTTCTTCCACAACAGGTTCGTTATATATTTTACCAAGCTCTGCCAGCATTTGAGCAGTTTGAATTGCTGTACCGCTGGGAGCATCAGCTTTTTGGTTGTGATGCAGTTCAATAATTTCAACGTGGTCAAAATATTGAGACGCAGCTACTGCCGCTTGTTGCAGCAGCACCACGCCAATACAAAAGTTGGGAATAATCAAACATCCAGTACTCGCCTTATCCGCAAATTCTGCTAAGTCTTGAATTTGTTCTTGACTTAACCCGGTGGTGCCAACAACTGGACGAAGACCATAGGCGATCGCACTACGAACATTGTCATACACCGAATTGGGATGAGTAAAATCGACCATCACCCCTGGCTGTCTTCCTTGAGCTGCAAAAGCCAGCATCGGTTCCAATTGATTGGTAATTGGAATTTCCAAAGCTTCACCTAAACCCGCCAGTTCTCCTGCATCCTGCCCTTGAAGTTCGGGAGTTGTATCAATCGCACCCACAAGATTCATATCTGGTGCTTGCGCCACCGCTTTCACCACCTCACGACCCATTTTGCCCGCAGCACCGATGATCACAACTGGGATTGGACCTTGATTTGCCATAAGAGAAATACTTTTTACATCAACAAAGGAATTGTAAATCCAGCAGGGGAGCTATTGTCGTAGAGAGAAAACTCGATTGTAACTATTTTTGATAGCAGCCCATTTACTAGCAATAGGCATTCGCCAACCAGTCCCAAAAGCGCGATCTGTAATTTTCAATCCCGGGGGTGCTTGTCGCCGTTTAAATTCTGCACGCGCCACTAAATTAATGATTCTGTCTACAGTCGCTGGGTCATGACCTGCTGCGACAATTTCTGCTGTAGACTCATGGTTGTGAATCAAGCGTTGCAAGATGTCGTCCAAAATATCGTAAGCTGGTAGCGAATCTTGGTCAACTTGACCAGGTTTAAGTTCGGCGCTGGGTGGTTTGCTGAGGACATTTTGTGGAATAATTTCACTATTGCGATTTAACCATTGGCAAATCGAATAAACACGGGTTTTAGGCACATCAGCAATCACTGCTAACCCTCCATTCATATCACCGTAAAGCGTGCAGTAACCAACTGCCATTTCTGACTTATTGCCAGTCGATAGGAGGAGATGACCGAATTTATTGGATATTGCCATCAATAAATTACCCCTAATTCGGGATTGAAGATTTTCCTCTGCTAGTCCAAACTCTGTTCCAGCAAACAGTTCGACTAACGTCTTGTCATACCCTTGCATTAACTCCCCTATTGGGATGGTGTGGGTTTTAATCCCAAGATTTTCTGCTAATGCTAAAGCATCACTGATAGAATGCTCAGAACTGTAAGGGGAAGGCATGAGAACACCGAGGACATTTTCTTTACCCAGTGCAGCGCTAGCGATCGCCGCCACCAATGAAGAATCTACTCCGCCACTTAACCCCAACACCACTTTAGAAAAGCCACACTTGCGGACATAATCTCGCAATCCTAAAACCAAAGCCTGCCAAATTTCCTCATCGTCAGAATTATATTCTGATGAGATGGAACCTAACTGCAAATCTCGTTGCACCTCATCAAATTCTACGACGACCAAATCTTGTTCAAAACCATAGGCACGGCACACAATTTCACCTTGACGATTCAAGGCAAAACTTCTGCCATCAAAAATTAAATCATCATTGCCCCCGACTTGATTGGCATAGATAATCGGTTGCTGAAAACGCACTGCACTGTATTTCAGCATTGCTTCTCGAAACTTCTGCTTGCCAAAAGTGTAAGGAGAGGCAGACAAATTCACAATAAAATCTACACCCAAAATTGCTAAGTCAGCAATTGGATTCGTGATATAACTTCTCTTGCCCCAAAAGTCTTCATCATTCCACAAATCTTCGCAAATTGTCACACCAATCGGAACATCATCTAATGTGAAATAATTCGCTTCTGAACCAGCTTCAAAATAGCGATGTTCATCAAACACATCATAAGTTGGCAAAAGGCGCTTGTGAAAAACTTGCTGCGCCCTACCTTTTTCTAATAAAGCAATGCTATTAAATAAAGTTTTTCCGCCATGAGTGTGCGCTGTTAAATTCTCTTCAACGGTTCCTACCAACACAGCAAGTTCTGGAGGCAAATCTCTTGCTAATTGTTGCAAGGCAATGTCCATTGCCTGTAAAAAACTCGGATTTAGTAACAAATCACGCGGTGGATAGCCACATAAAGAAAGTTCTGGCGTTAGCAACAAACGCGCACCTTCTGATACTGCCTTTTGTGCCGCCTCCAGAATTTGTCGTGCATTTCCAGGCAAATCACCAATTGTAGGATTAATTTGAGCGATCGCAATTTTCATTTTTGATTTTGGATTAAAGGTTAGATTTTTGGCAAAGATTGGAAATTATTATGTTAAACCATAGATGAACACCAATGGACACAGATAATTAAAATCATCATTCGCTACATTTCTTTTATTTTATAAAAATGCAATTCATCAATTCTTACAGGTAATAGATAAATCAATCAGGCACAGATAGATAATTAAGTTCTTTCTTGCCAATGTTTCATTTCTTCATCAATAAAATAATTTACCAAATCTCGATAAAGCTTTTCAATTACGTCTGGATTTAACCTTGCGTCTTCAGCCCATACCCGTCTTTGCTGTAACATAGAATGAAATCTGTCTGGTGCTTTTACACTTGTTTCACTTGTTTTAAACTTCGCTGCTGCTTTCACGTATGCAAATCTTCTCCCAAAGCGGCGATGATTTCTTTGTCAATTGCATCAATTTCTCCACGAATCTCTTCGATATTAGAACATTCGTCTGGTTTTTTCATATTTTATCTTTGCATATTTCCCGTTAAATAAAAACTAAAGGTTTATCCTTAAACGGAGCAAAAGCTTCCGCATCAAAACGATATAAACTTGCTGGACGACCAGCACCACGCGACACTTTTACTCCTGTATCGCATAAAAAACCTAACTTGAGGAGACGCGCTCGAAAATTAGAGTAATCGGAAAAATTTTCTCCTAAGACTGTCGTATATAACTGATATAAATCATTCAAAGTAAACATTTCTGGCAAAACTTCAAATGCCACAGGGCTATACTCCAACTTATTTCGCAAACGCCTGTGTCCATATGCCAAAATTTTCTTATGGTCAAAAGCTAATTGCGGCACTTCTTTCACTGGATACCAAGCTATTCCAGTAACTCCATCAGCAATCAATTCTGCTTCCTCAAATCGTACGAGGGCAAAGTAACTCACTGATAGATAACGCACAGCATAACTATCGGTTGCTTCTCGTGGATCTCGCTCAGGTCCTCCAAAAGTATACAACTGCTCCAAATAAAGGTTTTTTACCCTGATTTTTTCAGCCATAATGCGATAAGCAGCATCTTCTAAAGACTCACCTTGACGCACCAAAGTACCAGGAAGACTCCAATGATTTAAAAATGGCTCCTGCTGCCTCATAACTAATAAAACTAGCAGTCGATTTTGTGCAGTATCTACAGAGAAAATTACGTTATCAACACCAACTTTGAAACCTGCTAAAGGTGGTTGTTTTAACTGGTCTGCAATCTTTCTTTGGTTGCGTCCTGGCATGGAAACTAATTGTTCAAAGCCTTGCTTTTCCTTTGAGCTAGAGGGAGTTTAGGGGTGGTGGAATTCTATGGTAGCGGAGGCGCTCATAGTTCAACAAGTGAAATTTTCGGACAAACATTTGTACAAATGCTCTTTATGAATATAGTCAACGACAAGAGGTGTTAGGGCTTCCTTGTCGCCATTTTCACGATAAGCTGTCGAGGAAACATCTGGACCAATAAAATTGGCAACTGTGACTTCTCCCCCAAGATTTTGCACAAAGAGCAAGCTAGATTCATCTATTGCATATCCCGGACGCTGTACGACTAAAAGTTGTACTTGCTGCAACAAATCTTCAATACGATACCAATGAGGTAGCTGAGCTAGTAAATCTGAACCTATCACTAATGTAAACTCTGCGTCTCCCCAACGCTGTTTTGCTTTCTCCAACGTTTCCAGCGTTCTCAAGCTACTCAATTCCTGTTCCAAACCAATATTGTGTTTTGACGAATTGATGTCCGCAATCAGCAAGTGCAACATCGCCACCCGATGTTCCAAAGGTGTTTGATGCGACTTAAATGGATTATTCGCCGCCCAAACTGCCACATGAGCAAAATGCTCTGACAGCCAGCGGATAATCGCTTGATGCCCAGCTGTTGGTGGATCGGCACTTGTACCAAATAAAGCAACTTTCATAGTCATTAGTTAATAGTCATTAGTTAATAGTTGTAGAGACGTGCTATGGCACGTCTCTACATGAGATTTTCTGCAGTTGGTGCGGTTCGTTTTTGAGTGTCCTGTGTCAACTTCCTCAACTCGGTGGAAATATCCACTTGCACAGACACAGGATTATCCAAACGGCGCGTCTCATCCGGCAAACTAGCAACCGAGGTAGCAGTTCTTTGTCGAATTTCCGCCAACGTCTCTACGGGTTGCACTCGTTTGCCTTCCTTAAGAAACAACTGCAACAAAGGCAGTTCCGAAGATTGAAGAAATTTTCCATTCTTATCTGTTGTTTCTTCTGTTTGCTCTTGTGCAGCCAAGTCCAAAGAGTCTGCTTTCACTTTCCCTCCCTCAAACAAGCGAAAAATCTGCTTGCGTCCTGGGTAAGTTGCCTTACCACTTGAGTGTTTCATCACGGGGATGCCATCAATTTCCACCAGTTTGTAGACTCCATTGATAGCCGAACCTGTCACCAGTCGGGTTCCGAGTCCATAACCATCAATCTGGGCACCAGCAGCGACCAGTCGCGCGATTTCCCACTCATCCAAGTCGCCGCTTGCAACAATTGATACATCTGGAAGAAGCGATCGCACTTGTTTTGACAATGAAACTAAATCACCAGAGTCCAACCGAACCCCTGATAATTTCATTTCTCCTGAATTGACCTTCGCCGCCAATCGCTGAGCAGCAGCGATAGTATCGTAAGTATCAATTAACAAAGGCGCGCCAGGAAAATACTGTTGAAAAACTGTGAACGCTTGGTCTTCGCTACCTTCCATTGCTGATAGTGCCATCACAAAAGCGTGAGCCATCGTACCACTAGGTTTTTCTCCCAGTTGTAGCGCAGCTAACACGTTTGATGTCGCATCTAAACCACCAGCCAACGCTGCACGCGCCGCCCACAAAGACGCTTGAGGGCTGAATGCCCTTCTTGTCCCAAATTCCAGCAGCGTTGCTCCAACAGACGCTACATCGCGTAATCTTGCTGCGCGTGTGGCAATCAAACTCTGGTAATTTAAGGTATTTAACAGGTAAGTTTCTACCAGTTGCGCTTGCCAAAGCGGTGCTTCCACTCGCAACAGAGGTTCATTCGCAAACACCGCTGTTCCCTCGGGTAGTGCCCAAACATCCCCAGTAAAACGTCCTTCAGCCAGCAGTGACCAAAAACTCTCCGGGGCATTGGCAAAAATTCCTGTCGCCTGCAAAGCCTCTATCCCATCCGGACTAAAGCGGAATTTTTCCAAATATTCCAAGGCTTGCGCCAGCCCCATAGCAATCAAATAGCCAAAATTGTCTGGCAAACGTCTGACAAACAACTCAAAGCTTGCTCGTCGTTGTTCTAAACCTTCACCTGTATAACAAGCTGTCATTGTCAACTGGTAAAGATCTGTCAGCAGGCTATAATCAACAGCAGAAACTGTCAGTTCTGGATTGTTCTGCTGTTGCTGGTTGTTTGTATATCCATAGTTCAAGTTTGGGAAACTTGTCATCGAAAATTTGGGTAGAAACCCCGTCCTTGTAGGACGGCTTTACATTTTTGAACCATTACCGCCTTGGGACTACTCAATACCGTGTAATGAGTGCGTTGTACTTTCGTTCGGGCAATTACGAACTGATATTTTTCACCCCTTCGGGTGAGTCCTCCGGACACGCTACGCGAACGCCAGTTCCCTACGGCGGGAAACCCGCCTTCAGGACTGGACTCACCTGTACGCATAACGGTTTTGCTCCGTGGAGCCTTCCCAAAAGGGAGTAAAGTTAGCTTCTCCCAAGGGGAGACGCTTCGCGAACGACAATGTTATTGGTCGGTACTTTCCATTCATACACTAGCTTAACCCTCTAAACTTGTTTAATCTTTTGATTCTAGAGCTTGGAACTAGCTATGCCTAACGGCACGCTGCGCGAACGCATCCCAAGGTAGGAACTTAAACACTTACCAATAACGTAGTACTCAAGGTACTTAGTCTGGTCAACTAATCCTAAGATTTGAGGCTAGAAGCCCCTCGCCTTTAGGCAGGGGTGTTGACGGCATAGCGCCCTTGGAAGAATACTTCTTTATGGTAAATTTTACCATAAAGTAATGTTAATTTGAAACAGGCTCAGATTCTCGACTTCTTTAAAAAGTCGGGAATCTTGTTGTTCAGGAATGATTTAGTAGAATTGCTATATAGCAAAGAGTTTAGTGAAATGTGAAAGTATACCAAATGGAGGATGAATAGTCACATTCCAGATTATTTACGCTTCAAACCCTTATCCTTGAGCCTTAATTTGGCTGTTTTCTTAGCTAAAGAATTGCAACTATCTATCAATGAATATTGCAGAGAATGTAGATATATTGCCTATTAGTGCCAACAGAGAATGTCAGGGACTAGAGTAGATATGTCAGGAGAGATATCGCAATGAAAGCGATTACAAAAAACGGGGGTCTTATATTATGGCTTTCTCCAGGATGCTTGCTAGGGTGATGCAATATATTTCTGAAGCTGCAATGCGTATTTTTGGACCTAATGACGATGCATATCCAAATATCGGTGTACAACCGTTTACAGGAGAACCTTATAACGAAAGGGCAGCCGACACTTGGTAAATGATTTTATAAAAAGAGCTAATAGAAATCAAAATAGGTGGAGAGGAAAATCCGACATCCACCTATTTTTTTAGTTATTAATTATTAGTTATTCTTTTTTGTCGTTGCGTCTCCTGGTTAACAGTGATCCCACTCGAATTCAGCGAGTAGTAGTAAGCAGATGACCATTAAACCGCCGGTAGTCAGAAATTGCCAACCACCGCTATAAGGCAAGATGAAAATTCCCAGTACATGAACTACGCCTGTGAATATCAAGGTGCGCGATCGCACTGCTAACCCAGTACATAAGTAGCCGAGAGCACATAGTCCTAACCACAAAGGACAGAGATTCAATAATATTTCTCCCCATCCTAGAAAAATACCCAAATCAGTTAAGACGACCCCCAATAACATCAGCAGTACCCAGCAATACAGTATCCAGATAACCTGTCTTCGCTTAACCCAATAGGTACTCCAATAGACCATTGCTACAGTACCAATAAAAGAGAGGATTGACCACAAAGCCGCCTGCAAATCCCAACCTATAGGTAAAAACTGGGCAGTTGCAAACATTGGTATGAGAAGCAAACCCCAAATTATGAAAGCCTGATCTATGCGGGTATAAAAATTTGAATAAAGCTTGATTTTGCCGATTTGCCAGTTAACTAGCCAAAGTCCTTCTTCTAACTCGTGAATATTTAGCGGTGCTTGTTTGCGACGCAGAGGTGGTACAGAATTATTAAAAAAATTCATTTTATTCATTGCTGAATTTTAGGAGAATTGAACTTTTTAGGGCTTAAAATAGCCATATTTCTTTTTTATATTTATTTAGTAACCTCTAATCTGAATCTCTCTCTAGCTATGACTTTAGCTATGTTATATTCTGTCCTGCGTTAGAAGTTTGTTAGATTTTTTACATCTCAAAAAGTACAAACGCATTTACTTATGCGTCACTCCCTCAGATCAAGTCATTTTTGATATTTTTGACAAAAATGCTTTGTTATAAAACGGCAACATTTCGTTAAAATTTTATTTTTGTTAGTGTCACTTACAGAATGTGAACAGCCGTTCACAGTCTTTTGCCGTAAAGCTTCCGGGGCAATACATTTCGGTTAGTGATGTTTCCGCTCTATGAGATCCCCCAACCCCCTTAAAAAGGGGGCAGATAGTTCCCCCCTTTTTAAGGGGGGCTAGGGGGGATCAAGTACTATCCGAAAAGTATTGGGTTCCTGGGCTTTTGTTTTATTAAAATAAGATTTATAAATATTTATCAATATTTAATATTTTTAAAAGAGTGGAGTAGCGCTCACTAAGAACTCTCTTCACCCTGCTTGAAGTGGTAATGCATTTATATAGACTTTTCTTCAGCACAATCAGCCTTTTCGTTTCACTGCGTAAATCCTTTTTCAGCCAAACCACACTACACATTCCCTACTTTTGCTAGGGAACGAGAAATGAGGAGCGTGAAACAATGTTTTGGAAATTCATAGTTACTGCTTTAGTGTTACCCAGTTGCCTTGGCTTTGAGATTGCCGCAGCATCATTACAAAAAGGAGTTCAGACGCAGCCAAAGCCTGAGGAATTGGGAGCGCAAGTTGCTCAGATTGGTGATGATGCGTCAATTCAAACAGATTGGGAGGCAGATACTGAACAACTAAAACACCATAAATACCGCCACCATCATAAGCCCCGTCGCCGATATTACCGCCGTCATACACCTTGCCCACAAGGCTACAGACAGCATTACCGTCGCGGCTCTTACCATCCGCAGTATATTCATTACCGCAGAAGGCATGGCAATCACCACAGATATTACCGTCACGGGCAAAACCACCCCGACTACATTTATGAGCGCCATCTGTATCGCAACCCGTACAGATATCACCGTCACGGGCGCTACAACCATTAAAACAGTGAACAGTGAACAGGTAAGGCTGCGGGCTGGTGTGGTTGTACTGACACCAACGCTTTCTGTGTTCTTGGTGTGGTGTTTCCCCCGGAGGATGAAACTGATAACTGATAACTGATAACTGGTAACTGTTAATATAAGAACTGGCTTAAAACAAAAGCCAGTGCAGCAGTGCCTAAAGGAACTGTCAAATTATCAATACCAAGAAACGAAAAAACTTCTAGGCAAGTAGCAACTAAGGCAACAGCCACAGATATCAGCCAAGTTTGCCAAAGGTTCCCTTGTACACTGACTAAAATCAAACTCGTGACGAGAAAACTCACAACTGTCATTGTCAGGGAACCTTCCCAACTTTTTTGTCTGTCAAAGATCGTGTATTTGTGTTGCCCAAATCTTTGCCCAATTAAAGCTGCAAATCCATCTCCCCATGTCATAACCAAAACTCCTAGTACAGCATACTGGGGTTGTTGCAGCCTCCAGAACCAGGCAATTAAAATACCAATACTAACGGCATAGAAAAATGTCCCAAAACTTTTGCGTCCGACGCTATTAATACCAGGGAGAATAGGAAATCGGTAGGACAATAAAGTAAGAGCACTTGCTAAAATCGAAGCCGTAATGCCTACACTTGCGGGGATATTTAGCCACCAAGCGAGCAAAATCACATTGCCAGTGCCTATGTGGACTATCTTCCGCAGAATTTCTGGATCTTTATTGGCAAAGCGATTCACCAACCATGCGGCGAAAAGCATGAGCAGCACCCAAATTGCAACGGCAGCACTTTGCAGCCACAAAGGGGAAATCGACTCTAAATCAAAAAATGAAGTTAGCAAAGATGCAACAAAATGGAAAAATATAATCTTTATTACCACTGTATTAGATTTCGGGGACAGCAATGAAATTATTATTGATTTTGCTGATTCGCTTCTACCGAATGTTTATCTCGCCGCTGTTTCTTCCCACGTGTCGCTTTCAACCAACTTGTTCAATGTACGCCATCCAAGCAATTGAGCGATTTGGAGTCTGGCGCGGTAGTTGGTTGGCAATTCAGCGTATTTTGCGGTGTCATCCGTTTCATCCGGGCGGTTACGATCCCGTACCAGAAGCGTTAGGAACAGCAACAAAACAGTCGTCTTGCTGTGAACATCACGAATGAGACCTTATCATAAAGTACCAATCATTGAGTGTGGTGAACCATTGGTAAAGATTCCTTTGGAACTGTTCGCAGTAGAATCTCCGCATCCTTATGAAAAACTGGGTGCGCCTTATGGCGATCGCTCTCCTTATTTTCTTCGCCAAACCATTGTTGACAATTTGATAGCAGCCCAAAATTACCTGCAACTGCTGCGTCCTAACTGGCACATCCAAATCTTTGATGCTTATCGCCCTGTCGCTGTACAGCAGTTTATGGTGAATTACGCTTTTGGCGAAGCCTTGCACATGGCGGGACTCACCGGGGCTGAGTTATCACCAGAAAACAGCCAAGCTATCTGGGACGAGGTTTATAAAATTTGGGCTGAACCGAGTCTGGATGAAAAAACTCCGCCTCCCCACAGTACCGGCGCTGCTGTTGATGTGACACTGGTAGATGATACGGGAGAAATTGTGAATATGGGTTCGCCTATAGATGAAATGTCAGAGCGATCGCATCCAGACTACTTTGCTAGTTCTTCCTCCGCACAGGCACAACAGTATCATGCCAATCGTCAGCTATTATGCAATGTTATGCAAAAAGCAGCATTTCAACGCAATCCTAGAGAGTGGTGGCACTTTTCCCTAGGCGAGCAGATGTGGGCTTGGCTGAAGAATCAAGCCAATCCCAGCAATCCAGTTGTTGCACGATATGGACGCGTTGTGTAGTCTAACGCATCTAAGCATCTTGAGGGTTGAGCTGGATTAACTCTTCTGTAGTGTAAGTTCCCACTGGACTCCAAACCAAATACGGAACGAGTAACAGCGCCGCCAGTCTAGAAATCGGCAAAACAGAGAGTGTGAGCAACACACCCAAGATAACACCAACTGACCCAAGAACTTCCCCGACTCTCAAACTGCGCCACCTTAGCATTGCTGGGATGTAGGCGATGGTGATAATTTCTAGCAGGAGGTATAAACCCATCACGACCCAGGTTATCAAGCTTCCTGGATTCTTTTCCCAGACAATATAGGCAGAAGCAGCACCGCAAATAAAAATTACAGTCCAAATGATCGGGATAAGTGGCTCAAAAATTAGCCACCGGGGACGACTTAACCGTGCAAACCATTTGACATCACGAGGCGTGATGAAAAAACTACCAATTGCAATTGCAAAAGTCACAGCCCCAATTACCATCCAAGATTGAATCATAGTTATACACTTTTTGATAGTTTTGTCAATGTATTCAAGGCAATTGTGGCAATTTAGGGCATGAGTTTAATCAACCGCAGGGTTGAATATTTTAAGCAGTTACCAAGTACCCGCAGTATCCGTTATCAGTTATTCTCTGCTGCTGGTACTGTTTTAGGCATCTTGAGGATTGAGTCGCTTCATCGTCCAAGTGGTGTATGTACCTATTGGACTCCAAACCAAGTAAGGAACGAGTAGCAGTGCCGCCCAACCAGAAACAGGTAAAACTACAAGTGTTAATATAATGCTTATAAGGAAACCCGTACCGCCGATAATCGTACCCGCCTTAAGACTGCGAAGCCGCAACATCACAGGGTTGAAGGCAATGGTAACAATTTCCAGAAGCAGGTATAATCCCATACGCAACCAGGTTGTGGTGGTTCCTGGGTCTTTTTCCCAAACAATATAAGCAGACCAAGCGCCACAAATAAATACAATAGTCCAAATAACTGGAATCGCTGCTTCAAAAGTTAACCATCTGGGTCTTTGGAGACGCTTGAACCATTTCACATCGCCAGGAGTGATGAAGTTAGCACCTAAAGCCACTAAGAAAGCTACTCCCCCAATCACCATCCAAGATTTAATCATGCCCCGTCATCCTTTGCATGGCACTTTGATCACGCCACATAGTGCGATTCTGTCAGCTTAGGGGCTAATGACTCATCATACCTGAGTTTGATAAACACAGATGGAGAGGATGAGGGGGATCAGGGAGATGAGGGAGATGAGGGAGACAAATCAATTCAAAATTCAAAATTTTGAATTGATTTATCCCTACTTAACCACGCCAGAATGCCCAGGTATATCACCTATTGGTTCTACCCTTCCGCCTAAATATTTGGCAAGAAACTCTTCGGCTTTAGCATAGAAGTGCAGCCTGTTTTGCGGACGTGCAAAACCGTGTCCTTCATCTGTGTAGAGGATGTACTCTACAGGCTTATTTGCTTTTCGCATCGCTGCAACGATTTGTTCGCTTTCCGCCTGCTTCACTCGTGGATCATTTGCACCTTGTCCAATCAGCAACGGTACTTTGATGCGATCTACAAAAAATAACGGAGAACGAGACTTGAGGAAATCTGGCTCTTTTTCTAGATTACCCACACGATTGTAGAATTTCGCCCGCCCTGACTCCCAATAAGGAGGAATACTTTTTAACAGCGTGAGCAAGTTGCTAGGACCAACAATATCTACACCAGCAGCAAACACATCAGGAGTGAATGTTAATCCTACCAACGTCGCATAACCGCCGTAGGAACCACCCATGATCGCAACTTTTTTCCGATCAGCGATACCCTGTTGGACAATCCAGTTAACGCCATCAATCAAGTCATTATGCATTTTACCCGCCCATTCACGATTTCCGGCATTCAAGAACTTTTTGCCGTATCCGGTAGAACCTCGAAAGTTGACTTGTAGAACTGCGTAGCCACGGTTTGCTAGCCACTGCGCTTCTGGGTCATAACCCCAAATATCCCGCGCCCAAGGTCCACCATGCACGAGTAAGACTGTGGGTAAATTTTTTGCTGGAATTCCTACAGGTGTTGTTAGGTAGCCGTGGATAGTCAACCCGTCCCGAGATTTGTAGGAAATCGGTTTCATTTGGGCGAGTTGTAGTCCTTCCAATTTCGGTTGATTGCTGAAGAGGAGTTTGCTTTGCTTGGAGGTACGGTCGTAGATGTAGTAATAGGCGGGACCGTTATCGATACGGTAAGAAACGAGCCAAGTTTTATCAGCCAAGTCGCGGTCAACTACGGAAAATTCCCCTCGCCGGACTTTGGATATTGTCTGAAAATCTGGGGCAATACTTTTATCGAGTACTTGCCACTCTAATTTATCTTTATAAAAGCCAACAGCCTGAATTTGGCGTTTCGTTGGATGAATAAACATCCCTCCCTGATCATACTGCGGGTCTTGGGCAATCACGCTTTCTTTACCCGTTGCTAAGTTAAGCGCCAAAACTCGTGTCGCATTCACATTGTGACTACCCGTGATATAAAGCGTTTTGCCATCACCGGAAAAGCCAACAGCACCGCCTTGATCATCAGGTCCCCATTTGCGAACTATCTTCCAGGGTTGATTTGTTGTTTCTCTAACGGATAAGGTAGAACCACCATCAGGAGTCGTGGCTACAGATGCACGGATTTTTAACTGTGGATCTGCAACTGACTCAGTCACGTTGACGGAGTTTTCTAATTCCAGTTTTGCTGTTCCCGTTTTCAGGTCGATACGGTAAGCATCGTGCTTGCGGGGGTCTTTGATATTCATCCCCACCAGCATTTCATTAGGAAAATTGGGATCTAGGGCGATCATTTGCGCTTTCACGCCCTTGTATGGTGTCAAGTCGCGCACCTGATTGGACTTTACATTAACAGCATAAAAATGATAGTTTTCATCACCATCTGTATCTTGCAAGTATATTAATTGCTCACTGTTATAAGTCCAGAAGTAACTACGGATACCCCGCTTTTGATCAGCGGTTAGCACTCGGTCATCGTTTTTACCTAAAGTACGTATCCATACCTGCAAAACATTATTTTTATCAGGTGCGATGTATGTCAGGTATTTTCCATTAGGAGATAGTTGCGGATTCGTTCTTTCTGGATTTCCAAATAGAATCTGTCGGGGAATGAGTGGCGGTAAATCAGCGAAGGATTGACTGATGTTGGTTAAGAATGTTGCTGCAACGACTAAGGGGACAGCTACTACAGAGAAATATTTTTTGTTCATAAATTAAACACACTGGAAAATCTGCAAAGCAGAATGCTTGCAACGACGGTTTTTAATGATTTAAGTGTCTCTCAGAGGACGGGAAATGGACAGCGAAAAATGGTGAATTATAAACCAATACCGCCGTTCAGCTAAGGATTTTTTGTGATAGCGTATCCCTCACCGGACACTTTGCGACGAGCGCGTGGCACTAATGTGCAGTCGAATACACCTGTAGAACTTTCGGATGCAACCTAAGATTGCATTGGTTATCGTTTTTGCAAATTGTCTTATCGACAACCGTATTGCTTTCTAAAACAAGCATAAGTATATACTATGACTAATTTGTCACTTAAACAGATTTTAACTGTCACTTGACTAATATTTAATATTTAGCTGATAGGTTGATTTTGCAGAGTTAGGTCGGGCTTTACAGGGGAAGAGTAAAACTGATATTTAGCACTGATTGTTCAGATTTTCATAAGCCAATCAAACTTTTTGAAGGTTTTGACAATAGCCCCTAGTGTGCTGGTAGAAACGAACCTCGGTATCACTTGCTCGGCTTTAAGTTGCGTCAACAACAGTTCTTCAGGGAGAAGTGTATGCAGTGGTTCGATGTTGAGCGCTTGCTATCAAGTTCGATGAAACGGCGGCGCTTTATGATTGGTGCTGGAGCCATGAGTGGGTTCGCGATCGCCACTCAGTTCCCTAGAAGAGTCAACGCCCAGCCTAAATTCTCTGCTTATCCATTTAGTCTGGGTGTCGCTTCCGGCGATCCACTCCCAGATAGTGTCGTTCTGTGGACACGAGTAGCACCAGAGCCACTAGCCGAAGGAGGCGGAATGCCGCAGCAAAACTTAAGAGTGCAGTGGCAAGTTGCGAAGGATGAAAATATGCAACAAGTTGTCCGCAGTGGCACAGCCATAGCAACTCCAGAGTTTGCCCACTCCGTCCATGTTGAGGTGCAAGGACTAGAGCCTGAACGCTGGTATTGGTATCAATTTCGAGTAGGCAATGAAGTAAGCCAGATCGGTCGGACTCGTACTGCTCCCCTTCCTGGTTCTGTTCTCAATCAGCTAAACTTTGCGTTTGTCACCTGTCAGAAGTGGGAAGATGGTTTCTACTGTGCCTACCGCAACTTAGCAAACGAAGAGCTAGATGTCGTGTTCCATTTAGGTGACTACATTTACGAGTACGCCATCAATGCTACAGGTGGTGTACGTAATGTATCCTTACCAGAGCAGTTTCAGCAAGAGACAAAAACTCTAGAGCAGTATCGCCTCCGCTATGCTCTGTACAAAACTGACCCAGACTTACAAAAAGCTCATGCCTTGTTCCCGTTTGTGGTCACTTGGGATGACCATGAAGTAGACAACGACTACACTGACGATCTCTCAGAAAAAAACGACCCAGTTGAAGATTTCCTTGAGCGGCGAGCTGCTGCTTATAGAGCTTACTACGAGCATCAGCCCCTACGCCGATTCTCCGTGCCACGAGGAGCGGATATGCTCCTTTATCGGCGACTGACCTTTGGAAATTTAGCTGAGTTTAGCGTGCTTGACACGCGACAGTATCGCAGCGACCAACCATGCGGCGACGGCGAGACACCCCGGTGCGATGCAGCATTGGATCAAGCAAAGACAATGACTGGCGACAGGCAAGAACGTTGGCTGTTTGAGGGTTTGGATCGTTCTCAGACACGCTGGAACATCATTGCCCAGCAAGTGCTTATGGCGGAGTTGGATCATAAGATAGGGGAGGGCGAAATCTTTTGGAACGACTCTTGGGACGGTTATCCCCTTGCACGCAACCGCATCCTCAGCCATATTGCAGACCGAAAGATTGCCAATCCGGTTGTCATCACCGGGGATTGGCACTCTACATTCGTTAATGATCTCAAACTCGATTTCAAAGACCCTAACTCACCTACTGTGGCTAGTGAATTCGTGACCCCCTCACTCACTAGTAACGGCGACCGAATTGTCTACGGTCCTTACTACGGTCCAATGATCCCAGAAAATCCACATATTAAGTTCTTTGATGGCGATCGCCGTGGCTACTTCCGGGTCAACCTCAACCACGAGCGCTGGCAGACAGATCTGCGTTTTGTCACAACTGTGAGCCGTTCGGACGCACCGATAAACACCTTTGCTTCATTCGTTGTCGAAAATGGTCGCCCAGGCGTTCAACAAGCATAAGAAGGCTAAAGTTCATAATTACTCACACCAATCCAGAACGCAGTGCGACAACTGCTGCTTGCACGCGATCATCAACAGATAATTTGTTCATAATCCCGCGCACGTGAGTTTTAATAGTGTTGGGACTCAGATAAAGCTTTTCAGCAATTTCTGGGTTGCTTAAACCTTCTACCATCAGTCTCAACACTTCTAACTCGCGCTGAGATAGATTTGCTGCGTTTCCACTAGGGGAAGGGGGTTTGAGATTGTCAATAACTCGTCTGGCAATTTGGGGATCAAGGTAGGTTGCGCCTTCAACAGCAGCGGCGATCGCACTCATAAGTCTCTCTACACTTGCTCCTTTGATACAATATGCATCCGCACCGCTAGACAAGGCAGCAATAATTTCTGTGTCTGTTTGATGAGATGTCAGCATCACGACATGAGTTTCTGGTAGTGCTGCCTTAATTTGCTGTGTTGCAGCAATCCCATCCAACCTAGGTAAACCAATATCCATCACCACAAGATCGGGTTTCAGTTTGAGTGCTGCTTGCACACCCAGATAGCCATCTTCCGCTTGTCCCACAATTTCCAACTGCGGATGAGCCATTAATGACTGTTCCAGTCCCAGTTGCATCATTGGGTCATCTTCTACAATTAAAATCCGCAGCACAGAAACATTGGCTGGTAGATTTAAGCGAAAATTATTATCCTGAGACATTATTCTATTGACTTTATAGCAGTTTTCTGTAGTGTGGGCATTGCCTACTAATATCTCAAATGTCCATCACATAAGCTTTGATAGCAATGCCCCGAAGTTCCCTACGGCGGGAAACCCGCCTGCAGGACTTCTCTCCACCCTACGATATGAACAAATGACTAACTTTTTTATTCTTCCACGCGATATCCCAACTCTGCTAAACGTGTCCGAGACTGACGCCATTTTGGTTGCACTTTGACGAACAGTTCCAAGTAAACTTTTCCAGCAATTAACTTTTGGATTTGTTCGCGTGCTGCACTACCAATTGCTTTTAACATTGCTCCACCTTTACCAATGAGAATTCCTTTTTGGGAATCGCGCTCAACGTGTATGGTAGCAAGTACACGGGTAATAGCTGGTGTTTCCTCCACCAAGTCAATGGCGATCGCTACTGAATGGGGAACTTCTTCACGAGTTAACAGCAAAATCTGTTCGCGAATCAATTCGCCCATAATAAAGCGTTCTGGTTGGTCAGTGACTAAATCAGGCGGATAGTAGTATGGTCCTGTTTCTAACTGTTCAATCAATAACTGTTGTAGATCGGGTAATCCTACACCTGTTTTGGCAGAAAATTTTACCGTTTCCCACTGATGCGACTTTGCCAGTTGAACGTAGCTATTATCTATTGTCTGCGAATCTTGCGGTTGTTGGTCGATTTTGTTTAAGCCCAAAATCACTGGTGTTGGACTGTTAGTGAGTAAATCGGCAATAAAGCGATCGCCTGTACCACAAGCAACCGATCCATCTACCACAAACAACAACACATCTACCGATTCAATAGCTATTTTCGCATTTTGCACCAGCACTTGCCCCAATTGATGATGGGGTTTATGAATTCCTGGGGTATCTACAAAAATCAGCTGCGCTTCTGGAGTGGTTAAAATTCCTCGTAACCGATTGCGCGTCGTTTGTGCTACTGGTGATGTAATGGCAATTTTTTGTCCTACTAATTCATTCATCAACGTAGATTTACCGACATTTGGGCGACCAATAATGCCGATAAAACCTGATCTGAATTCAGGAGGAGCCTGTGGAATCATCACTTCTCCTGAATTAGAGAAGATGTCATATTGACTACTATTCACCTGTGGCTCCACCGTCATATTTTACATTTGGGACTACTGAGTTTTCTGTGTAAACACAAAACAAACATGAAATCACCCTGAAATTTCTAGCAATTGCTTTGGCTTAAGTTTAATTTACTACTAATTATCTTTCACTGCCCACTACGTATAGCAAAAAGCAAAATCTTATAATTATTTCCAATGGAGGAAAATGCTTTGGTTCAGGCAAAGCCTTCTGTAACAGACTACTCAATAATTCCTAGTACCAACTCGCCTTCGTTTACCGCCTGATTCGCAGAAATATCATAAACTAATCCATCTTGTTCTGCACTAACATCAATCACAGTAGGTAACTTACCTTCTTTATTAAAATTCAAAATTTGATAAAGTCGTTCTCCAGCTTTTACTGAACTTCCCAATTCTACTCGTGATTGAATCATTCCACCTGTTGGGGCATAATATCTTTTCATCTGAGTTCTTGGTTTCAAAAGCATCTCATAAGATTCGCTTTCCTTGAGAGGAAAGCCAGAGATTTGCAAAATTCCTTTGTGTGCTAAATAGTTTTTCACACCTCGAACACCTTTCTCGACTGAATCTGGGTTCATTTGCATTCCCGTACCAAGTTCGAGTGTCCAAGCCTCTATATCAAACCTAACTTCTCTACCAAGCTCTTTGAAATACTTTTCCAAAGCTAGCCAAGGTTGGATAAAAGCTTTATCAAAACCATCTTCATCACATAAATCAAATTGAATTCCAAATTGAAGTAAGAAATGTTTTGCACTGTCTTCTCTGTTAGGGAAGAGATAAAGGTAGTTTAATCCTTGATTGGTGTGACTGTGTAAGTCAATCAAATAATCTGCATCTAAACAAAGAGATTGCAGTTTGTAGCTAAAGCGCTCAGTGTAAGGAAGTCCACTGGAGGAGTTAAATTTTTCTAAAAATTGGGCAAACTTTTCCTGAATTTGAGAGAGGTAATTTTTTCTCACAACCTCTAGTTCAAAATTTATTTGAGATTTGGCAAATCCCAATAAATCATCAGCATGTTTTTCGTAGTCCCAAAATATGCGGTTCCAATCTTTTCCTTCATAACTACAGAATCGTCCTGAGGAAAAAATGTGCGATCGCTGATTCGTTGCGATTGGGTTACAAACAGGTACTAACCAAATTTCCCCAGATAAATCTGTCTCATTGATTGTCTGCAAAAACTCAATGAGCTGGTGAATAACAGCATTACCAGCGATTTCAGCACCGTGCAAATTAGATTGGATATAAACTTTTTTGCCCGGTTGAGCGCCAATAAATTTGTAGACTTGCAGGGATAAGACATCGCCTGAAGCCATGTGGCGCAGTGGAATGGTAGAAATAGTGGGGAGCATGGTAAAAATTGGTTTACTAATGTATTGCACCTGTGTGATCACCCGCCATATCATGTCCGCTCAATTACCGACAAATCCTGGAAAACCCCACCCCGATGAGTGGCTACGCCAAAGTTCCCCTCCCCGCTTGCGGTGAGTCCAGCGCTGCAGGCGGGTTTCCCGCCGTAGGCGACTGGCGTTCGCGTAGCGTGCCGAAGGCATACCCGGAGGGGGAGGGGTTAGGGGTGGGGTTCTGTAATTATGGGTAATTTGCCGGACATCATATCAGGGTCATAAACCCTTGGGTAATAGCGAAAGTCCTCTTAAAAGGACTAAATCTTTGGAAAATTTGGGTTTTAGTCCATTTTAATAAACTTCAGCTATAAGTCAGGAACTTGAGTTCTACAGCTTGTTTTGCCAAATTTGCGTAATTTATTCAAAAAACCACAGATATAAAAATAAGACAGTCATCATGTAGTTGCAAAATTAAGGAATATTCCGGTGCATCACTTTTCCTTGGCTTTACTCACTAACAGGCTTCATCGCTTCGCTTTGCTGACTGCGACAGTGCTAGTGTCTTTAACTGCGATACCACTGACTGAAACTAATTTGGGGATGGTGAGTGCATCGGCACAAGCGCAAACGACACAAGAACGGAATGCTAAGGCGAAGCGGCTATACCAAGTAGGTGTTCACCAGTATAAGCAAAGTCAGTTTCGAGAAGCGTTAGAGACGTTTCAACAGGTTTTAGTTATTTTTGGAGAAATTGGGGAGCGTAAAGGAGAAGGTGCAACCCTCGACTACATTGGGTCAGTTTACCGCAACCTGGGTCAGTACCCGAAAGCCTTAGAGTTTTATACTCAAGCATTAGCCATTCACAAACAAATCGGCAACAAAACAGGGGAAGGTACGACCCTTACTGGCATTGGAGCAGTTTACCGCAACCTGGGTCAGTACCCGAAAGCCTTAGAGTTTTATACTCAAGCATTAGCCATTCACAAACAAATTGGCAACAAAACAGGGGAAGGTACGACCCTTACTGGCATTGGAGCAGTTTACTACAACCTGGGTCAGTACCCGAAAGCCTTAGAGTTTGATCAACAAGCATTAGCCATTCACAAACAAATTGGCGACAAAGCGATGGAAGGTGCGACCCTGAATAACATTGGGTTAGTTTACTACAACCTGGGTCAGTACCCGAAAGCCTTAGAGTTTGATCAACAAGCATTAGCCATTCACAAACAAATTGGCAACAAAGCAGAGGAAGGTACAACCCTTAATAACATTGGGTTAGTTTACTACAACCTGGGTCAGTACCCGAAAGCCTTAGAGTTTTATACTCAAGCATTAGCCATTTATAAACAAATCGGCAACAAGGCAGCGGAAGCTATGATTCTTCGTAATATTGGGTCAGTTTACTACAACCTGGGTCAGTACCCGAAAGCCTTAGAGTTTTATACTCAAGCATTAGCCATTCACAAACAAATCGACAACAAAGCAGAGGAAGGTACGACCCTTACTGGCATTGCGTCAGTTTACGACAACCTGGGTCAGTACCCGAAAGCCTTAGAGTTTTATACTCAAGCATTAGCCATTCACAAACAAATCGGCAACAAAGCACACGAAGGTACGACCCTGAATAACACTGGGTCAGTTTACGACAAGTTGGGTCAGTACCCGAAAGCCTTAGAGTTTTATACTCAAGCATTAGCCATTACCAAACAAATTGGCGACAAAGCAGGGGAAGGTACGATCCTGAATAACATTGGGTCAGTTTACAATAACCTGGGTCAGTACCCAAAAGCCTTAGAGTTTTATACTCAAGCATTAGCCATTGCCAAACAAATCGGCAACAAAGCACAGGAAGGTACGACCCTGAATAACATTGGGTTAGTTTACAATAACCTGGGTCAGTACCCGAAAGCTTTAGAGTTTTATACTCAAGCATTAGCCATTACCAAACAAATCGGCAACAAAGCACAGGAAGGTACGACCCTGAATAACATTGGGTTCGTTTACAATAACCTGGGTCAGTACCCAAAAGCCTTAGAGTTTTATACTCAAGCATTAGCCATTGCCAAACAAATCGGCAACAAAGCACAGGAAGGTACGACCCTTAATAACATTGGGTTAGTTTACAATAACCTGGGTCAGTACTCGAAAGCTGAAAAAATGCTATTCGCTGCCATTGAGGTGAGCGAGTCTGTGCGACCTGGATTAAAAGATGACCAGAAAATCTCAATCTTTGAAACCCAAGCTAATGCCTACCGCTTTTTGCAACAAGCCTTGGTGGCTCAGAATAAAAATCATACGGCATTAGAAATTGCCGAACGCGGTAGAGCCAGAGCGTTTGTGGAATTATTAGCCTCAAAGCTATCCCCCAACCCTAACATTCAACAGCTCAAGCCACCTACGCCACCTAACATCAAGCAAATTCAACAAATCGCTCAACAACAAAAGGCAACACTCGTTGAATATTCGATTTTTTACGCTCCGTTTCAAGTTCAAGGTAAAGAAGAATGGCATCCACAACTCTACATTTGGGTAGTCAAACCCACAGGTGAAGTTGCCTTTAAGCAAGTAGACATCAAATCCCTGGATACACCTTTAGCAGACCTCGTTGCCAAAAGCCATACATCCATCCGTGCCAGAAGTGGCGATGTCGCTGCTGTTCCTGGGGAAGCATCAGCAAAACCTCGCCAAAAAAAACCATTACAGCAACTCTATCAAATACTTATTCAACCGATCGCCTCGGAGTTACCACAAGACTCAAATGCCCGTATCATTTTTATCCCGCAAGCTGAGTTGTTTTTCGTTCCCTTCCCAGCTTTGCAAGATGCTTCTGGCAAATACCTCATCGAAAAACATACCATTCTCACCGCTCCTGCTATCCAAGTTTTGGAGTTAACCCACAAGCAAAAGATAAACAAGCGCAAGGCGATAGAAAATCACCCTGCATTGGTAGTCGGTAATCCTACAATGCCTCAGCAGTTGTCACCGCTACCAGGTGCAGAACAAGAAGCACTGGAAATTGCCAAAATGCTCAATACCAAAGCATTAACGGGTAGTAAAGCTACTGAAACCACTGTGAAGCAATTGATGCAGTCGGTTGACATTGTGCATTTGGCAACCCACGGGCTACTCGATGATTTTAAAGGCTTGGGCGTACCGGGAGCCATTGCCCTTGCTCCCTCCGGTCAAGATGATGGGTTGCTGACAAGCGGTGAAATTTTCGACATGAAACTTAATGCTGATTTAGTAGTCCTGAGTGCTTGCGATACTGGCAGAGGGGACATCAAGAGCGATGGTGTTATCGGTTTGTCTCGCTCTTTAATTACTGCGGGCGCACCCAGTATTATCGTATCTTTATGGGCAGTGCCGGATGACTCTACAGCAATGCTGATGACGGAGTTTTATCAAAATCTGCGGCGAAACCCAGATAAAGCTGTTGCATTGCGAAATGCTATGCTGTCAACAATGAAAAAGCATTACCATCCTCGCGACTGGGCAGCATTTACCCTCATTGGCGAAGCTGAGTGAATTAGGGCAGACAAGATGCCTGCCCTATCTCAATTAAGTCCCTGGTAAATTACGTAAGCGCTCATTAAAATGAGTCCGCTCAGCCAACGCCTTGAGTAGAGGACCATGTGAGCCAAATTCTACAATACTTACAGACCCAACTGGGCATCCCAAGCGGTAGCGAAAGCGTCCCACATCAATTCCCAACAAACTGCACAGCATAATTCTGATAGTTGCCTTGTGGGCAACAATTAAAACATTGCCACTACTGTAAAGTTGCTTGATTTCTTCAATAACCTGCGTAGCACGAGATGCGATCGCAATTGCCATTTCCCCGCCTGTAGGCGCATACCAAGCTGGATCTGCTAACCAGCGAATATAATCATCATGAAATTCTTGGTTTACCGTCTCTGGTGTTTTGCCTTCCCATTTGCCGTAGTTGATTTCCTTCAAGCCATCCCGGAGTTCTGGTTGCATTCCTATTGCTTCAGACAGAGGTTTTGCTGTGGCGATCGCTCGCCCCATAGGACTACAAAAAATTGCCTTCCAAGGAGTAGAACTGTATGAAGCAGCAAAAGCCTTAGCCATCTCCAAGCCATCTGCCGTAAGTTCTGGATCTATCGAACCACAGAAGAAATTATTACGGCTGTATTCTGTCTGCCCATGACGGAGGAAATAAAGAGTTAGACTCATATCAATTAGGATTTTAGATTGGTCACTAGTCATTGTAGAGACACGCTCTCATGAAAGCGTCTGTACATCTTTGTCTCCCACGCCCGTCGTGCTTGTACTCCCATGTACTCTTCCCGGTTTCAAGTCCTGTAATTGTTATCTATAGTAGGGGCTATGGCTAATATAACGAAGTGCCGATAACATATACACTTCAGCTTGGAACAGGAATCATGGCAACAACACAAGTCAATCCTTATCTCGATGGTAACTTTGCGCCAGTGGGTGAAGAAATCACCGTTAACACTCTGCAAGTCATAGGTGAACTACCTCCCGACTTATCAGGAATGTTCGTGCGCAATGGTCCTAATCCCCAATGGACACCCATCGGAAAGTATCATTGGTTTGATGGCGATGGAATGTTGCATGGGGTACGAATTAGCAACGGCAAAGCCACCTATCGCAATCGGTATGTGCGGACAAAAGCCTGGAAAATTGAGAACGAAGTGGGTAAAGCTGTTTGGACTGGCTTACTAGAACCGCCCAAAAAGAACAGTCTTCCCAAACCAATCAAGAATGCGGCTAACACGGCTCTTGTATGGCATGCAGGTCAACTCTTGGCGCTGTGGGAGGGGGGTGCGCCTCACGCAATTAGGGTTCCTGAGTTAAAGACGATTGGTGAACATACCTACAATGGCAAGCTCGTTTCAGCGGTGACTGCTCATCCCAAAGTAGACCCAGTGACGGGTGAGATGATGTTCTTTGGTTACGGTTTTACACCACCATACCTGCAATACAGTGTGGTTTCACCAGAAGGCGAACTTTTGCAGACGGAACCTATTGACATACCAATGCCAGTGATGATGCATGATTTTGCCATCACTGAAGACTACACAATTTTTATGGATTTACCCCTGACTTTCAGTAAGGAAAGGATGAAACGGGGCGAACCTTTGATGAAGTTTGAGCGTGACAAACCCAGCCGCTTTGGTATTGTTCCACGTTACGGTAATAACAGTAACATTCGCTGGTTTGAGAGTCCCGCTTGCTATATCTTCCACACTCTCAATGCCTACGAGGAAGGAGACGAAGTGGTGCTGATTGCTTGTCGCATGAATTCTACCACTGTCTTAGCTATGCCGCAAGACACACACACCGATTCGGAAGCAGGTATCCCCCGCCTGCATCGTTGGCGGTTTAACGTGAAAACGGGCAAAGTCAGCGAAGAAATGCTGGATGATATCGCCTCCGAATTTCCCCGTGTCAATGAAAATCTGTTAGGACAAAAAACCCGATACGGATACACTGGCAAACTGGCGAAAGGTTCGATGCCTTTGTTCGAGGGTATCATCAAGTATGACCTCAGCGCTGGCAAGTCCCAAACCCATGAATTTGGAAGAGGGCGCTATGGCGGTGAAGCTGTATTTGTACCACGTCCTGGTGCAACAGCAGAAGATGATGGCTGGCTGGTGACTTTCGTTTACGATACTGTAGAGGAGACTTCTGAACTCGTGGTTGTCAGTGCTCAGGATATCACAGGTGAACCAGTGGCACGAGTGATCATTCCCCAGCGAGTGCCTTATGGGTTCCACGGTGCTTGGGTTTCTGAGGAACAGTTGAAAGCTTCTGTTTAGATTTATACTCAACTGCCTTGATGCGTATCACCTCACCCCCATCCCCTCTCCTTACCAAGGAGAGGGGTGCCCGTGAGGGCGGGGTGGGCTTTTGCGACAATCGTGAGCGAGTATCAGAAGGCATGATGTAACGTAATTACAAGAGTTTTGGCTTAAGTTGACACGTATGAGCATTGCCGTGCTCTTAGCGAGAATTACTTAACTCCTGAATCAGTTCATTAGGCGTCAGAATTCGAGGGGTAGCCACCGGGAAATCTTGGGGATTGCGGGTAACAATGGCATCTAGTTGATTAATGACAGCACAACTATACTGAATTGCATCTTCAAAATCCCTAAAGTTGGCAGTTAGCGCCATTGTTATTGTTGCTCTATCTACTGTGACAACTTGGCAGAAGGTGACTAACTGCCTTAAATAATTCATTGTCCATTCTCGACCTCTGAGCTTACGGATAATATAGTACAAATCGCCAAACGTTGAGGCTGAAACATAACCTTCGACCTGCCCTTGCTCAATCAGTACTAAAACTTGTTCGCTCGCCTCCAAGAAAGGCTCACGTTCAAGAGCATCATCTACAATGATGTTTGTATCTAGCAGGACTTTCACAAGTTATGTTTTTCCTTCAAATACTCCCACTTCGCCTCATCTGGATCAAAGTCAGGTGGAACGAGAGGAGCATTTTCAAATAAACCCTCAAATGCTTTCACTCTTGACTTTCTCTTGGATGTTTCTGGTTGTGACTCGCTTTCTGGAACTATGGAATTAGCAGCCGTTTCAACTGCCTGCAAGACAATCACTTCCACATCTCCTGGTGGCATATTAACTGCTTCCGTAATTACTAAGTTACCTGCTGCGTCAATTTTTCCCTTGAGCTTATAAGCTTGCATATTCCTGTCCTTGTTTTTTTCTAGCATAACCAGTACGTGTTCATGGGTGTTATCATTCTGCAACATTGAAACAACTGCGCCAACTATAGCAAGAGCTTTAAGTTAAAAATTATTTTAGATTGGCTTGAGCAACAGCAAAAACCAAAAAATCGTAATTTCTTGTTGGGTTGAAGAAATGAAACCCAACCTACGTAACTTTTAAAATGGACGATCTGGTCGAAGAACAATCAAATGGTGGCGAGCGCGAGAAGCGCCTACATACAGCAAATTATTTGAATTTTTAATATTGTTCGGCGACTCAGTCTCTACTAAAATAACAACCCGACTTTCAAGCCCTTTGAAGTGGTGGATTGTATTGCATAGAATTTCATTACTACTTAGGTTAGGGTCTGCTTTGATTCGGAATTGTCCAACAATCTGGTTCTGGAGCGATTGTTTACGTGTAGTTGTCAAAATTACAATGTCCTTGGTTGCAAAACCCTCATGAACCACTAGACGGTGGAGAATACGTCCAAGCGTATTTTTTAAATAGTTTTTCACAGAGGGCGTGAAAGGTGTAAATATGCAGATTTGGTTTCCAATTAACACTCTGACTCATAAATGTAGCCAAACCTTTGTTGTAACAAGTTAGTAAAACACTAAATCCCTGTTCGTTGAGGCGACGAGCCTTTTCAAGCGCTAATAAAGTTTTGCCTGAACCAGCACAACCACTAATAGCTACACGCCGATGATTTGCCAGAAAATCCACTATGCTAATTTGTTGCTCAGTTAAATCCTTAAAAGCATCATCGTTATGACGTGGTGGCAGTACTCGGTCAATTGGTGCAATGACTTTGATCAGTTCTTTAACACTATTCGCATCAAATTTGCTTCTAGATGGATTTTGAGGTGGATTTTGACCTCGCCAGTAGTTCAAGACAGCCTGCACCCAACCTGATAAGTTATTCAACTGGGTGCAATCGAGTATAATTTCGCGTGGAGCGTCTAAGGGAAGACTGCCATTGACTTCGACATTGGGGAAAGCTACGGCGTGTCCTATTGGAATCCAACTGTTCTTCCAAAAAGACAATTCCCTAAGGCGACTAAGCAAACTGTACTTGCTGTCGCACGCTTGTTTGAAAGGGTCTTTTACACTATCGTTGTTGCTGTACCACTGGTCTGCTCTGCCGTTGTAGCGAATTTCGCCACCTTTGACTTCTACTATCAAAATACCTAGATTAGGACAAGCGATAACAAAATCAGCTTCGCCATCTCTCGCGCCGTTACGAAGATTACGTACTTGCCAGCGAACCTGATGAAAGACCGTAAAACTATCTGATAACTGTTCCTGTAGTGCCTTGTATAAAAGTTTTTCTGCATTGCTTTTAACATCAGAACGCAGCTTTTCAGGAAACATCTTTGCCACAACGCACCTCAAGTTTTATTTTGCTACACAAGACAGTCCTGGCTCACAAATCTTAGTGGACTTATTTATAGAGTTCCCTGAAATTTCTACGCAGTAACAGGCAATTACTGAAAGTGGGTAATATCATGTGTAATTGAATACTTATTATTCCCACACAACGCCGCTCCCGTAAAGCTTGTACAAATGTATACGCTCCCCACAACTCCACTGATGAAGCATCAAAACTTATAGCAGCCCATCACTCAACTGGAGTAACCTAAATTTAATGAACTGCTGGGAGTGGAGATGATGTTGTTGGAATTGAAGCGCATCCATGTTCCACCGGGACAACGAGTGCTGTTTTGTGATGTCACCTGGCAAGAATTGGAAACAATTCTAGAGGAGTTAGGGGAACACCGTGCAGCAAGAATTGCTTATGACAGGGGAATACTGGAGATTATGGCACCACTGCCAGAACATGAATATGGTAAAGAAATTATTGGTGATTTAGTCAAAGCACTTCTGGAAGAGCTGGATATTGAGTTTATCAGCCTTGGTTCTACCACTTTCAAAAACCAAGCAATGGCTCAAGGTATAGAACCTGATCAATGTTTCTATATAAAAAACGAATCTAGAATTCGTGGGAAAAAGCGACTAGATTTAACAGTAGACCCCCCTCCGGATTTAGCCCTAGAAGTGGATATCACTTCTCGCACTCATCCTAATATTTATGAAGCACTAAAAGTACCAGAGCTTTGGCGTTTTGATAAAGGTAAATTACAAATTAATATACTGCGAGATGGGCATTATGTAGAGTCTCAGGAAAGCTTTAATTTTCCCAGATTACCACTAGTTGAGGCGATTCCCCAATATCTAGAACAAAGTAAAACCGCAGGCAGAAATGCAACGCTCAAGGCTTTTCGCCTTTGGGTGCAACAGCAGATACAACAGCAATGAACTATTTTTCTCTTGTTGCCATCAGCGTTTTTGTATGCTAATCAATGGTAAGATTAGACAATGGCTTACTTAAATAATGTAACTAAAGTCGAATAAAAAGTTGGTGATGGAAATGACAATTACAGTTCCAGGAACCACTACACTAAAGGAGTTTTTGAAACTTCCATATGTTGATGAGTCACCAGCTTGGGAGTATATTAACGGAGAAGCGGTTCAAAAACCCATGGGAGGAGGTAAACACAGCCTGTTGCAGAAACGTTTAGTTGCAGTGATTGATGCAGCAGGGAGTCACTACGAAGCCTTTCCAGAATTGCGCTGTACTGTCGGTAATCGTTCAGTAGTTCCTGATGTCGTTGTAGTCGCCACTCATCAACTACCAGTGGATGATAACGGTGATATAATTAGCACTGGTATTGAGTTTGCCCCAGCTTGGGTAATTGAAATCCTTTCCCCGGCTCAAAGTCAGACGAAGGTAACAGGCAATATTCTACATTGTCTCAAACATGGTAGCCAACTAGGATGGTTGATTGACCCGAGTGAACGCTCTATCTTCATTTATCATCGCGATCGCTTGCCTGATTTATTAGCTGGAGCAGATGTTTTACCAGTATTAGAAGGTATAAATCTGACACTATCTGTTGATGAAGTCTTTGCTTGGTTGAAGCGGGGATAAAGTTTTTAGGCAAGCTTCATGGAATAAATCTCTAGCTGACATATATTTTTATCGCTAATCAGCGGTTGATCTAATTCCCCCTCCTCGCTTGCGGGGAGGGGGTTAGGGGGTGGGGTTCTACGCGCTAAAGTACTTCGCTACTGGGTGATAAGTAATAATCGCCGTCGTAGACTGTTCAGGATAAATTTGTTCACTTTCATCCATGTACAAATTGATACGTCCTGCTTCCAACAACTCCAGCTGCTTGTACTGATCCTGAATATTCGGACAAGCCGGATACCCAAAACTATACCGCGAGCCGCGATAGCGCTGCGCTAAGATATCCCGAATATTATCCGGTTCCTCAGCACCAAAACCCAACTCACGACGAATGCGGGCGTGTGTCCACTCAGCTAGCGCTTCCGCTACCTGCACCGCCAAGCCGTGAAAATACAGATAATCCCTGTATTGATTATTTGCAAACAGCTTTTGGGCGAATTCTGTTGCAACATGCCCCACCGTCACCGCCTGCATCGGGAACACATCAATAATTCCCGACTCCTTCGGCGCAAAGAAATCTGCAATACACAGCCTCCTCAAAGACTTCTGTCTCGGAAACTCAAAACTTGCTCTTACCTCTGCGTCCTCTACATCTTTGCGGTTCGTTTGATAAACATACAAAGTATTCCCCTGAGATTGACAAGGGAAATACCCATAAATCACCTGCGGATGCAACAAATTCTCCTCAATAACTCGCTGCTTCCACTCCTGCAAAATTGGATACACCTTCTCATCCAAGAAAGCCTGATACTCTTCCTTAGATTGCTCCTTCGGCTTGCGGAACTGCCATTGTCCAGCAATCAAAGCTTGTAAATCCATATGCCAGAACAGTTCTTCCAAAGGAATATCCTGTGGCTGCAGTAGCTTTGTTCCCCAGAAAGGCGGCGTCGGACGTTCGATATCCACCGCGACAGCTTCGGAACGCCGGGTATCAACTTCCTGCGGTTCTACCTTAGATACAGAACCATTGCTGGATACAGATAGCTCCTGAGCTTCTTCTATCTGTGTTAATCTGTGTCCATCTGTGGTTTCATTCAAAAATCCCTGCAGATCATCCCACTGACTAGCAGCCTTCGCTGGCATCAACTTATCCATGAAGTGCAAGTCAGAAAATGCATCCTTGCCGTAAACCACCTTACCTTTGTAAGCCTTTTGGCAATCTTCATGGACAAACTTGGGAGTCAAAGCAGCACCGCCTAAAATCACAGGGACAGTAATTCCCTTCTCGTTGAATATCTCCAAATTCTCCTTCATGAAGGCGGTGGATTTCACCAGCAAGCCACTCATAGCGATACAATCAGCTTTGTGCTTCTCGTACGCGTCGATGATGTTTTCCACCGGCTGCTTAATACCCAGGTTAATCACCTTGTAGCCGTTGTTCGACAAGATGATATCCACCAGGTTTTTACCAATATCGTGAACATCGCCTTTCACCGTGGCAATGATAAATGTCCCTTTGGCATTGTTGCCAGATTCTGATTTTTCCATGAACGGTTCTAAGTAAGCAACCGCTGCTTTCATGGTTTCCGCAGATTGTAATACGAAAGGTAGCTGCATTTGCCCAGAACCGAACAACTCACCCACCACTTTCATGCCATCTAGCAGGAAGGTGTTGATAATCTCCAGAGGCGGATATTTTTCTAAAGCTTTGGTGAGTTGTTGTTCTAAACCGATACGTTCACCGTCGATGATATGACGTTTGAGGCGTTCTTCGATGGGTAGATTTTCGTCAACGCTTTTGTCGCGTTTCGTTGTCACCCCTTCAAACAGTGTTGTCAGTTGTGTTAAGGGGTCATAAACGCAGACATCGCCTTCAAACTTGCGTTCATCATAAATCAACTGGTGGCAGACTTCTTGATGACGCTGCTCAATTTTTGCCAGTGGTAAAATCTTATTAGGGCTGACAATTGCTGCATCCATCCCAGCAGCGATCGCCTCATGCAAAAACATCGAGTTCAGCACAAGCCGCGCCGCTGGATTCAACCCGAAGGAGATATTAGAAACACCCAAAATAACATGACATCCAGGCAATTCTTGACGAATGCGGCGGATGGCTTCAATTGTACCTTTGCCGTTGGTCCGGTCTTCTTCAATACCCGTAGAAATTGGCAGTGCTAGGGGGTCAAAGAAAATTTCGTGCGCTGGGATGCCGTATTCAACCGCTTGACGATAGGCGCGTTGGGCGATCGCAAACTTTTGATCTGCTGTCCGCGCCATTCCTTCTTCATCTATGGTACCAATAACGACACCAGCACCGTATTGCTTGGCAATTTCCAACACCTTGAGGAAACGTGGTTCTCCATCTTCATAGTTGGTGGAGTTCAGCAAGCACTTACCACCAGCCACTTTCAGTCCCGCTTCCATCTTTTCCCATTCGGTGGAATCGAGCATCAATGGCAGTGTGACATTATTTACCAGACGTGAAACGAGTTCGTGCATATCCCGGACGCCGTCACGTCCAACATAATCCACGTTCACATCGAGGATATGTGCGCCTTCTTTGACTTGCGCCCTCGCCATTGATACCAGTCCATCCCAATCTTCCGCATTCAGCAACTCGCGGCATTTTTTGGAACCACTAGCGTTGAGGCGTTCGCCGACAATTAAGAATGAGTTGTCTTGGTCATAAGGTTGGACACTGTAAATTGACGCTGCTGCTGGTTCCTGTTGAGGATGTCTGACTTTTGGCGTTAAGTCTTTGGCGATTTCTGCTAATTGTTGAATGTGTTCTGGACGTGTCCCACAGCAACCCCCGATCACTTGGACACCCAAATCTTCTACAAAATGCATTAATGACATCCGTAATTCCGTTGGTGTCAGGCGATAATGAGCTTGACCGCCGACGTTCTCCGGTAAACCTGCGTTGGGAATACAGGAAACCACAAAAGGCGAATGTTCTGAGAGATACTTAATATGTGGTTTCATCAAATCTGGACCAGTGGCACAGTTCAGACCGAGAATGTCAATTGGGTATGGTTCCAGAATTGTCAGCACGGCGTTGATTTCGGTCCCCACCAGCATTGTACCCATAGATTCCATTGTGACAGAAACCATGAGCGGACGGCGATCGCCTTTTTTGGCAAAGACTTCTTCAATTCCATTCAGCGCTGCTTTGATTTGCAGCACATCTTGGCAAGTCTCAACGATGAATAAATCAACGCCACCATCCCATAGTCCTTCCGCTTGTTCGGCGAAGGATGATTTCATCGTGTCAAAATCGATATGTCCCAAAGTTGGCAGTTTCGTGGTTGGCCCCATAGAACCCGCAACAAACCGGGGTTTTTCTGGGGTGGAAAATTCCGCAGCCACGCGCTTTGCGAGTTCCGCTGCTGCTTTATTAAGTTCATACGCCTTATCTGTTAAGTCGTATTCAGCCAAGACAATCGACGCAGCGCCAAACGTATCCGTTTCAATCACATCTGCACCAGCAGCGAGAAAGTCCCGGTGAACTTTGGCGATCGCTTCCGGTTTGGTATAGACGAGGTACTCGTTGCAACCTTCGTACTGTGCGCCACCGAAGTCTTCAGCTGTCAGATTTTGGGTTTGCAGGTTAGTTCCCATTGCACCGTCGAAGACGATGACTGGGTGTGTTGGGCTGTGCAAGCGTTCTAAGAAAGTAGAAGTCATATTCTCCAACAGAAAATTGGCTTAGTCTTAAAATATTCGACTACACATACTATTTTCCAAAATTTTTAGTGTTTCCGTAAGGGCTAAATATTATTAGGAGTGTATAAAGATTGCGCGATGAGTATGAAGGATATACCAGTAACTCCCTTAAGGTAGCCAGAATCAAGAGCCACAGTGATTTCCTGACAACTCAGTTGAGATATATTACCCAATAATGAGCTTAGAAATATGCAACTAGAAGATTATTTTGACTTTTTTGCACCAAACGACATTCGGATTAAAGGAACGCGACTGGTTGGCTATTTAACGGTAAAGGGCAAGTCACTCTCATCTCTAGTGCATCTACCAATAATCCTCACCCTTCTTTGCAAAATTCTGCTTCCTGTGCATCTCGCTAGTTTCACTTTCTCTTTAAAGCTTTAGAGCAAGCCGAACTTTAACTTTATATATATAGCCGTTTTCAATTGAGTATTATAGAGTACTAAGTAGAGGAACAAGAAGCTATGCCCGACCTTGTAGTGTATGCGAGTGAGAACGGCTATTGTTCTTTATTGCGATCGCTCAGAAGAATCTTTGTATTCTTTTATTCTTTATTGCGTTTATTGCGATCGCTCAGAAGAATCTTTGTATTCTTTGACGGTTTTATTTGTAAATTATAACATTTGCTTATAAATATTTAACTAGAGAAATAGGGCTTCATATATACAAAGCTGCTATTAAGATTAAAATTGAAACTAAATCTTTTCCTCGTAAGTCATTTATAAAATAAAGATTAAATTTTTACAGGGTGCCTTAGGCGGTTTCATGCAAGAGTTTTTCTTATTGACTAAGTTTGCAGCGGCGTAACGCACCATTTTAGTCTGTGCATCAGACGAGGTTAACGTACCCTATATATTTATGATGCACTTTATTTATCAACTCTCAACTTTCTATAATGGTCTATCAGGGACTATACTGTGGTACCTGCCCTAAGGTGGTAGACCTTACCTGAGATAGAGTCATAATTTTTCCTTCGGACTAGTTCGATTTACAGAAGTCAAATAAGACCGAGTTTGGGAGAATAAGATCCTATGGCGACCTACCGCATAAAGAGTTTGGTGAAAAATCAAGTGTAATCTGGCTAAAGTATTTTTTTATCAAATCAATTATTTTTTAGTTATGTTACTTATTCAAACGCTGTGCAATGTAGTGGAGTACACCAGATGATAAAGCAAAAAATCCTTGCTACCGAACCACTGCTAACTATAGCAGGACTAATTGGTACAGGTGTTCTCCAACCGGCAGAAGCCACTACAGTAGAAGAAAACCCTCTGGTGGGAAAATATATAAAAGACTTTCATAGCTCTAGTAGCAGTGTTGGGAATGATTTTGCATCAGTACTTGTGACAGTTGGAATTATATTAGCCCTAGGCTCGACTGTTTGTGTAGTACATAAAGCTCTTAATTCGAGCAAGCCTTCTTCAAGCACTGCAGATTCTGTGCATACAGCAGAAGAGAAACATAAAGCTACTACAGAAGATCCCACATCTGGTACTCAACAGATTACTCCTGCTACATACATTGAAAAAGCTTATACTTCCTGGCGACAAGGAGATGTTCAACAAGCGGTTGCTGAATTGAATAATGGAATTCGTCTTCATCCCCACAATGCTTATCTCTATACTGAACGAGCTAAGTTTCGTCGCAAAAATCTAGGGGACAAAGAGGGCGCACTTGAGGATTATACCCAAGCTATTTATCTCAATCCTGACAATGCCCTTTTCTACCTTTGGCGCAGTCAGCTTTACCATGAAATAGGGGATATGTTAAAAGCCATGACAGATTATAACACAGCTATTCGTCTTGCCCCTGACGATACCGTATATCACTTCTCGCCAACAAGCGTAAACTCACTAAGACGCTGAGCGAATCAGTTATCACTCAACAGTGAACAGTCAGAAGAATTAACTGATAACTGATAATGTGTGGTTTCACCGTTGAGGGCAGCTAGCAGTAGTAGACCCCAAACTGGCAGCACTTGACGCATGAGATATCAGCGTGACTTGACCCTTAGCGTTGAACACCCAACCAGTGGCGGGTACAATTGCGACAGCTTCAGGTTTAGAGGCTGGTTTTGCGGTGGGTGTCTGCTCTCGATCCTGCCGCGTTGTGGTAGCTGGTGAGCGAGTATCTGACCAAACGACATCAGTACTGAGGGGTTCGTATGGGCTAGGAGGCAAACCTCCACGTCCGCTAACGATAAATTCACTGTTTTTTGAACCAACTAAGGCTGCACAGCTAGTGTCAACCAGCACTGAAGTATCGACCACTACTGTGGGCAGTTCCACTAATTCCAAATTAAAATAAGTTTCTACAGTTCTTACCGACTGCCTGACGTCAGGATTTTGTTGAGAAAACGCCGTGATGTCATTTGTTTGTAGCTTACTTGGGTTTAGTTGGGTTGCGTCAGTTGTCCCCAACAACCTTGCTATGTCTGTTCCACTGCGTAGTACAAGCCCAAATCTACCAGTAGTATTGATAGTTATTCTACCACCGCTGCCACTAAATGCATTGGCAGTGATGTCGCTATTTTCGTTGGGAACTGCAACGATAACGCCATTGGGAGCCTGGATATTGATGTTGCCGCCATCGCCGCCTTGTTGTGCAGTACCCGCAGTAGCGGAAATTGTGCTTTGATTGCGTAATAGTAACAAGTCTTTTACGCTTAAGAACATATCCCCACCATTACCAGAATTGGTTGTCGCTGTGAGGCTTCCATTGTCTACATTGATAGAGCGAGCGTTAATTTCTAGGTTACCTGCTGCCTGCTCTTTTCCTTCACTCCTGACACTCACCGTACCTCTATCCCTGACAATCAACTTCCCAGTTTCAATGCTCAACAAACCTGCATTTCCTTTACCTGAAGTCGAAGCCGATACTTGTGAATTTGTGACCACCAAACGCTTAGTGTTGATAGTTAAATTTCCTGCATGTCCCGTGCCTGAAGTGCCAGCTTCCAAGCGGCTGCCAGTTTGACCATTGGGTATGGTGCCTTTGAAATATTCTTCAAAATTTTTCACAAAAATTTTCAAGCTCCAGGAATATACTGTCAGCATTACTTGTACCAGTTGCAACTAGAAACTTGCTCAAGTTCAGCCAATAAGTAAAAGTACTGAAGTATCATAGGGAGACTTGACTGATATGGCTGGAGGCTGGAGACAGGAGTGCAATCGGTTGGGGTTGGTAGTGATTTTGGCAATAGGAGGGGCGCTGGCATCTGTTGTTGATCATGTCAGCGCCCAACAAGTCGCACCTGACGCCACCCTACCTCAGAACTCTACAGTTACATCCATAAACAATAACTTCACGATTACGGCTGGAACTCAGGTAGGGCAAGTTACCCTGATTTCCCATGCATCTGGTGCTACTCCTGAGCGTTTGGGTACTGCTACTAGTTGCATACAGCCCTGAAAATACCGGTTCGCCTGCTGCCTAATACGGTAGAATTGCGTAAATCTGCTTTTAGCAGTAAGATACTACCGTTGGGCTATTTTTAAGGGATTTCCATCCCTATTAAGTAAGATTGTTTATATTTTCTTTAACAAGAAACCGTATTGTTTTGGAATACACTATAGTCATTATTTATATCGTTTCTGCTGTTTGTGCAACAGCTAAAACTACAGCTAAAACTACTGATGTAGTGTAGGCAAACCTCACACTAAGTAGCAGATTTAACTGCTTTTCTGTCTCCACTAGCAAACAGGCTTTCCTCAAAAACCCCTTTAGGGTAGAGAACATCTCTCATCCTAATGTTGCGCTAAGTGTAGCAACGATTCATTGGGCTTTAAAAAAAAGCCAATGTGTCCTTGTGGCTAACTTTGCTACAACCGTTTATCTTTGTGACTTTCCGGCATCTGCTTGTTGTTATGCTAAATAAAAGGGTCCCAAATTTCTATCACAACTGGCATTCGTCCAGCCTATTTATACTCACCATGATGCTATTTAGCAGCTGGCAGCAACAGCCGTTGTCAGCACAAACGGTGAATACAAATCAGGTTCCTCAGCCAGGATTTGAAACTGCCCAAACCGAACCTCCATCAGACATATTCAACCGACCAGAACGAGAAAATCCTCCCCTATTACCCGAAACACCTCCAGTCCTCCCACCTCCAGAAAACTTACTTCCATCTCCTCCCCAAACTCCTGCTACTCCCGAAGGAGTTCCGAATGCGTTTCCTGGAACTATCCAAGTTGAGCGTTTTGAAGTAATTGGCAGCACTGTATTCAGCCGTGAAAAACTAGCTGAGGCAACCAAAAAATTCATCAACAGACCGATTACCTTTGCTGAGTTGCTCCAAGCTTCTGAAGCAATAACTAAACTTTACAGCGACAAAGGTTACGTCACCTCTGCGGCTTTCCTTCCAGCAGAGCAAACCTACAACGTTAAAGCAAGTGTCGTCAAAATTCAGGTGGTGGAAGGTCGCTTGGAAAATATCCAGGTTAGAGGGTTGAAGCGGTTGAACCCCAACTATATTCGCAGCCGTTTGCAGATCGCAACTGGCAAACCCCTGAACTTGAATAGATTGCTAGAAGCACTGCGACTGCTTCAACTCAATCCATTAATTCAAAATATCTCTGCGGAACTTGCAGCTGGCTCAACGCTTGGTGGTAACGTGCTAGATGTCACGGTGACGGAGGCAAAAACATTTTCTGCCCAAATTAGCTTAGACAACAATCGTAACCCCAGTATTGGCAGCTTTCAGCGGCAAATCCAACTTAATCAAGCTAACCTGCTGGGACAAGGAGATAGTTTAAGTGTCGGCTACGCCAATACTGATGGTAGCAACGATGTCGAAGCTCGCTATACCTATCCTATAAATGCCTACAATGGGACGGTGGAATTTGCCTATAACTATACAGACAGCACTGTTATTGAAGAACCCTTTGATGTATTAGATATCGAAGGAAGCTCACAAGATTTTGCTCTAACACTACGTCAACCAATAGTGCAAACCCCCACCGAAGAATTTGCCCTCGGACTGAGCATAAATCGGCGGGAAAGTGACGTTGGCTTTTTGGAATCCCTCGTCGGCCGCCGTGTGGGATTTCCCCAACCGGGAGCTGATGATGATGGAGAAACTCGCTTATCAATACTGCGGTTTTTTCAAGAGTGGACTCAGCGCAGTAGTCAACAAGTGCTAGCGGCGCGATCGCAATTTAGCTTTGGCTTAGATGTCTTCGATGCTACCACCAACAACAGTGGACCAGATGGTCGCTTTTTTTCCTGGCGAGGACAGGCACAGTGGGTGCGGCTTTTAGCTCGAGATACCATAGTGCTACTCCGTGCAGATGCTCAATTAGCCGACAGACCATTAGTTCCTTTAGAGCAGTTTGGTTTGGGAGGACAACGCACGGTACGGGGCTATCGTCAAGACCTGCTATTAACAGATAATGCGTTTTTAGCTTCTGCTGAATTAAGGTATCCTATTTTACGAATTCCCGAACTGGGTGGCGTGTTACAAATTACTCCATTTGTTGACTATGGAACAGCCTCGAATCGCTCTGGAAACCCCAATCTCGACGCTAGTGACCTCGCTTCTGTAGGAGTAGGATTACTGTGGCAAAGCAATAATTTAAGTGCCAGATTTGACTACGGCATTCCTCTTGTGGATGTGAGACGCAATGATGAAAGTTTACAAGAGAAGGGTCTATATTTTTCCATTGTTTATACTCAATCATTTTAAGAGTTACCAGTTGGGTAGAGAGCGAAGCGAGAATTGGAGTTCTTTTTGCTACCTACTACCTACGACGCGGCTGGTACTGGTTGAATCATAACCACCACTATAAAAATCAAATGTTTAACAGCTTATGTCTAGACTTATTCTTCTAGCTGCAATTGCCCAAATTGCAGTTGCTACAAGCCCACTTGTGGCAGCTGATCGCGGTAATTATCTCCATCAACAAAGCCAGCCGACTCAAGTAGTACAGCAAAGGGATGGCAGACAACTGTTGCAGCAAGGCTTGCAACTCTACCAGACAGAACAGTTCTCAAGGTCTGTGCAGGTTTTACAACAAGCAGCTAAAACATTTCAAACTCAAGGCGATTTCCTGAATCAAGCCTTATCGTTGAACTATGTTGCATTGGCAAATCAGCAGCTTGGACAGTTACCCCAAGCAAACACAGCCATAGCAGAGAGTTTGAATCTGTTACAAAAAAATCGGGGAAATTCTAAAGAATACATAAAAGTTCGCGCCCAAACACTTAATAACCTAGGTCAAATTCAACTAGCCGAAGGAAAATCTGAAAAAGCTCTTGCTAGTTGGGAGGAAGCAACTAGCCTCTACGCTAAAAACCGCGATTCAGAAGGCGAGATTGGTAGCAAAATGAACCAGGTTCAGGCACTGCAAGCGTTGGGGCTTTACCGTCGCGCTCGCCTAAGTTTAACAGACATAAATAAACTGCTGCAGGCGCAACCCGACTCTCTGCTTAAGGCAAATGGACTGTTAAGCTTGGGTAATGCTCTACGAGTCGTGGGAGTTTTAGACGAGGCACAACCACAGGAACAGAAACAACCACAGCCACAGCAAATAGAAAACTTTGGTTCCAAACAAGCCTTAGAGCAAAGTTTGGCAGTAGCTTCTAAACTAAACTCTGGGGAACTCGTATCACAAATTTACCTGAGTTTGGGGAACACAGCCCAAGCTTTACAAAGGACTGATGCAGCGATGCAGTATTACGGACAAGCTGCTGCGTCTTCTGCTTCGCCGACAACTCGGCTGGTGGCGCAAATCAATCAACTGCGGTTATCTCTAGAAGAGCCACAACAACAGCCCAAAGAAGTCGGGCAAAAGGTTTCTTACCAAAATTTGCAGCAAACTTTATTGCCTCAAATTCAATCTCAGCTTGACAGCTTAGCACCTAGTCGTAAGACGGTTTATGCTAGGATTAATTATGCCCAAACTCTGGCTTGTCTGAGGCAAAAAAGTGAGGCAAGAGGAACGGCAATAAATGCAATAAATGTAAATTGCCCCAAACAAGAGACATCGGCAGAAAATATCACAACAAACAATATTCCCGAATGGAAGGCGATCGCCCAAATAGTGGCAACAGCTGTTGAGCAAGCCAAAAGCCTAGAAGACAAGCGTGCCGAAGCTTATGCCTTGGGGACTCTGGGGGGACTGTACGAGCAGACTCAGCAGTGGAATGATGCACAAAAACTCACCCAGCAAGCTTCAGCACTAGCTGAAAATATTCCAGCACCAGATATTGGCTATCGTTGGCAATGGCAGTTGGGTCGTATCCTGAAAACTAAAGGAGATCAAACAGGGGCGAAAGCAGCATACACCAAAGCTGTTAATAATCTCAAGTCTATACGCGGCGATTTAGTTGCCATGCGCGAGGTGCAATATTCTTTTCAAGAAGAAGTTGAGCCAATCTATCGCGAACTGGTAAGTTTGTTGTTGCAGTCAGGAAGTAAGCAAACTAGCCAAGATGACCTTGACACAGCTAGAAATGTCATAGAATCACTCAAAGTAGCAGAATTAGACAATTTCTTCCGTAGAGCTTGTGTAGACACAACACCCGTCCAGATTGACCAAATTGATCGCACAGCAGCAGTCATTTATCCAGTGATTTTGCCGGATCGCGTGGAGGTCATCGTCTCGCTACCTTCCTCCTCAACCAAGCAGAAACAGAATCAGGACTTACGTCACTACACAAAGGTTCTACCCCAAAAGGAAGTTGAAGACAAGCTTGAGGAACTGCGGCAAAAATTAGAAACCCGCTCGACTCCAGAGTTTCTGGTTCCATCCCAAGAAATTTATCAATGGATCATTCAACCAATTGAATCGGAATTGGAAAAACGCCAAATCAAAAACTTGGTGTTTGTCTTGGATGGTCCGATGCGAAGCATCCCTATGGCGGCGTTGTACGATGGAAACAGCTATCTTGTCCAGAAATATAACATTGCTCTGACACCAGGTTTAGAGCTATTAAACCCCCAACCTTTTGCACGCACTGAACGGCGAACTATTGCGGGTGGACTCAGCGAAGCTAGCCAAAACTTTCCGGCACTCCCTGCTGTCAAACGTGAACTTGATGAAATCAAATCAACAGTTCGTCAAAGTGAAGTACTGCTTGATAAGCAATTTACCACCGAAGCTATTAAAGAGGCTGTTAAGTCGTTGAATGCACCAGTCGTTCACCTGGCAACTCATGGTCAATTTAGTTCTAAAGCAGAAGATACCTTCATTTTGACATTTGATGGTCGCGTCAAGGTCAACGAGTTGAGTGACTTACTCAAAACTAGAGCAACCAACCAACGGGGTGCAATTGAGCTACTTGTTCTGAGTGCTTGCTCAACGGCTGCAGGAGACAACCGAGCCGCATTGGGAATTGCTGGAGTCGCTATCCAGGCTGGGGCACGTAGTACATTGGCATCGCTTTGGGTTGTAGACGATCAAGCAACTGCTGACATCATGGGTGAGTTTTACAAACAGTTAAGCAGACCCGAAATCACTAAAGCACAAGCCTTAAAGGATGCTCAACTGTCCTTGTTGAAGAATCCTTTGTACAAGCATCCGTATTATTGGGCACCCTATGTTTTGGTAGGTAACTGGCTATAAGACAATACGGTTCAGTTAAGGTTGATGTGTAAAAAATCACGTGTGTAGAGACGCGCCATGGCGATCCAGCGAGCAGTTCGGAGGAGGGTTTCCCTCCGTAAGAAACTGCGGTGCTGCAGGAGGTGAGACCACTGCTGCAGGAGGGTTTCCCTCCGCAGGCAACTGGCGTTCGCGTAGCGTGTCCGGAGGACTCACCCGAAGGGGTCTCCCGCTCTCACGGCGACTGGCGTCGCGTCTCTACATTGTGTTCCTGATAAGGGTTCTGGTCTTATCACCAAGCGTATTGGGCTATAAGATGGTTTGTAGCGTCTTATGACTTATCTAGAGACGTAGCATGCACTTTCATTATACGTATGGAATTGTCACAAATAACCCTTAGCTAAAGGGTATTGGGCTATAAGAAAATCAAAAGCCAAAAGATTTTTTGACTTTTACACTCTAGTTAAAAACTTTGCAGAGCATATAAAACTTCTTCTACTGATTGGTATCGCTTTTGGAAGTCAAAGCACACCATTTTGTCTAAAACCGCAGCTAATTCTTGCGTAGTTTCTGCAAAATGTCGCCAAACAAGTTCTGTTGTAGAGCCTCGTTCGAGGTATTTAGCAGGTGTCCCAGTTAAAGCTTGGATAGCAATCATTCCCAAAGCATAAATATCGCTATTCAGCCTTGGCTGTCCCATAAACTGCTCAGGAGGTGCATACCCTACAGTACCCACTGCTACTGTAGGGTTCTCTGTTGGGTGCTGAGGCTGAATTTGTTTAACAGCGCCAAAGTCAATCAGCACAACTCGTTCATCTTGTTTTCGGCGCATCAAGTTGCTAGGTTTTATATCTCGATGGATCACACCGTGACTATGAACAAACTCTAATATCTGCAAAACCTCCTTGAGGAAATCCACCACTTGAGCATCAGAAAAGCGTTTACCGGGAACCAGTTCTTCATTTAAGCAATGCCCTTCAATATACTCTTGTACAAGGTAAAATTGCCTATTTTCTTCAAAATAAGCCATTAATTGTGGAATCTGCTCGTGTTGACCCAAAACTTCTAAAATTTCTGCTTCACTTTTAAAAAGACGTCTAGCTACATCTAAAAAGACCTCATCTTTACGGGCAGGTTGCAAGTACTTCACCACACATTGAGGATTCCCTGGGCGATGAATATCTTCAGCTAGATAGGTATAACTAAATCCCCCACAACCAAGCAATTCAACGATTTTATAACGCTTATTCAGGATTGCTTGTAGTTGTAAGCCATCGCCAGTTTCCGCCTGTGTCTGCGTTCCATAACTTCCACCGTCCCGCAGCAGCGCTTGCAATAGCGAGATGGTTTCGTTTTGCTCTTGAATCTGCAGGGCAACTTTTTCTTTCTGTTGCTTGTTCTGGAATGCCGTGTAGGCAACAACACCCGCTTCAGCCACAATAAACCCTAAAATCGGAGATACCACTGGTATCCACCCTGCCTGAGTCAAGATAGCAAAACAGCTTAAAAGCAGTATCCCTAAGCAAGTGATGGTTGCTAGCCCCAAATAGAGTGGATGCTGAATGCGCCACGCTACCACTCCACCTACCAAAGTCCAGCCCCACATCCAGAGAATTTGTCCCCATTCAGGAAAAAACCAAAAAAGTCGTCGTTGGTTTGAAACCGCATCCAGAATTTGACTGACTACGTGAGCATGGATGATAACTCCAGGCATTTTGCCGGAATTATCCTGCAGACCACCGCTATAAGGTGTGACACGAATGTCTTGGGAACTGGGTGCAGTTGTGCCAATCAAGACAATACGGTTTTTTACCAAACTAGGATTGACGCGGTTCTCTAGCACATCTGTTATGCTGACTTGTTGAGCAATGCTTTTCTTTGAACGGTAGTTGAGTAATATTTGAAAACCTCGGGTATCTATATTCCGGTACCCTCCTGAATGAGGTTCTAGAGGTTGAAACACGGTATTACCTAGTTGCATTCCCTGGTCGATGAATTTTGGTTCAATCCTTAAGTAGTTGAGAGCCAGTTGAAATCCGAGGGAAGCTGGAGTTGCACATTTTGACTTCTCATCAGGGGAAACAATGAGTAGATTCCGCCGAATCACCCCATCTCGATCTTCCAACAGATCGGCGAATCCAACGCCTTCGGGTGCTATACCTTGTGGAGGTGGTACAGCAGGCTCCCTCTCATCACCAAGTTTGCAAATGCTCACAATCCGCGGACTCTGTTTGAGGCGTGTCAGGAGCTTTTTGTGACCTGGCTCCACTGGTACATCACGAAAAAAGTCTAAACCGATAACTTTTGCTTGATATTGCTCTAGCTTGCTCAAGACTGTACTCAAAACATTGCCATTGGGCGATGACTGCTTTAATTTTTGGATGTCATTTTCAGTAAACGCCACAATTAGAAGGCGAGGATCTGGATTCACATCTGCACGCCTTTGCATCATCTGGTCGAAAACTATGAGTTCTGGGTGTTCGAGTACTCCCAACTGTTGAGCCGTAACCAGCAACACGCCTACAATTGCGCTAGCAAAAACCGCAGGCTGTGTCAGTAGATTTCTTAAACTAGCAAGCATAAGCAATTATCAATTTAATATAGAAAAAATTATTATATTTTTTAACTGTTATGAATTCCTAAAAAGTGCGATTCGCAAGCAGGCGGCTCTGAAAGGGAGCATCGTCCAAAAAGCGGGGACTCCGTGCGATTGGCTTTGCCACTGCCCCTTCGGCGATCGCCCAAAGGATCATAGCAATTCGGAGCTTTCCTTTTCCAGGATTTGCGTGTTTCCATTTTTCCATATCATTATCATTATGCATCAATGACAACTCGTCCAATAGGGTAAGAGATGCAAGTCAGAATGTAGCCTTCCTGACGTTCACTCTCTTCCAAGCCTTCAGGTTCGCCTTCTAAATCGACTTGTCCGTGTAACTTCAACTTTTTGCAGCTACCACACACTCCAGAACGGCAACTATTGCGAATTTTCAACCCCTGCTGTTCAGCCAAATTGAGAATCGATTCTTCCCCATCACTGTTAACTTCTATTCCCGACCTAGAGAAAAGGACACAACATTGGCTGGTGGGATATCTTGCAGCATCGCTCACACTTGAGTCAGAAACAGTTTCTCGGGGCAGATGTATAAAATTTTGTTTTGAATTCTGCTCAATATCACGGTTGACAATATAACTCGAAGTGCCTACAACAGTCTGCTTGTGCGTGGAAATAGTAGATTTGGAAGTCTTACGCACAGATCCAAAGCTTTCCTCATGGTAGTTTTGCATTGGATAACCAAGAGCTTGCAGCATCGCTTTGACGTTGTCCATAAAACCGTGTGGACCACAGACATACACACTACGCTCCCGAAAATCCGGTGCAACAACTTGGAGCATGGTTGCATCCAACCTGCCAGTTAAACCAAACCATGTCTGTCCGGGTTCTCTACGAGTCGTGGAAACCGCCAGATGAAAATTCTGATGTCGTGCTGACATCAGTTCTAGTTCTTGCCGGAAAATGAAATCACGCGGAGTGCGGGCACTGTGGAAGAATATTATATCACAATCAGAACCAGTATCACACACCCACCGGGAGATGGACATCATCGGTGTGATACCGATACCTGCGCTTAAAAGCAAGATTTTTGGGAAGGGGTTGGCTAAGCAGGTAAACTTCCCTACTGGTCCTGAGAGCTTGATTTTACTGCCAACAGTGATATTGTCGTGCAACCACTGAGACACGAAACCGTCTGGTTCTGCGAATGGCGAAGCTGGAGGAACGATACGTTTGATGCTGATTTCTAAGGTATGGGGACGAGAGGGGCTTGAGGAAATGGTGTAGGAACGCGAAACCTGTTTGCCATTGATTTCCAGTTTGAGGGTGACAAACTGACCTGGTTTATAAGTAAACAATACCGGAGGATCTGCCACAAAGCGAAAGGTTTTGACATCATCTGTTTCATCGATCACACTTATGCAGGTCACTGTTAACTCTCCCTTCACCCAGCGTTGCAACTCCGTTGGTTCTAGCATCGCCAGAGGCATATATTTCTTGGCAGAAACAGGAGAAGATAGTGGTACTGCCTGAGAGTTCGGCTGACGAAAGCTGAGTTGTTCTCCTTTTTTTTCAACAACTGTTTTGTCTTCTTGTGACCCAATTTGTGAAATCATCAGGACAAACCGACCGATTTGAATCGTGTCGCTTGGGTTGAGGAGATAATCCTGATTGATTTGCACCTTTTCGCCATTAATCCGGGAACCACCCCTGCTAGCTAAATCAGCAAAATAATAATTTCCATTTTTCATGGAAACTTTACCGTGCATCCGGCTAACTTCAGCACTGTCTAGAACTAAATCGCAGTTCACAAAGCGACCAATCAGGCACTCTTGATTCGGCTTGCTTTCTGGCTTTAAGTCTACGTCTTTTAGCTGGTCTGGCGTATTAGGATCTATTAACTTGATTTTAAGCATACTTATGTGTATTTAAAAACGTTAATGTTAATAATGAATATAAATTCTCTTTGTCTTTGCAATATACTCATATCCACCCTAGCTCGTGTGACTCGAAACTCAAAAACGCCGCCGTCCAAAGTCCAGGGTGAAAGTATGGACTTTGAACGGCGGCAATATCTTTAAAGTTGAGTCACAGCTGCAGCTTGCCCTAAACTTTCTTGAAGACGATGACTTACCATTTCTAAGACATTAATTGCGAGTGGAGGATTATGTGAAAGCGCCCCCTCGAAATCTTTTGCCTTGATAGCTAAGGCTCGAGTCTTTTCCGCTACTGCTACGACTGTTACCACATAATAGCTGTGGGTCAGGACTTCTAGTTCACCTATAGTCTGCCCACGCACAATCGTCTGATTATTCGCTGTATTGCCTGAGAGTACCATTGCCTCGCCATCAATCAGGACTATGAGTTCAACAGCAGTGGCTCCCATCCGGCAAATTTCTTCTTGCGGCTGATATTCCCGCACACTTGCATTGCGAGCAAGTTCAATCAAAACATTTGCCTTCAGCCCTTGGAAGAAACTGCTGTCATAAAGCCATAACAGCTTTTCTAGAGTTCCTGCTGAGTGGGCGATCGCCTGATCTTGTGCGGGTTGCATTTGCCATTGCACAAGGATAACCAAGTCATCTCCACTGCTGAGGCGAATAATTTCTCCCTGTTTGAGTTGCTTTTGCTGGTCGTGAATATTTTCTTTACCAATACGCAGACCATTGCTGCTTCCCAAATCTTTAACACTGACTCCTGTTTCATCTAAATAAAATATGGCGTGCTGTCGGGAAACACGGTTATCCAAAATCACAATATCATTCTCATGTCCTCGTCCGACTTGAATTGTCGGCTGTTGGAAAACCCGCCTTTCTGTGCGTCCCATTGCTTTGATCTGAGCAATCAAAGTCGGTACATGATCAAGCTGCTTGTGGTGCTGACTTTGACCAAGAATGCTTCGAGCTGTTTCTTGTACCAGTGAATCTTTATTTTGCTTAAGATTCATTATTTGACGAGCATACTGCATACCTACAGCATGATTCTGCTGATGTAGAGCATAAAGACTGGCAGCTTGCACTAAGGGATCCAAGTCCTCTAGAAGTTCGACCAAGACTTGATGAATTGCTTCTGAACGAGGTAGACGCATATTCGTTAAAGGATTGGTCACATCCAGAGAATAGCGTTTTTTTTGTGGGTCATGATGAATGTTCGCGTCAATACCAAGTTGTGTTGATATTTGCAGAGGCGGGCTGAGCTGGTCTTGTTGTCGTAATGAAGCGAGAACTCTAGGATTTAAACGCTTTTGCCAGCTTGGCTGCTCATCGTTCACTTCGAGAATTTCTGCAATCACATTTGCCGCCAGTACGCCTGTTGAACGAGCAATATTGAGAGCTTCCGGAGATTCTTTTAAAAATTCTAAGATGCGCAGTAACTGGGTGGCAATCAGTTTTTTCTTTTCCTGCACTGCTTTGCGTAGCAAAACATAAACAGGTGCTTGAGGGTTTCCTACTGAGTTGTACAGGATCTGATCGCGTACTGCCAATTCTTGCAACTGAGCCAAAAGTGTTTCTGCTGTCCGCAGTAGTACGCCGTTTTGATTAAACATCTCAGCTAAAACTTGTTCCTGTTCATCTACAGTAATGGCATACTCCTGTCTCAATGCCTGGATTTGCTTTTGCTTGCGATCAATTACCTCTGGTAGAGGTATCCCTGTTTCCACCATTTTTTGGATCAGCAAATCTAACGCCCGCCGATAGCTTTCAATACGCAATTTATTTTCGCGGGTGGGTTGCTTTTGCGGAGTGAGTAAGGTAGGGTCTTCCACCTCAAGTTCTGCTAAAACAGAGTAATGGTCCTCATCAGTGACGTTCAATTGGTTTCGCAAATCCTTGAGGGCGTGTAAACTCTCTCCATAACTCACATTCCCCTCTTCTAGAGCATCACGCAAAACTCCTTGGTACACTCGCACTTGGTCTACACGTCTAAAACCCGGGAGGACTTTTGCCAAAACGTACACCTCATCGGGAATCAGGTCTTGCAATGAACGTCCTTCAAGCAACTTAGACCAATCTACTGCTAGTTTGTTCAACTGTCGGCGCAAACTATTTGCCAGACTTTCACGAGCATAACGCTCTTTGCTACCCCCTAAACTGCGCTCCAGCCATAAGCTACTGACGAGCACGCTGAGTATGTTAAACCCGACGATTGCCCAATTTGGCAGTGGGTTTAAAATCGGGCGAATGCCAAAGATAAAAAAGACATTAAAGGATACAAAAGTACACAAGACAAAGCAGACGTGCAGGACTTGTTCTTCATTCAAGTATTTGTTTTTCTTTTTCAGATAAGCTCTATAAAGTCTTTCTAAAAGTTCGCATCCAAAATAGCTAGCAGCGCAAAAAACAGCGAGGGTGAGGGGAGCTGCAATGATCTTGGGAATCGGAATTGGGCGATCAAAGATGTAAAATCCTGGTCCCAAGAGTGTGCTTAAGGGGTTTTTGTCATACAGCCATCCACCAGAAAAATAGTATTCCCAGTTCCCGGAATATAAGTAAAAGAAGACGTAGTATCCCATCATCAAACCGAAGTAACCGTAAAAGACTAGCTTCTGATCTGGTCTGGTAATTCCTTCCCAATAAGAACGCTCTGCGTCAATATCGATACAAGGAGATTGGCAACTCACACACGCACTCTTCTCATTACCAGAACTATCAACTGTCCTACAAGTGGACTGGGTAATACTTTGTGGCGGCTGGAGGTGAGCTTCGCTGCCCAGCAAGCCCCGCCGTCCTGTGAAAAACATTTGTACAGGAGCCATCGGGCAAAAATACTGGCACCAGCTTTTTCCCTTGTAAAGAAAACCCACAGTAATGGCTGAGGCAATCGTAAATAGCAGGAAAAGCCCCATCGCGATGCGATCACCATTGACAAACAAAATGCGAATATTCAAGCCCAAGTACAACAAACCAAATTGCAGGAATAGGTAATTGCGACCCAGCCAAGACTCTTTTTCTATACCTGCCAATTCCGAACGAACGCTACCTGTATCTGAGTAAACCGTTTTGCGCTTGCGTTGGATTCCTAGCGCTCGTGGAATCTGGGAGAAGAAATATAATGGACAAATCCGCCGCCAAAATTCATGACCGAACACCAGCAAAATAACGATCGCACTCGGAATAACGACTGTCCAAAAGATGCGTGCGCCGATACTGTAGGGTTGTTTTAATAAACACGCTCCCTGAACTTTCAAGCAATTTGATGCATCTACGTACTTATTGGCATCAAGATCAACAGAACTGACGAAACCACTGGGGTTTGTCAACCAAGGTGAGATTGGATCGTAAAATAAAGAGAAGATTAGCATCAGCCAGCCGATAGCAAGCAGCCACCTGATGAAGTGCATCTTTGTTTCTGAAACTTGACTAATCATTGTTTTGGCTTCTATATGTAGCTATGTTGGTACTAATCACCCATCAAAAATGCCCTCGAGAATGCGCCAACGCTGCCCGGTAGAAATCAATTCAGAGGGGGGAAAGGTGTGAGGGTTTGATATTTTAGTATTATGGTTAACTAACCGCAATTTCTCTTACGTGTCAAGTTGCAAAATGACAGTAAAGTATAAATCTTTTAATAGTTGTTCATGAATATTCCTAAATTTCTACAAATTGTTGCTAAAATTCCATAGCAGCAAGCTATAGCACGCTTTGGCAAACATCAGAGCAAAAGTTTGAGATGCATAATCTCTAAGGAACTCCCCGTATAATACTTATAGCTAATAATATTGTTAGCTATAAAACATATGGTGGGGTAAGCTTTTTTTAAGCATCTACCACCAAGGTTTTCACCTTACCAGTGATTCTTATGAAGACCTTTTTACAAGACCGCTCTTTAACAGCAGCCACCTTGACTGCCATATTAGGGTTATCGTCTGTCCTCATCGCTTTTACGCCTGCAGAAGCTCGGATAACATTCAAAGCCCCAGCTAGTCTAGGACTACCAGGTAGACGTGTCGCTGGTGCTGCGCGGGACAGTCAATGCTTAGCAGATACAGGTAGTAAGCGTCTAACAGCTATAATGCCTCAGAGTAACGTAGGGTTAACAACAGTAGCAAATCCCGTGTTGCTATTTTATGTTCCTAAAACCTCTACCCAAGCAGCACTAGAACTGGTAATCTTGGACGAAAACAAAAATAATGTTGTGACTAAGCAATATTATAAACCGAGTGGCAAAGCTGGAGTTGTCAGTATTCCCGTAACTACGGCGTCACTAGAAACAGGCAAGCAGTATCGTTGGTCATTCTCTGTGATTTGTAATGCCAAAGCACGTTCTCATGATCGCGTAGTCGACGGAGCGATCAAACGCATTCAACCGGAAGCTCAACTAGCAACACAGCTCAAAAACGCTAACCCACAACAGCTTCCCCATTTGTATGCAAACGCTGGAATTTGGCAAGACAGTATTGCCACCCTAGCCCGTTTGCGTACCTCTCGTCCCAATGATCCAGAATTAAAAGCTGATTGGGAAGCATTGTTAAAGACAGAGGGTACAGAACTAGCTGAGGTGGTGAGTGCACCCTTCCTGCAAGGGGAAGAAGCACCACAACTTATATCGAGAAGGTAGGGGCAATGCCAAGGTGAGACTGTGAGGAACGATGCTGCAAAGCAGCTGCTACGCGAACGCAGCAAATCGAATAAGCATGATCCTCAGATCACAGACGCGGTTAATCAGACTGTATTGGTTATTAACCACTGTCTTAAATCTTTGATCAGGCAGGCTTTAATTCCCCTCCTAATACCAATTCCTTAAGTTAGGGTTAGAAACTGTAACTTAATTGTTGGACAAAATTAGACATTAATACCCACATATGTCTAACAAATTTGCTACAGTAGTGTTAACGCGAAAAGCAAGCGAAAAAGATTAAGGCTTGAGATCCTGTACAAAACTCTTAAGAGTAATCCTACCTGTAATAAGGCGGTTGAGAAGTCCAGAAACCTTAATAGGATTGAAAATAATGGGATAGAGTAGCAAAGTTTCTCATATTTCAATGTCAAAAATAATTTACAGATAGGGTAAGTTCTATCCGAATTTAAGCCTGTGGACTGGTGAGTGCCGACACTGCCAGGATGAAACAGGAAGCAATCCGGGCAGTGTCTAACAAAGTTAAACTTTGTAAGCGCGTTGTCCAAGTGTTGTAGAACGGCTACAAATAATTCTCCCCTGCTGTTGTGCTGTTGTACTCCTGTGCTCCCTGCTACCGATTTGTAGCAACCTGAAAGTGAAATGGTATAAAAGGTTGTCGGCGAATTATGAAAACTTTTCATTGTAGGGTGGGCAGTGCCCACCCTACTACGTTATTAGCGCCAACACTATCCTTTACGGCAGCGACAGCTCAATAAGAGCGACTAAAACTATAAATCTTTTGCGTGCCCAACTGCTCACAACAAATAGACGAAGGCAATGTCCCTAGGGGGAACGTCTGTCGATCCAATTGCACTTGCAGGTTACTCAAGGGATCAACCCCTGGTGACATGAGAAATTCTAACTTTTCGATGTCAGGTAAACTGACGAGTTGATCCAAAATTTGGCTAATCGCTTGTACGTAAGGATGACCTTTCTGCTCATACCAATCAGACGTTGCAACGTTTGGTTGGTCGAAACCTAAGTGTACGATTAAGGATGGTTTATCAAACAGGGCGATCGCCAAGGGACGTGCTTCTTCCTGTAACAATAAGTCATGACTTTTCGCTAAATGCCGTAGTTTTTCTAAGCGCTCGTAGCGTTCCGTCACTGCTTCCGGATCATCTTGCCAGTTGATCGCCACTGTCACCAGATAAGTTTGCAACAGCATATGATCCAGCTTTTTCGCCTTGGTCGCTAGGTAATAGGAATTGTAATCGGTTGCCTCAATCAACAATGGCAAGCGATCAACGACTTCCAAGCTGTAGCCCTTCAGACCCGCAATTTTACGGGGATTATTGGTAATTAAGCGAATCTTATGCACGCCTAAGTCCATTAGCATTTGCGCTCCCATGCCATAGTTACGCAAATCAGCGGGGAATCCCAGACGCTCGTTCGCCTCTACAGTATCCAGTCCCATATCCTGTAAAGAATAGGCTTTTAACTTATTAATCAATCCAATTCCCCGCCCTTCTTGACGCAGGTATACTACAACACCTTTACCTGCATTCTCAATCATCTTCAGCGCCGCTTGCAACTGCATCCGGCAATCACAGCGTAGAGAACCCAAAGCATCCCCAGTTAAGCATTCTGAGTGCATTCGCACCATGACTGGCTCATCTTTGAACGTCGCTGGGTCGCCTTTGACAATCGCTACATGTTCCGTATTATCCGGTGTGTGACGGTATCCGTATATCTCAAATTGACCGAACTGACTGGGCAACCTGGTCACAGTTTCGCGGATAATCAGGCGATCATGCTGAAGGCGGTAGCTGATTAAGTCCGCAATGCTGATAATTTTCAGCTGGTGACGTTGAGCATACTCAATTAACTGGGGTAACCGCGCCATTGAACCATTGGGGTTTTGGATTTCACAAATCACCCCAGATGGGTACAGCCCTGCTAGTCGGGCTAAATCAACAGCCGCTTCAGTATGTCCGGCTCTTTTTAAGACGCCTCCTTCCTTGGCACGTATGGGGAAGATGTGACCGGGGCGACGTAAATCGCTAGGTTTTGTGGTGGGGTTAATAGCAACTTGGATAGTTTTAGCGCGGTCTTCGGCAGAAATACCTGTGGTGACACCCAAATGAAAACCAGCATCAATGCTGATGGTAAAAGCCGTTTGATTGTCGTATGCGGTATTATGACTTTCGGCAACAACGTTGCTCACCATCAATGGCAAGTCTAATTCATCCAGGCGATCGCCCGTCATTGCCAGACAAATTAGCCCTCGGGCTTCCACTGCCATAAAATTAATGATGTCAGGGGTAGCAAATTGAGCAGCACAAATCAGGTCGCCTTCATTTTCTCGATTTTCGTCATCCACCACTACAATCTGGCGACCAGCTTTCAAGTCAGCCAAGGCGGCGTCAATCGAGTCAAATACAAAGCTTGGGTTTAAGGTCGTGTTAAGCTGCGACACAGAGAATTTCCAGCTACCAAAGGTAAATTTTTTTTAATAAATCCTTGTTTTTGATTGTAGCTCTTTTGGAATATTCCAGAAGCACCAGAAGCAAAGATTCGATAACATACCGATAAATATCTGCGGCTAAAGTAGGATTTATGATTGCTCTTGGCAGTAACAGTGAAACAGCAAGAAGCCTTTAGCGGCAGAATACTGGTAATGAGAGTTCTCCAGATTCAAAAAGGATTTCATAGTTATGGGTAATTTTAGACGCGTACCCGTTGGGATTGTTGGCGCGTCAGGCTACGGCGGAGTTCAGTTAGTGCGACTACTGATGGATCATCCAGAAGTCGAACTGGTTTACTTAGGTGGGGAGAGTAGCGCGGGAAAACCGTTGGCGGATCTCTACCCCCATCTGGCTCATATAATTAACCAACAGATTGAGGCTGTTGATCCAGAAACCATTGCAGGGCGTTGTGAGGTGGTTTTTCTGTCTCTGCCAAATGGTCTGGCTTGCAACATGGCTCCGCAGCTGTTGGAAAAAGGATGTAAAGTCCTCGATCTGAGTGCGGACTATCGCTTTAGCGATTTAACAACTTACACAAGCTGGTATGGTGTCCAGAGAACGGATCTTGCAACGGCAGCACAGTCTGTTTATGGATTACCAGAACTGTACCGCGATCGCATTGCAGAAGCACAACTCATAGGCTGTCCTGGTTGCTACCCCACCGCTAGCCTCCTGGCACTTTCACCACTCCTCAAGCAAGGGCTGATCGTCCCAGAAACAGCCATTGTTGATGCCAAGTCAGGCACATCTGGCGGCGGTCGTCAAGCGAAAATCAATATGTTACTTGCCGAGGCAGATAACTCCTTGGGTGCTTACAATGTTGGCCGTCATCGCCATACGCCAGAGATTGAGCAGGTTTGCAGTGATTTGGCGGGGCACGAAGTCACCATCCAATTTACACCACACCTAATTCCAATGGTGCGGGGCATCTTAGCAACAGTGTATGCCACGCTACGTGATCCGGGTTTGGTGCGAGATGATTTAATCACAATTTACAGAGCCTTTTACCGTAACTCTCCTTGGGTGACAGTTTGTGACCCAGGGGTTTACCCCCAAACTAAATGGGCAGGCGGCAGTAACCTATGTTACATAGGCATAGAAGTTGACCCCCGTACTGGTCGGGCGATTATCATGTCAGTAATTGATAACTTAATCAAAGGACAGGCGGGTCAAGCCATCCAGTGCCTCAACATCATGATGGGTTGGGATGAGACACTGGGGTTGCCGAAGCTGGGGTTTTACCCGTAATTGGGGATAAGGGGAGATGGGGCTACCACGTACACAAATCTCGCTCAAAACCTCACCCTCGCTTTTTGCTACGCAAAAATCTTTCCCTCTCCTTAATAAGGAGAGGGATGCCCGACAGGGCAGGGTGAGGTTCCGAACGCGAGTGCGTTTCGCACCAGAAGGAATTTTGAGTCATTTCGCTCAAAACCTCACCCTCGCTTTTTGCTACGCAAAAATCTTTCCCTCTCCTTAATAAGGAGAGAGATGCCCGACAGGGCAGGGTGAGGTTCCGAACGCGAGTGCGTCTCGCACCAGAAGGAATTTTGAGTCAATGACAATATAAATAATGGACATTTTTAATGTTTAATTATTGTCTATGAGCAACTTGCCTCTCAACATCCCCGCAAACCTGAAAATCTCCGAAGAGCAATTCGTACTCCTCGCTGCGGCTAACCGAGACGTACAGCTAGAACTAACCGCCACAGGAGAATTAATTATTATGCCCCCTACGGGAGGAAATACAGGTAAGCGCAATATAGATATTGAAGGACAACTTTGGTTTTGGAACCGCCAATCCAAACTTGGTGTTGCTTTTAACTCTTCAACCGCTTTCCGACTTCCCAATGGTGCAGAACGTTCTCCCGATGCCGCTTGGGTGACTCAAGCCAGATGGGATGCATTAAAACCAGAAGAACAAGACTCCTTTCCACCCATGAGTCCAGATTTTGCGATTGAATTACCTTACATAACCCAAGTTGCGGGTTATCTGAGTTCGAGCGCTTCGCAGTCTGAGATTAATGCGATCGCCAATGCCAATTTAGCGGTTGCGCAGAGCGCAACCGTCACTCAGAGTTAGTTCCAATGAAGAGTCT
>JAHHIB010000050.1 GCA_019359075.1 Kalymmatonema hyalinum WJT4-NPBG1
AAACCTTACTGTAGCGACTTTTCGGAAATTTTTATCCTTTCTCTTTTTAAGAAATGAAATGTGGATTGCTCCCACCTTCTTTTGAAGACACAATATTAAATATTTGTCAATGCGTAAGTCCTATTAATCTTCTTTCTGATATCCTCAGATTTAATGACTTGTTTTTCATAAATGCCCCTACAGTGTCTTTGCATTGATGGTATCATAAAACAAGAAAGGGGGGTGATAACAAGTGTTGAAAGCAATTAAAGTCAGGCTATATCCAACTACTGAACAAGAACTTGCCCTAGGGAAATCATTTGGCTGTGCAAGATGGTATTGGAATTATGCACTCAATGCTTGCATTCAACACTATGAGCAAACAGGTAAATCATTACACTTAAGTGTTTATAAAGCTTATCTGCCTACTCTAAAAGTAGAGAACCCTTGGCTAAAGGAAGATTGCTACTCATCTGTTTTGCAATGTGTAGCTATTAATTTGGACAAAGCATATAAAAACTTTTTTGCTGGACGTGCTAAATTCCCTAAGTTTAAATCAAAACACCAGAGGCAATCTATTCAATATCCCCAAAATGTAAAAGTAGTAGGTAACTTGCTTAGCATCCCCAAAATTGGAGAAGTAAAAGCTGTATTGCATAGATCAATTGAAGGAAAGCTAAAAACAGTCACAATAAGCAAGACCCCTACAGATAAATACTTCGCTTCAATATTATGTGAAGTGAAAAGTGACGTCGAGACGCCCTGGCAGGGCGTCTGTACAATAGGGGGTAAAACTATTGGTATTGACTTAGGATTGAAAGATTTTGCTATTGTTCATGATGGCAGTGAGGTACAAAAGCATTCTAATCCAAAGCACTTGAGGCGACATGAGAAAAATTTAGCACGCAAGCAGAAGAAATTCGCTCGTAAAGTCAAAGGGAGTAATTCACGAAATAAATATAAAAAGTTGGTAGGTAAGGTATACGAGAAAGTATCAAATTCCCGTCAAGACTTCTTACATAAGTTAAGTAGGAAGCTTGTAAACGAAAGTCAAGTTATTGTTGTGGAGAATCTTCACATCAAAGGGATGATACAAAATAGAAAGCTAGCAAAATCAATATCCGATGTCGGCTGGGGAATGTTTGTTAACTTCCTGGATTACAAGTTGAAAGCGAAGGACGGTCAACTTGTAGAGATAGGAAGGTTTTTCCCTAGTTCCAAAACTTGTTCGTCCTGTAGTCACGTTATTGATGAATTACCACTTCTTATGCGTGAGTGGGATTGTCTCAAGTGTGGGACTCATCATGATCGGGATGGGAACGCCGCATTGAACATAAGGAATCAAGGGATTCGGATATTGCAAACGAATGGCGGAGGGAACCCCGTTATTGCTGATGGAGGCTGTGTAAGACCACCTACTCGTAAGGGCAAGGGGCAACGGTCAATGAAGTCAGAAGCCCACACCGTACCCGTAAGGGTCGGTGTTGGGTAGTTCACTTTTTCACTGTTAATTGCACAAAAGGCAATTGCACGCGGTGATGTTGCTTATGCAGCAGGTTGCTGTTTCCGCAGCGTGGCCTGCATCAATCAAGTGTTATTTGCACTCAATGAAGATTACTTGTTGAATGAAAAGGGTGCAGTGGCAGTTGCCAACACGTTTGCTATCTGTCCACAGGATTATCAACTAAGGGTTGAGTCAGTGTTTGCTCTGTTAACTGCTGATGCAAAATCAATAACGGAGGCGATCGCAATCCTTGAAGCAATTGAGCATGATTTGAGTCAGTGGTATGGAAATCGTCGATTAGTTGTGTGATATCTAAAGTTCATTAACGCAGGAGTATTTGAGCGGATTTGCTACACTGTATCTTTGACTAATCTGCAAGCCTGTTTCTTTAGGACAAGAATGACAGCACCTCTTGCAAGAAGCGATCGCGCCCTCGCTCAGGACGGTCAAGAAACAAGTAATGTGTGCCGTCTTTTATCGTTACTGTTTTGAGCTTTGACGCTTTCACTAACTCGGCTTGTAGCGCCTTAAGGTCTGTAGGTCTTGACCAGAAATCCCGCTCACCTCGAATGACAAGTGTAGGCACAGTAATATCTGCAGCTGACCAATATTTTTGACCACGCGCGAGGTTATAACTTTCCAATCGATATGCGCTAGGAATTCGCAAACTGGACGGCTGACGAGAGTTGCTTGTTGGGTCACTTGCCAGTGCGGCTTGCTGATAAGCTTGCGCCACTACTGGATCACGCCATTGATTCTTATCTGCCACAGGAATTGTTTTATTCCATTGAGCTACCAGTCCAGAAGCCGTGGTCAGTCGATACGCTCCTGCACTTTTGTCAAACTCTCCTGGTCGAGCTGGGTTCTCGAAGCTCTTGCCGAGTTCCCACGGTGCTTTCACGCCGTAAAGACTGTTAAGTATCACTAAGTGACTCACGTTATCATTGTTGCGGCTGGTGTACATGCCCGCCCAGTGTCCTCCTGTTGCCCAACCAACAAGCGCCACCTTACGTCCTGATTCACGTTGCCGAATCCAGTTTACTACCGCGCTAATATCTTGTACTGCTTCAAAAGAGGTGACGGCTGGGAGATTTTGCTGAGGTAATTGATTAAGCGCCCTGGGACGAGTGGATTGTTCCCATCCTCGTACATTCATGAGATAGACAGGATGTCCAGCTTGTGCTATGTCTGCTGCAACTGAATATCCAGGGATATCAATATCAAATGATGTTACACTGCCTGGTCCACCACCGTGAATCAGTAAAACGGGTACACGAGCATTATTTGAAGGACTATTAAATTGCACCTTGCGGACAAAAATTTGAATGCCAGGGTCACTATTGACAAAATTATCTTCCCGGGTCACTTGAGCGTTCAGGGATGTTACTTGGCTTGTCATTTGAATTGGTTTGGTTAGGTTTTGTGCTTGTATCTGACTACACGAGAAAGTCAGTGTAGTTGACAGGAGTGCAATCGTTAAAGCTTTCAAACCATGTATTGTTAAATGCTGTTTTTTCATTGCTTACCTCGTTTGGTGCAACCACAAAGCTTGAAAAAAGGTTAGTAGCGAAAATTACAAATTAGACTGCTTTATCCATCAAGAGATTGCTGCGATGCTCCTAGAGGGAGCCGCCCTCTGGGAGCATCGCCTACGGCGGACGCTGTGCGCGATCGCTAAATCTGCAGCGCCTTACTTACCAGAGTAAAAATCCTAATTAAATATGTCCAATATAATTTTTGTTTTAGACTAATATCTAAAAAGTATTAAACTAGATGGAACTTCGACATCTGCGTTATTTTGTGACTGTGGCGGAGGAATTGCACTTTGGTCGAGCAGCTCAACGATTACAGATTGCTCAACCGCCACTAAGTCAGCAAATTCGCCAACTGGAGGAAGAGTTGGGTGTTCAACTTTTTCACCGCACTAAGCGCAGTGTTCAATTAACCGAAGCAGGACAGCTATTTCTAGAGGAAGCCAGTCAGATTCTCACACGAGCTGAGCAAGCAATCCAAATCGTTCAACGAGCTGATCGAGGTGAAACTGGTCGTTTGACGTTAGGCTTTGTGGGGTCTGCAACTTACAGCGTTCTTCCAGTCATTTTGAAAGTTTTTCGCAGACGGTTTCCAGAGGTTCTTCTAAGCTTGCATGAGATGACGACAACTCAACAGGTTCAAGCGCTGCATGAAGACCGAATTCATCTGGGTTTTGTTCGTCCCCCCATATATGAGCAGGAACTGATGATTGAGTCGATTTTAAAAGAGCCATTTGTAGCGGTGCTACCAGAGTTCCATCGCTTGGCAAATGAAACGCAAATCTCGCTGCTTACGCTAGCCAATGATCCCTTCATTTTGTTCCCACGTTATTTGGGATCGGGTTTTTATGACCAAATTGTGAATATGTGCCAACAAGTAGGTTTCCAACCTCAAGTCGCACAGGAAGCAATTCAAATGCAAACAATTATCAGCTTGGTTGCAGCAGAGTTGGGAGTTGCTTTAGTCCCTGCGTCTGTGCAAAATCTTCAACGAGTTGGGGTTGTCTACAAAGCTTTGGCAGAATCAACTTCACAGGTAGAATTGGCGATGATTTGGCGACCAGATAAGATATCGTCTGTCTTACAAAAGTTTTTAGAAGTGACCAGACAAGTAGCTAGCTCTGGGGTTTGAGTAAACTACTCACTCCCTTTTGAGTAGATTACTTATCCTCTTCTAAGAAAACAGAATGGTTTGTTTTATCCATCATCAGCGATTGTGCTTAGCGCAGTGGGCGAAGCCCAATCGCCCATCTCCCCGCCAGATTGTAGTTCAAACTAAACGGATTCGACTCGTCTAGAGTACCACAAAGGAAATCCTTCATACCCTTCATCGGGCTGTTGGAAGCCCTCACCATAATCTTTGATTATGGTGAGGGAGTATGTCACTTAGCTTTCCTAATTCAGCCAGCGCTTCTAAAGGTTCAGTCTAGCTGCTACTTGCTTAGACTCTGCTAGCGTTGCAGCAACAAGTCCTGCGCCTGCTTGTTTCACTTGTTCTGTCACTACGCCTGCTGTTTCTGGAGAACCAGCATTAAACGGTGGATCTGGGTTGTATTCCAGTATGAGTTGCACGAATTTGGCAGTCTCTTCGCCGTAAAGGGCAGCAGCAACAGTTAGTCCAAAATCAATGCCTGCAGTCACACCACCGCCAGAGATACGGTTGCGGTCAACGACAACGCGTTCAGTACTCACTTCAACTCCCATCTGTGCCAGGCAATCCCGAAACATCCAGTGACAGGCAGCTTTATAGCCTTGAAGTAAACCTGCTGCTGCTAGAATCAACGATCCCGTACAAACTGAAGTGATGTATTGAGCGTTTTTTGCCTGTTCTTTCAGAAATGTTAGTACTTCGGAATCGCGCATCATTTCCACAGTTGCCATACCACCACCCGGAACGCAAATGACATCTAACGGTGGACAATCGGCAAACGTGGTGGTCGGCTGGAGTATCAGACCTCCCATGTCTTTAACTGGCTCCAAAGTTTTCCAAACCAGGTAGACATGAGTACCGGGCAAGGTGGAGAACACTTGGTATGGTCCAGTAGCATCTAGTTGGGTGAGTTCAGGATAGATGAGCAAACCGATTTTGTATTGAGTTGAGTTAGTCATCTTGTCACATATTTGTTTCTACTAGCCTCACTGTAGGCAAACATAGACGTGGTTTCTTGTATATTTTTGAGATTCTTCTTAGTAAATTCTTGCTATTGAGAGCGCATAACTTTTGGAGTGATACCAACCAAACGCTTGAAGTGCTTGGTAAAATGGCTTTGGTCTGCGAAGCCGCACGCAATGCCAATTTCAACAATACTTAACTCCCTATTTTTCAACAAGAGCTTTGCTCGTTCTATCCGCTGTTGGGTCAAATATTTATGGGGAGTCATACCAATTGATTGTTTGAATAAATGGCAAAAATAATACTGACTTACTCCCACAACTTCAGCAATGTCTGCTAACTTGATATTTTGCTCCAGATGTGCATTGATGTAGTCAATTGCGACTTTTAACCTGTGCTTACCAAGACCATCTCCATACTCTCTGATGACAGGTTTGCGGTTAGCGTATGCTTGAAGCAGACGAACTGCCAGCATTGTGGCGGCTCCTTCACCAAAAAGCCTACCTGTGTTGCATCCCGCTTCAATCTCTGCTTTGAGTGCTTTTGCTATGTGCTGGATGATGGGGTCAATAATGGAAAATTGTGGGATGAATTCGATAACATCTCCCTTCACTGATTCATAAGCTACTTTCTCGACAAACTTGGGACAAAGGGTAACTATCAAGAACTCTCCCTCTCTGTCCCAGCTTAATCTCTGGTTAACATAAGCAGGAGTCAGCTGAATGACACCATTGTCTACTAGCTGACTGCTGAATTTGCCATCCATTCGGGCTTCAAATTGGAATTGATTGTGGGCGATCGCCAAGACATGATCAGTCAAACAGTGTTCAGGAATCGAATGAGCGGGATGACGATAGTGAATTATGCTGACGCTTTCCCATCCTGCTTGTTGACTTGACAAGATAGGAGCTTGAGGCAAAATTTGCAGAGATTCTTCCTGTTTGGTCAAATTAACGAGAAGCGTTTTGCTATCAGTCATGCTAGAACTCAGTTTCCCATTTATTTAGCTTTCCTAATTCAGCCAGCACCTCTTAAGGTTCAGTCTATCTGCTATTTGGCTTAACATGATAAACATGATATTTGACGGCTTGCAGGAGACGAGTTTGTACTTTTTCTCCTGTGTTGACATTCAAAACTGATGAATTGGCAGGAAGTTTGAAGTCAAAATTCTGGAAAGCCCAGAGAACTTGGTGACTGTCTGCACGATACACAACACCTTTCTCATCAGGTAGAATTTCGCGGTTAATCATCAAATCGTTGACCTGATTGAAGACCTTTAGCTGTGATATGTGCCAATCAGTTGGTCGGTCGAAATCACCACGATTATTGAAATTGAAGCTCAGTTGGTTGCGCTGGACGCCCCAGTAAATGTCCCACATTGTCCGGTAAGCCAACCCACGGAAGAAGATGTCGTCAGGATTGCTACCTGCTTTTTGTAAAGCTGGTGTATCAAAAATAGCAATGCATTCCGCCCACAATGGCAAACTATTTGCGATCGCCAAGGTTGCGTGTCACTGGACGGATTTCCAGCCGCAAGGTAGTATCACTGGCTGGTTGAGGTTCAGCAGTCCAATCAACCGTGTTGTAACGATTGCGAACGCTATGAACCATCCAATCCATAAGACCACCTTCGCGATAGTCCATTGACAATTCAAGTATCGCGGATTGATTTGTGATTTGCTGTTGCGTGATAGTGTAATTGCAAAAAGTGACTGCATTAGGATTACGAATTTCTACAAACATTGGTCTTCTTGCACTACGCAAGGGAAAATTACCAGCTGCAATCCGACCAAAGCCCAAAAATTCGTTGTCTCGTGTCACCAGTTCTAAAGAAATACCATTGGTAAACTTGATTACCCTACTATTAGATTGGCTAGGTATATTTTGTTGCGATACGCCTAAAGGCGTCTGCGCTCCGCGCGATCGCTTTGGTACCGCTGCTGTAGGTAACAACTTATGGCAAATTCCCACTGCACCGCCAAAAGCTGCTGACAGCGTCCCAATTACGAACCCACGACGGTTAATGTTTAAGTATCGATATATCCATTTAGATGAATGACGTGTCATGAGTTCCAATAATCTTTTGGCTTTAAGTTTGTATAGGCTGATTATATCGACATAAATTGCCACAAATCCGGCATAAATAACCAAAAAATTAATATATTATTACTTCGTGGGAAACTTATAAACCAAGATTGTCTCTATTAATTCTAATAACTGCCGCCTTACAACGTGTTTCCCCACCTGTTTTTGTTATATCTGCTGGTCACTTGTGGCTGGTTCTTTTTGCAAAGGCTTCGCTCTCCAAGAATTGTTGTGGAAATGCGCCAAGGAATTGAAGAAATTCACACAAGATTCAACGACAGGGAAAAGCTTTAATTTCAATTGGGATTAGGTGCGTTTATTTTGGTGGAAAGTGGCATCTTGACTTTACTGCCTCTAGTTTTAAGAGAATTATCGCTTTCTCTGTGAATGCTGCAAATAAATAAACCTCTTGTAAAAGTCAATTTAATGAAAATAAAACCACATAACCACAGATGCAGAGATAATTAACTAGTGTTAATCTCTGTGCATCTGTGGTTATAAATATTCACTCATCATACTTTTGCAAGAAGTTTAATAGAATGGGGTAGTGCTGAAAGTTATGAAAACTTGAAATTTCGTTTTCAGCCACCTAGCACAAAAACAATTAATCAAGTACCATAAGTATGAAAATAGAAATTCTATTTATCGGCATATAAATATCATTATTTATTTAATACCATATATAAAATAGAGGAATAAAATTTGAATATTCTAGAGTTTTCTTTACTAGTTTGGGTTGGGTCATTGACCGCAGGCTTTTTAGGAGCGCTCACTGGTTTAGGGGGTGGAGTTGTCATTGTCCCGTTATTAGTTTCAGTCTTTGGAGTTGATATCCGCTACGCTGTTGGTGCTTCCTTGGTGTCTGTCATTGCGACTTCCCTAGGTGCGGCATCTACATATATTAAGCAAGGCTACACGAATTTGCGATTGGGAATGTTTCTAGAAGTCGCAACAACAATCGGAGCTTTAATAGGAGCAATGATAGCCACTTTTATTTCTGTCAAAGCATTGTCCATCGTCCTTGCTGTTGTTCTACTTTATTCGGCTTTCCTGTCACAACAACCCAAACTCGACAACCTTGAAAGCGAGTCACCTGACCCCACAGGAACTTATTTACAACTCAATGGTACTTACCCAACTCCTGAGGGAGTGATGTCTTACCAAGTTCATTCTGTCCCCGGTGGGTTTAGCGTGATGTTAGTCGCTGGAGTTCTTTCTGGGTTACTTGGCATTGGTTCGGGAGCATTTAAAGTCTTAGCGATGGATCAAATTATGCGTATCCCGTTCAAAGTTTCTACAACCACCAGTAATTTTATGATTGGCGTCACCGCAGCCGCATCAGCAGGAGTTTACTTAGCGCGTGGTTACATTGATCCAGGACTATCGATGCCGGTGATGTTGGGAGTATTGCCTGGTGCTTTTTTGGGGGCGCAAGTCCTGGTAGGAGCCAAAACTCAAACTTTGAGAATTATCTTCTCTCTTGTGCTAGTGGTCATGGCGTTCAAGATGGTTTACAACAGTTTAATCGGGGGGCTTTAGAATGACTAAAACTTTTGGTTTCTGGTGGGGTTCATCTACATCATCACAAGGTCAAGTTATTAAATTCCAATTGCAGCAGGAAAAACCAGACAGTGATATTCAAGAGTTAGCCCAGCAAAGCGTTAGCATGGTGACGAAGTTTCCCAGTGACTGTGAGGTTGATGCAAACAAGGAAGGTACGAAAACAATAAGCGAACTGCAACTTGAGCAGGTACTTAGTAATTTACTAAAATACGGTGTCATCATTGCTAGCACTGTCGTTTTAATAGGTGGCATACTCTATTTAATTCGCCACGGTGCTGAAAGAGCCGACTATCATTTTTTTCAAGGAGAACCATCCTATTTACGTTCTCCCACTGGTGTTGTGGCTGCGGTGTTGTCAGGTAGTCGTCGTGGCATTATTCAACTTGGACTGCTGCTACTCGTTGCGACTCCTATTATTCGCGTGGTCATTTCTCTCTTAATTTTTCTACGACAGCGAGAATTTACATACGTTGTTATTACTTTGATAGTTCTGACTGCGCTAATTTATAGCCTTGTAGGAGCCTATTATTAATTTATAATTATTGGTTAGGGGTGCGTTATCTTGAGAGTAACGCACTCCTCAGCTACAGCTTGTACTTGGTTAGGTGAAAGCTTGAAATCCCGTAATAAAGCCTAGGTTTTGTTGAATTTGCTGTACTAAATAATCTCTAATTAAATTAATTCCATCGGCAGGAAATAAGACTAATAAAACAGCACCCGTTAAGGTAAACAAACCAATAATTAAAGCTAGAAATCTTCCGAAAAAACCAGGATTGATTTCAGCGAAACCCAATTTAGATTGTCCGATAACAGCAATCGTAAGGAAAATCGATCCCGCTATTAACAAGAAAGTCGTTAAAGATGAATTAGTCATATTTTTAATAAACAACATTATCTTGATTATAGCTATTGCCTGCTTTGCTCTGTACTACGGCAAGTTTTATAAATAATAATCATTCTCGCAGATCTCGCCTTGTCCCTCATCCCCTAAACTGAGGGTGGGAATGAGAAGGAATAGGCAAACCATGTTGGCGCTTTGATCCCGCACTAGACTTTTTCTTAGTTTTGCGGTTAAAGTACGGTTATGACATAGGCATTATGCATTATTATGACAAACCTCCCAATATTCCGTCAGGAGTCGAGCGTAGCAGGACAAACTACCCCAGAGCAGTTACAGCCGACTGTTCTTGGGGACTGGAAACAAAATACGTTTAAGAAACTCAGAGGCGGATTTTTTCTAGTTCTTGGATATTTGCTCTCACCACTATGTTGGTGGAATGACCTATTATTCAATTTACCAATTGCTTATGGTTTTGGGTATGTCTGTAGTTTATTTTACCCTAAGTTACTCTTACCTGGCTCAATTATCGGATACTGGCTTTCTAACATTATTGGTATCCTCTTAATGCAATTAGGAGCTATGGATGTTCTACAAAATCAACCCAAGGAGCGTAATTTGAAAAAAGAATTACTTTCGGGTTTACTTACCTCAACCATCTATACTCTTGTGATTTTGGCATTAGTTCAATTGAAAATTATCAACGCTCCCATTCCGTTGTTGGGTGGTTAATTTACGAGGTGCGTTACGCCTGCGCTAACGCACCATACATCATTTCTATAATATTTTTTAATATTTTTGATATGGGTAAATGCACCAATAATTAAGAATCTGTGGAATTCCTAGCGACTAAATGCCTATTATCGGTGTAGATTTCTCAATGACTTTAAGGTAAGGAAGTAATTCTTCTAAAGTATCAGCAAACATAAAAGGCACAGCGACTCCATCTTGAACAATCACTTGCATACAGTACTTAGAGTAGATAGGAATATCATCATTATTTGTTGCAACAGATGAATCAGGTAACGCTGTGATGACAACTTGATTAAAATAGTTCAGTACCACAAAAAACCTCTTCAAGGAAAATCATCGGTAACAGATGTATTATTCTCAGCAATTATGAAGAACTTGTGGAGATGATTAGGTGTGAACGTTTTGTTGCAAGTATGCAACTAGCTGCTCTCCTGCCGTGTCAATGTGTCTTTTTAGTAGCCTAACAGCAGCTTTAGTATCGTGCTGTTGACAAGCTTCTAATAATTGATAGTGTTCCTTTTGGGACCGCTCTAGGTAATCCATCTGACTCATCTGAAGGCGGACATAGCGGTCTACATTCAGGTGCAGGGTTTTAATGATCGTCAGCAGCCGAGGACGTTCGGCGGTTGTATAGAGCGTTGCATGGAATTCCCAGTTGAGTTTCGCCAACAAACCTGCATCAGTTACCTGGTCTGTCTGTGCCAAAATCTCAGATGCCTTTTCTAAATCTGATGGGGTTAGCTTGGGAATTGCCAGTTGAATCGCTTTCACTTCCAACGCGCTCCGAATCTCGAATATTTCTTGCGCTTCTGCTGGAGAAAGTGCCGAAACCATTGCTCCTCGATTAAGATGGAGCGTCACCAATCCTTCTGCCTCCAGCTGACGTAGAGCTTCCCGCACAGGAATGCGGCTGACGCCAAACTGAGTCGCAATTTCATCCTGTCTGAGGGATTGTCCTTCCTGAAAAATTCCCCGCACAATCGCTTCTCGCAAAGCATCTGCAATCAAATCTGGAGTACTGCGTTGTTGTTGCAGCACATTGGCTGCTAAGTCATTTAAGTTCATAATTTCTTCAGTTAATATTTTATATTGTATACAATTTTATGTATACAATATTCAAAAGCATTGGTCTAACAATCCCTTCTATTAACACCACGGGAGACAGTCATGAGCATTCGACCTCAACCAGACCGGGTCATTATCTTCGACACAACGCTACGAGATGGTGAACAATCACCAGGCGCAACACTGCTGGTAGAAGAGAAACTGGCGATCGCTCATCAACTGGCTCTACTAGGTGTTGATGTGATTGAAGCAGGATTTGCGGTAGCGAGTCCTGGAGATTTTGAAGCTGTCAGAACAATCGCTCAACAAGTCGGCGTATCGGGTGGACCGATTATTTGCTCTTTGGCAAGGGCAATTCGACAAGATATCCAGGCTGCTGCTGAAGCATTACAACCAGCGGCTCATCGGAGAATTCACACTTTTCTTTCTACTTCAGATATTCACCTGAAGTACCAGTTGAAAAAGTCTCAGAGTGAGGTTTTGGCGATCGCCGAAGAAATGGTCGCTTATGCCAAGTCCTTTGTCGAGGATGTAGAATTCTCGCCGATGGATGCAAGCCGGACTGATCCAGAGTTCCTCTACCAGGTGTTGGAACGAGTCATTGCTGCAGGTGCAACCACCATCAACATTCCCGATACCGTCGGTTACTGCACACCCAAAGACATGGCGGCGCTGATTCAGGGTGTTCAAGAAAATGTGCCTAATATTAATCAAGTCATTCTTTCGGTTCATACTCAAAACGATTTGGGCTTGGCGACAGCAAATGCCTTGACGGCAATCGAAAATGGTGTGCGTCAGGTGGAGTGTACGGTGAATGGCATTGGTGAACGAGCAGGAAATGCCGCACTCGAAGAGATTGTCATGGCATTGCAGGTTCGCAAACCTCATTTTAATCCCTACTTTGGTCGTTCGGTTGATTGCGATACACCCTTAACGAACATCAAGACGCAAGAAATATATAAAACCTCTTGCTTGGTTTCCCAATTCACAGGAATTGTGGTTCAGCCTAATAAAGCGATCGTTGGAGCAAATGCTTTTGCCCATGAATCTGGAATTCACCAGGATGGTGTTCTCAAACATCGGCAGACCTATGAGATTATGGAAGCTGCTGACATAGGTCTTTCTGAAAACAGCATTATTTTGGGCAAGCACTCTGGAAGGAATGCTTTCCGAACCAGGCTGCAGGAATTGGGGTTTGAGTTGAGTGAAGCAGATTTGAACAAAGCCTTTATGCGGTTCAAGGAAATCGCCGATAAGAAAAAGGAAATGTCCGATTGGGATTTAGAGGCGATCGTTCGGGATGAAACGCAAATTCAAGTAGACAAAGGCTTTCAACTCGAACACGTCCAAGTCACCTGTGGTGATTGCACCTGTCCGACTGCAACCATCACAGTTGTGACTCCCAACGGAGAAATTTTCACTGATGCAGCAGTGGGAACTGGTCCAGTGGATGCTGTTTATAAAGCCATCAATCGACTTGTGCAGATTCCCAACCAACTCATTGAGTTTTCCGTCCAATCTGTGACTGGTGGAATTGATGCTCTGGGAACTGTCACAATTCGCTTACGCCATCAAGAGCGTATTTTCTCTGGACAAGCTTCTGATACTGACATTGTAGTCGCAGCAGCCTACGCCCACATGAACGCACTGAATCGCCTTTATCGATTCTTGCAAAGGCAGACAGAGAAGTCGCAGTCTCAAGATTCCACACCAGTTCATAAGTGAGACTTACTTGGCGTTCTTGACAAGGTAGTTCAGAACACTAATAAGTCGGACAGACGAAGGGATGGGTTAAATAGTCGCCCCCGCCGCCGTCCTTTGTCACTAGTCATTAGTCATTTGTATACAAAGGACTAATGACTAGTGACACGAAATCCCACTGCCTAAGCCCTAAGGGGCACGCTGCGCGAACAGGCGTGGGATGAGTTAAGTCATCAAAGTATAAATTTTTCTACTAGACTGAAAATACTAGAAACAAGTAGCTAAAAATGATGTGATCTTAAAGCGCTGCTGTTTTCAGCAGATCGCTTTCAATAACGTTACAATTGAGTTCACTAAATTGTGGATGTAAGTGGCTCACCCCATATTTGGAGCAGTTATACACATGGATGAAATCTTCCTTTTTTCAGCACCTGAGATCGAGCAGTTGCTAATGGAAAATCAGATTGACCTTGTCAAAGAGCTTAGAGAGCAAGGATTAGCAGTAGAAAGAGGTTTTACATCAGATCCGGCAAGAGAAGAGTCTAGTCAATCACGGGATGTAGCTCTAGTAATCATAGCGTCTGGTATTACATTAATTGCTCTGAGTCAGGCAATTTCTAAAATTATCGAAACGCTTGCCCGTCGTCCTGTAGTGGTGAAAGAGATCACTTGCCGTCCCGCATTAGATGCAAAGGGAAATGTTATACGACAAAAAAATGGAGAGATTCTTATGGAGTGGAAAGAGCAGCACAAAATGCTGGAACCAACGCAGCCTGGAAGCGAAAATCAAAGCTTAAAAGCAGAAATTAGTCTCGTAAAAGGATTGCAGTTTGAATTACTTAATGAGAAAGGATCATAGGAATGAGCAAAATTGCATTTCTTTCAGGCTCTAATGGCTCCGAAGAATTTGGTCAACTGCAGTTTGCTGTTTCTGACGCTGATGGTATTGCTGAAGCTCTTTCGGGTATGAGATGTCAGTTTGAGGTAGTGCGCCCAAAATCTGATACTAGTCCTTATCAATTTCGAGAGTTACTTGATAAAGCAGCCGCGTCTTGTAAAACGGAGGATACATTTATTTTCTATTTTGCCGGACACGGAGTATTGGATTCTGGTGAACTGTTCTTAATCTTAGATAATACAAACTCTCAATTGCAAACAACTGCACTCCCAACTGATGATATTCTGGCATCGATGCGTCGGTGCAGAGCCAGGAACAAACTTCTTATTTTGGATTGCTGTCATGCAGGGGGAGCAATACGGTTTCGCAGTTCGGGAACTGTACCGGTAGAAGAGCTAAAGTTAGATTCAGCAAATCATCTTATCTTGATGGCTAGTGGACGGCTCGAAAGGGTGAGAGAATCTGAGCGACTAGGAGGAGGGTTCCTCTCCAAGAAAATTTGTGCTGCACTCGGAGAGAAGTTCCACGAAGCGGACGCTGATCAAGATTTGTGTCTCACAATCGATGAACTGATGGACTTTCTGGAGAAGGAAACTGCTTGGCATAATAGCGTTTACCCAAAACAGAAAGTTCCTGTACCCTATCTTTTTGGGGAAAAGAAAGGAAACTTTTTCTTGACTCCTGATAAATCTCCTTGGGCTCCATATGAAATTCAATGGCCAGAAGATTCAGTGATGGTTTTGCTGCCAATACCTCCACAACATGATTGGTATGGACAAAAGCGAGAACTATCTAAATATGCTTTTGCAATTGGGAAATACCCCATAACAAATGCTCAATACCGCAGTTTTCTCAGACAAGGTGGAGCCAAAACATATTGGCCTCACGAATTATCTGGAAAGCAAGACTATTCTCGTGGTGTAGAGAAAGAGTTCATAAATCTTCTTCCGGAGGAGCCAAAGGGAGGAAGATTTGATTTTGATACTCAAGAATGGGTAGGTCCTTTTTCCCCTTGGGAAAGCGAAGATTTCAATGATCCACTCAAACCAGTAGTTTGCGTTTCTTTTAATGAGGCATTGAGTTATAGCCGATGGGTGCACGAGCTTGCTTCAGAAAAATTTCCTGGAACTTTCACATACATTGTTACAGAACAATTATGGGAAATTGCAGCTTTTGGAACGGACAGTGGTACTCGTTGGGCTAGGCGTAGACACAGAGCATTATCAACTGATTTTGAGAGTAGTTCTAGATATACAGGAAAAGCTCATCAAAACAAGTCTTCCCCAACAAGAATTGATACTGAAGGTAAGAGAATCAATCAGTATGGGGTAACCGATATGATTGGTAATATCTGGGAGTGGTGTGGCTCTATGAACGGCTTGTTTTGTAGGTTTGGATTTGAGGAATGTTTGGCTGGATATCCTGAAAGAATCTCACTAAGAGGCGGAGGGTTTCTTGATGATATTGAGCGTGTAAATCTCATTCTTAGTGAACATGAAATTCCAAAAGGGAAAAAATCACGACATTTTGATCATGGATTTAGAATTGCTTCAATGATTCCCATTCGTACCTTGCCAGATGAAATTCAGCGAAGGCTTCAACTATGTCCTCCTGTAGAGCTGGTTGGAAGCTCAATAGACGCTATTATTACTGAGGCTGGTGACTGGTAGTTTTTTGCTCAAGATATTGACTATTGATTTTCATGAACGCTGTAGGTAATTGACTTGGTTCTTAAAGACATAAATCAGCTTGTCTTCCATATTTCCCAATTTTCAAGATTAGGAGCCGAAAAACTTCGCTCTGAATTATTGCCACTTACCTTTGACAATGCTCTTCGTACCGAATTTTATCGCTCCTTTTGGAAAGGAATTGATACAGAGAAAATATCTCTTTCAACGCTTTCTACTCTACCCCTTGTTAGTAGAGAGAATATTGTACAGGCTAAGCATCTAGCGCAAGTTAGAGAAGAACTTGTGTGTGACGAAGTTCTCACTTTAGGTACTACAGGAAACCCGTTTGTTACAGTCAAAGGAGACTGGGAGCAAAAATTTATTGAAGCTTTTTTTGAAGCTCGTAGAGATACCAGAGATTATCAGAAACGCAAACGCGTATTAAAGTTCAATGATCCCTATCATGGATATCATGTGAAAATTCCGAATGATTTTCATTGCCATCGTATGGGTATTTATGATTCAGGGGGCTTTGATTATGGGCGAGAGGTTTTACAACGCACTCATCCAGAAACAATGGTTGAAAGTCGTTGCAGTCTCTTGGTAGGACTAGAACCATTTCTTCGAGCTTTCACAATTGATACAGCGGAAAAATATCCTGAGGGATTTGACTCAGCATTAGAGGCAGTGATTTCAAGTGGTAATTTTATAACTAAGAAATGGCGTAGCCAGATGGAATACATTTGGCGAGTGCCTGTAATTGATACGTTTTCAATGAGCGAAATCTTTGGAAGTGCCACGCAAAGTCTTGCTTGTGGTTGGTATCATTTCGACCCCTACATGATTCCAGAAGTAGTCTCATCACAGACGTTGTATCCAATTGAAGAGGGCATAGGGATTCTAGTTTTGACTTCCCTTTATCCATTTCAAGAAGCTCAACCTCTCATACGATACGTAACAGAGGATTTAGTTGAAGTGACACATACCCTATCGTCTAAACCTGGTGAACTTGCGATAAAACCTCTGGGCAGAGCCAAATTTGGTGTGCCATTACCAGATTCTGATGAATGGCTACTCACACCAGTAAGTGTCTGGGAAGTTCTTGATGATCTATCAGAAGTTGCTAGGAAACCAAAATTTCAAGATGCTAAACAGGTTAGGGACCCTGAATTAACTGGCTCTCCTCTTTACAGCTTGTCTTGGAGTAGAAGTGATAAAGCTATTCAAATAAGTATTTCAGTATTTCTGAAGGGCGAAGCGAAAGGCAGCCAAATTTCTAATCTTGAGCAAAGGATTCTACAGAATCTTCGACAAATGAATAGACCACTTGCTTATTGTATGGATTCAGGTATGGTCCAGCTTCGAGTTCAATTTAATACTAATCTAGAGTCGATGGATAATATTCTAGATATATGGATGTAGAGAATTCTAAATTAGAAGAAAAGCCTAACACCTCTGCTGGAGCGGACTGACAGAAGATTCGGGTTAAGTTGTCAAGGTTGCTTGCAGCCGCTCAGCAGAACCGTTAGCCAGCAGGTGTTGAGCGCATCTCAATTAAGCAACAAGGCGCAAGGAGCAGGGTTCTTTTGTTTTCAGAGAATTTTCTACCCCAAGCAACTGAACGGCTGATTCTCCGTCGGTTTATTGATCTGGATCTGGAACAGTTTCTTGCTTACCGCCAAGACCCTCAAGTAGCTCGATTCCAAGGTTGGTCAATGCTCTCTGACGCTGAAGCACAGTCCTTTATTAACGAAATGCAGACGGCAGCAATCGGGATACCAGGCGAATGGTTTCAAATTGCGATTGCACACAAGCAATCCAACTTGCTACTAGGTGACATCGGGATGCAGGTTGATCTTAAAAACCCAATGATCGTGGAAATTGGTTTTACTTTGGGGCGTGAAGAGCAAGGTAAAGGATATGCACAAGAAGCAATTCAAGCTCTGATTGATGCACTGTTTCAGCTTAGAACCATCAGCAGGATTGTTGGTATCACTGACATACGAAATGAACCATCGGTTCGTTTGCTTAAGCGATTGGGAATGAGTTTAGTGCGATGTGATGAGGTGGAATTCAGGGGTGAATTGTGTATTGAACAAGTATTTGAGTTAGAAAAAGAGGATTGGTTACTCCGTAAAGCAGGCTAACAATTGCGGTGCAGCGGATTGAAGGAACCTATTTATTGTATAGTTGTGTAGTTCGTCAGACACAACTTTTTTTGCTGCTAAAGTGTGATTAATCTCGACACCAGTACTGCGATGGCACGGAGTGCCCGCCAAGGGCGATCGCATTCATAGCTGAAGGCGTTTGTTTTAACGTCTATCTCCACGATACACACTAGCTGTTGACAACTGTAATACTCAATTAGGAACAGCAATAACATAGACAGTAGCTATAGTGCGTAGCGTTCTGCAGGAAAGGCGGGGCTTTGGCGAACGCGAGTGCGTGTCTGGAGGACTCAGCGGGCACTCCGTGCCATCGCCCCTTTGGAGCGATGGCAGCAAAAAATACAAATACAGTTGCACAATCCCATGCGATCGCTATTGTATAGTTGTGTAGTTCTTGACACTCCTACGCCTAAAAGGCGGTTCGTGCTGCCAGTGCCCAAGGCGTTGATTTTAACGTCTATCTTCACCCTCCTTACCCATTGACAGGTATTTGACATTGTTTTGCTTGATTTGTTGATATGTATGAGTTTCAGCCATTTTTAAGCGGGTTTCGACCAAGCATAGCGCTCAAACGCTTTGTCGAGTGGCGTTTGGGCAATATGATTGGTGTAGTTGTGGATGACTTTCACAGCGATACCAAGAATAACCTCTAGAACCTGCTGCTTTGTGTAACCAGCCTTCATAAAGGTCTCGATTTCGTCATCACTAACCCAACCACGAGTTTGTACCATTCGCTGTGTAAAGTGACGAAGTGCTTGTAATTTTGGGTCTTGCAGAGGTTCACCATTTCGCATGGCATTTATATCCTCGGTTGACAAACCAACCATTTTTGCCAAACCTGAGTGTGCTGCCATGCAGTAGTGACACTCATTTTCATAATTCACTGCTAGGTATACTACCTGTTGTTCAAATGGACTAAAGCTGGTTGTGCTGAAAAGATCCCACAAAGCCATACCACCCTTCAAAAGTGCAGGGGCAAGAGCGCATATACCTTCTAGGTTGGGAATGAAGCCAAATGTTTCCTTGGCATGGTGCAGAGCTTCTTTGGACTCTTCGGGGGCGGTTTCCAGAGTGTAAATAGTAAATTCCATTAGGTTGTATCTTGTGAAGTATTGGCATAACACAACATTGCGTGCTATAGGGTAAAGACCTGATATTTACACTCATCACACACTTGTTGCTGCGTAGACAAGTTTGTCTACACTCAGTAGAATACTTTAAGTAGACAAGTTTGTCTACATGAATAAGAAAACTAAAATATGGCATCAAATACCAACCAAATTTATGATCGCATCCTAGAAACTGCCTCCCAGCTTTTCTACCAGAAGGGGATTCAGCACGTTGGGATTAACGAAGTGATTGCTGCTTCAGACGTTGCAAAACGGACATTCTATAAATACTTCCCCTCAAAAGACCAACTCATTTTGGAAGTCATGCGCTATCGCGAAAAGCAGTGGTTGAAGTGGTTTCAGAAAGCTGTTGAGGAGCGAGGAAAAACAGCTAAAGAAAAGCTACTCGCAACATTTGATGTGCTTGGAGAGTGGTATGCTCAACCAGACTTTCGGGGATGCCCATTCATTAATGCAGTTCTTGAAATAGCAGATGCAAATCATCCCGCTCATCATGTTTCCATATCGTTGCGTGAGGGAATTCGCACTCATATTATGAAACTAGCAATAGAAGCGGGGGTTCGTCATCCAGAAGCATTCTCTCACCAGTACTTACTGTTAATTGGTGGTGCTAGTCTGATGGCAACAATTGAAGGAACTCCAGCAGGTGCAAACTATGCCCGTCATGCTTTATCAATCCTTATTAATGAGAGTTAGTATCTGTAAGAATTGGCTCAAATTTAAATATGATGTTAGACATGACGAATGTTTGCCCTGCTATTTTCAACTGAGGTCTATTGCATCGCCTGTACTACTCTTGAGGCGATGTTGGACATTACTTTCTCGCGCTCTTCCAGAGGAGCTTTTGAACCAGCTATAAATACAGCGATCACCACACGTTTCCCGTCCGGCGAACTAGCAATTCCAACATCATTTGTTGCAGTACCTATGCCGAGAACATCTGCACCCGTACCAGTCTTGTGTGCGATCGACCAATTTTCAGGTAGTCCTGCTTTTAGCCGCTTTTGTCCTGTTGGAGAATCGGTCATTATTTTTAGCAACAAAGCGGTAGAGTTCTCGGACAATAGCTGATTTGAGTTCAGCTTTGCCAAAAGGTCAACCATAGCTTCAGGAGTAGCAGTATCCCGTGGGTCGGTGAGATACTTTTGGAGAGCAGCTTTCTTGACGCTATCTGGAATCTTTTCCACAGCTTCCGCCCATTTTTGTTCGTCAACCAATTCAGGTTGAAAGTTTTTGAGTCCCACACTCTCCGGCTGCATCTGCTGCTCTAATCTATCAACACGAATGTTGCGAATTTGCAGCTTGCTTAAGATAGCATTCACTTGCTGTGGTCCACCGACCAATCGCACCAAAGCGTCAGCTGCAGTATTATCACTTATTCCCACAGAGCGTTCTAGAACGTTTCGGAGTGGGATCTGTGCTCTATCACCTTTGAATTCCTTGATGATAGGACTCGATCCAGGAGCAAGTTCCTGACGGGTAATGGTAACTAATTGCTTGAGCGAAATCTTGCCCTCGTCTACTTGTTTTAAGACGGCTATGGCAGAAGGAAGCTTATACACGCTTTGCATGGGAAAGCGCTGCTTACCATTGAGAAACCAGCTTTGACCGCTATTAAGGTCCAAAACCCCGATGCCGACTTTACCTTGAGCTGCTGAAACATCAAGATTTTTTAACCGTTCTTGAAATAATCGAGTGTTGGACTGTGCTGGAGTGAGCTGTGCGCTTACTTTCATCATTCCACCTGCAAGCGGTGAGGTTTGATGAATTTGTTGTTGCTGTAAGGATGACTCAGCGATGCTTGGAGATGAAGAAGTTAGAGATGGTTCTTGTGCTTTGACTGGAAGCAACATAAACGAAAGCAGAATAACGACTCCAAACGAAAGGCAAAAGCGACGTACAAAGACTGAAAACATCTATCGTTTAATTTCTAGGTGTGAATATTTTTCCTAGGCTATTATCTACTTTCTTGATGTCTGCTCTGTTTCTGGTCAAAACTGTGGTAAAATCGAAAGTTAAATATAAATAATTCGCTCGGTTGAGGATATAACATTTAACATTTATTTTTCTCGAATCCACAGTGCTAGCCCACCTCCACGACCGCGAGCTGCAATCAAGTCTTCTGTTACTAAAAAAAACGCAAAGAAGGGTAATTTCGCTACGGGTTGACTATAAAAATTCTCCGCCTGACCTTTACCGCCTCGTATCTGACCGCTGTAAATCACACGACCAAACAGACTGATTTGCATTTGGATAAAGTCAAACGCCAATAAGTTTTTTTTCCCTGGATATTGTGCTGGACCTTGAAGCTTCAGTAAAACAGCACCCAATTGAACAGAATTGCTAATTTCCGCTGTGCCTGGAGTCGCATCTGAAGCTTGTGTGGTATTGAAGGAAATATGGGTGGGAGCCAACTTAGGCAGATAAAAACCTTTGCCCAAAACAATTCCAGCTTTCTTTCTGACTTTTCTGGTTCCAGTGACAAAGCATAGCCGCCATTGACCAACCAAACACTCAAAAGGATACGTCACTCGTTGCTGTTTAGCTGCTTTTTCCGCTTGCACCAAAGCATTGACTACTACTTCAGCACTAGGGCGATCATTCCTCTGTCCTTGATACGCAGTCGCGGCGAGTGAGAGTACGCTGACAAAATCAGGTGAGGCTTGTGATGTTAAATCGACTGTCATGAGGGCACTCCAGATTTTGCAACCTAATACTCTGGATAAATCATAACCTTAATATATTATCTGTTTTGCTGAATTGGATATAACCATTTGTTTAAGCTGCTTCTGCATTGGTTTGGCTCGTCGCTTGCTTACTGTATGATGTTACCCTGGTTGGCGATCGCGCTGGATGAAGATGAGGGCGATCGCAGTATATCCAAATTATCCACAGTACCAAAGGTCGCACTCCAACCTATTGTATTTACTAAGTGTTTATCATTTCCACTCTTCTTCTGCCCAAGCTATTAGTCTTTTTTCACCACGTAGCATTCAACGATTCTTAGTCTTGTCAAAATTAAGCATAAAATTACTTTGGTTTACGATTCTCAAAAAATTAGTAAAAACGTACAAACTAAAAAAAGGAAAACAATTTACATTTGTTATTGACACGCAGTGGCGTGACCAAAACATTTTTATGATTAGTTTAATTACAGACAATCATAGCGATACCAATTTCTTGGCTATTACTATCAAAATGAGGATGTAGTAATCTCGGCGAACAAAAAAGATTAATTAATCCGTTTATTGGTAAGCTGAGATTGTAGTGATTTCTAACAACGCCGGATGAATTGCTATCGCTACCCCCACAGATTAATAGGCAGAATATAGCATAAGGCGACAATGCAAAAACTCCTTTTTAATGACAGAGATAGCTTTAGAGCGCAAGCCCTATTCCTTGGTAAGAAGATTAACGTAAAAACATTGGAGAATTACGTTTGCTTGGCGGCTATGCCAGTAATGGTTACAGTAGGTGAACACGGCTGTGCGGTACTGATGGACTATGGTGCAGTTGTCCTGTTTAACCTTGAGCCTGTAGAAAAGGTAGCCTTCTTGACTAAACTATCCTCTCAACTTATTGACTCTTTTGCTGACCCGGAAACAGAAGAGGTGGAAGTTCATCTCAACGTTGCAGAGAGTGAGAGAGTTAAGGAAGGAAAAATTTTGCTGCATGATTTTAGTGTAGAACGCTTGCAGATAGTGGCTGATATTCTCGCTAAGAGTGTTGTGCTGTCTCATTATGAAACTAGCCTAGCTACTGTATTTGATCAAATTGAACCGTTTGCAGCTAGTCTCCTTTCTGAAAACAGGAGTAGACGCCAGAGTCGGGAATTACTGCGTCAACTCGGGACTACATTGTTAGTTCAACATAAGATTGTGGGTCGAGTAGAGATCATCGATAAGCCGGATCTGCTGTGGGAATCCCCACAGCTAGAAAACTTATATTTGCGCTTGGAAGATGAATACGAAATCCGTGAGCGTCACAATGCTTTGGAACGCAAACTAGAGCTAATTTCTCAAACCGCACAAACAGTGCTGGAGTTCATGCAGCATAGCAGTAGCCAGCGAGTAGAGTGGTATGTGGTGATTCTGATTGTGGTGGAGATTCTGCTATCACTGTATGACATCCTTTTCAAAGGCTAACGCTAAACTTGGAGATCGTAAACAATTGCTGGCTTTGACTAGCAATCTGGGGTAAAAGTAGCGAAGGCACTGCCTGAAACCCTTGCTGTAAAAAAGATACACAAATAAAATTGCTCTTTTACCAAAAAACGGAGAAAAAGCTTGTTTTGGCTGTAAGCTGTTGCGCTTACAATTTGCAATGCGTGACATCCTCCCACCGCTAACCCTAACGGGTATAGCGCGGGCTTCCAACCTCGCGGTAGGACATTCCTGCTTCTTTGGTCGTGCCTAGACTTGCGTCCCCGGCGGGCGTTACCTCCACAGGCAGGCAAGACTCGCGAGTCCCGCAGCTGCAAGACCTCTTTGTTCCACCACCATAGCGGCAGCAACATCGCGGTCTGTTGTATATCCACATTCATGACACACATGAACACGCTCCGACAGCTTCTTTTTCCCAGTATGAGTTCCGCATTGAGGACAAGTTTGACTAGTCCCGTTAGGATTTACTTTAGCGAAGTACACCCCGCGCTTCCAACAAACCCAGGAAAGGATTTCCAAAAAACTTCCCCAAGCAGCATCAAGACAATGCTTTGCCAACATTCCTCGACTAGTTGCTCTTAGCTTAAGATCCTCAGCAAAGACCATACCTACACCATCACAAAGTGCGTGAGCGGTGTTGATATGAAACTGCTTGCGTGTGTCATAAATGCGTTCATGCAATCTGCGTATCTTTTGCTGCACTTTACGGTAGTTAGCAGAGTATGCAGTCTTGTTTTTCAACTTGCGTTGCAGCCATCTAAGCTCGCTTTGCAAAGAATTGAAAAACCGGGGTCTTTCTACCAATTGCCCGTTAGATACAGCCAAGAACTTCTTCAATCCGACATCAATACCAATAGAATTACCATGAGGCATGACATCAGGCACAGAAACATCGGATTGCAAAATCAACTGAGCGTACCATCCAGATGCTTTGCTGATTACTCTAACCTGTTTGACTACAAACCCCTCTGGGATTGGACGATGCAAATTCATTGGCATGGCTCCAATTTTGGGCAGCTTGATTTGGAAACCCGTTACAGGGTTAGATTTGAACTGGGGAAACACAAACGACCTATATTGACCAGTTTTCTTGAACCGGGGAAACCCAAAACCGCGTTCCATCATGAACTTGAACGCTTTATCAAGACGCTTCAATGCCAGAACGCAGTACTTGAGATTGAACATCTTTAAGTTCTGGGTTTTCCTTCTTGACTGGTGTCAATGCGTTTTGCTGTTTGTAGTAGTCAGGGTAGGAGAGTTCAGCCGGGATAATGTATTCAGAGCGAATAGAGCAAGCGTTGATAGCACATTTACGCGAAGCAATCCAATCTTTGCGCTCCCGCAGTGCATAGTTATACACTTTGCGGCACGCATCCATCCAAGCAAGCATTCTTGCTTCTTGAACAGCGTCTGGATAAATTCGGTAACTGTAAGTCAACGAGAGCATTTTTTCGACCTCCATGCTTATTCTAACAGACTTCACTTACCTGTTAGAAGTTCCGGTGATCAGAAAAAGACAGCACGTCGAGTACTGTCTTTTTCCCTGGGGAGTCCCGAATCAGCACGCCAAATCAAAGATTATGGTGAGTCCAGTCCTGTTCGCGTAGCGTCTCCGCTAGGAGAAGGAGGGTTTCCCGACCTAGGGAACTGGCGAACCCGAAGGGCGGGGGACTTACTGCTCCCCAGACCCCACACTAGTTAAAATTTCAATCCATAGCCTCAAACTTTCGTTGATTCAACTCGTTATTCGTCTTTGAATTTGGATTTCATCTTTTTGTATTTATAAATAAAAATGTAGAGACGCGAAATTTCGCGTCTCTACAACAGGGATATAAATGATTTACCGACTACTCAACCCCTTCAATGCGATCCTCAACCTCCTGGTACAACTCGCGCAACAATTCCAAATTGTTCTCACTCGTCTCCCAATAACCCCGACCATTCACTTCCAACAAGGTGGAAACCATCTTGCGGAAAGAATGGGGGTTGAGGTTCAGCAACCGCTGACGCATCTCTTCATCTTTGATGAAGGTTTCGTTAGCGTCCTCGTATATCCAGTTATCGACAGCACCAGCAGTCGCACTCCAACCCATTGTATTTACCAATCGCTTGGAGAGTTCGCGCACGCCTTCGTAACCGTGAGATAACATTCCCTCGTACCACTTGGGATTTAACATTTTGGTACGGGCATCCAAACGCACGGTTTCTGATAAGCTGCGGACTTGAGCGTTAGCTGTGGTGGTGTCGGCGATGTAGGATGCTGGTGTTTTGCCATCACCCCGCAAACTTGCCACAACTTTGGTGGGATCAGAGTCGAAGTAATGGGAAACGTCGGTCAAGCTAATCTCGGAAGAGTCGAGATTTTGGAAAGTGACCTCAGCAGTTTTCAGAGTTCTTTCAAAAATCTGCCGCTCTTCTTCCATCGTACCGGGGTTATCGGCACTGAAGGCGAAGGATTTCCGCTTGAGGTACATTTCCTGCAACTCGGCTTCGCTGTCCCATGTGCTGTTTTCCACCGCCAAGTTGATGTTTGACGAGTAGGAACCAGAAGCATTGGAGAAGATGCGAGTCGCTGCTTGGCGCAGGTTGATCCCCATTTCCTCTGCTTGTTCGAGGGCGTGTTTGCGAACATAGTTCATCGATGGTGGTTCATCGGCTTCCGCCGCCATCTTCACCCCTTGATCCAGCAGGTTCATTTGGTTGATGAACAAGTCGCGGAAGACACCAGAACAGTTGACAACGACATCAATCCGTGGGCGTCCCAATTCTTCTAGAGGAATCAGTTCCAACTTGTTCACCCGTCCAAGGGCATCGGGAACTGGACGCACTCCCACCATCCACATGATTTGTGCCAGTGATTCCCCGTAGGTTTTGATGTTATCGGTTCCCCAAAGCACACAGGCAATGGTTTCGGGATAGTGACCGCCATTTTCTGCTTTGTTACGCCCCAGCAGTCTGTCTACAACGATTTTTGCCGATTGTACAGCAGCCGTTGTGGGGATGGATTGCGGGTCAAGGGCGTGTATATTTTTACCTGTGGGCAATACATCCGGGTTGCGGATGGGGTCGCCACCAGGACCAGGGAGGATGTACTCGCCTTCTAACCCTTGGAGTAATGCTCCCAATTCGTTGTCAGCGCAAACTTGCTGCAAGCAGAATTCCAGATACTCAAACAGCGGTTTCAAGTCTGTGACATCTACCTTGGTATAACCTGCTTTGTGCAGTGCTTCCACCCAAGGTTCTTTTTTGCCCATGTTAAAGAAGTTGAGCTTGGAAACGCGAGAAACTCGTCCTTCGGCGTCAATTTGCTCTTTCACAAGGGCGGAAACTGCGGCACGGGTTGCCATTGTGATGTCTTGCAGCAGTTGGACATCGTCTAAAATGCCTTTGTCGCTGTTTTGGTAGATATCGTCGATGTTCCGCCCGATGCTGTTGGCAATAATACGCGGGAGACTTTGAATTTCTTCTTCTTGACGATCCAAGCTGGCAATGTTGACGAGAGTTGCGATCGCCTCCTCTGCCGAAGGTGGTTTACCAATCACATGCAATCCACAAGGCAACAGTCGCGATTCAATCTCCATCAACTTGCGGTACACCAAGCCAACGATATTATCGCGCTCTTCAGCGGTCATATCCTTGGCATCCGTTTCTGGCAAGGCGATGTCCTTATCCAGGTTCACCATCCGGCACTTATCCATGATGGTGTTCACAATGGAAATACCGCGCCCGCTATCTTTCAAGGTTTGGTAAGAACCAATCAACTCGCTGAGTTCCTTCAAACCTTTGTACAAACCAGCATTTTCCGCCGGAGGAGTCAGGTAGGAAATTGTCTCGGCGTAGCTGCGACGCTTGGCAATTGTCGCCTCGCTGGGGTTATTTGCGGCGTAGTAATAGAGATTGGGAATTGTACCAATCAAGTTATCTGGATAACATTCTCCAGACATCCCCATCTGCTTCCCTGGCATGAATTCCAAGGAACCGTGAGTTCCGAAGTGTAGCACGGCATCAGCTTGCCAAAGCTGTTCTAGGTAGGTGTAGTAAGCTGCGAAACCGTGGTGCGGGCTTGCAGAACGCGAGAACAACAACCGCATGGGATCGCCTTCGTAACCAAAGGTGGGCTGAACGCCAATGAAGACGTTACCGAAGTGCTTACCGTAAATCAGCAAGTTTTGCCCATCGCTGTTGAGATGTCCAGGAGGTGGTCCCCAATTTTCCTCTAATTTTTGTGAGTAGGGTGTGAGTGCTTCATACTCACGAACTGGCATCCGGTAGGCAATGTTGAGTTCGGGGCTGCTGTACTGTGCCTGCGCGTCGTGGATGACTTGTTCCATCAACTCTTTAGCAGACTCAGGCAAGTCCTGCACTTCATACCCGTTATTCCTGAGGGCTTTCATCACCTCGTAAATTGAGCCGAACACATCCAGGTAAGCAGCGGTTCCGACGTTGCCTTTATCAGGTGGGAAGCTGAAAACGGTGATGGCAACTTTCTTGTGCAGCTTTGGCTTGCGGCGCAGGTTAGCCCATTTGAGGGCGCGTTGTGCCACTGCTTCGATACGGTCTTGCAGGGCGATCGCTTTTCCTGTTGTGCCATCTCGTCCTGATAATATAATCGGCTCAATCGCCCCATCCAATTCGGGAATCGCAATTTGCAATGCGACTTGAATTGGGTGTAACCCCAAATCGCTATCCTGCCATTCTTCGGTTGTTTGGAAGACGAGGGGCAGCGCTACCATGTAAGGACGATTCAACCGTTTGAGCGCGTCAATTGCCTTAGGATGGTCTTGTCGTGCTGGTCCACCTACCAGGGCAAAGCCTGTTAAGGATACTACGGCATCCACCAGTGCCGTTTTGGTAGTCGGTTCGTAAAAGTATGCTTCCACTGGTTTGGAGAAGTCCAAACCCCCAGCAAACACTGCAATAACCCGTGCCCCCATAGATTCTAGTTCTTGCACCATTGCCACATAATGGGCATCATCACCCGTTACCAGGTGCGTGCGTTGCAATACCAACCCAACACAAGGCGCTAGCGGGTCTTTCAAATCATTGGGGATATCCTTACGACTGTTGTGCCAATTGAGGTATTCTCTGACATCCTCAAACATTGTGGGGGCAAGAGGATGCCAGACCCCCATATCGGGATAGACAACTGGTGCTTTGTATTGTACAGACGCGCCACCTCTGGTCTCTACGCCTTTTAATACGTACTTATCAGCTAGCATCAGCAAGAAGTTTTCCAGGTTATCTGCAGAACCCCCTAGCCAATACTGAAAGCTGAGCATAAAATTTCGGGCGTCCTGTGCTTTGTCCATTGGCAGGTACTTGAGCACTTGCGGCAATGTCCGCAGCAGCTTGAGCATCCCATCTTGGAAGCCCGCGCCGGATTTTTCCTTGCGCTTTCGCATGAACTGTGCTATCGCACTCTTAGATTGCCCCAATTGTGCCAAAGAGAAGGTGCCCATTTTGTTTAGGCGCATGACTTCCGGCATTGAGGGGAACACAACGGCAACGTCCAGGCGATCGCGGTGTGGTGCTACTGCTGCTACTAACTTTTGGGCTAAGTCTTCTATAAAAATCAGCGAGGCAATAAAGATATTGGCACTTGCGATCTCCTTTTGGAACTCCTCGTAGTTCTCTTTGTCTCGGAGTTCTTCAATCAAATAGCCACTAATTTCAATCGCCAGGTTGGGATGATTCTGGTTAATTTCCCGAACCGCTTGTGACAATGCACTCTGGTACTGGGACTCTAACACGACATAGACCACCTTAATTAAATGACGCCCCCGCAGGTTGTCAGGCGCAATATGTCTAATGGTGGACTTGACGTGAGTGAACATGCTTCCTCGGCTCCTTTGATGCGTGTTCTCGTTTGAGAAGTCCTCTTCGGCAAAAGCAGCCATTCAGACTTCCTCTCTTAGGCAATATGAGTTTTTTACCAGAAAATGCTTGCTCAGTGGGGATTTTGTCGCCTATCTGACACAAAATGATATAAAAAATGAAATCATTTGTAACAATAGTTGACAGATTTGCGAAGTATTTACTCGCTTATTGTAAATAAATCTTAATAAGGTTTGATGAACTGCTCTATTCTCGCAATAGGAAGGGAACCAATAACCGATGACAATGGACTAATGATTCATGTAGAGACCTGCCATGGCGCGTCTCTACAACTAATCTAATGACCAATGACCAATGACTGCTGATATTCTTATTCTCTCAAATGGTCCTGGGGAAGTGACGACTTGGGTGCGCCCAGTGGTTAAAGCATTGCGGCAAATACTCAGTGATGACCGAAATCAAGTGAGAATTTCTGTAGTTTTGTCGCCTTGCCCCAATTCTAGTGGCAAAGAAGCAGATATTGCTCGGTCTTTCCCCGAAGTAGACCGAGTGCAGCCAGCAGATTATTTTTGGCAATTTTTGCTGTGGGGAAAGACATTTGAGAATTGGGACTGGCGGAAACGCGGTGTCGTTGTTTTCCTTGGTGGGGATCAATTTTTCCCCGTTGTTATCGGCAAAAGGCTAGGGTATCGCACCGTTATCTATGCAGAATGGGATGCACGTTGGCACAACTTAATTGACCGCTTTGGAGTAATGAAACCCGAAGTGGCTGCGCGTGTCCCTGAAAAATTTGCCCACAAGTTCAGCGTTGTGGGAGATTTGATGCAAGAAGCCCAGGCTGAGGGAGTAGGGAAAGCAGGGGGAGCAGGGGAAGCAGGGGAAGCAGGGGGAGCAGGGGAGCAGGGGAGCAGGGGAGAAAATTCCTCTAATCACTCCACTCAGCACTCAGAACTCAGCACTGAACTCATTGGGGTACTTCCTGGATCAAAGGCGTCAAAATTGACGCAAGGAGTACCTTTGACGTTGGCAATTGCGGAATATGTCCACGCTAGAAGACCGCAAACCAAGTTTGTGATTCCTGTAGCCCCAACTTTGGATTTACAAACTTTAGCTAGTTTTGCCGACCAAGAAAAAAACTCTTTTGTTCAAACATTTGGTTTTAGCGGTGCTTCTGTGATTGTCCCAGATGACAGTGGTAAAGGCACGGCATTGCCGTACCGCTACGATCATCCTATCCTCAAGACAGGAACAGGTTTATGTGTGGAACTCTGGACTCAGTCACCTGCACACGATTTATTATCCCAGTGCTGCCTTTGCTTAACCACAGTGGGGGCAAACACTGCTGAACTCGGTGCTTTAGCTGTGCCAATGATTGTTTTGCTACCAACGCAACAGCTAGACGCGATGAGGTCTTGGGATGGTTTGCCTGGACTGTTGGCAAATTTGCCTTTGGTCGGTTCCGGTTTTGCTAAGCTAATTAACTGGCTAGTTTTGAGACGAAAAGGTTTGCTAGCATGGCCCAATATTTGGGCGCAGGAAATGGTCGTACCCGAACTAGTCGGAAAACTCAAGTCCCAAGAAGTCGGGGAAATGGTTTTAGATTTTCTGAGTCATCCAGAAAAATTAGCCCAAATACAAGCGAAGCTGCGGAGCATCCGAGGTGAGGCTGGTGCAGCACAAAAGCTAGCAACTTTGGTAAAGGAAGAATTAAGCAAGTACCAGAAGTAGGGAAAGAAATAACTCTTTCATCTTCCTCATCTCATTCTCCAGAAGATTCTCCATCCCGCCGTCCCAGTTCATAAACACCAGAACCTATACAGGCAAGTATCCCCATGCTAATTCCCCAGCTTGGACCTAAACTGATTTCTACTCCCCAATTAAATAAAGCGCCAATCACTAGAAAGGGGACAATACTGAAAAGCGAGGCGTAAAAAGCATTCTGTGATTCTCTCGCTTTCCTTGTTTTTTCAAATTCTGACTGACTCGTGTAGAGCGATCGCTCAGCAAAGTTAAACCAGCGGTTTAGTTGGTGGATAACCCATTCACTGGCTGAGGAAAAACCTAAATACAGCGCCAAAGACCACAAACTTGCTCCGGCGATCGCGATTGTGTCTAACTCAAAGCTGAAAGGCAATATTTCGGTCAGCATGGCTTGTGGGACTCGTGTGGAGGGTGCGCTTTCGCTTCTATTGAAGCTAGATTAATTTCTTAATGCAATCTTAAGCATAAACTTAACAGCATTTTTACTTATTGGCAACGATTTCACAGGTATAATTCATGGTGCATAAATTGACATATGCAAGCCTAAGTATATACTTACCATAAAATGTAATCACCAATACTCCTAATAATTATCAGGTAATCACTAGCAACGTAAACACCCACTATTAAAAGAAGAATTATTGCTTAAGTATAACTGCTGAAAAGTATCTACAATAGCTGTTTTACTCTAAATATCATATTTTTTATTTTCAATTAAAAATGCTCTAATTTTGACAACTCAAAAAATAGTACTTGAAACGACTTGACATAGAAAGATTTTCAAGTAAGATATGGCGATGATAAGCAAAAAATAATACGCTTTTTCTTGTGATGCAGAAGGTGAACGCAAACAAAAGCAGATGTCAATCCCTAATCAAAATTCAAACCTCTGCTCCGGTTGGATGCAACATCAATTTACTGGTAGATCTAACGGCTAGAGGGCTAAAAAAATGAGTAAGTGGCGAGGAACAGTAGCACTTTCTGCAGTCAGTCTGTCTATATTAGGATTGAGTGTTGTAGGTTTCATCACTCTATTGTCAAAGTCAAAAACGGTTGAAGCTGTAGAATTTAACTCCAAGCAGATAGCAACGTTCAACAATTGGCAAGCAACTTCAATTCCTGTAAAAAATTCTCAGGCACACCAGTCAAAAGCATCTATAGAATTTAAATCTAACGGGTACCAGCCAAAAGCATCTCCAAAATTTAAATCTCAGCAGGTAGCAATAGCTAACAATTGGCTAGCAGCCTCTTTTCCTGTAGAAAATTTTCACTCATACACATCCGCATTTGGCTACCGTCGTTCTGCGACTGGTGGCTCAAATTTGGAATTTCACGGTGGGTTAGATATCGCCGCCCCACAAGGTAGTTATATTCGTAATTGGTGGACAGGTACAGTCACAAAGGTTCACGACAAGGACGCCTGTGGTACATATATAGTCATTCAGTCTGGCGAATGGGAACACACCTACTGTCATATGGAAGGACAAGTTGAAACCGCAGATGGTCGCCGTTATTTCATAGATAGGGCTGGTGGAATTCAAATTTGGGAAGGTCAGCAACTGGGTGCTGGAATGAGAATTGGTCGGGTAGGGATGACCGGGCGAACCACAGGTCCTCACCTTCATTGGGGGCTAAAATATGCCAAACAATATGTAGATCCAGCAATGGTTTTGCGAGAAATGTTTTCCCAGCAGCAAATTGCCAGAAATCCATCGCAAAGGTGGACTCCACAACAATCACAAGTCATCATTGAGGAATCAAAAGCTGTAGGCGATTCGGGATATTAAATGAGGAAGTGTTAATTGTTAGTTGTTTTAGTAGCCACTAACTACTAAATGTAGAGACGTGCCATGGCACGTCTCTAGAACTAACTACGTTCCTAACCAGACACAACTAATTGTTGCTTCTCTGGCAGTTGGGTATATTCAGAGACAATTTTACGGAATTGCTCGCCCTCTATTGTCTCCTGTTCCACGAGCAAATCGACAAGGCGGTCTACCAAAGCTCTGTTTTCACGTATGATGCGACGAGCTTCTTGGTAGCAGGTAGTTGCCATTGCTCGCACTTGTCGGTCAATCTTGATCGCCATTTCTTCTGAATACTCGGAGCGATTAACCCAATCTCGTCCGAGAAAGACATCACTATTCTGAGTTTCTAGAGCCACTAACCCTAAGTCAGACATACCATACATCGTTATCATCTTACGAGCAAGATTTGTCACAACCTTTAGGTCGTTGCTGGCTCCACCTGTGACCTCAGCTTCACCAAAAACCTCTACTTCTGACGCCTTTCCTCCTAAGGTCATGGTGATGTTGTCTTGCAGCCAAGCCTTAGTATAAAGCCCGCTGTCAATCATTTCTTCATTCAGAATCTGCTGAGAAAAACCACCAACTCCACCAGAACGGGGAATAATTGTCACCTTATTTAAGGGGTCAGAATATTTCAGGAGTGTAGACAACAGAGCGTGTCCAATCTCATGATAAGCAATCAACCGCTTTTTCTTGCTATCCAACAGCGGGTTGAGGGTGAGCCCAATTGTCAATCTGTCAATAGCATCATCAATTTCTAGCTGCGTAATTGCCTCTTTACGTCTACGTGCTGTGAGAATTGCCCCTTCGTTGAGGAGGTTTGCTAAGTCCGCCCCTGTAAAACCTGGTGTACGACGAGCAACAACTTCTAAAGAAACAGATGGGTCAATTTTCTTGTTACGCGAGTGGACTTGCAAAATTTCCAGACGACCTTTGCGGTCTGGTGCATCCACAATCACTTGTCGGTCAAACCGTCCTGGTCTCAGCAACGCGGTATCTAGGACATCCGGGCGGTTTGTGGCAGCAATAATAATAATACCGGTGTTACCCTCAAAACCGTCCATTTCGGTAAGCAGTTGGTTGAGGGTTTGTTCCCGCTCATCGTTTCCGCCACCGATTCCTGCACCCCGCTGTCGTCCTACGGCATCGATTTCATCGATAAATATGAGACAGGGAGCATTTTCTTTGGCTTTCTTAAATAAGTCGCGTACGCGGGATGCTCCCACACCCACGAACATTTCCACAAACTCAGAACCGGAAATGCTAAAGAACGGTACAGCTGCTTCGCCAGCGATCGCTTTTGCTAAGAGCGTTTTTCCTGTTCCCGGAGGTCCAACCAACAGCACTCCTTTGGGAATGCGTGCGCCCACAGCAGTGAATTTTTCTGGTTGTTTGAGGAAAGTTACGACTTCTTGTAGTTCTTCTTTGGCTTCTTCAATACCTGCCACATCCTCAAATTTCACTCCGGTTTTTGCCTCCATCTGGAAGCGAGCTCTGGTTTTACCGAAGTTCATGGCTTGGCTAGAAGCATTCGTAGAGCGGCGGAGGAACAATAACATCAAAGCAACCAGTGGCAAAATCCACATCAGGTTGATCAAAAGCCCTACAGCCGCTCTGCCATTAGCAGAGGAAACTTCCTCAAAATCAACGTTATTGTCTTTTAGCCTGCTAATTAACTCAGCGTTTTGTTCCAAAAGCCGCACTTGTATCGGTTGTGCATCTTGCTTTTGCCCTTTTAGATAAACCCTTGCTACCTGATCGGTTTCGTCAAGCTCTACTCTTTTGACTTCCTTATTCTCGGTTTTCCTGATTAATTCGCCATAGGATAGGGACTCGCGCTCTACTTTTTGCGCCAGCGCGGGAGTACTCCCTAACATTCCTGGCAACATGATTAAACCAGCTGCTAGCGCTCCAGTAAAAGCTGCACGCTTTGCACTTTGCTGTTTCATCAATGTCTTTTTCTCAAAATTTTTCATAATAATTACCCTTTGTTTGCTGCTCCATAACCGAGCACTCGTTTCTATGCCTTTTCCTCTACCAAGAGTAGAAATCAGGGGTCTCTAATCTTCTAGTGTAACTTCCAAAAAAAACCATTCCCAAGTTTTTCCTCGCTATGCCGTTTCATTAAAACCGGAAAAATCCGGCAACCTTATTGCTGGTTGGCTAGTTTAGAGCTAACGATCTTGACGGAAAAACCACCCAAAACCCAAAATTTTGGGTGCAAAACAAGTCAATTTGATGGGCGGTTTTTCACTTATGTTGCCGGATTTTTACACGTTTAGACCCAACCCTTCAATGCCTCTGTTTATTAGAATTACTTTGTTTTTGACACATAACTGGAAGTTTAGGAATTTCTTGCTAGTCCGACTCTTTGCTAAAAAGCCTTTTAAAATACTACTTTTACATTTTATCTGTGCTGTGTCCTCGCTCCTTTAGCATAAAATTCTCTGCTAACTGCAATTTGACATATTATGTCACAGATAGCTATGATATATACATAGTCGTAATGACTTCATATTTTCACTGCCTTAGCTTTGGCGTGTGAGACTTTATTATTGAAGCTTTTTACTGAACAAGAAAGAACTCAGAATCATCCATCCGAACGAGTGCATGATCTGTGTACGACTGGGTGGCGAAGTTTTGGGTTCAGTCCCCCACCGAATCAAAGATTTTGTTGGTTCTCAATGAGTGGTGGGCTGAATTCCTCACTCATTGCATTCTGATTTCTGTGTTCTCTTGTTCTCTTGTTCTTCTTCAAGATAGTTATAGTTACGGGAATTTAATTGAACTATGGTGAAAATTGTTGGCATTGGTGGTAGCTTAAGACCTCAATCCTACGCTCAAATGGCTTTGCTTCTAGCCGCGCAACGGGTGGAAGCTCTGGGTGCAGATGTTGAAATTCTCGATTTGCGGCAAATGCAATTACCATTTTGCAATGGGGAAGAAGAGTATCCAGATTATCCGGATGTTCAGCGGTTACGCGATGCGGTTAGTAGCGCCGACGGGTTAATTTTGGCGACACCAGAGTATCATGGCAGCGTGAGCGGTGTCCTGAAAAATGCCCTTGATTTGATGAGTTTTGACCAGTTGTCTGATAAAGTGACAGGATTGATTAGCGTGTTGGGAGGACAGCCTAACAGCAACGCCCTGAATGACCTACGGCTGATTATGCGTTGGGTACACGCTTGGGTGATTCCAGAGCAAATTGGGATTGGACAAGTTTGGAAAGCCTTTAGTCCTGATGGTAAGTTGTTGGATGAAAAACTCTCTCAACGTTTCGACCAATTTGCTCAGAGTTTGATTGACAATACGCGCAAGTTGAGAGGCGTGTCTTAGTCGTTTCGCGCCTTAACGTCTTGGCACGCCAGTCGCACGCGCGGGGGGAACCCCCGCACGGTGAACTAGTGCGTAGGCGGGTTTCCCAACCTAGCCAACTGGTGTTGGCGCAGCCTCTGGAGGAGGAGACACCCGTAAGCGCAGGCACTCTCGGCGCGTAAGCTCCTCGCTCCGAGCGAGGCACACGCAGCGTCTCCGACTGGAGTTGGGCGCTGGCTCGTCTTGGCGCGAAATTAATTCACTTTAGTGGTGGTGATGATGATGCGCTACAGCTAACTGGGGATTAACCGCCACAGTTTGTTCTGACACCAACTCGGTAATATGAGCATTTGCCCATTGAGCTGCCATTGTTAAGAATTCAGAATTGTCGTTAACACAGGGCATCTGCACGTAGTTTAGATCAGGATGTTTTTTCTGTAGCGCATGAATGATGTGGTGTACATCTAGTAGAGTTTCATGGTTTTCTGTAGCAAAGCCAATCGGCATAAAGACAAGCGCTTTGGTACCTAATTGAATCAGGTTTTTCGCTGCTTGTTCGACATTTGGTAGCGTCCATTCAATGAGGGGTGTGTCGTGGTTTAGCCACCCAATGGAAATGAGAGGGTAGCGGTTGATTAACTGATCGCGTACTAAGTCGTAGAGTATTTGACTTTCGGTAATTCCAGAGGTGAATCCTTTGGCTTTGTGAGGACAACCGTGGTTCATCAGCACAATGCCAATCTGAGAAGGTAGGTAAGCACTGGCTAAGTCAGCGGTAATTTTCTCTTCCACAAGACGCGCTATCAAATTGATGTAAGCTGGTTCGTTGTAGAAGGATGGGATATAGCGCAGTCCTTTAACCCAGTGTTCATCACCATCTGTCAACTCAGCAAAAGCGTTGTTGACTTGCTCAATGGCAATACCACTCGTGAAGATGGAATCGACAACCAGCAGTGGATAGATGAGTATTTTGTCAAAGCCTTGGTTTTTGATTTCTGCCAAGACTTGGTTGGGAAGGAAAGGGGCGCAGAAGTTGAAGGCTTTAAAAACTTTAACGCCTTCACCCCACTGTGCCTGTAGGTTTTTTTCAATTCCAGCGCGTTGTTTTTCAAAAATGGCATTGTGTGGGGAAATAAAATCATGGTGTTGATGTCCCCACTCATGACGGTCAAATAATGCCAAAAGCCGTGCGAGGGGAGGATAAATCCAGGTTGGCACGGGTGCGAATTTTGCTGTCAGCAGATTTAAAGCTTGTTCATTATAGTTAGCGAAATCTTCGTAGCTTTCGACTTCGCCGTAACCCATAAGCAATACTGCTACTCGGTCTTGACTTGACAATTGCTCAGTGGGCTGTAGTTTTTCTGGTGTGGCTACCACAATACTTCCTCAATCCAACTTCAAAAGTTCTTAGTGTGTAGGGGCGCAATGCCTTGCATTGGTACTGAGTGCTGAGTGGAAATGACTCAGCACTCAGCACTCATGGCTCAGTGCTGTTCTTAATTTGTTGTTTTCCATACTCGTAAAATTCTATCCTATCCAGGGGGACAGGATAAAAAAGCAAATGATAGCAATATCTCTAATGACATACTCTATTAATTACTAAAGGTATATACAAAAAAAATTACTCTTAAGGTGTAAGCAAATAAAATCTAAAGGATGAAAAATAAAATACTTCATACTATCCTACCCTACGGGAAGCCCCCTACGTGAGCTACCGGAAGCCGCCCTCCGGAGGAGACTTTTGTGCGGAGGTTCCCACCAGTTGAGGAGCCAGCGCTATGCAGTCCTTGTTTCCCGACCCAGGCGACTGGCGTGAAAGTGTCCGTGGCGTCTACATACTTTATCCTTCAGGTGACATTTGCTTATCTGGCAAATTGTGTCACGCTTGATAGACTGGAATTGCCATGTTGAGTTATTAATATGGGGACGAGTCATTGATCATTAGTAAGGAAAAATGACCAGTGACACAAAACCGTGTAACTACTCACACCTACGAAATGCATCCTGAGAACTGTTGATAAGAAATGTTATATTTACGACAGTAACACTGCAATCCCCTTAAGGAAAAGCCGCTAGCCCAAAGACAGATGAGTATAATTATTTGCCCTGGCATCCATGAGTCAGCTTTAACTCAATACTTTGTATCGGGATTGGTAGAGCAATTTGTAGATAAAGCAAAAAATCAAGTAACAGCAAATATACTGATTGTTCCTGTCGAGGGTGGTTTATCTTTATCAGCGTTTCACATATTGCAGTTTTTACACAAACACTTGCAGGATAGGATAGAATCGCCAGTTGTATTCATTAGCTTTAGTGCTGGTGTAGTCGGGGCAATACTCGCGGCTCACGAATGGCAACAATTTGGAGGTCATGTTAAAGCTTTTATTGCTATAGATGGATGGGGAGTGCCCCTTTGGGGGAATTTTTATATCCATAGAATGAGTCATGATTATTTCACCCACTGGAGTTCTTCTCTGCTGGGAAGTGGACAAAATAACTTTTATGCAGACCCAGCTGTTGACCATTTAGAGATGTGGCGATCGCCCCAAACTGTACAGGGCTACTGGGTAGACTCTTTTTTTGGCGAATCACCGCCTCAAGAGCGCCTGAGTGCTGCTGAGTTTTTGCACTTGCTTTTAAAGCGTTATGAGGATAATTAGTCCGGAAAATAGATTTGCCAATCAGGAGTGAGAAATTAGGAGTGGTTAGAGGAAGATGAAGGGGAGCAAGAGGCTAAGGATAATGAGGGGGACAAGGAAGTCGTAACTTACCCTACTTCCCTTACTTGCCCCACTTCCCCCACTCGCTCCACTCCCCCCACTCCCCTAGTTGCTATCCTTTGAAATTCTGATGTTTCCAACTGAACCTGCTGCTGTTAATAAAGGGTTTTCCGCTGTTCTCAAAAACCGTAGTTTCATGCTGCTGTGGATTGGGCAGTTATTATCTCAGTTAGGAGATAAAGTCTTTTTTGTTTTGATGGTTGCTCTACTGGAAAACTACCCACCCCTTCCTGGGTTTGCACAGAACACCATGTACTCAACTTTGATGGTGGCATTTACAGTACCAGCGATTTTGTTTGGTTCTGCAGGTGGTGTGTTTGTTGACCGCTTCTCTAAAAAATTCGTCTTAGTTGGCTCTAATGTGATACAGGCACTGTTAGCGCTGTTGATTGCGTTTTTGCCAAAGAATTTTCTGATTTTATTGATACTGACTTTTGCGATTTCCACATTGGCTCAGTTTTTTGCTCCTGCGGAGCAAGCTGCCATCCCTGTTTTGGTGCGAAAAGAAAATTTTATGGCAGCGAATGCTCTCTATAGCAGCACTATGATGGGAGCTTTAATTGTTGGCTTTGCGATTGGTGAGCCGATATTGAGTTTGGCTAAAAACTTGTTGGGACCAGACTATGGTCAAGAATTTGTAGTATTTGTATTATACCTGATGTCAGGATTGGCCATACAACCAATTAACTTTAGAGAAGACAAATCTTCTGCTGGCGATCGCCAGGAGGATATCATCAACCCCTGGGCTGACTTTAAAGAGGGCTTGCGCTATCTCAAGAAAAATCGTCTGCTGTTGAATGCCTTGCTGCAACTCACAACTTTGTATTGTGTGTTTGCAGCGTTAATGGTGTTGACAATTAGATTAGCGGCAGACTTTGGTTTGAAGGAAAAACAATTTGGCTTTTTCTTGGCAGCCGCTGGGGTAGGTATGGTATTGGGAGCAGGGATTTTAGGTCACTGGGGTGAGAAACTCAACCAAAAACCCTTACCCCTGATTGGATTTTTGCTCATGGCGCTAGTTTTAGGAGTGTTCAGTTTTACCCACAACTTGTTATTGGCTTTTGCACTTTGTGCATTGTTGGGTATAGGCGCTGCTTTCATTGGCGTACCGATGCAAACTCTCATTCAACAGCAAACACCACCGACAATGCATGGTAAAGTTTTTGGGTTTCAAAATCATGCCGTCAACATAGCCCTTAGCGTACCACTCGCGATCACAGGTCCAGTGACTGATGCTTTAGGCTTGCGAATTGTGCTAGTGGGTATGAGTGTTGTGGTAGTTTTTGTGGGCGTTTGGGCTTGGCACAATACTCGTCGAGTATTGCGCAATGTTCTTTTAAAATGAAGAATTTCTGAGTCAAGAAAGAACTCAGGACTCATTCGTCAGTACTTAGAAGAAAAAAGGATACAAGCTTATAAGTTTATTTATAGGAAACAAAAAAATTCTACCGAGACACGTACTGCGACAGCCTTGGCGTCGATGCTAAATCCGCCAAATTTATTTGTGGAAACCCAACCGCGTTCTGCGTTACAATGAAAGATTATTGCTTTTTATTCAGCAAATACCGTCGCTTATTTATTTAGCTTTTCAATTAAAATGAAGTTTTAACTACAAAATTTCAGCATCAACTTAGCCCTTGCGTGAGGTTTGACTGTGCGATCGCCTACCGAAATTAGTTTCCCACAAACCGAAAACCAAAGCATCTCCAATCTCTCAATCTCGCCAGTCGTGACGCCCAGACGTGCATCTGGTGGTTTCGCCCTGCTTGATAGTCTCAAGCGCCACGGCGTTGATTATATTTTTGGTTATCCTGGTGGTGCAATCCTGCCGATTTACGACGACCTATACAAAGTAGAAGCTACCGATGGTGGCATTAAGCACATCTTGGTGCGACACGAACAAGGTGCCGCACACGCCGCCGATGGCTACGCCCGTGCTACGGGAAAGGTAGGTGTGTGCTTTGGGACTTCTGGTCCTGGGGCGACTAATTTGGTAACAGGCATTGCCACCGCTTATATGGACTCAATCCCGATGGTCATTGTCACGGGACAGGTGTCACGGGCGGTGATCGGCACAGATGCATTTCAGGAAACTGATATTTACGGGATAACGCTACCCATTGTCAAGCACTCCTATGTCGTGCGCGACGCCAGAGATATGGCGCGAATTGTTGCCGAAGCCTTCCACATTGCTAGCACTGGACGTCCGGGACCAGTTTTGATTGATGTTCCCAAGGATGTGGCGTTGGAAGAATTTGACTATGTGCCTGTGGAAAAGGGAAGAGTGAAGTTACCGGGGTATCGTCCCACAGTCAAAGGAAATCCACGGCAGATTAACGCAGCGATACAGTTGATTCGAGAAAGTCGCCGTCCACTGCTGTATGTTGGTGGTGGTGCGATCGCCTCAGGGGCACACGAGGAAATTAAACAACTCGCGGAATTATTCAATATTCCCGTCAGCACAACATTCATGGGTATTGGTGCCTTTGATGAACATCATCCCCTGTCTTTGGGAATGTTGGGAATGCACGGCACCGCCTACGCTAACTTTGCTGTCACAGATTGTGACTTGCTGATTTGTGTTGGTGCAAGATTTGATGACCGCGTGACAGGCAAGTTGGATGAATTCGCCACCCGCGCTAAAGTCATTCACATCGACATCGACCCGGCGGAAGTTGGCAAAAACCGCGTTCCTGATGTACCCATCGTCGGCGATGTGCGGAAAGTGTTGCTTGATTTGTTGCGTCGCACTCAGCAAGCAGGAACTAAGGATGCACCCAACCAAACACAAGAGTGGCTGAACCTGATCAACCGCTGGAAGGAAGAGTATCCTCTAGAGGTGCCGCACCATGCTGATAGTATGTCGCCGCAAGAGGTGATTGTAGAAATCGCACGCCAAGCACCCCACGCCTACTACACCACAGATGTAGGACAACATCAAATGTGGTCGGCACAATTCCTGAAAAATGGTCCCCGGCGCTGGATTTCCAGTGGTGGTTTGGGAACGATGGGTTTTGGCTTACCAGCAGCGATCGGCGCTAAGGTGGCGTTCCCCGATGAACAAGTCATCTGTATTAGCGGTGACGCCAGTTTCCAGATGAATTTACAGGAACTGGGAACAGCAGCACAGTATGGCATAAATGTCAAGACCGTGATTATCAATAACGGCTGGCAGGGAATGGTGCGCCAGTGGCAGGAAGCCTTCTACGGCGAGCGTTACTCCTGCTCGAATATGGAAGTAGGAATGCCAGACATTGAGTTTTTGGCAAAGGCGTATGGCATCAAAGGCATGGTGATCAAAAGCCGTGAGGAGTTGAAAGATGCGATCGCCGAAATGCTAGCACATGATGGTCCAGTTATCGTCAATGCCTACGTGACCAAAGACGAAAACTGTTACCCAATGGTTGCTCCTGGAAAGAGTAATGCCCAGATGATTGGCTTGCCACGCCAGCCACAGAAAGCCTCGTTAGAGCCAGTTTTTTGCAGCAACTGCGGTGCGAAAAACTCACATAATAACAACTTCTGTCCTGAGTGCGGGACTAAGTTGTGAAGTAATCCGGGTTAATTAATTCATTTGGGGTGGGTATTACCCCATAGGTGTCAACTTAAGCTAAAACCCTGTCTTTAATCTCGTTTCCAGGTTCCACCTGGAAATGCCCTTGAAGCGGCTCTGCCGCTTTTAAGGCAGGCAGAGCCTCCTAAGGCTGCATTCCCAGCCTGAGGCTGGGAACGAGACAATCTCTTAAAGCTTGTTCTATACTGGTTTTCACCTTAAGTTGACACCTATGGTATTACCCACCCTCATTTCTTTTTGACTCCCCAGCGTCTTGTTGACTCGCTGTTTAAGTAGTTGCGTCTAAAGTCCGCTTCATAACGTAGAGCGTGTGCGTTTTGTTGCCGAATTCCCTCGGTGGCGTTTTGCGTGTCACCTCGAAACCTATTTTCTTCCAAAAAAGGAACCCTTGCTCGTTCTCTTCAATAACAGATAGCATCACCTGCTGCGCTCCATCGGCTGATACCCAACGCTCAAAAGCCCTATAAAACTGAGAGCCTAAACCTTTTCTTCGCTGTTGGGGAGCAAGCATCATTAGCCCCACCCACCAACTGCTGTCATCAGGATAATGCCGGATTGCTTCAATTAATCCCACCAAGACGTTGTGCGCGTCGAAAAAACCAAACATAAATTTGTCTTGCAGAGTTTTCCCTTCAGGAAGAGCGAGAAATTCCTCACGAGCGGCAGAGGGTGAGGGCGGATGCCCGTCTGTAAGATAAGCAAAATCCGCGCACTCCTCGTAGAGCCGCTGAAGAACTTCTTCATCATTTGGCTCTAGTCGCTTTACTGTGTAGCCAGAAAGTTCCAGCGCAAAACCTGTTGAACTGTCTATACTCATCATTCAAGATGATATAATGTAATGTTGGTAATTATAATTATTCTTGCCTAGGGGGTGATACCTATGATGAGTTTCAGCAAGCAAGTAACTATCGCTACACTCTTAGGAGATTCATCATGGTTATTCGCCCCATTCGCCGCGAGGAACTGGAAGTCTTCGCTAATTTCAGCGAGCAAGCTGATCTAAACGAGCATTTTCTCAATTATTTGAGAGATATGTGGGATGAAAGCTACGTTCGCCCTGAGTGGTGCTTTGTCGCTGAAGAAGCAGGATTCGTCGGGCGTATTGTTTACTGGAGTTTACCATCACTCGGCAAGCCTTTCATCTGTGATTTTTTGGAACTCCCTTGGAACGCCAACTATCTTGAAGTCGGCACACAGCTTTTACAACAAAGCTTGACACAGTTGCACCTTCATGATCATGACAGTATGGAGTATCAACTCGATATTCCATCACGCTACTCCACATACCTTGAGAAACGAATTGAGCTGCTGGAAAACTTTGGATTTTCTCTAAAAAGGGAAACGATCCGCTTTGAGTGGAAAGATACTCAGACTCAGATAACGCCATCAAATCGGCTGACTTTCCGTTCGCTTAATGAAGTTGGTGAAGATGCTTTCATTGATGCCATGATGCAAGTATCGTCACAAACTCGCGATCGTTCTATTTTGCATGAACAGGCTAGACTGGGTTTAGAGGAAGAAGCACTGGAACGCTTTCATAAGTCGAAAGCTTTCAAGTACAAACCGACGTGGTGGCAATTAGCTTACACGCAGGACGGTACTCTTGTTGGTTTGATTATGCCAGCAGAGAATGATGGTGGACCTATCATTGCGTGTATTGGTGTAATCCCTGAATATCGGGGACAAGGCTACGTTAACGATTTGCTACAGCAGGGAACCCTCACCCTTCAGTCTAACGGTGCTGTACGCATCCGCAGTGATGCTGACACTGTTAATGCACCGATGATCTGCGCCTTCCAACGCGCTGGGTATAAGCAGTTTGCCTCCAGAAGAGAATACTGCTATTCGATGAGGTAATCACTTCTGCCCTAAGTACGGGACTAAGTTGTAAAAAGTGCTGAGTCAGTTCCTGTGACTACTCAGCACTCATGACTCAAAACTCAGGACTACTTAGAAATTGGCACGTTATTAAATGCCGCTGTATCTGGCACAAACACGTCTAAACTGTTAACACCCTCGGGAATCCTTAACCAAACATAGGCATCAGCTGAGGCGTTGGGACGCAAAGAAAATAGACCAACACTACCCGTTGAGCGCTGCAAGTTAACTGCTTTATAGGTTTCGCTTGTATCAGGATTACGGGCTGTTGTACTACCAACCGATATAATGTCACCGCCACCAACTCCATCCGAAGCAAGACGACGGATACGCATCTGCACATTCACCACATCACGATTGGCAGTTTCTGGATCTTTAATCCGCTTTACTGAAAGTAACTCCACTTCTGCCTTTTTACCAAAAGCAGGCTGTACAAATTCACCAGGTTTAATAGCAGCACCACTGCCAGGTTTTGATTGTGGCGTTGAAGATGATACGGTTTCAATGTCAGTTGTGGGTTGTGCCGTTTTATCTCCAGATGAAGACGTTTCCAGTGGACTAGGCGTGATTTTAGAAGGAGCATTACTGGTTTCTACACTGGAAGTCTTTTGGGTAGAAGTGGTGGCGCTACTGTTACCAGCATTAGCAACATTCAGCGTCTGTTGCAGGGTAAAAACTTGGTAAGCGGTATAGCCACTGCATATTAAAGCCAAAGTCGAGAGTAAGACAGCTACACTAGATAGGAATGTACTCACACCATAACCTCTACATCGTGTTTCTGCATATACAAGTTTGTCAATCTTTCGATTTTGTCATCGAATATTTGGGTAGAAACCCCGTCCTTATAGCACGGCTTTACATTCTTTGTGAACCATTACCGCCTTGGGGTTACTGAATACCGAGTACTTTTGCGTTGTACTTTCGTCCGGGCAATTACGAACTGATATTTTTCACCCTGTACGCATAATGGTTTTGCTCCGTAGAGCCTTCCCGAAAGGGAGTAAAGTTAGCTTCGACAATGTTATTGGTCGGTACTTTCCAAAAGACACTAGCTTAACCCTCTAAACTTGTTTAATCTTTTGGTTCTAGAGCTTGGAACTAGCTTCGCATCCCAAGGTAGGAACTTAAACACTTACCAATAACGTAGTACTCAAGGTACTTAGTCTGATCAACTAATCCGCTTGACTTGAGGCTAGAAGCCCTTAGCCTTTAGGCAGGGGTGTTGACGCCATGAGTACATTTGGTGAATGACTTGCATACTAGTTGTCTAAGTTACGAGTGTACTGCGTCAGTCATCATACCGACATACTTTTATCTTCGGAAAGAGGTTTATGTTTCTTTAACCAAACTTATTATTAACTTCAGGAATATGAGCGAGAAATGAGGTTTTTAAAGATACCTTTGTTCAAAAATCTAGCTCTGGCCGCTTTCGCTGATACCCAGAATTCTGACCTCATCTCCTTGATTTAAAATTTTTCCTGCTTGTGATACGGGTATATTTGTATTCACGCTTAACCTGAAGAAATGATTAAAACGGGTTGGCGTTGTCCAAGGTGGTAAAGACTCCTTGCGCTTAGCCACAAATATCTTCTGAAAATTGGTTGTTAGTTTCCCTGTCTGAGAATCTCGTGCGGGAACAATGCAACGCTGACAAGGATTTATGCCTTCAAACAAGACTTCTCCTACTTGAAACTGTACAAAACGCCCAGTCTCTGTAAATAATTGGTCTTCCCAAAACGGTGGAACTCCACCAATCTCTATATTCGCTCGCATACGGAGTCGCATTTCATCGACACTGACTTCAGGAAACCAGGAAGCGACTTCTTCAAGTGTGCCTGTGCTAATCACAGTGGGTCCTTTGGCATTAATATCGTCTGGAAAGCCATTTATCGTGTTTTGCACAAATTTAACTGCAAAGCCAAAATAATCACTTAACCAGGCTTCCAGAGAGGTTCGCTGATCATCGACGTGAAAAATCGCTTTGTGATCAGTTGCTTGAATGTGTAACGACAGTGTTTTGAACTCAGCATCAAACCTTGAACGCAGCAAGTGAACCTTGGCATTGCGCTTTCCATTGACAAAATGACCTTGCTCATCAAATAAGGCAAACTCTCGGTCATGCTGAAGTGCGCCGCTTTCAAGAATTTTTGCTTGATTGACATCAATCCCGTCGAGAGATTTTATCGGGTAAATAGAAATCGCTGCAAGGTAGGGTGACATAAATAATTCATAAGGTACGGCATTCAAAGTTCAAAATATGCCCTACGAGCATACTACGCGGAGTGTGCAACTCCGATCCAGGAGGTACAAAATGAAGAAAACCAGTGCTAGCAAGTAGTCTAGTCCTTAGCTATATGCAAATTCAATGCTTGACAGCTAGTCAAATGGCTAGACTGCTAAACAGAAAAAGCCTCATTGTGTAAAAATCTCTTGCTTTTCATACCTATCTGTGTAAAATTCTAATGCTTTCTAAGCGTGCGACGGCTCGTAGTAATATTCCAGCGATTCAACGCTCTTTGGGATTAACATATAGCAAGCTGGGGCGAATTGATGAAGCCAATCAAGCATCCCGTCGTGCGTTAGAGTTATCACAGCATTATCAGGCTTCACGACAACAGACTGTAGTAAGAAATTAACACTCACGAATCATAATTTAATAGTTGGTAACTCATTTATGCAGTACGTCAATCTTGGCAAAACCGGATTAAAAGTGTCGCGTTTGTGTCTTGGCACTATGACTTATGGCTCGCGTGAATGGCGAGAATGGGTGCTGACGGAGGAAGAAAGCCGTCCATTTATCAAACGCGCCTTAGAATCGGGAATTAATTTCTTCGACACTGCCGATATGTACTCACTGGGCGTTAGTGAGAAGATTCTTGGGCAAGCCCTGAAGGACTTTGCCAGACGAGACCAAGTCATCATTGCAACTAAAGTTTACAATGCGATGGGTGATGGTCCTAATGATCGGGGACTGTCTCGCAAGCACATCTTTGATAGTATTGATGCCTCACTACAAAGACTGCAAACAGATTATGTAGATTTGTACCAGATTCATCGCTGGGACAATGAGACACCGATTGAGGAAACTCTTGAGGCTCTGCATGATGTCGTCAAGTCTGGAAAAGTCCGTTATATCGGTGCTTCTAGTATGTACGCTTGGCAGTTTGCCAAAGCCCTTTACACCGCTGATCTACATGGCTGGACTCGCTTCGTCTCCATGCAGAACCATTACAACTTGGTTTATAGAGAAGAAGAGCGAGAGGTACTTCCCCTAAGTCGGGCTGAGGGAATCGGGATCATTCCTTGGAGTCCTTTAGCGCGGGGTTTTTTGGCTGGTAATAGGCAAAAGAAAGGCTATGGTGAAACTGTGCGTGCCAAAACTGATGAGTTTGCCCATAACCTTTACTACAATGAAGGGGATTTTGAAATTGTTGACCGAGTTGTAGACTTAGCAAAAGCAAGAGGTGTCTCTCCAGCACAGATTGCTCTAGCTTGGTTGTTGCATCAACCAGGCGTCACTGCTCCGATCATTGGTGCTAGCAAGTTGCAACATTTGGAAGATGCGATCGCCGCTTTGGATATTAAACTCGACGACAAGGAACGCGCTCATCTGGAAGAGCCTTACAGACCCCATCCCGTTTTAGGGCATCGTTAGAATAGCTCGAAGGTGACATCTCTCCGACCTAAAGGTACGGAGCTTCTAAGAATTACTTCCTAGATTTCCTAGTTGTTTCCTTGCGGGATTTCGACTTTGACCTAGATTGAGATATCTCAACCCCTGCCAAACCGTCTGCATAGGCGTTTTGGATTCCCGTTGATTCAACCATCCTCTTGCCGAAAGTGCAGATCTTGAGCAACCATTTGCCGAAAGTTCAAACCTGCCCCATAAGTTTATATTATGACTTCTTATCAGATGCCTCTTAATGCTGCCAGAGTTGTCGTCTGAAGTTGTATTGGTCCTCATGAGCGAATTGCTCAACTCCTACTAAACGCCAACTAGACTGGCGGGAGTACTATCATCTGCCTACCGCCGAGCGAAACGGTTTTCTCCACCACAAGCTTCCAAACTTGACAGCTTCCATTCAAGAAGTTTATTGGTAAATACAAAAAGTCTATAAGAAAACCTCGGTTTTCATCTTGCTTTCGGTTTCCGACTATGGCATTCTTCTAGAATCAATCGGTATCTCGATTGATGAACCGGGGATTGATACTTGATTATTGCTCTATGCTGCTTGAGTGAAACGGATGGGGCAGTAGATGTAGTGCGGGAATGGAGTTGTATGACTATCAAACAATTATTTTGCAGGGGTACTATTTTCCCTCTGCTAGTCGTTTCTTTAGCCGTTACCAGTGGATGCTCTGGTGATACCTCAGCTAATACTGTGGGTGGAGCGGCGGGTGAGTGGGTCATTCGGATTGTGATCGGCACTCAAGACCAAACCATTAATTATGTTCTTAGGTCCATCAGGGATTCAAAAGCTTGATCCAAGAATTCAGCCGTACCAAATTACAGCCCTCAAAAATAGTGTGATTACGTTAAAGCGAATTGGCAAATTAGATGCCAGCGTGAATCCTGATGAGGTTGCCAATTGGACGGATGAGATGATAGTTATCTGAAACAGGCTTTGAAAGAGAGCCATATCAGTGAACAAGATGTCGCTAACCTGGCGGATACGGTAATTAGTGGCAATGATGCCCTGACTCAGGAACCGATTCAAGAGCCAAAACTAGCCGCAATGCTTTCACCGGAGTTTGTTCAGCTCAACCGCCAAGTCTTTGAGTTGATTCAAAGAAGAAACACTTAAGAGTATGGAGTTGGCTTGATTGAATCAACCTATGGTTACGATTCAGTTTGCAATTCACCACTCAATCAGTCAGAACAGGAGAGAGTAATTTGGCAATTCATTTAGCAGAAAAACCAATCTTTGTCATCGGTCCAGAGCGATCGGGAACCACATTGCTCATGACCATGCTTGGCAGCCACCCTCGGATTTCGGTTCCCGAAGTTGCCTGGTTGTATCCCAGGTTTTATCCTTACCTCCATACCTATGGAGACTTGAGGCAGACAAAAAACCTGCGGGTTTTGGCAGAAGAAATGATCTTCGGTTTGAAGACTCCTTTTTGGGGATTAGACGTTAACCCCAGAACAGTGGTTGATGACATTCTCTCCTTGCTGCAAGAACAAAGCTTTGCTGGAGTCTATAGTGCCATGCTGGAATGGTACGCTAAGCATGAAGAAAAACCGCGTTGGGGAGAGAAGACACCCTATAACTTATTCTTCATTGATGCGATCGTAAGAGACTTTCCCAACGCTCAATTCATCTACTTAATTCGTGATGGTAGAGATGCCAGTGCGGAATATCTAGAGTCTGCATTTGGTCCAACAAATATTTACTGTGCAGCAACGATTTGGAAACTCTGTCAAGACGCTGTAAAACCCTGGCGTGAGCAACTCGCTCCAACTCAATGGCTCGATGTTTCGTATGAAACATTAGTTCGTGAACCAGAGGCCGTCTTAGACAAAGTTTGTCATTTTTTGGCAGAAGACTACAACTCGGAAATGTTGGCATTTTACAAATCAAACATTGCACAGCGCAGAGCAACAACCAAAGATCACAAACCGCTTGGGCAACCAGTCAGCGATCGCTACATCGGTATTTATAAAAACTTACTGAGTCTGCGCGATCAACAAATCTTTGCAGCGGTTGCTGGAGAAGAATTAACGGCTCTGGGCTATGACGTGGAAGTTGAACCACTCCATCTCGCTCAAGAACAGAAGGAGCTGTATATCGAGTTGGATGGCAGAATTCGGGCAGCAACACTGGATGCCCCGGAAGGTCACATTGTTTATGAAAGCTACAACGATTGGTTAAGCGATCGCCGCGAGGACCGGAAGAAAAAAGGAATCTGGGATGAACCTCAGCCGTGGTCACTGTTCTCTCAAGGGCAGTTCTATGAAGAGCTAATTACTGGTCAGCGGGCTTGGAGAAAGTGGAAGGATTACTTTGGTGTCAAACGCCAGTATGTCAGTAATGATGTTGTGCTTTGAGTGAGCCCTATAACCGCAGCAACTAAAATGGCTTTCAAAAAATTTCCGATCGCTGCTTATGCTTGCCCCGAAACTGCCCCACTTCAGCCGTTCCAGCAGCATGAAGCTGAAATAACGCAGGGACAGATTAGCCTTAAAAACGTAACGGTTTCCTTCCAACGCCGCCATCAGAAAGTCACTGCGGTTGAAAACGTTAATCTGGATATCAAAGCGGGTGAATTTGTGGCGCTTCTGGGCGCTTCTGGGTGTGGTAAATCAACCTTGCTGAACGCGATCGCTGGCATTGTCAAGCCAACGGAAGGTAGCATCTGGATCGATCACCAGCAGGTGACTGAACCCAATCCTGCTTGTGGCGTTGTTTTTCAGCATCACTCGCTGTTTCCCTGGATGACCGTACTGCAAAATGTGTCCTTTGGTCCTAAAATGCTTGGTTTTCCAGCTGCCAGATCAGTTGGAATGCAGTTCCTCACATTAGTTGGGTTGGAGAAATTTAAGAACTATTATCCGTCCATGCTTTCGGGTGGAATGCAGCAACGGGTTGGCATTGCTAGAGCGCTCGCAACACAACCACCAGTGTTACTGATGGATGAACCCTTTGGTGCTCTGGATGCTCAAACTCGCAGCATCATGCAGGAAGAGCTCTTGAAAATATGGACAACGTTCAAAACAACGGTTGTGTTTGTCACCCATGACATTGATGAAGCCATATTCTTATCAGACCGGATTTGCATTATGCGATCGACCCCCGGTTCTATTAAAGAAGAAGTCATGGTTGATCTCGATCGTCCTCGCTTGCCCGACGTGATGCTGACAGAACAATACATCAAAGTGCGAAAGAAAGTTCTAGCGGCAATTAGGCAAGAAAGTTTGAAATCATTTAACCATCAATCGCATTGAAAGGGTAGACAAATGCGCTCTCTAGTGTGGCCTCTAAAAACAATTCCTCCAACTCTATCAACAAATTTTCGATGGTTGGTCATCAGCCTCGTTTCGTTTCTACTTTTGTGGGGTACTGTCTCTCTACTGCTGAATGAACCAACCTTGCTGCCAACCCCTTGGGAAGTATTCATTGGCTTCTTCAACCTGATAAAAGATGGACAATTATTAACGGATATTCAAGCCAGTTTACAGCGTGTATTTATTGGTTTTTTTATCGCTAGTTGTCTTGCCGTTCCGTTGGGCATTATTCTTGCCTACTTTTATATTCCCAGACAAATCTTATTGCCGATTATCACCATCCTGAGACCTATTCCTCCGATCGCCTGGATTCCATTAGCGATCTTGTGGTTTGGCATCGGTGATTCATCGAGCTACTTTATTACTGCACTTGCCGCATTTTTTCCCATCTTCATCAATTCGTTTGCGGGAGGAAAAGCCGTTGAGCATCAACATATCAACGCAGCGAAATGTTTAGGAGCCAGAAGATTTTCATTAGTGACCACGATTTTTCTACCGTCTGCAATGCCCCAAGTCTGGGCAGGTTTGCGGATCGGTTTAGGACAGTCTTGGATGGCAGTTGTGACATCTGAATTGATTGCGGCTCAGTCGGGTTTAGGGTACATGATTCAGGCAAATCGACTCAATCTTGAAACCAGCTATGTGCTGGTAGGGATGGTGGTGATTGGCATTTTGGGATCGTCGATGAATGCGGCATTGGGGTATATCGAGCAATACGTCATTCCCTGGAAGCCAGAATATCTGCATGGATAGCTCACTCATTACAACCCTTGCTGATTTACGCAGGATTTATGGTTATCCTTCTGAGCGTGCTCAACGAAAATGCCTCGATTATCTTGACGTTCATTGTCGTAACTTGATTGCTGCTGCCCCATTTTTGGTGATTGCTTCCTCTCATCGTTGTGGCGCAGCCGATGTCTCACCGCGTGGAGATACTCCTGGCTTTGTGCGTGTGCTGAATGACAAAACGCTGTTGATTCCTGACCGACCCGGTAATAATCGCCTTGATACCCTGGCCAACATTATTGAAAATCCAAATGTAGCGCTGCTGTTCTTGATTCCAGGGATGAATGAAACCTTGCGTGTGAATGGCACAGCAAAAATTACACAAGCTCCAGACTTGTTACTGTCCAGTGTCATACAGGGCAAAGTTCCCAAAACTGCAATTGTAGTCACGGTTGCGGAGGCGTTTCTTCACTGTGCCAAAGCACTGCTGCGCTCAAGGTTGTGGGACTCTACTACTCAAATTGAGCGATCGCAGTTTCCCAGTGCTGGACAAATTCAAGCTGAGCAAATTGGAGGGCTAGATGTTGCTGCTGTAGAAGCAGAGATTGAAGAGCGAAACCGAACTCGACTCTATTAAGCTTCCAAGACAATTATTGATTTAAGGACAAATTATGGCTATCTCTCGTCGATCGCTGATGAAGCGACTCACCTACGCCCTGGTTCTGCCTTCTATTTCTTGTGTGTTTTTTGCTTGCGCTGGAACGCAATCTGCCAATAACCCCAGCAGCAATAATAAAACAGCTGCTGATGGCAACGCCGTGGTTGAAGTCAATCAGGCAGAAGGTAAAACCATTCCGATTCGGATTGCCTATCCTGCTGGTATGAATGGACAAATTGCCAAGGTAATGGAGAAGGCTAAAATTGCTGAAAAGAAAGGTTTGGAGGCAAAATACACCTTTTTCCAGAATGGTCCACCGATGATGGAAGCCTTTGCCTCTGGCAACGTTGACACCGTGATCACCAGCCCAATGCCAGTGATTAACTTTATCTCTCGTAATCCTGGAAAAGCAGTTGTCGTAGCAAGTTTGGGAAATTCAAGCTACTCTCTCATGGTTCCAAACGGCAGCAGCATCAAACAAGCCAAGGATTTGCGAGGAAAAACGATCGCGCTCTCGTTTGGTTCTGACTCCCATCTTGACTTGCTCAGGCTTTTGAAAGAGTCCAATTTGAATCCAAAATCAGATGTGAAGCTGCTGAACACGCCACCGAATGAACTACAGCTAGCCTTTGAACGCGGATTTGCGGATGCGATCGTCATTCGACAACCTCAAGTGTTGAAGCTGCAGAAGAAGTTTAATGCTCAAATTATTCACACCTGGCCGCACCGCTATATTTCCGTCATGCGTACTGACTATCTAGAGAAACATCCTCAAGCTGAAAAGCAGTACCTTGAAGCATTACGAGATTCTATTCTGTTCACAGCAACCAACAAAGAACAAGCAAGCATCTGGTTCTCTGAACAAATTCGCCTTGATCCAGAAACCATTCGCCAAGTCTCAAAAGACGACCCAAATTATACAGTAACAAAACTGGAGGATGTGTCTGTAGAAGTCACACCAGCCATCCAACAAACCCTAGAAGATTGGGCTAAGTTTAGCTATGAGACTGGCATTACAAAAAAAGAGGTTTCCTGGAACTGGAAGTAATTTTGACGGCAGATAAACCAGGGAAGTAATAACAAATGGCACTAACCGAATCATTAATGACTAAACATTGTGGTTTACGTACCACCAAATCATAAATTGCTCTTCTGTAAAAACTCTGGTTGAACCCAGTGATTCAAATCAATGGTCTTCAGATGCTCATTCCCTGGTATTTGACTGAGTTGATGAATGTGTAAATTCAACCAATCTGAACGCATAGCGGTTTCTGAAAAAAAGCGCCCAGGTTGGCTTTTTGGATCGGAGGTGCTTAAAATTTGAGCGATGATTTCAGTATCCACTCGTGTCCACTGGCTCACTAACCGAAGTGCAGCGGGTGTTCTGTCGTACCACTGTTGAGCAGCGGTTAACGCTTTCAAATAAGCAATCACAACTTCGGGATAGCAGTCTGCTAACTTGGCGCGAACCACTACTCCATAGAACACGGGCAAATTCTCTAAACGCTGGTCGGATAGATAGCGGAATTTTCCCTGGCGACAAGCGACATCAGGGAAGGGGGCAAAGTGAGCGTAGCCATCGGCTAAATGAATTGGGAACTCAAAGGCTTTAGCAGAATTCGGATGTTCGAGGGAAGCAAGGTGAACATTACTCAAAAGATTCGCCGCTTGTAGCGATCGCATCACCATACTGTGAGCGGAGGAATTGAAGGGAACGGCAAGCACCCGTCCACGCAAGTCTTCAAGGCTTTCCAGGTTCGATTGATTCGGCACAATCACTGCATTACAAGAACCATCGGGATTCGATGACACAAAGCTGACCAAACGAGTTTTTTGAGCGTCCGTCTGTTCTGGCTGCACAGCACTCAACAGCAATGGATAGTCACCCAAAATGCCGATATCTAACTGTCCAGAATGCAGTTTCTCGACGATCGGTGCCCCTGTTGTCCAGTCTGACCAACGAATCTGATACCGAGTGGCACTATAGCGTCCGTCCTTTGGAAGGAAGTGTTCCAACAAACCTAACCGTTGCATGATGAGCCCTGCCGCGATCGCGGGAATCGTGCGATTTTGCACGCCAATGGATAACGTGAGCGTTTCCGGTTTGCGGGGATTGACATCATGCAGAAGAAAACTGGGCGATCGCAAGCGCACGGTTGAAGCAGAATCATCCGCATGATTGGACGGTTGAATTGAAGCAATAAATTTTTGAGCCGGATTGAGATGAGCTGCCTTGCGGGTTTTCAAGGTCGTTTCATTCAATGTATCGACTTGCTTTGATGTGAGTAGATAAACATTTCCTGGTAAAGCAAATTCTTGCAACGGAATTGCAGCTAACGTTCCAGATTGACAATCCGATTTGAACTCAAACTCAGACGCAAAACCCAAATAATTTCCTTGAGTCATGTACGTTCGCATCAGGCTGATCGTATCAACCGTTTCGAGTCGGGGAAACTCTGCTAACGATAGCCCTAATTCTGCTAATCGAGACTCAAACACAAGACGACTGGGAGAACCCTCTGGCAAAATCACCCAGGGATCATTTTTCAAGTCTTGAATGCTTAACCAACGCTGCTTTGCGAGAGGATGATTGGAAGCAACAAAGGCAGAATAATGAATCGTATCAATGCACGTTGTCGTGATATCTGAAAGCCCATCAAAACTGACATCAGAAATTCCGATATCAACCTGATGATTGGTCATTGCTCGGTACAGAGATTCAACCGACTCGAACGTCATACATCGAGTCTGAATCTCAGGATGCTGTTGGCGATAGTTGAACAAAAGATTCGGTAGCCAGCCTTCAGCGATCGCCGTTGTGCAACCGATTTTGAGGCTGCCGACCTTGCCTTTTTTAATCTCCTCGATCGTTTGTAAAAGCTGATGCTCAAGCTGAATTAATTTTGGGGCTTCTGCTAGCAAAAAGTGTCCTACTTCTGTGAGTTCAACTTTTCTTCCTAACCGATAAAACACAGGGGTTCCTAATTCAGATTCCAGCGATTTAATTTTGGCGCTGACGGCAGGCTGCGTCAGATTCAAGGCATCGGCTGCATCCGTAAAACTGAGGTGTCGAGCCACCTCTAGAAAAACTTTAATTTGATAAATTTCCATATTTTTTTGAGCTGCGATCGCTCATGTTTAATCAACTCAATTTGTGCATCGAATTATTTTATCAGGTTATAGAAGGTATGAATAGATAATGAGTTACATTTGTCGCAAAATAGAATCAGGCTGAGCTGGATTGATCAAACGACATGATGAACAGCTCAGCTCATGAGTTGTAACGAGGCTGAGCTATTCAAGCCAGTCACCAAAATATTCCCTAAAGCTTTCAATTTCATTGTTCAATTAAACGTTTTTCTGAGTTCAACAGAGGAGTTCTACGTGAGTACTCAAGTGACTACTCAATGGATGAAGACGGATGTTCTTGTCATTGGTGGCGGCACTGCTGGAACAATGGCTGCCATTAAAGCGAGACAAGCAAATCCTGAAGCCGATGTGCTGATTTTGGAGAAGGCAAACATCCGTCGCAGTGGCGCGATCGCAATGGGGATGGATGGTGTCAACACAGCGGTGATTCCCGGTCATTCCACACCGGAACAGTACACCCGCGAAGTCACGATCGCCAACGATGGCATTCTCGACCAGAAAGCGGTTTATCAAACGGGCAAGCTAGGTTTTGATGTAATTCAAGAGCTGGAAAGCTGGGGCGTAAAGTTCCAGAAAGATCCCCAAGGCAACTATGATCTGAAGCAAGTGCATCGGGTGGGCAAATATGTGTTGCCGATGCCAGAAGGCAAAGACTTGAAAACTATTCTGACTCGACAGGTGAAACGGCATAAAGCCAGAGTTACTAATCGCGTTATGGCAACCCGTGTGTTGGTGCAAGATGGACGGGCGATCGGAGCAGTTGGGTTTGATGTTCGCAATGGTGACTTCATTGTGATTCAAGCCAAAGCGGTGGTTCTCTGCACTGGGGCTTGCGGACGGTTAGGGCTTCCGGCTTCTGGATACCTTTATGGTACTTATGAAAACCCCACTAATGCAGGCGACGGCTACTCGATGGCCTACCATGCTGGAGCCGAACTGAGCAACATCGAATGCTTTCAGATCAATCCCCTGATCAAAGACTACAACGGGCCTGCTTGCGCTTATGTTGCAGGTCCGCTGGGTGCTCAAACGGTCAATGCAGAAGGCTACCGCTTCATTAATTGCGATTACTGGAGTGGTCAAATGATGCTGGAAGTTTGGAAGGAACTGAATTCCGGCAAAGGACCCATCCAGCTAAAAATGACGCACCTGGATGACGACACGATCGCTGAAATTGAATCGGTTTTATGGGCAAATGAACGCCCTAGTCGTGAACGCTTTCATGCAGGTCGAGGGGAAAACTACCGCACTCATGGTGTGGAAATGAATATCTCTGAGATTGGCTTGTGCAGTGGTCATAGTGCATCGGGTGTGTGGGTGAATGAAAAAGCTGAAACGACTATGCCTGGTCTCTACGCAGCCGGAGATATGGCAGGTGTACCCCACAATTACATGATTGGCGCATTTGTGTTTGGTCGTCTGGCAGGAGAGAACGCGATCGACTACATCCAAGATTTAGATTACCTTGAGCCTGATCCAGAGTTTCTAGAGACAGAAAAAGCCAGAATCTACGCCCCTCTCAACCAATCCAATGGCATCCCTCATACTCAGGTGGAATATAAGCTGCGGCGACTTGTAAATGACTACTTGCAACCGCCCAAAGTGAGCCAGAAGATGGAAATTGGCTTGCAAAACTTTGTTCGTTATCAAGAAACCCTGGAATTAATGGGTGCCCGTGATCCGCACGAATTAATGCGCTGTATGGAAGTTCATTTCATTCGCGATTGTGCCGAAATGGCAGCTCGTGCTTCCCTTTACCGTCGTGAAAGTCGCTGGGGATTGTATCACTACCGTTTAGATTATCCCGAAAAGAACAATGAAGAATGGTTCTGCCACGTCAACTTGAAAAAGAATGAGTCTGGTGAAATGGTGCTGTTCAAGCGTCCTGTTAATCCATACGTTGTTGAAGTAGATGTCAACAGAGAAGTCTACGACGTTGCAACCCGATAAATAATTCATCAATTCAATAATCACTCACAACAGGAGTTTTTGATCGGATGGCATTCATCAATCAACGAGTCGATGTTCCCGTCACTGTGGATGAATCAAAGTGTTTGGAGAAATGCACAGCCTGCATCGAAGTTTGCCCCCTAGATGTGTTAGCCAAGAATCCCGAAACAGGCAAAGCCTACATGAAATACGACGAGTGCTGGTTCTGTCTCCCCTGCGAAAAGGAATGCCCTACAGGAGCCATCACCGTCCAAATTCCATTCCTATTGCGCTAGAGGAGTGTCTATGCCTGCAAATATCGACTCTGAACTGAATCAATGGCTAAAGCTGCTGCGATCACCTAACGAAAGCGATCGCCTGGTTGCCGTCAAAACTTTACAGCATTTAGGTGATGAGGATGCTCTGGAACCTTTGATCACCGCCCTGAAAGACGAGAGTATCACGGTGCAAAAGTTAGCAGTGACGGCTCTGTGGGAATTGGCAAACCCTGCTGTTGTTCCAGCCCTAATCCAATGTCTGGCATCACCGGATGAAGAGATTCGAGACGAAGCGCGATCGGCCCTGGGAGAATTAGTGTCTCCCGATCATCTGCTGTTACTGCTAGATGCATTGCAACAAGAGAACGTCAGTCTGCAACTGAGTGTGCTGTTTCTGCTGCGAAAGATTCATGACGTGCAGTCCTTACCCTATATTCTGCCGTTTTTTAAATCAGACAGGGCAGAGTTACGAGAAGCTGCTGTCACCACGCTGCGCTATCTGAATCAGGTGAAACAGTGCCCATCTGCGATCGCCCTTCTGTCCGATCCAGACCCAGCAGTCCGACGTTCAGCCACATTGACATTGGGACACTTAGCAGATGCGGATGTTGTTTCTGTCCTTTGTCACGCTCTGACTAACGATGCGGATTGGCAAGTGCGCCGCAATGCGGCCAAATCCTTAGCACTACACGCTAATCCAACGGCTGTATCTGCTTTGGAAATGGCATTAGCAGATTGTCACTGGCAGGTGCGAAAGTTTGCCCTGCAAGCTCTGCAAAAAACACCCGATGATCGCACCTTACCCGCTTTAATTCAAGCTCTCACCGATGAATATTCCGATGTCCGTCGAGATGCCGCGATCGCTCTCGGTGCGTTGAAAAATTCAGCCGCTCTGAATGCACTTCAGCAAGCCTTAGATGATCCGGATCGAGATGTCTGCATCTACACTCAACGGGCAATTAAGTCGATTCAGGAATCCTTGCAGGAACACTCCAATGCCTAATTCGCAAACACTCTTTCAGCCCATCAATCCATCTACTGCTACACCAACTGATTCACTTGCAGAAACACGTAAACAAGAGGTTGTTCAGCACTTGAAGCAGGTAATTGAACCCATTCTTAAAAACGATATTGTTAGCCTGGGAATGGTGCGTAACTTGCGTGTTGTGGACGATTACATTTACCTGCGGCTCTACATTGGTCAGTATCAGCACCACTTCCAAGAACAGATTCAAGCAACCTTATCCCCTCTATCCTGGTGCAAAAAGACCTATATTCAGCCTTGCACTATTCCGGGCGTGCGGACAACCCTGGCAATTTCGAGCGGCAAGGGAGGTGTGGGAAAGTCAACGGTGGCTGTGAATTTGGCAGCGGCTCTCAGTCTGCAAGGGGCAAAAGTAGGGTTGCTTGATGCCGACGTTTATGGCCCTAATGTGCCTCAAATGCTGGGATTAGGACACGCTGATGTACAGGTGATCGGTACCCCAAACGGGCAACGATTTCTACCATTGGAGGCGCATGGAATTAAAGTCATGTCCGTCGGACTGCTCGCCGAACCTGATCATCCTCTCGCCTGGCGTGGGCCTGTGCTGCACAAAATTGTGACCCAGTTTATTCAGCAAGTGGATTGGGGTGATTTGGATTATCTACTGATTGACCTACCTCCTGGAACCGGAGATGCCCAAATTACCATCATTCAAGAAAGCCCAATTTGCGGCGTCATTTTAGTGACCACTCCTCAGCAAGTCGCGATCGCTGATGTCCGTCGCAGTGTTCATATGTTTCGTCAGGTTGGTGTTCCAGTGCTTGGCGTTGTGGAAAACATGAGTTATCTGATTTGCAATCACAGTGGAAACGCTCTGCCGATTTTTGGTAATGGCGGCGGCACTCAGTTATCAACCGAACTTCGCACTCACCTACTGGGTCAAATTCCAATTGAGGCTCGTATCTGCACTGGGGGAGATATAGGAAAACCGTTAACACTGACTGATCCAAGCTCTGCGATCGCTCAGGTACTGACTCATGTTGCAGCCAATCTCGAAGCAACGTTTTGTTCCAGATCTAGCCTTGGTTGATTACCCAAAACGATGCACACGAGAACGGACTGTGCCATTGAGATCCTTGTGAACTTTCTGTTTAGCGATCGCAAGAAGGCGGGGCGGAGCATCATAACTCGTTTTTGTCCGACTTCAGAAAATCGCGTTGCTCCCGAAAAACTTTTACTTCGCTCACCCCTACTTAAGTCAGAAAACAGAGCAGATTCAGCTGACAGCTCTTAAGCGGTTGTTGCAGAAGTTATCTACTTGCATACTCATCGTGTTAGTGAGTGTTGCTATTGTATTGCTCAGTGGTTGGTTAAGCCCTGCTTATGCCTATGAGGGTTTGGCTAGTGTTGGCAGCACTCTTGTTGCCCAGGTTGACCCGGAATCTAATTTTGTCACAGAAGCTGTAGACAAAGTAGAGTCTGCTGTCGTTCAGGTAAATGTCTCCCGCACTTTGGGAGGGGATGTGCCAGATGTCCTCAAACCCTTTGTAGGTGGTGCTAGGGGAGTTCCGCCTTCGGGACAAATTTTGCGGGGACTTGGCTCTGGTTTTGTGATTGACCCTACTGGTCTGATTCTGACTAATGCTCATGTTGTGGATGAAGCAGATACGGTCACTGTGTCCTTTCAAGATGGTCGCATCTTGGCAGGTAAAGTTTTAGGAAAAGACCCAGTGACCGATGTAGCTGTTATTCAGGTACAAGCAGAAAATAATTTACCGACGGTTGTTATAGGTGATTCTGATCAAGTCCGACAGGGGCAATGGGCGATCGCTATCGGTAATCCATTGGGTTTACAAGAAACCGTAACTGTTGGCGTAATTAGTGGAACTGAGCGCTCTAGCGTAGACATCGGTATACCGGATAAGCGTGTTGGTTTTATTCAAACTGATGCCGCAATCAATCCTGGCAACTCCGGTGGACCATTGTTAAATGCCAAAGGTGAAGTCATTGGCATTAACACTGCCATCCTTCGGGGAGCACAGGGACTTGGCTTTGCGATTCCGATCAACACTGCAAAAGCGATCGCGTAGCGTGCCGGAGGCATTCGCCCAGCAGCTCATCGCCACAGGGCAAGTTCAACATCCCTACATTGGTATCCAGATGGTCGCTCTCAACCCGCAAGTTAGACAGCAAATTAACAATGCTCCCAACAGCAAGATTCAGGTTGAAAATGACCAAGGACTTTTGGTTGTCTCTGTTGGAAGAGGTACCCCAGCAGCAAAAGCAGGACTCCAAGCAGGGGATGTGATTGAAGCAATCAATAGCGAACCAGTGACAAAAGCAAACCTGGTTCAGCGGCTTGTAGACAAAGCTGGAGTCGGCGGCAATTTGCAAATGGACGTTCGGCGAAATAGGCAGACTGTGGCATTGACAGTCGAACCTGAGCAACTTCCCAACATTCAAAGTCGGTAACTTGTCCAATTTTTCTATCTCACCCGCAAGAAAACGGCTGTAAACTGGTAGCGATAATCTATTTAACCCAAGTTGCGGGTTATCTGAGTTCGAGCGCTTCGCAGTCTGAGATTAATGCGATCGCCAATGCCAATTTAGCGGTTGCGCAGAGCGCAACCGTCACTCAGAGTTAGTTCCAATGAAGAGTCT
>JAHHIB010000051.1 GCA_019359075.1 Kalymmatonema hyalinum WJT4-NPBG1
TAGACAATAATTCTTACTCACATTTTTTAATTGTATCATAAAACCACGGCGGTTAAAACCGCTCGTGCCGCTTCCCTCTCAGGGCTAAAGCCTCTGAGTTTCCCGCATCCCGTGAGGCTTTTTATGACGCGACGCAATTTGCAAGGCGAAAGACCATCTGCATAATTTCGTGGGGTTAAGGAAAACTCACTATATCGCCTGACTAAATGAATCGATAGGAGATGTGCAGCAGACTCTGCATATAAATAGCTACTTACTGCATTTGTCTCTAATTCTGTCTTTAGATTTAACCCAATTTGGTGAATCAGCGGGTCTCGGATTCTAAAGTGCCGAATAATTTTAAGCTGCTCTGGCTCAACCAACTCTTGAACGGCATGGGCAACTAACCTGGGTTCTAGCCGCAGCAAGAGAAACTCACCTTCTTGTTGCCGACGGATTTTAGGACAAACACCGGGAGGCGCAATCAGAATATCGCCCTTGACTCGGCAATCCTTGAACAGCCGTCCGTTCATCCACCGCTCTACCTCAATCGGTTCCCCCAAGTAGATATTGATCAGATAACAACTCAAGTTGGTTTCAGATATTTCTTGCGCTGGTTGACGGTGATGTTCCAGAAAAATGGCATTCCAGCCTGCGTCTTGGCTGGATAAGAGGGGTGGACGGTGATCAGGCGGTGGAGTTGTGGTTTCTCGCATGGAGTGCAGGGGTTGAGCAAGGAGGCTGGTTTATTTCGGTACTTTAGACGATAGAAATTTTTGCGATCTTACTGTGGCATTCGACTTAGACACGAGTAGAGCGATCGCCCCATCGACAAACTCAAGGCATCGTCCCATCAATAACCTCATGGTAATACCGTTTTGAAAAAAGAATGCGACACATGATGGCTTATATACTCCTGAGTTTTGAATCAACAGATATGATGGTGAGTTTTACTCTTCTATCATCAAGTCGCTTTTAATTAATCGTTTTTGTAAAGCAACAACAACAGCAGTCTGGCGATCGCCGACTCCCAATTTATGCAAAATGGCATGGACATGTACTCTAACTGTTCCAGGTGTAATGTAGAGTGCAAGAGCGATTTCTTGATTGGTTTTTCCTGCTGCCAATAGCGACAAGATTTCCTGTTCGCGATGGGTGAGAGGATTGGATAGTTTTGAGCTATTTTCTGAGTCTGGTTGGGACGGATCGAATGCAAATGTTGAACGAATTTCTTTGGTTGCAGTTTCATCCCACCAAGATGCCCCAGCAGCCACAGAACGGAGTGCCAACACCAACTTTTCAGCTGCAATTCCTTTAAGACAGTAGCCTTGAGCACCTGCCTCAATTAACCGCGCAATCAGGGATTTTTGAGAATGGGAAGTTAAAACTAAGATTGGCAGATTGGGATTTTGCTGCTTAATTTGCCTACACGCCTCGATTCCCCCGATTCCTGGCAATCCCACATCTAAAAGCACCACATCGAGAGGATTTTGGTTGACTAACTCAATAGCTGTTTCACCATCTTCAGCCTCAGCGATAATCTCTAACCCAGTTTCTTGTTGCAGCCGAACGCGCAAGCCCAAGCGGAAGAGTTCATCATCCTCAACTAGGAGAATTTTGATTGGGGTAGATGGCATCTCACACAGTTAGAGAGGACTGAAATGGGTAAACGGGGAGTTTGAAAGCAAAGATAGCACCTGTGGGTACTCTGTTCTCTGCCCAGATTATACCGCCATGTGCTTCAATAATTTGGCGAGATAGGTAAAGTCCCAATCCAGAGCCTTTGGCTTGCCGGTCGCTATGCCCCTGGTAAAACCGCTCAAATAAGTGGGGGAACTGTTCGGGCTTGATACCCGCACCTGTATCCAAAATTTTTACAACTTGATACGACGTTTGCGGCTCTAACAGGACTTCAACATGATCACCGCGCCGGGAATGGTTGATAGCATTTACCAAGAGATTGGTAAAAACTCGCTGAAGTTGCAGGTTATCACCCTTAACCCAGAGCGATCGCCGCCAATCAGAATCACCATAGCTCAAGGAGAGATAAACACGACGATTTGCAGCTAAATCAGTGAGAGTCCCAGCCACTTCTTCTGCCAACATCGCTAAATCCACAGGTGCTAAGTCAAGCTTTAAGCCTTCAATATCATTGCGATAGACATCTAACAACGTTTCTAGGAGTTGAAGAGAAGTTGCATGACTGCGTACCATCGTGGCTAAAACTTTCTGCTGTGCTGGTAAAACTGCACCAAATTTTTCTTGTTGAAAAGCTTTGAGAGTTTCAATTGCTCCCAGCATCGGTGTTTTTAAGTCATGGGTGAGTGTGGAAGCAAAGTCTTCTCGCAGTCTAACCAATTCCTCTTGTGCTTCTAGCTTTGCTTTGGTTAGGGCGATCGCTTCTTCTGAACGCCGAATGCGATCGCTTAAAAAACCTGTCACAATCAACGCCATCACGGCGATCGCTCGATCGGCAAATGTGGAAACTTGAGTCACTTCACCCACAGGCACCCACATATTCAGCATGGTTAAGCACACAGCAACGAGCGTTGCATAAAAGGTGCCAAGCCGACCTAACCAGGAGTTCGCCAACAAAATCGGTCCCGTGTAGAGATACCCAAACACGTATTCACTTGGCGTAGAGAACTCCAGAACTATAACAAATGTAAATAGACTAGCGATGAGCAAAGACTTGCCTAAACGCGATTCTTTGCCCGGCAATCTAGCTTTTAGAGATACCATTCATTAATTGCTTCTTGCTATGAATTATGTTAACTGGACAACTCCAATTAAACTTATCTATTCATTTTCTCCTGTATACCATATTTATGACGACAAAAAAGCGTTTATATAAAAAATATACGTTGGATATAGATACTATCTAAACACCTTCAGCTTACATATAGACTTGCAACTAAACGCAGCTTAGAAAAAATAAATCTTGTTTTATATCCTTCTACAACTTGTTTTTTTGCAAAAATTAAATGATTATATAAATTAATACTAAATAGAGAACATTTTTTCATTGTTCTCTTGCTCGCAAAAATGCGGCTATGACATTAGGTTTAACAAGTGTAAAAATTCCGATCAATAGCTGCCATTGTGGCATAGCTTTAACTAGCTTGCAGTTGCCATAAAAATGCTTTGTTCTGGGCATCGTTAGAGATAATCAACTTATCCTGGCGAGTGCAGAACCTATTATTTGGTATGGAGATTTTGTACTGGCTATTGCCTTAAGTCAAGCCTTGGTTCCCGCGTTGAAAGTTGCCCTTAACAAAAAGCATCCAGTTCATTACTCACACAAAGAGTGTTTCATCAAAAATTCGACAATACGACAATAATGTATCGGGAGCTTCTTTAATTCATGTTACAAGGATGGATTCAAATTGCTATGACGTTACTCATCGTTATAGCAACGACTCCCGTGCTTGGGAGATATATAGCTCGCGTTTTCCTTAGGGAAAGAACACTGCTTGACCCTGTGATAAATCCGCTAGAACGAGCGATTTATGCCTTTAGTGCGGTGCATCCACAGGAAGACATGACGGGCTGGCAGTATGCTAAAGCAGTGCTGTATAGCAATCTCGTCATGGGGATTTTGGTATACCTCATCCTGATGTTTCAAGGATTGTTACCGCTAAATCCCACAGGATTAGGTGCGCCTAGCTGGGATTTAGCACTGCATACCACTATCTCCTTTCTCACCAACACAGACCAACAGCACTACTCTGGCGAGACAACCTTGAGTTATGCCAGTCAAACTTTTGCGCTTGGTTTTTTAATGTTTACCTCGGCGGCGACGGGTTTGGCAGTAGGTATTGCCTTTATTCGCGGTTTAACTGGCAGACCCTTAGGCAACTTTTATAGTGACCTCATCAGGTCAATCACACGAGTCTTGCTGCCCATATCTATTGTGGGGGGATTGTTGTTAATCTTGGCGGGTGTGCCAGAAACCTTAGCAGGTCCAGCAACAGCAACCACCCTAGAGGGTGCAACTCAGGCCATCGCCCGTGGTCCTGTTGCCCACTTCGAGATGATCAAACAACTGGGAGAGAACGGCGGTGGCTTTTTTGGTATCAACTCAGCCCATCCCTTTGAAAATCCCAATGGTTTCTCTAACTTGCTAGAGACTTGGGCAATGATTTCCATCCCCTCGGCGCTGATTTACACCTACGGTGTGTTTGCTAACAACCGTAAACAAGCATGGTTAGTGTTTTGGATGGTCTTTATCATCTTTGTCTTCTTAGTAGGTGTTGCAGCAGTCGGTGAGTTTCAAGGAAATCCCCTTGTTAATCCCCTATTAGGAGGACAGCAACCCAACTTAGAAGGGAAAGAAGTTCGATTTGGTTGGGCACAAACAGCACTATGGGCGGTCATGACCACAGCAACCATGTGTGGTGCAGTTAATGGAATGCACGATTCTTTGATGCCACCAGGTGGTTTTGCCACTCTCTTTAATATGTTTTTGCAAATCATTTGGGGAGGTCAGGGAACTGGCACAGCTTACCTGTTCATCTACTTGATTTTGGCGGTGTTCCTCACTGGGTTGATGGTGGGACGGACTCCGGAATTTTTAGGACGCAAAATCGAGAAAAAAGAAATCGTCCTTGCCAGCGTCGTCTTGTTAGTTCACCCATTTGCCATTCTCATCCCTTGGGCAATTGTCTTTGGCTTTCCCGATACCCTGTCAGGCATTAGTAACCCAGGTTTTCATGGGGTTTCCCAGGTGGTTTATGAATACGCTTCAGCCGCAGCCAACAACGGTTCTGGTTTTGAAGGATTGGGAGACAACACCCTTTGGTGGAACCTCAGCGCTAGTGTCAGTATTTTGGCAGGGCGTTATATCTCGATCATTGCCCTACTGCTACTCGCAGATAGTATGTCCCGCAAGCAACCTGTTCCTGTGACTTCAGGCACCTTGAGAACTGATACCAAACTGTTTACAGGAGTGACAGGGGGCGTGATTTTGATTCTTGGTGCCCTCACCTTCTTCCCCGTACTCGTTTTAGGTCCTTTGGCAGAAGCATTTCAAATTGCCAGAGGCGGATGAACAATTCAAAATTCGCATTCATGAGAAATTCAAAATGGAAATATCCACGAAACGGCAACAAGAAAGCAAACACAAGACCAAAGTCAAACAAGCCGCACTCTACAGGTTAGCATTTCAGCAAGCATTTGTCAAGCTGCACCCGCGTCATATGCTCAAAAACCCAGTGATGTTCTTGGTATGGGTAGGCACGATTATCACAGCACTAGTCACGATCGCACCAAACCTGTTTGGTCCAACTCCCGGTGACAATCCCAGATTATTCAATGGTCTAATTACCCTGATTTTGTTCTTCACTGTTGTCTTTGCCAACTTTGCCGAAGCCGTCGCCGAAGGACGGGGTAAGGCGCAAGCAGATGCTTTGCGATCCACAAAATCCGATGTGAAAGCTCATAAACTTCTTCCCGATGGTTCCATCCAAGAGGTTAATTCCACAGCTTTACGTCGCGGCGACCAAATCAAGGTGATTGCTGGCGATATCATCCCCGCCGATGGAGAGGTAATTATCGGTGTTGCTTCAGTTGATGAATCTGCCATCACTGGGGAGTCTGCACCAGTGTTGAAAGAACCAGGGACAGATATTGCCAGTTCCGTCACTGGGGGAACACGCATTATCTCCGATGAACTGATCATTCGTGTGACATCTGACCCAGGCAAAGGCTTTATTGACCGGATGATTGCCTTAGTAGAGGGAGCCGCCCGTAGCAAAACCCCTAATGAAATTGCCTTAACAGTTTTGCTGGCAGTCTTAACTCAGGTGTTTTTAGTAGTGATTGCCACTCTCCCCACAGTGTCTGTCTACGTAAATTCACCTTTGAGTATTGCCGTGTTAATAGCCTTGTTGGTGGCGCTGATTCCCACCACCATTGGAGGATTATTAAGTGCCATTGGGATTGCCGGGATGGATAGAGTCGCCCAGTTCAACGTGATTGCCACCTCCGGACGTGCAGTAGAAGTTTGCGGAGATGTGAACACTTTGGTATTAGATAAAACAGGCACGATTACCTTAGGGAACCGCTTGGCAGAGGAATTTATTCCCGTCAACGGTCATTCCCTTGATGAAGTCGCAAAAATTGCGCTGGCATCCAGTGTGTTTGATGAAACACCAGAAGGAAAATCCATTGTTAAACTAGCAGAGAAATTAGGGGCAAGATTAGATTTTGACCGCAAGCAAGCAGAAGGTATTGAATTTTCTGCCAAAACGCGCATGAGCGGCACTGACTTACCTAATGGGGTGCAAATTCGCAAAGGTGCTGTGGATGCGATTAAAGGATTTGTCCGCTCCCGAAATGGACAGTCAACTCCCGAACTTGATACAGCCTACGAGCGAGTTTCCAAATTGGGCGGAACCCCGTTAGCTGTATGTCAAAACGACGACATTTACGGAGTGATTTATCTCAAAGACATCATCAAACCCGGCATTCGAGAACGATTTGATCAAATGCGGCGCATGGGGATAAAAACCGTTATGCTCACGGGAGATAACCGCATCACTGCGTCTGTCATTGCCCAAGAAGCCGGAGTCGATGACTTTATTGCCGAAGCAACTCCAGAAGACAAAATTGAGGTGATTCGGACTGAACAAGCGCAAGGAAAGTTGGTTGCCATGACTGGAGATGGTACTAACGATGCTCCAGCTTTGGCACAGGCAAATGTGGGGGTGGCAATGAATTCTGGCACGCAAGCGGCGAAAGAGGCTGCCAATATGGTAGACCTGGATTCTGACCCCACCAAGTTGATTGATATCGTCACCATTGGCAAACAACTGCTGATTACCCGTGGCGCACTCACCACCTTTTCTATTGCCAACGATATCGCCAAGTATTTCGCCATCATACCCGCTATCTTCGCCGGTATTGGCGTTGGCAGTCTCAACATTATGGGTTTGGCAAGCGCTCAATCTGCGGTATTGTCAGCCTTGATCTACAACGCCTTGATTATTCCTGCGCTTATCCCATTAGCACTGACTGGTATCAAGTTTAGACCGCTAACGGCAGATCAACTCTTACAGCGCAATATTTTAATCTATGGACTCGGTGGCGTTATTGCTCCCTTCATTGCTGTCAAAGTGATTGATGTGCTGATTACTGCCGTGGGTTTGGCATAATTACGATTTTGGATTTTGGATTATGGGATATTTACCACAAGATTTTTCTGAAGTGTTTGCCTTCGTAGCCTCCAAACGAAATCGCATTCCTTTAAGTCTATTTTTGCTGCTGTGCTTTAACGTGCTGCTAGCACCAGCAGTACAGGCAGCAACACCAGGAGTATCACGCTTTGCATCTTACACCATTGCCCTCCTGGGACTTGTTACCCTGAGCCTGTGCGTTTATTTATTCGTTGTGATTTTTCAACCGGAGAGATTCTGATGAGTCAGCTGGCAAACATTAAAACAGCCATTTGTTACACCTTTGTTACGTGGCAGCTAACAACATTTTTCTATTTTTTTGTCATTTTGGGGTTGAAACAGAAAGCATTTACCTTACAAGCAAATGGCAGCATACTCACCGATGCTCAAGAAACGGTTTGGTTTCAACGTGAACATGGTGGTGGCAACAGACGTACAAGCGGTAATGGTGGGAGAAACACCCCAAAAACTTTAGGCGCTCGCTCTGTTGAAAATAGTTACTCTTAGTACAGCATTTCATTAATTCGTAGCAGATTAAATTTGATGAGACTCTGCGTCCCTCTGCGCGTTCCTCTGCGTTCCTCTGCGTTTAAAAAAGTTACGAACTTATGCAACGCCTGTACTTAGCCCATTGGTTTATTTATTCATTGTGATTTTTTAATCGGAGAAATTTTCAGATGAGTCAGCTACGCCAAATCAATAAAGCTATTCGTTCTACCATTGCTTTGTGGCTGCTAACAGCATTAATCTATCCGTTATTCATGCTGTTTTGCGGACAGATAGCACTTCCTTTCCAGGCAAATGGAAGCTTACTCACCAACCCTCAAGGAACAGTTGTTGGTTCGGCATTAATCGGTCAACCATTTAGGAGCGATCGCTATTTCTGGAGCCGTTCCAGCGCTATTAAGTACAGCACCAACCTGGAAGTTGCCACCACAGGAGTGTCAGGAGCCAGCAACCTCGCCCCCAGCAACCCCGACTTACTCAAACGCATTCAAGGGGAAGCGGCACAGCTTAAACAAGCCAATATTCAGCCGACCGCCGATTTAGTTTATACCTCTGGCTCCGGTCTAGATCCACATATTAGCGTGGCAGCAGCCCAAGCACAGGTGCAACGTGTCGCCACTGCCCGCCGTATTGACCCCAACCAACTTCAAACCCTAGTAGCCAAAAATACCGATGGCAGATTCTTGGGTATTTTTGGCGAACCCGGCGTCAACGTCTTAAAGCTGAATCTGGCATTAGACGCTTTGCAACCTAACCTTTAGCAAACAAGGCTGACTCCTCGTACATGTTCCATTCCTCTACCCCCTCCCCCGACAGTTCCTACATCCGCACTGCCCGACGCGGGAAGCATAAGATTTTTATTGGTATGGCTCCAGGTGTCGGCAAAACTTACAGAATGCTGGAAGAAGCACATCTTCTCAAGCAAGATGGTATTGATGTTGTCATTGGCATCTTGGAAACTCATGGACGCAGAGACACAGCTCTTAAAGCCGCAGGGCTAGAGGTGGTTCCTAAAAAAGCCCATATCCATCAGAACATCACCCTGCAAGAAATGGACACGGACGCAATTCTGGCACGCTCCCCCCAACTTGTATTGGTTGATGAACTTGCTCATACCAATGTGCCCGGTTCACCCAGAGAAAAGCGCTACCAGGACGTGGAAGTGATTTTGGCTGCCGGAATTGATGTCTACTCGACCGTCAACATCCAGCATTTGGAAAGTTTGAATGACCTTATAGCGAGAATTACAGGTGTCGTGGTGCGAGAGCGCATTCCTGATCGCCTGCTTGACGAAGCTGATGCAGTTGTTGTCATTGATGTCACACCAGAAACTCTAGAAGAGCGCTTGCGAGAAGGCAAGATTTACGCACCTGAGAAAATTGAGCAATCCCTCAAAAACTTTTTTCAGCGTCGTAACCTAATTGCTTTGCGGGAACTGGCATTACGAGAAGTCGCAGATACCGTTGAGGAAGAAGCAAACACCTCCACCTCGGTGGGACAGACTTGTCATATCCACGAACGAGTTTTAGTCTGTGTGTCTACCTATCCCAACTCAGTACAATTGCTCCGTCGGGCGGCACGCATTGCCAATTATATGAATGCGCGGCTGTATGCTGTGTTTGTAGAAGCCCCCGAGCGTTTCCTTACCAAAGACGAAAGTTTACACATTGATACATGTAAGAAACTGTGCCGAGAGTTTGGCGGCGAATTTTTACACGTCAAGAGCCACAACGTCGCCAAGGAAATCGCTCAGGTCGCAGCAACTCATCACATCACCCAAATTGTCTTAGGTGAAAGCCAGCAATCTTTATGGAAAAGATGGCTCAAAGGTTCCTTTACGCAACAATTAATGGAGTTAATCAGACATCAAAAAATAGATTTACACATCATCGCCACTGAAAAATAACTGAACAAAGACCACGGCTGCACCGCCTAACCGTTTGGGGAAGTTCACTTCCGTGACAATGACTGCTAGCAGTAGTCCCAGGGTCTCGACTATTCATCCTTCAAAGTTTCAATTAATAAATCCACCTTCTGCTGTCGTTCCTGCAAAAAACCTTCACACTGACGCAAAGACTCAACAGCCGCTGCAAATTGGTCAAACACTTCTTCTAATTCCAAATCACCCGCCTCAATACGAGCAATAATTCTCTCTATTTCAGCAACCTTAGGTGTAGGCAAAAGTTTGTAGGTTAGGTTGAACGAAGTGAAACCCAACAAAACCTTGCATTGGATTAATCTTGAGTTGTGCGACGCACCTCCATATCTTTTTCTTCCGACTTTATCTTTTTCTACCGTAAATAGAATAACATCCTTATCAGTCAATCACTTCAGACCCCTTGTCATATTGTCAGAGCGGCGACCCTTTAGTAGAGCAACAGCAAAGTCTTCACCCTCGAAGCTGAAATAAGGGGTCTGTTTTTCTTTACACAGAGTCATAGCGCTGTGAGGTACTTTATCACTGAGATGAGTGATCAGATGAGAAATCTTTACAAAATTCTCATTAGGCTGATTGCCCTCTCCCTTCAAAGCTTCAAGAAAATGATATGTATAAATACTCATATCTTTCTCAGGTCTAATCCAGGAACTTTCCTCTCCTTGGGATGAAGTGAAAACTATCCGGCCCTTACCTTGTCTTAGGTCATCAATGACACTCTTTGGAATAGGAATTTCCTCAAAGTTAGAGGGAATTTTTTTAGCGCTCGCCATTCCTGCTGCATGACAGCTATCAACGATAACCAGGAGTCGTTCGGACTTAATCTGGCGCAAAGCATTAGTGAACTTTTCTGCACTTAGAGATGAGCCTTCAAAGTCGCGAGGGTCAATGTCATGTGGCAGCAGATAGTAGCGGTTTTGGCTTTTATTAAACCACCCATGCCCTGAATAATAAACAACCACCGTAGCTTTTGGGTCAGCCTTCGCCTGCTCCTTGAGCCAGTTCAATTGTTCCAAGATGTTACTACGCGTAGCTTCTTCATCATGCAACAGCCGAATATGCCCCGAGTCATTAGGATAAGCACAGAAATTTGGGTCAACCAAAACTTGATGAAGTGCCTGAACATCTTTGACAGTCACTGGTAGGGATAAAGGGTCGTAGGCAGATTCCCCAACACCAATGAGTAAAGCATAACCATGAGCAAATGTAGGAATTTTTGGGTCAGGATTTGGCTTTATTGGTGACGGGGGATTTGGTCGAACCCGATACATATAAACTACCCCAGTCAAGCCGGATACTGTTGCTATTATCGTAAATAAAATAAACAGCAATTCTGTATAACTGGCTTTTCCAGGTGGATCAGGAGGATTAATGTGTTGTTTAATGAGTGCCTGTATATCCTCTTTTTTGTCAATAAAAAATTTGTTGACAATTTTTACCCATTCATCGTCATCATTTGGAAGTATTAATCCATAACTTTCATAACTGATTAACAATTCTGGATCAATGTAAAATTCATTTGAGGTTCTTGAATTTAAATCTTTTAAAATTCTTTTTAAAATAATTTCATCGCTAGCTACTGCATCAACTTTTTTGGTTGCAAGAGCATTAAATAGAGCTGCCCTACCACCCTTTATCTTTACTATTTCTATCTTTAAAAGAAAGGCATTAAAGTAGCTTTTAAGCCTATCAAGTGTTATGCTAGAATCAATAACTCCAATTCTAGCTTTTGAATTGTTGGAATAATTAGATTGCACATTGTTTTTTAAAAATAAAAATTTATTCTTTTGAGATGTACGTATTAAAAGTAAAGTTTGAGTTGTAAAAAAAGAATCAGAAAATGTAATCCCATTTTCATCTGGTCTAATGGAATCAGAACCACATTCACCAGCAAGATGAAGAGCATCCTGATAAGGATATCGAGTATGTTTAAACCTTTTTTCAATACTGATCGGATATCTGACTATATTGACATCATCTTGGAGAAATTGATTTTGTTTTAAATATTTATCCAGTAAATCTATTAAATTTGTGCAAAAACCTTGCCATTGACCAAAATTATCTTGAAAGCTAATAGGAGGAGAGTCTTGTCTGAGTCCCCAATTCATTTTTTTATTAACTATAGTTTCTCGTTGAATTCTAGAAGACACTGAACTTGTGACTGAGGGTGTCTGTGTTAATCCAGGAGAATTTAATAGTAGAGTTAATTCAGTTAAAGTCATAAAAAATAAAAATTTTATATTTATTATTCTTGGTAACAGCATTACTACTCCTATCCTAATATTTTACTGATCTAAAAATATAAAGACTAATGACTGATAACTATTAACTAATTTAGCTTGTTGACCTGGAGGTGATAGCTCGTTGTAAATTAGCCAGAGCGCGGTTGTAATTCAAAATTGCTTGGACTCGTTGACCCTCAGATCTTGTCAAGTCATTTTCTGCGTCAATGACTTCAGTTTGAGTGCCGACACCAGCTTGGAAACGCAAACGTCCTAGACGAAGAGCTTCCCTTGCTTGCTCAACAGCAGCATTGGCGGTTTGGACATTCTCTAAGTTAGACTGCAATTGTGAATAAGCTTGTTCCACCTCAAACCGAATGTTATTGCGTTGGTTGGCAAATTGAGTCTCAGCAATCTTGATTTGAACACTTTGCTGAGCGGCTTGAGCTCTTGCATTTCCTCCATCAAATAATCTTAGTCTTGCTTGGACTCCTAGCGAATAACCATCATTAACACCAACGCCATCATCGAATGCATCTTCTAGGTCATAGCTAGCAAGAAGGTTTACTTGTGGCTTCAGTCGAGAAAGCGCGACTCGTCGCCGTTTCTCAGCAATAGTACGCTCTGCCAACCGTTGTTGCAGTTCTGGGCGGTTTTGAAAAGCTAAGACGATAGTTTCTGCCAGTGGAATATTCCACAGACCAGCTAATCTCACTGGGTCTGCCGTAGTGACATTAATAGACTGCGGCAAATTCAAAATTTGCGCTAATCTACGACAAGCAATTTGCTGCTGTGAGATAGCGTTCGTCAGCTGTTGCTGGGCATTTGCTAAATTTACCTGAGCACGCAAAACATCGAATCGAGTACTAACACCAGCTCTTTCTAAAGCTTGTGCATCCCGCAAACTAGCCTGAGCATTTGTCACAGCAGACTGAGTAATGCGTACGTTTTCATCTGCTTGTTGCAGGTCGTAGTATTGAGTGGTGACATTCAGGCGAATGACCTCAGATTGACGCTCAACTTCCAATTCATCTGAACGTAGCTGTTCCTCAGCTGCTGCTCTACTGGAACCACCTGATCCAAAATTATAGAGACCATAACTTAGTTGCACGCCACCACGAAAAGTCGTAGTAGGTTCATCTTGATCAGAGCGAAATATCTGAGTAGATGATAATTGAGCCTGTTCACCTCGTTGCTCTGTAGAAAGCTGGCTCACACCAGACTGAGCGCGACTCAAATCAGCACTCAGACTAACAGTTGGATACATACCAGCTTGAACTTCCCGTAAGGCAGCGCGACTACGTTCTACCTGGAATAACACTGCCTGTAACTCGGGATTATTACCTCGTGCCAGTTCCAAAGCTTGCTTTAGAGTAATCGGCTGAGTTCCTTGAATGTTGACTTCTTCCGGTTTGGTAGGAAACTGTAAAGGATTTGGGTTGGCATTGAGGTAATCGGGTACTTGTGCGGCACCAAGTCCAATATTACCCAAAGCGATAAAACAATTGATACCCACAACTACTATGTAGCGATGAGCCGACATATTACTATTTATACTCCTAAGTAAAATTATTTTTCTAGGGTAATATAAGGATTAGTTTTACCAGGGGCAAAGTAGCTCTGAAAGCATTACTATGTAAGCGTTTCTTTTATCGAATTTTGGCAAGTCATCTTTGCCAAGTTCATTTCAAAGTAGGCAGAAATGGCACCCGACTGCAACGAAAAAATTAGGGTTTGAGCTATGTCAGCAGCATACTACAAAGTTCTGCTCCAGGCAAAGTTGTACTACTTTGCCCGTCATGGCAGGACCCCTCACATTCAACCTGGTAGGTAAGATATTGCACCTTGAGAGTATAATATTCTCACAGTGATTATAGTTGTCTGTAATTCTGATTGTATGCTGTTGGTGATATTAATCACATTATTGTTAGTGCTTGGATTTTGAACCAAGAAAAGTGTTCGCGTAGATATTGACTCTGTTGGCAGTGCCGAAACATTTGACCTGTCACACCGCCCCACACCGGAAACATCCACGGGGAAAATTCTCGCCAGAGTTCCCCACTTTCCCTGCTGCTATCTGGTTATTCATTCTCTAACTGGTTAACGATAGACTAACCACTTGGCATCGTTCTGCACTTTGCAGGCGATCGCTATTTTTCCCCCACGTCCCTTTCTTCTGCGATCGCATTGGGGAAAGCAGTGAAGTCGTACTTCTTGACAACTAACCACTAACAACTAACATTTATTCTTCTTTCAACGTTTCAATCAACAAATCCACCTTCTGCTGTCGTTCCTGCAAAAAACTTTCACACTGACGTAAAGACTCAACAGCCGTTGCAAATTGGTCAAACACTTCTTCTAATTCCAAATCACCCGCCTCAATACGAGCAATAATTCTCTCTATTTCAGCAACCTTAGCCTCATAATTCCAACCTTGATTCATAAAATCTCTTGGCGTCCTTGGCGTCTTGGCGGTTCGTTACTCTTTAACTTCCATAACCTTCACTTTAACCTCACCCTGACTCAACTGAACCAACAACTCCTCTCCCACAGCCAACTCAGCAGCAGAACGAGCGATCGCACCATTTTGCTGACGCACCACCGCATAACCACGCTGCAAAACTGCTTTGGGATCAAGAGTTGCCAACTTTTGGCGTAACATCTCTACGTGCTGCGTTGCTTGCTGCAATTGCGCCGTTGTCGCACCCACCAATTGCTGACGCTTCCAACTTAGCTGTTGTATTTCCTGCTGCACTTGTCTATCTAACCGCAAGCGTCGCAAGCGGTTTCGCATTTCTTGGAGTTGGTTCTGTGACGTTTTCAAAGAATAATGTACGCTTTCATGTAAAGCAACAACTCGTTGCTGATGCTGAGCATATAATTCCGCTAGCGCTGGAACAACCCGTTCCGCCGCAGCAGTAGGTGTATGTACGGAAGCATCTGCGACTAAATCTACCAACGACTCATCTCTTTGATGACCAATCCCTGTAATCACTGGAATAGAACAACAAGCAACTGCTCGCACTACCCGTTCATCATTAAAGCAAGCTAATTCCTCAACCGCACCTCCACCCCGTGATAAAATCAGCACCTCAGCACGTCCATCCTCTTCCACCCGTTGAATGGCATTCACTATCGATTCTGGCGCTTGCTCACCCTGTACTGTAGCAGGCGAGAAGATAACTTGTAAACCTGGATACCTTTGCTTAAGTGTTTTTTGAATATCACCCCAAGCCGCAGCAGTGGGTGAAGTGACAACGGCGATCGCCTGGGGATGACGAGGAAGCGATCGCTTTCTTTGCGAGTCAAAAAACCCTTCCGCCTCCAACCGTTTTCGCAGTTGCTGGAGGCGTAGCGCTTGCAAACCAACACCAGCCGGCAAAGCTTGCCAAACGGAAAGCTGATATTCTCCCCTTTGAGGATAAAGCCGAATACTTCCCAAGATAATTAACTGTTCACCTGGAACGGGTATCTGTGCCAGTTTTGCCAATTGGCTATTCCACGCCACACACTTAATTGCAGCACCACTATTTGGGTCTTGCAACGTAAAAAATAACCCACTGCGATGGTGGCTGTTGCTGGAAACTTCTCCAGTCACCCAAACTCGTTGCAATTCCTCATCTTGTTCTAGTAAAAAGCGGATATAGTCGGTTAACCCAGCGACTGAGAGCGCTGTTTCAGCAATCAGAGAGTCAGGAAGGTCGGAAGTCATCAAACTCTAGACAAGTGCAAAATCTATGCAAATCCTAGCAAATATCCGGTTCTAGCAGATTTTGGTGATGTCGTCGTTAAGGCAGAAGGCAGATATCATGTTCCCTAGAAAATTTGCTACATAGTTGTTTATACTTAGCCAAACGAAACGGCAATTGAGCTAGGATATTGTCACACTTCGTTATTGACAAGTTGTTCTTTAGCAAAGTGTGTTTAAATAAATTAGTATATCTGTTCTACTCCAACTCCTAAACCCACACTCCCGAGATCCATATATAGAGGCTCCGAATGGCTATTAACACCACTGATGTTGCTGGCAAGCAAAAAGCGCTCAACATGGTGCTCAACCAAATTGAGCGTACCTTTGGCAAAGGAACAATTATGCGCTTGGGCGACGCTACCCGGATGCAGGTAGAGACGATTTCCAGTGGGGCGCTGACCCTGGATCTGGCGTTAGGTGGCGGTTTACCCAAAGGACGGGTCATTGAGATTTATGGTCCAGAAAGTTCCGGTAAGACGACATTAGCACTGCACGCGGTTGCCGAAGTGCAAAAAACCGGCGGTATTGCTGCCTATGTTGACGCTGAACACGCTCTTGACCCCACCTATGCTGCGGCGTTGGGTGTTGACATTGTAAATTTGTTCATTTCCCAACCTGATACCGGGGAAACTGCTTTAGAAATCGTCGATCAGCTTGTCCGTTCTGCTGCGGTTGACATTGTTGTTATTGACTCTGTAGCAGCACTCGTTCCCCGTGCTGAAATTGAAGGCGATATGGGTGATGCCCATGTTGGTCTTCAAGCAAGATTGATGAGCCAAGCTCTCCGTAAAATTACTGGTAATATCGGTAAATCTGGTTGCACAGTTATCTTTCTTAACCAATTGCGCCAAAAAATCGGTGTCAGCTACGGTAACCCAGAAACGACAACTGGCGGTAACGCTCTGAAATATTATGCTTCGATACGTCTAGACATTCGCCGGATTCAAACCTTGAAAAAAGGCACAGAGGAATTTGGTAACCGCGTCAAAGTCAAAGTTGCTAAAAACAAAGTTGCACCACCTTTTAGAATCGCGGAATTTGACATTATCTTTGGCAAAGGTATTTCTACTTTGGGTTGTCTTGTAGATTTGGCAGAAGAAACTGGTATCCTAATCCGCAAAGGAGCTTGGTACAGCTACAATGGCGAGAACATCTCCCAAGGTCGAGATAACGCTATTAAATACCTAGAAGAAAAGCCTGAATTTAGTGAAAAAATTAAGCAGCAGGTGCGTGAAAAACTAGAAATGGGGGCTGTTGTTTCTGCTAACTCTGTGAAGAAGACAAGCGAAGACGAAGAAGAAGAAGAAGAAGAATTAGAGTTAGTCGAAGAAGATTAACACTGGCGCTTTTGCAGTTTGGTGAGTGGAGCGATCGCTCCACTCACTTAATTCACAATAACCCCCGATAATGAATAAAAACCAAAATAGCCGCCCAAGAACCCAACGCGACTTTTACTGCGACCAGAATGTTGAGCAGGGGGATAACCCCACCGCTGAAAAGTGCGCCCAACTCTCCGTGCGGTAATTCAAATCCGGCTAGGGTGATAACCGACAGGACAATGAAAATCAGAACCGAAACCTTCTCCCATATCGCAGCGTGCCAGCGCTTGTAGATCGCCTGCATCCACTCCGATGATGAGGTAATCGCAACAAGACCAATCGCCGTTCCGCCTGCCACTCCAGCCGCAAAACCACCGCCGGGACTCAGATGCCCCCGAATCGCCAGTTCGATACCCACCATCGCGGCAATGGTTGCTCCCAGACGCGCCATAATAATGGATGGTTGATCGGTGAACTGATAGATCGCGCAGAACGGCCTTTCATTCGCCAGTAGAAACTTTGCACCCATTACCGCGATCGTAAATACCACCACTTCAAAGATCGTGTCATACAGCCGATTCCTGAGAATGACAGCCGTAACTGCATTAGGTACTCCACTATCTTGTACAAGCGTTTGGACGATCGACAGCGATAAGTCCGGTGCCGGATTAGGCATGATCAGGAATTTGACGAACAGCGCTATCCCCGCTGCAATGTAGACCCATTTCATTTATGTTCCTCCCCTGAGTCTGGTGCATTTACATAGGTTAGGCTTGTCGCTGGTGACGAAAGTTCGGTTCGCATGATGTCATAGAGGCGTCGAACCCTAGTTGTGGTGTGATAGGGTTGCTGTTCGTCCTCACTCACTACGGGGTCTTGATTATCGTGCTCTGCTCTGGCACAGGTTGCATGCACTTCTTTGTCCATCAGCGCTCGGTGCAAAGCCTGCGTATTCGTGTACGGGACTACCTCAAGACGCATATAGTGTTTGCCAAAAATTGTTCGTAAGTCATCCATCAGTTGCTCAAAATGGCGATACTCCTGCGGAGTCGCTACGCTAACGGCTTTGCCGTTTCGTAGAGACTCGTCATCTGTTTTGATTGCCTTTGGCACTGCGCTTTGCGCAATCGCCCCGTCTTCGAGTACACCAAGACGCATCACCAGCGATGAACGCACCGCGATCGCATAAAGCGTAATCGCCAGCAGAGTACCCATCAAAGCTTGGGTCAAAGCCACATCCGCCGCCCCCAAAACCGCATAGACTAATGCAGCCACCGCTCCCACTATTCCCTGGACTACCAGGGCATGGTACGGATTGGTCTGAAGTATCAGCATGAGCGCGGACAACGGCAGCAGGGCGGTTATCACATAGATATAGCTATCAGTCATGATTGATTCCCTCCACTGCTGGAACCGTATGCCAATACATACCCCAGCACTGTATTCCAGATTGCTAAGGTGATAATGCCAAGGATGAGCAACGGCCATTCGCTAGGTACCTTCGGAAGAAGCAGCCCTACCATAATGAGCATGCTCCCTAGCGTATCTGCAACCGAAAGAGTATGCAGCTTGAATAATACCGAGCGATCGCCGATTAGGGGGAAGGTTCCCCAAAACCAGAAGAAAATTCCTATACCGATGCAGGTGTAACTAAGTGCGTTGATCATACTTCATTCAGGCGTTTAAGGATTTGTGCCAACAACATTAATCCGGCATTACCCACACTCAGGATGATGACTCCTACAACACCGAGCATCCAATCATCCCGTAAGACCGATACAACCAGGAGTATGATTGATGCCTTGGTAGCGACACTGGCAAATGCCAACATTTTTTGCCAAATATCATCATCCTGCCAAGCCTCGTACATGGGTATGAGCAGAGCCAGAATCATTGCAATCAGTGCCAAGGTCATGCTTTTCTCCTCCGTCGCACCCAGTGGACTTCGTACCAGCCATTTTCGTGGTATTTCAAGACAATGCTTGTGGGCGTAAAGGTGATCAGAAATATATCCAGGAAGATGAGTCCAGGTGTCCGTCCGGGTTTGACCCGTTCCATCGTCACCTCTTCGTAATTATGGGGACGGAGGATCATTTCAAAGGCTTCCTTATATGCCTGCGGAATCGCCACGAGGGTTTCCCACAGCGCCCGCAGCCAGTCCTTTAATCGTCCTGGGGCTTTGGGGCGTCCCGGTAATAGGAGTGCGATGCTGACACCGATGATGATATTTGCCACACTCAGATTGGCGGTGAGCAAAAACCAGATGGCCAGTCGCAATATCAGATTCAGATACCCAATCATGCTAGTACCATCCAAAAAAGCAGAATCAACATCAGACTCATCCCACCGATCAGATGCTCAAATTGCTCCATAACACGGGGCAGCTTGAGTACGGATCGTTTGAAAATCAAAAGATACGCCAACCAACCCAGGCCAATAGTTGCCAGTGGTTTCACGATATTCTCAAGGGTATAAGCCTCGTAATAGACAACGTTTGCCGCAAACAGACCACCCAGCAGCAGGCTCACTGCTGGCCAGAAACCGGGCTTTACTGCCTCCTCGCCGTCCGCTTTATGCGGCAAGAATATGAATTTGGCAAACGAGATTGCTGTTCCCAAAGCCGCAATATTCATAGCGATCGCTTGCCAGGGCAGAAGATTCTTCGTCGTCAACACCTTCGCCCCAAAGCCGGACAACAAGGGAAAGCCTGAGATCGAGAAGCTGGCGATGACCAGAGCAATCCAGACCGTTGTATTGATCGGCTTATGTTGCAACTCCTTGAAGTTGCGGCTCGGTAAAGCACCCGCGATCAGGAAGAGTGCTGATTTGACCAGACCGTGTGTTAGCGCATAAAAGCCACCTACGACTGGGGCAGCGAGGATAAAGCCCAACTGCGAAACCGTATGAAACGCCAGCATCCGCTTGGCATCCTTTTCAAAGACGGCATAGAACACGCCTAGCAGGGCTGTCCCAACTCCGAAAATCCGGATGAGTGGATCGACCTCCTCCACCATTAGCGCACAACGCACTAGCGGATAGACGCCAGCTTTGACCACAACTCCCGACAGCAACGCCGATACTGGTGTCTCCGATTCGGAGTGGGTCAACGGTAGCCACAATCCCGATACAAAGATTCCCCCCTTAATCAAGAGTCCCAGAAAGATAAGGGCTAGCGCCTCTGGAGGTGCCCCGCGCAAACTTGCAAAACTAAACGAATGATTGGTCTGATAGGCAAGCACCGCGCCCACCAGATAAAACAGCATTGCCGTGTTGCTGATAAACAGATAGCGCAAGCCAACCCAAATCGAGCGATCAGTGCGAGTATAGGTAATCAAGAGAAACGCGGCAATCCCGCTCACCTCTAACGCCACGTATAAACTGATAAAGTCTGCACAGGCGAACGCGGCATTGAGGCTGCCATGCAAAATGATGGCTTGTGCATAAAAGAAAGTCGTCTTATCGCTGTGCCAACAGTAGAGGATGACTGCGGCTGTTACCAGCGCATTGGTCAAGATAAAGTAGCCGCTTAACTGATCGACTATTAATGTGACGCTGAAATGATCTAGTAACTCTAGTTTCAGGGGCGACTGTTCGACAAATAGCTGCAACGCATATGCAGCCGAAGCAAAAGCTGTAAACAGTGCGAGAGTTTTGTCAAGTTTGGGGAACAGATAAATGGTGAACCCCAAGAAAAATGGTAGTGCGATCCATGCAAGGGTAATGGTATTCATGGGGTATTGCTCTTCTCGATCTCGTTGGTTTCCAGGGTGGGATTATCCCGTGCCAACTTCATGACACCGACCAGCATTAAGCACTGAATCGAAAAGCCAATCACAATCCCTGTCAATATGACCGCCTGGGGGACGGGATCGGCGTAAGCCCCATTTGCGGCGTCTGAAATAATGGGCGTGAATAAACCATCTCGCGATGCAATCAGCACGTAATAGGCGATAACCCCTGTGCTCATGACATCCATAGAGATGATCTTCATAACCAGGTTCTTTTTAAGGATGATGCCGAGAAATCCGCAGAATATTGTTGCGAAGACGAATGCTTCTAACACGGGAATTGCCTGTTGAGTAAGGGTCGGTCGTAATTATCTTTGAAAAAACACACTATTTCTAATAGGCAGTTTGATTTCTCCGGCTCACTGGAGGGAATCCGAAGTTTTGCCCCATTGCGGATAACCGTTGCTTCAGTGGTGACGGCTTTGGATAGCGCCGCTATCGCTTCTTCAGCTTTTGATTCCTGAATAAATCCGACAATCACGTTGGTCGTGGTTACTCCCCAAATCACCCCTGCCTGCCAAGTTGTCGTCTGCACAAGACGCTGTGCGGTTGTGGACAGATGAACCATGAGTAAATACTTATCAAACCGTGCTAAAACATATATAGCACGATTAAATAGTGCCATACTATAGCAGCACTATAGAAAAGTGCCAATATAAAGCATAGACTGATGCCACATTAAACCGCTTTGCCGAGTCACTAGGCCATTCAAAATTCAAAATGCTCTAACTCAAATGAAAGAATCGACTTATGGCAGAGCCATGCTAAACTTTAGCCCTGACTCACGCGCCGACATAGTAAACGGCTTGCGAGATAGTCAAGCTCCAAATCAAAACGTTATACCCGTCAGCAACCCCCGACTTCAAGTCGGGGGCTTCAGGCGACTATCGCCCAAGCCCTAGCTGACCAGACTACTCGTTTAGGGCAAGAGTTGAAGACCCACTTCAGGATGCTTGCTAGTCCTGAACTCTGGAACCGAACGACTAAACAGGCTTATGGGTTAAACCAGTGTCGCGAGTGAAAGTACCGACCTTAAACAAAGTCGTTCGCGCAGCGTGTGCGAAGCACTCAGCAAACCTTACCTGTAAAAAGGATGCAGCAATGCAAAATTATGTATTTGTTATTGACCAAAACAAACAACCTCTCAATCCAATTCCGCCAGCACGAGCCAGGGAATTGCTGACTAAGCAAAAAGCGGCTGTGTTCAGGATGTATCCATTTACGATTATCCTCAAGCACGCGGTTGAAAATGCTAACCCTAAACCTTTAACTATCAAACTTGACCCTGGTAGCAAATTCACTGGTATTGCAATTTTGGATAATGACAAAGTTATTTGGGCTTCTGAGTTGGAACATCGGGGATGGCAGATTAAGGATTCTTTGGAGTCAAGACGTGCATTACGCCGTAGTCGGCGTAACCGTAAAACTCGGTATCGTCAGCCACGTTTTAATAACCGCAAACGCCCAGAGGGATGGTTAGCTCCATCATTAATGCATCGTGTTCTTACCGTTGAGACTTGGGTAAAACGGCTTTGTCGTTATGCACCAATCACCCAGATAGCGATGGAGTTAGTCAAGTTTGATACTCAAAAAATGCAAAACCCAGAGATTGGCGGTGTTGAATACCAACAAGGCGAGCTTGCTGGGTATGAAGTCCGCGAATATCTCTTAGAAAAATGGGGTCGTAAATGTGCCTACTGTGATAAAGAAGGTGTACCCCTCCAGGTTGAGCATATTCACCCTAAGTCTAAAGGCGGTAGCAATCGAGTCTCAAACTTAACTCTTAGTTGCAAACGGTGCAACACCAAAAAAGGAACTAAGTCTATAGACGAGTTCCTAAAAAAGGATGGCTCTAGGCTGGAAAAGATAAAGCGACAAGCCAAGCAACCATTGAAAGATGTAGCCGTAGTAAATTCAAGTCGTTGGGCATTGTTCCGCACTTTGAAAAACATCCTACCCACAACAACGGGAACAGGTGGACAAACTAAATACAATCGGACAAGATTTGAACTACCCAAACAGCATTGGATTGATGCGGCTTGCGTTGGAGATGTTGAAACAATTCAGTTGCTAGCCCAACAACCATTAAGAATTAAGTGTACTGGTTGGGGAACACGTCAAATGTGTGGCACTGACCGTTACGGGTTTCCTACTCGTTACCGAGAGCGCAAACAAGTTCATTTTGACTTGAGAACTGGCGACATTGTTAAAGCAGTTGTCACCTTTGGAAAGAAGGTAGGCAAATATGTTGGTCGCGTGTTATGCCGCTACACGACCTGCTTTGATATTGTCACCAAAGCAGGTCGTGTAGCGGGTATTAGTTACAAATTTTGCACATCCATTCATAAAAAGGATGGTTACTCATATGCATAGTTTAGAGAATTGGACGGCTAATAAATTAGCCGAGTCGTGTTTCCTCCGCGACCTGTTCGCGGTAGCGTGCCGCAGGCATAGGTGCGCGGCTTCCACACTCCCGGAGGTTTTTAGGTGAATCTCTTAAATTTGTCAGCACCGTTTGAATTAGTCGGGCGGCAGGCTCAATTTCAACGCATCACGCAGGTTTTAGCGCATGATGGTGACTTGCTAATTGCTGGAGTGCCGGGAAGCGGACGGCGGACTCTGGTACGGCGGGCGGCTCAAGAAGTTGGCGCTCAAATCTTGGAGGTTGACTGCATCCGAGTTACCGATGGTCAGCGCTTTGTGCAATTGCTGTGCGAGAGTATAGACCAGACGTTTCAAAGTGCAGCTGCTCGATTGCCAATGCAAGAGTGGATTGAAGGCAAGGCATCTGGATTATTTGTCCTGAAAGACGAAGCAAGTGGCAGACAGAGGCTGAAATCCATTCCCGCAGAGAGCCAAGAGCAACAATGGAGAGCATTTGAGGTATTACTTTATCTCCTGCAAGAGTTAGCCGAATCTTCGGGCGAACGAGTGGTGCTGATTTTGCAAAGCTTCCCCCACATCCGTTCTTGGGATCGCAATGGAATGTGGGAAACGTTTTTGAGGAACGAGATTCAGCGTCAGACTCAGGTGAGTTATGTACTGGTGGCAACCATTGCAGAAATCAGCATTCATCTCGATGAACCTGGCAATAATTTGGAAATCGTGCAACTGGCTCCCTTAGCCGATGATGTTGTCGCCGCTTGGGTTCAGGAGGGCTTGCATACCGAAGGGCTGACATTCGATCCGCGATCGCAAGCGCTGGAACTCTTTGTCAATGCGGTGCAGGGACACTTAGGCGATGCTTCGGCACTGGTGCGACGCCTAAAGTCGGTACGAGTTTCTGACGGGCTAATTCGCGATTGGCACGTCCAGCACGCAATCCAAGAACTGCTAACCGACCTATCGATGGTCTTCGAGTCATTACTTATGCTGCTTCCCGCCAATCAGGCGCATCTTTTGGAATCCTTGGCGTTAGACCCTACCGACAAGCCGCAAAGTCGAGATTACATTCACAAGCATTACCTGTCCAGAGGGGGCTCTCTCCAAGGAGCGATCGCGGGATTGCAGCACAAAGGCTTGATTTACGGTTCTGAACAAGGTTACCGACTTGCTCTGCCTCTCTTTGCTTTGTGGCTTCGCCAGCGCCTGAGTTAATCTAACCGAACGAGTCCGCGTTTGATGGCTAGGGTAGTGGACAGCATCCTGAAAGCGTAACAAATACTTGGATAAATTTAAAACACTTTTTTGACCTTTTCCTTGCCAACGTTTGAGACGACTAATCACTCTTTTAACGTAACCTCTATCAATTGAATCCAGGATGTGTTTTATCCAAATAGAACGCATTTCATCACTAAATTCCATTGCTTCATCTGTCGCATAAATATGCTGTTTAAGATGTGCCCGATCTAGAATAAACTGAAAATGATTAAATTCAGATGATAATGCTTCTCGTCAGCCATTTCCCCCATCTGCTACACCATAAACTAATGTATAAGTAGATAGTCCTCTATCAATCGCAGCAGTTTTGAGTTGTGACACAACTTCGGGATCTTGACCCATTCGAGCAAGACGAAAGTGGTGGTCTTTTTGCTCCACAGGACGTGCCAGTCCGACTCTAACTTCACGCCAATCTACCTGACGCTTACATTTTTTGATTCGGCGTAGTGGTGTCAGTTTTTGTGTTTCAGTGGGCGCATTAATACCAGTACGAATTTGACAACCGTCTAACTCCACTAAAATTCTGTTCCAACCGCATCTTTTTTTAGGTGGTTCTTGATTTTTAAATTTTGTTGCTAATTCATGCAATCGGTTTTCTACATATTCAAAGGCTTGCAAAGCAATATTTTCTACTTCTCGTCTAACACAACTGCGTTCTACTTTTCAACCATAATGTTCTTCAAAACGTTGACTAGCTTGCCCAAAAGACTCTTCTGCCCCAAAGTCAGTTAAAGCTCGCTTAACACAAGGCGAGCGCTCTCCCGACTTAATTCCCAATCTTTCTTTAACAGGGCTAATTCCTCGGTGATGTTTTTTATCCCATAGATAAGGAGAATTGATTTCTATATTACCAAATATTACTGAGTATTTGAGGCGAGAATGTCGGTGGATTACTAAACCTTTTTGTTTTTCTTCTTGTGTTACTTGCTCTGCCAAACTATTAAATAGCATTGACATAACTTGCTGTCCTACTAAACGGAGCAGTTTAGCTAATGAGACCTCTACTTCTTTCAGATCTTCGCACAAAAAAGATTCTCTTTCTTGAATAGCTTGAAGTAGGATTTGACTCACTTGTTCGACAATGTCAGAGTAATTTTGATTCATAATACTATCCAATTTGAGTTGACATCTTCTTAAAACACTCCCATATTTCGGGAGTTTGTCAAGTCAAAATTCTACTGCATTGCTGTTGGTGCTTATTTACTCATGTCAGCTTTCCCAAAAAGTTTTCCAGAAGCCTCACCAATCCTTCATTTCCCCTTAGAAATACAAGGAGCCGAAATTAGTTTGTCATGAGGATGGGGAGGTGGAGCGATGCTCCACCTCCCCATCCCACCTCAGGCGATTATCATTATATTTAGCTGCCGGATATTAAGCGATCGCTCACTTACCAACTACTTTTGACCACACCCATTGAGTAAACAGCCGTAATCTCGTAAAACCGTTACTCACTTGCTGTTTCTACAGCCGTGGTAGATTCTGGGATGGGATTCGTGGATGAACCAAAGGCAACCCGTAAAAAAGGTGGAGCCAGGAAAGTTGTCAAAATTACCATGATAATAATCGACACCTCCAGCGGCTTATCCAAAATGCCGCTAGCTGAGCCGATGCCAGCAAACACTAGACCCACCTCACCTCGAGGGATCATCCCAACCCCGATCGCCACTCGATTGATGCCGGGTTGTCCAAACACTGCCCAACCTGTGATCAGCTTGCCGATAATCGCCACTGCGATCAAAAACGTTGCAATCAAGAGACCCGCTCGATTCTCCGGTACCGTCGGGTTCAAAACACCGAGGTCGGCACGCGCTCCCACAGTCACAAAAAAGATGGGTACCAGTAAATCGGCGATTGGTTTGATTAATTCATCTAACTCGTTCCGGGCATCGGTTTCATCGAGCACCAAACCCGCTGCAAAGGCACCCAAAATCGCTTCGAGATGAATGGCGTTACCTAAAAATGCCATAAAGAAAGCGAAGATGAATGCCGGAATAACAATATTTCCACGGGTTTTGAGCTGATCCACGATCGCCACAAAACTTTTGTTAAAGATACCCCCCAATAAAATTGATCCAATCAAGAATGCCGTAGCGCCGACAATCAAGTAAATGACATTGGCGACATCAATCTCACCGGTTTTGGCTAAGCTGGCCACTACAGCCAGGACAATAATGCCGAGGACATCATCAATCACCGCCGCGCCAACAATGATTTGCCCTTCTTTGGATTTGAGTTGACCTAACTCTGACAACACTTTAGAGGTAATGCCGATACTCGTTGCCGTTAACGCGGCCCCCGCAAAAATCGCTGGAATTGCTGCTACATGAAAGAGCATCATTAACCCTGCCGTGCCCGCCGCAAAAGGTGCCGCGACTCCGACACAGGCGACAACCGTGGCTTGAATTCCCACTTCCTTCAGTTGCCGCAGATCGGATTCCAGTCCAATTTCAAACAGCAGAATAATCACGCCGATTTCAGCTAGAACCGAAATCACTTCACTTTGCGACTCAAAGATTCGGGTCAGCGCATCCGGTGCCAATTGATTCAATCCTTGCAGCGCCGTCATAATCACCGAGTCAGAGGCAGACAGCCCCCCTTCGGGAAAGATCACCAGGTGCAACGCCGAAACACCGACAATCACACCGGCGACCAGTTCCCCCAGGACGGGCGGAAAATCCAATCGCCTAGCGACTTCTGCGCCGAACTTGCTGGCCAGATAAATCACCACCAGCGTCAGCAATACGCCAGACAGAATAATGGGTGAATCCTCAGCAACAACGGTCGCCAGGAATGGTATCGGAGCCATGAGAGCGGCGATCCCCCCACTGAAAGGAGGCAGAATGTTGGACAGAATCATGAGTTTAAAACGATGAAGGTTAAGGGTCTGAGGAAGTCATAAAACTGCGGGGGGTATGAAAAAGGCAACCGATCAAAGATAGTCATGCTTTGGATGCGGTTGCCTGGATCGAGACAAGCTTAGTTGTCAGTGAGTGACGCGGGCGAATGGGTGTTGAGATTATCTTGAGTCACAATCAGCTTCTCCGCTTGGGCATCATCTAAATCGACTAACGTTTTGAGTAACGGTCACCAAAAAGCCGGGGTCATGACCCGGCTTTTTGGGTCTACGTCGTCTCGATTCAACAGCCGTCTGGCCCACAGAAACTGTGCCCGTACAGTACCTCCGCGTCACAGATATAGATCATGCCCGCAAAATCGAGGAAAAACTTCACTGCGACCTGATCCGCAATATTCTCGGCCATATCCCGATCCGGGGTGAGCACCTCGAATTTTATATTCGCCTGGGTGTCAGAAACGTTGGGTTGTCCCGTCGAGCGCACGTTGCGACTGCCTTTACCGCCAGTTTCCAGAACCGTATAATCGGTTGCCCCGGCTTCTTCGATGATATTGGCGATCTTTTTCAGCAGAATCTTTTCCGTGACGATGACGAGCTTTTTGGCTGGCTTGGCCATGTTGGTTACCTCCTTACCGTAATTCGTCGGTTCAGAGATCAACGTTGGGATACCGCCAAGCAGGGCGGCAAAAAAGCCGCCACAAACTGCCCCATAGAGCCCACCGAGGAGCCCACCCCAGAGGCAACGCCGAAGGCCAGAGCCAGGGGGAATGAGACAACGGCAGTCGTGACACTGCCGAAGATATCGCCCCAGAGGTTATTAAACCGGATAAGATTGGTGATTGCCATAACTGAGGTAAATGAACGGTAGATCAAACGAACTACAAGCGACCCATTTCATAGAAAGGATGGGTTATAGATAAAAGTCGGCTGGAGAATGGAATCTAACATATGCGATCGCGCAGTCAAAGAAGTCTCAACAACAGACTGCTGAGAATGATTGCCGAGCGACTTCAAGCTCTGAAAAACTAAATCGTAATAGTTAAATCATTTGGATATTCTTATACTGTACGCCACTCTAGGTAGTAATACTTGCTGAGGGATCAAGAAAAAAGTTTTTGTATGCATAGAGATTCTTCTATGGTTTTTAGATCACTGACACCGCGAAGCCAGCGGTCGGGGGCAGCAGCCCAACAAGTCGTTGCAGCGGCGGAATAAAGGTTATTGTCAGGATTCATAAGTCACTAGCCGCCGCTGAACTTGGTCGTTAGGTCGCTTACGTCAGTCCTCTCAATATTGACAAATAGTACACTATGTGATTTCTCTAAGGAGGTAAGACCAAAATTGTACTTCAGCGCTGATGCTATCTCCCATATTTGATGCTTTTGTAGAAGCCAGCCCCGTCAGTGTAATGATGCGAGTCCTGATGGAAAATTCGCAAACATCCCAGAAGTCCCAAAAAGAAGCGACCACCACTGTCCGTTGATGGCAAACATCCCCACTGTTCCACGGCTCGAAAGCTCAAGCAATACAAAGCAACTCTTGATGCTATCCCGTGAAACAAGATCATAAAATATGTTATTTGTCAATATTTAGAGGGCTGGTCTTTCAGCGGACACGATATGAGAGGGGAGCCGCCGTATTAAACATTTAGTCTGTTAACATTACCAAACAAGCTTTTCTGCTGTTGTTATACCGTTTCTTTATGAAGCTGCGCCAAACTCTGTTTCGGAAGAAAGGTTGCAGCATAGATTGTAGTCTAAGCTTGATTTAGCGTATCTTCATACAGAATTGGTATTACTTCCAGGTATAAAAAAAACAAACCGATAAGTAAGTTGGCGTCAAAAAATCAACCTATGTAACTAAATGTAAAGCCAACGAATACTTTAAAAATAGCTCATTCCACCGTTTTTACAAAACTAAACATACATTAGTTTTATCGTGCCGACTTACTTAGTATTAATGAGTCGTTGAGCGATTTTCTCTGCTTAAAGTAATAAAATACGCAACAGATCTAGACGAGCTACTGAAATCACAACAAGCCTCGCCTACCACTGGGTCGCACGGTCATCCAGTTCATCTTAGCTAGTGCTAACTGCTCCTGAGAAATCTTGGCACCAGTAAGATTAGCTCCACAAAGATTAGCTCCCTGGAGATTGGCATCGTTGAGATAAGCATAGCTGAGATCCGAACCTCGCAAGTCCGCCCCTTCTAAATCGGCATGACTCAAATAAGCCTTGCTTAAATTAGCGTCTCTAAGATTAGCTCGGTTGAGACTAGCTTTTGCAAAATTGCTATTGTAAAGATTGGCTCCTTGGAGATTGGTTTTCACCAATTGTGAGGAATGAAAATTTGTTTCTGATAAGTCAACGTCTTGGAGGTTGAGCATACTCAAATTGTATAGGGCAAAATCCCGTTTTCCTTTCAAGTAGTCTCTTAACACACCCTGAGTATCCAACCGACGCGGAGTTTTTGAATTTTGATCAGTATTACAGCCAGTATGAGTGCTCACTAAAGTTGTTGGTTTTGTCACAACTGTTGGTTCTGTTCCGACTGCATATGTGGCAGTGGTCTCTGCTGTCTTGGCTTGTCTTGCCAGAATAGCAGATCTCACCTGTGCCACCCCAAGTCCTGAGACAGCAGTAGGGTTGATCGAGAAAACACCGGATTCTTCGCAATTTTCGGACATTCGTTCTTTGCTGACGGTGGAGGGTTGTACCAACATACTTTGTGCCAAACTATCCAGATAAGGCTCCAGCTGCAACGCTGTGAAAACTTCCTGTGCTGATTGGTAGCGATTGCGAACTGATATTTCCAGCATTTTCCGCAAGACTACGGTTAAGTGATCGCTCGTTTGCACCAGTCGCTCCCACATCATTTCACCCGTTGTCTGGTTGTAATCTAAATCTTTAGGAGGTTTGCCACTTAAAAGATAAATGCACGTCACTCCTACAGCATAGATATCGCTGGCGAAGACAGGACGCATTGCCATTTGTTCTGGAGGAGCAAAACCAGGAGTCCCAATTGCATATGCAGTTAATGCTGTTTGCTCGGTAGGGTTTGCTAATGTTTGGCTAACTTGGTTTTTAACGGCACCAAAATCAATCAAAACCAATGTGCCATCTTGAGCGCGGCGAATAATATTGGTAGGCTTGATATCACGGTGAATCACTTTTCGCTCGTGGATGTATTGCAGCAATGGTAAAAGTTCGCTCAAGAATTGGTTCACTCTTGCTTCGCTGAAAACTCCGTTGCGTTTGACCTCTTGTTGTAAAGTGGCACCATGAATGTATTCCTGAACTAAGTAAAATTGTTCGCCCTCTTCAAAATAGTCCAGCAGCCGTGGTATTTGACGATGATTGCCAATCCGATCTAAAGTTACGGCTTCTCTCTCTAAGAGTTCCCGTGCCATTTGCAAAACTTGTGGTGCTGTTTCTGAAGGGCGTAGTTGCTTGATGACGCAACTCGGTTCTCCAGGTAAGGCTTGATCTTGAGCTAAAAACGTTGCTCCAAAACCACCTTGACCTAATGGTTTGATGACTCGATAGCGATCGCGCAACAACAGTAGTTGCGAGCTACAAGACTGACACCTCTGGCTATACGCCGAATTTTCCGGATTGGGACACGTAGGATTTATGCAGTAGCTCATGAACTCTTAACTCGCTGCACGAAAAATAACGGGGAGCGTTTAACTCTGATCTCATTATTAAATTGCAAATCACCTCTTACCACGTAATTTTCTCTAAAATTCTATTGAAGAGTTGCTAAAGTTAAGCTACTTTTACATAAAGCAAGCGTAAATCTACGAAAATTCCCTATATTGCTGCTCTCTAATTGTTTCTCACTCATTGTTTCATTCTATTGTCATAAACGAGGCGAGTTGGCATTGGGTAATTTTCTTATTGCAAATAAGAAGTCATTCTTGTTTCTATTAAAAAATCTCGCCAAGCTTAGAAAAACAAACTATATTCCTGTCACTCAGACTATTTTTTTCCAAAAAATTAAAAATTCAAATTCTCAAAAAGCTTTGTCAGTCAAACCCTGTTGATTTTATATTTTGAATTGGGCAACATTTGAATCTTAAGTATAAATATGTAAATTAAAGTATAGCTTTTTCTATAGCGCTTCTCGTTTGGATGAAGTAATTATTTATCTGTGTCTCATGAGTGTCCCATGAGTGGTTCTTATTTCTTGATGTATTGCACTCAACACCACCAACCGCTATATGCTCCAACATATCAAAAATTTCACTTTAATTCAAAAATATATGAATGCTTGTTCATATATAATATATGAATCTTAGGACGAGTCAGGAGAAAATTATGACCAGCGTAACCCAATTAAAATGCGCCTGTGAACCGTGCTTATGTGTTGTTTCCTTAGAGGATGCCATTCAAAAGGACGGTAAATACTACTGCTCTGAAGGCTGTGCTGAAGGGCATAAAACAATGCAAGGCTGCGGTCACAGCGGCTGTGGCTGTTAAAAAAGCACTGGGGATTCGGGACTGGGGACTAGGAGTTTTCTTCCCCAGTACCCAATCCTCAATCCCTACTACCTAATTTACAGAGTAGACATCACATCTTGTGCGGCTTTTAGCGTCCGCTCAATATCTTCTTCTGTATGGGCAATGGAAGTAAACCCTGCCTCAAATTGAGATGGTGCTAGGTAAATGCCACGCTCCAACATACCGCGATGGAACCGCCCAAACTTAGCTGTATCGGATTTTTTGGCATCCTCGTAGTTATGGACAGGTCCATTCGCGAAGAATAGACCAAACATCCCGCTGATTTGACCGCCGCAAGCTGCGTGACCTGTTTCTTTCGCAATTTGCAGCAAGCCATCGGCTAACTTTTGAGTTATGCTGTCCAAATACTCATATGTACCTGGTTTTTGCAGCAATTCCAGCGTTTTAATTCCAGCCGTCATTGCCAAGGGGTTACCAGAAAGCGTTCCAGCCTGATACACCGGACCTGCGGGAGCAACCATTGACATGATATCGCGACGACCGCCGTAAGCTCCTACTGGCAAACCACCGCCGATAATCTTGCCTAAAGTTGTTAAATCAGGGGTGATGCCAAACTTCTCCTGTGCGCCGCCGTAGGCAATGCGGAAGCCCGTCATCACCTCGTCAAACACCAATAACGCCCCATGCTCGTGAGTTAGCTCTCGTAGACCTTCTAAAAAGCCAGCATCGGGAGCAATAAACCCAGCATTGCCAACAATTGGCTCTAGAATGACACCAGCAATTTCGTCGCGGTTTTCTTCAAACAGTTCCTTGACAGCTTCCAAGTTATTGAAAGGAGCAGTCAGAGTGTTGCTGGTAGCTGATTTGGGAACGCCCGGAGAGTCGGGTAAACCCAGTGTCGCTACACCAGAACCTGCCTTTACTAAGAACATATCGGCGTGACCGTGGTAGCAGCCCTCAAACTTGATGAGTTTATCGCGTCCGGTGAAAGCTCGCATCAACCGCAGCACTGCCATACAAGCTTCAGTGCCTGAGTTAACAAATCTTACCATTTCGATGCTAGGAACGGCATTAATTACCATTTCTGCCAGTATATTTTCTAACACACTAGGCGCACCGAAGCTAGTCCCTTTTTCCAAGGCTTCATGCAGTGCTGCAATCACCTCAGGATGCGCATGACCACAAATGGCTGGTCCCCAAGTACCCACATAGTCAATGTATTGGTTGCCATCGACATCCCAAATGTATGCGCCCTTGACACGGTCAAAAACGATAGGTTGTCCACCCACTGATTTGAAGGCTCGGACAGGGGAACTGACTCCTCCTGGCATGAGATTTTGGGCAGCAGCAAAGATTTCTTGTGATTTTGTAGTTTTAATCGTTGTATTTACCAAGGTTCTCTCCTACAGTGAGAATAAAAAGCTCTATCCTAGGATAGGGGTAAACACTGCCTATAAGTTATATCGTAGTAAATTACTAGAACTTATATCCTAGTAAATTAGCTGAACCAGGAAAATAACAATATGTTGTACAAGTCCAATCAAGACTTGCCATTAGAAATCCGCACCCGTTTATCTGAGGCATACCAGGATTGGTACCGAGCTGCTTTTAACTCGGCAATCGACTGGTACGGTGAAGCAGCAAAGGCTCACAAAGTCGCGTTGAGCGCTGTTAAGATGCAATCGGCAATGCATAAAAGCGTCGTTTAAAGTTGGGGAAGAAAGTGAGTAAAAAACATATCAGATGCCCTATTTAGAATGGTATCGTGAACGAAGGACCTATTTCTAACAGCAACATTGCATCTGGTATGTTTTCTTCCGATTTACACTCACTACACCACGCCATTCCTGTGGAAAAAATTCGTTACGATGAAAAGGGTCTAGTGCCAGCAATTGTCCAAGATCATCTGGATGGCACTATTTTAATGATGGCGTGGATGAATCGAAAGTCGCTACAAAAAACTTTGGAAACTGGAGAAACTTGGTTTTGGAGTCGTTCCCGTCAGGATTTATGGCATAAGGGAGCGACTTCTGGTCATATTCAGAAAGTAAAAAGCATCCGTTATGACTGTGATAGTGATGCGCTACTAGTTGGGGTAGAACAGGTAGGAGATATTGCCTGTCACACTGGTGAGCGCAGCTGCTTTCATCAAATAGATGAAAAAATCGTCCCACCACCAGGGGATACATTGTCGCAATTGTTTGCTGTGATATGCGATCGCCGCGATCACCCAACTGAAAGTTCCTACACCTCAAAGTTATTTGCTGGCGGTGATAACAAGATTTTGAAAAAGATTGGCGAGGAATCTGCTGAGGTGGTTATGGCGTGTAAGGATGATGAGCCAGAGGCGATCGCGGGGGAAGTCGCTGATTTGCTCTATCATACTTTGGTCGCTTTGGCGCATCATAATGTGGATTTAAAGGCGGTTTATCGCAAGTTACAGGAGCGGAGGAAATAATTTGCTTTTGTACCACCTTCCTATTCGCATTTTTTGTTAGCTCTGATGAGACTACTTGGTATAATTTTTAAGAATTCTTTTGATTCGCAACATAGGGAAACTTCATTTTAGATTCAGCCTATAATCGTAGCCCCGATCCGATCTGAATCTGTAAAATTGCTTTTGTATCATTTTGGTAGAGCATCTGCCGTTAGCATTCTTCATAAAGAAAGGTGACTGTGTAACGCAAAATCGAGCGGCTCTGTATTTTTTTTGTAGAAATTTCCAAGGTTTCCATTCATAGTTTGCTGCATAGACATATGCAGAATTGTAGCGCATATCACCAAAGAGAATAGTCTCACATTCGTTAGGAAACACATGCGTCCATCCGCTTGCAACCCAGCCTTTTTTGGAGTACCAAGCTTTTGCTACATAAGCTTTGGCGGCTGAATTATTACAAACCATTAAATCTGCTTTCGCTTCAGGTGCTGTAATGGTAATAACCGGAAAGGTTAAAGCGCCAGCAATGAGCAAGGATTTTACCGTTTTCATTAACCCAAATTCCTCAATACAGAGTTACGCACTGTACAAATTAAGTAGATGGGCGTGAATAAACAAAAGACGAGCTAAAAGACATTTAATTTGCATTCTTGAAAAAAAGCAAACTCTTGTGGGGTGGGCGTCTCGCCCGCCCTAAGTTATGCAACTTAAATGCACCTCTATCATTGCCCCTTCTACTGCAAATATCTCAAATCAACCCTACCTAAAGTTCCCCTGTTAAAGGTAAGCCTTATCCCTTATTCACAAAACAAACTCTATTTAAACCCGTCACGAATATTCCGCACCTGAAGAGCCACACGAGGTATTTTGGGCAATTGGGGAATAGGCACAAATGGAGTAGATGTTTCAAAGACTATACAAATGTCTAAAACTCCGAAAAAACCGAGCCTACCACTTGAGGGTGCGGAATGTGGGCTTAAGTCATCTATTATTTCCTATAGCCTATAATAGTAGCATTTCCAGTGTGTCAAGATGCGGCGACCAACGCGGCGGCGGACGATGACACAGCGGCGACGGATCTTGTTCTGCTTTTTAGTATTAGTATTTTGGAAATCCTGAACTAACAATTCTTCTTTGGCTTGAGGCGGGTTCTCAACTTCTTTGGGCATCTTTGCTATGGCTGTTTCAAATCCAAGTAATCCAGGCAATAGCAAAGCACCGATCGCAAATTTCAGATAATGGTTTTTGGATAACATCGCTTCGTACTCCTAGTAAAAAATTTTAGTGAGTTGAGGTATGCAAATCTCTCAAACTCCGATTTGCGACTTAAAATACAGGGGTAACAGCAATAGGTACAGGACAAAAACTGTCACCCTCGTTGGTTCGCCTTCTTGTTTATTACTCATCCCAAAAGCCAGAGTTTTATACAAAATTCTAAAAAATTAAGTTTTGTAAAAATATTTTGAATAGCTGAATGTTTAAGCAGAGTAAAAGGTAGGAGTTCCCGATCCAGCCTAGGTAATAGATAGGGGCATCCGGCTAGTTAGCTAGAGAAAACTTGTGAAAACATAAATGGATGAGCAACTGACAAAGTTAATCACAGAGGCGCAACGACATCCTCCTGACTCTGAGGAACGACAGAAGGTTTTAACCCAGATGGTGGATGAAATCCTGCGATCGCGCAAAATTTGCCGTACACCTAAAGATAAATCTTTCTCTGGTATTTATCAGGAGATTTACCAGGAAGTACGACAGCAACTTTTGCGTGATGTTGACCAAGCTCTCGACAGTTACAACGCGCAACGCACACCCGTGAGGGAATGGGGAAATACACTGCGGGATAGTGCTTGTAAAAAGATACTAGATGATGCTCGACTTCAAAGACTAGCTCTAAGTGCCCAACAGTTTAAGCCCCAGACTGAGGAGCGCGATTATGCTATAAGAGAACTTCTCGAAGCAATTCGACTGAGAAAGCTTTGCCGTCCGCATTCAAATAAAATACCCGCTAATTTTTACAACCTAATTTATGAAGAAGCAGTTAATAAAACTTTGCTTTATGTCTGCCAAAAAATCGACAATTATGATCCGAAAAAAGGTAAAACAGGCAGTTTAATGACATGGGTCAATTTTCGGCTGGATAAGGTAATTATAGAAATTTGGGATGAATTCTTAAAATCGGAGAATACACTTTTAGCAGAAGAACTAGGCAAGTTACCGACACCTCAAGAAGAACCTTCATTATCTGAAAGAATGCGGGAATGCCTAGAAGAAGATGCGGAAAATATTTTCAGGCGAGAACACATGAGAGAACGTCCAGACGCTAACTTTCAGGCAATAGCCTTGGCAAAAATGTCTGGGAAAAGATGGGAAGAGATTTCAGCAGAATTTGGAGGAATTAAAATTGCCGCCCTGAGTAATTTTTTTCAGCGTGGGACGCGGAAATTTGCACCCAAGTTTCGGGAATATTTGTAGAGCTAGTTAGACTGAACAGAGTAATTAATTATGAGTTACACAATCGAACCTTTGACATTTACAGTAACGCTTGCTTTGTCAGGGCACTTAAAAGCGAAACAGTTTGCACGTCACCAATCCAATCAGAAGAAAGCTAAACAGGTTTATAACAATACTTTGGCAGTTTATGCCGTAAATTTTTATTTACAATGTCTGGGATTTGAAACTGATTTGGAGAAAAGCGATAGTTGGAATCCGGTGATGCAGTCGCTGATGGATGTTGCTGATTTGCAAGTAAAAGCTCTCGGTAAGTTAGAGTGTAGACCAGTATTGCTTAATTCCCCCGTCTGTCACTTTCCGGCAGAAGTTTGGCAAGAACGGCTTGGCTATGTGGTTGTGAAACTGAATGAATCATTAACAGAAGCAACGCTGTTAGGATTTGCTGAAAAGGTGGAGATGAAAGAGTTACCCTTGGGACAATTGCGATCGCTCGAAGATTTGCCAAGGTATCTGAGGGATCTGAAGCCGATGTCAATGCCAGTGTACCTGAAACAATGGTTTGAGGGAGTCTTTGCGGCACCTTGGCAGACTGTAGAAGCACTGCTCTTGACAGAAGCCGCCAATCCAGCATTTAGTACTAGAAGCACTGAGCATCGAGAAAATGACACTCTTGATCCAGCCGCTAGCGTTAGCTGCGCTAACGTAATTGACTTGGGAATACAACTGGCAGGTCATCGAGTGGTACTGCTTGTCACGCTTGCACCTTCATCGGATGAAGAAGTGGACATTCGCTTGCGGGTTCGTCCTACTGGCGAGCAACGTTATTTGTCACCTGGTTTGCAACTAATTGTATTGGATGAAGCCGGAGTTACTTGCCCGGAATTACAGGTTCAAGCTAGAAGTGAGGATAACTGGATACAACTAAAGTTTAGTGGCGAACCGGGAGAACGGTTTAGCGTTAAATTGGCTTTAGGGGATGTTAACATCACCCAAGATTTTGTGATTTGAGTGCATCACCGCTTACTGGGAGACGGCAATGAGAAAGCAAGTCATTCTCACACTGATGGAGGGGAGTTTTGAGCAGGGGTTTCCAGTCCTCCTGCGGATTAGGGAGGATGGCGCTACGAGTAAGACTGAAACCCAAGTTACAGGTAGGCTGCCGACCGCACCTTATATTCTAGAAGCATTCAACAATTGGCAGTCAGCCTATGGTCAGTGGCAGTCCGCCTATCGCCAGACAGTGATGCACAACCCCCGCATCAAACCTAGACCTGGAGTAACTAACTTTTCCTGCCGTGATTTAGGCTCACAGTTGGCAACGTGCCTGAATGAATGGCTCAAGTCGGATTCTAGGGAATGGCAAAGGATTCGGGATCGATTGCAGCGGAATTTGAGTGAAACTGATGAAATTCAGGTGATCATTCAAACTGAGGACAATCAACTGCGGCAACTGCCCTGGCATTTGTGGGATTTATTCTCTGAACACTACAGGAATGCCGAAATTGCTTTGAGTGCGCCACACTATGGACCGCCGCCGCTCAAACCGAAACCTAATAATAAAGTCAAAATCTTAGCAATTCTGGGCGATAGTACGGGCATTAATGTCCAGAAAGATAAGGCTATTCTAGAGCAATTACCGGATGCAGAAATAACCCCCCTCACAGAACCTCAACGTCAGGAGTTAAACAATCAGCTTTGGGAGCAACAATGGGACATTCTTTTCTTTGCTGGGCATAGTTATAGCCAAGTGGATGGTAGTACAGGTCAAATATCTATCAATCAAAACGATAGCTTATCGTTAAAAGATTTAAAGAACGCGTTGACAAAAGCGATTTTTAGCGGTTTACAGCTAGCAATTTTTAACTCCTGCGATGGCTTGGGTTTAGCGCGAGAACTAGCTGATTTGAATATCCCACAAATCATCGTTATGCGAAAGCCTGTGCCAGATTTTGTAGCACAGGAATTTTTGAAACATTTTCTGAGCATTTTTGCCCAAGGCACATCTTTATATCTGGCAGTGCGAGAAGCACGGGAAAGATTACAAGGTCTAGAGGGCGACTATCCCTGTGCTAGTTGGCTACCAGTGATTTGCCAGAATCCAACTACATTGCCACTGACTTGGCAAGAAATGATCCGTAAAAATCCCCCACCGCCAAGTCGGTCATGGTGGCAAATATTGTGGCAAATAACACGATTCCTGCGGCGACCAGCGATCGCTCTTGGCTTATCACTGCTACCAATTGTTTTACTATTTGTGCCGCAACCGCCTGCCGCTGGATTTAGCTGCGGTCCATCCCTCCAAACTTACAGGGTGAGGAACCCATCACAGAGCAAGATTGAGGGTGTTCGCTGTGTTAAGTTTGATAAAGGTGGTTTTCACAACTTCCTTCCTGTCTTCTCTTGGTATGGGGAGGGAACATGGCATAACGCTAAGTTTAAGTATCGGCACTTGGGTCATGCCTTTGCTCAAGACTCTACTCAAGACAGTTATAGGCTCAGAGCTTACGCTGCCGACATCTTTGGCAACGCAGAGGATGCTAAAGAAATCTTTGATAAACCCCTCAGTATTAAGTTATCTAGCCCTGTTGGCACTATCCCAAGAACAATTACTGTGCAAGACCGTAATTGGGACGAAATATGGGAACTTGAAGAAGATAATAACGTGGAAGGTTACAGCAGCCCCCTCAATCCTGAAATATCTACCTGCGGCTCTGACGGTTTTATTGAGGAACGGGGTACCGATTCTATAGTCCGGTGTAAATTGAAAGTTCAACCGCAAAAACCCAACGGTACTTCAAATTATTTGACTTGGTACGAAGAAGGCAAACGGCATGGATTCCATTACGCTCGTATTGGCATTTGGGACGGTAGCGGATATGAGGTATCTGACATTTGTAAAAAATCGAGGTTCATCGGGCATTGTCAACTTAAATCACTGCTATCGTCATTAGTTATAGTTAAGAGTCCTTAGTAGTACTAATCACCTATGACTCAGGATGGTCTACATTAGTCATGTATGCAAATTAAATGCGTAACAGCTGATGCAGCCATGATTCGCCTGACGTCGCAATGATTAGGCGCTTAAGATTTACTTTATTCATTCACCTCTCAGCAACCGATTAAGGTACTGTAAACTGGTGATGAAGATGACAGTACTTAGCGCTAAACATATCCAAAAGCTATCAACTACGATTCTCGCTTGGTCTAATGCCCAACCGCCCAAGCAAGCACTTATAAAATAGCCAGCTGTTCAGCAGAGGGAGCTAATGGAGAAAAATAAACCCCGCGTTGGGATTTGGGGGCTAGGTCGGTGACTAGGGATGAGGCAGAGGGGGTGTAGGAGGCAATAGCAAGGGTGTGACGACCAGTTGCCAACTTGCTGACTGGGGAACCGCCACCAGGGTGACTTCCAACACTTGCTCTACCCAATTCATGTGACTCACCTCTACGCCAATCGCTTCAACCTGACTACCAGGGGCTAAGCCAATCCAGCGGATGCGGAAGTTGCGCTCTTTTGGCATCCCGTGGTAACTTCCCCGCACTGGCTCACAGGTGAGAAGATGACGGTGAGTTGAAAAGCGCTGGGTAAACAGGCGACGACTACCTGCATCAGTGCGATAGGTTGTACTTTCACCGTCATCTTCGTATAAATCTAATTCATTCTCTCCCCCCGCATAAACTTCTAGGACGAGGGAGGTAGGCGGTGCAGTGCCAACGCGGAGTGAGACTTCACCAAGAGGTAGAATCGTGCCAGCACGGACAAATACTGGCACTTGGTTGAGGGGAACCCAAAGGTGCAAGTGCTGATTTCCTGGGTACGATTGATTTGTTTCCCGTTGCCACCACACTCCTGAAGGTAGGTAGACTTGGCGATAACCGCCAGCTTCAACGACTGGGGCAACCAATAGGCGATCGCCTAAAAAATACTGAGTTGGTACCTGGTAAGCTTGTGGATCTTCAGGATACACCAGATACATTGGGCGACACAGCGGCAAACCAGTGTCGTAGGCAATTCGGCTTAAGTGATACAGATACGGAACCAGTTGGATGCGCCTTTGAAAGGCTTGACGGATGGCTTGCAGTACCCGAGATCCATAAGCCCAAGGTTCTCGCTGACCGTGGTCTGAATGTAGCCGTACGATGGGACTAAAGCAGCCAAATTGCACCCACCGGACAAAAAGTTCCGGATCGATTGTCGGCACGCCCAGCACGTGGTTGAAAAAGCCTCCTAAATCACTAGACCAATAAGCCACCCCGACATTACCCGCTCGTGCTGTAAAATCCACTAGTAACTGGAGAATTTCCCAGTGCGAGTATGTGTCACCAGAAAACTGCAATGGGTAGCGGTGCGAACCAATTCCACCTGCGCGCGAGAGAATCAGGGCACGGCGATTTGTTTTGGCTTCTAGATGAGTGAAATAGACATGGTTAGTCCACAACTGGGAATTTACACCCGGATGCGTGGCATTACTACCGTCAATCCACCAAAAGTCGATGCCTTCCTCCTCACGGGGGCTGTGTAGTACCTGCATAAACAGGCGTGCCTCCTCTTGATCTGCCAGATTAAACAGCAACCAGCCATCTTCTGGATCAGTGGTATTGAGTTTGTTCGCGCCAATATTATCTGGATGCCAAGTATCAAATATCCACTCAACCTTTGGGTTTTTCACCGCGAAAACCTTACCTGCTCTAACGTCGCTCGGATCTAGTCCCCTTGCTGCACAAAGAGCCTGGAATTGGCTGTCACCGGGTGGGACTCCTTCAAGATGCACATTAGCGCCAAAGTGCAGCCCAATGCTGTGTCCCCAGTCCAAAAACACCTGAGGATCGGGGAATAAATCGCGATCCCAGTCCCAACCGCACCAACCGGAACCGTGCCAATCGACATCGAGCATCACAACGTCCAGAGGCAAAGCGAGTTCGTCAAACTGCTTGACAAGTTCATGATAATGTGTATCGCTTATCTGAGCGAACTGCGAGAACCAAATACCAAAAGCCCAACGTGGCAGCATTGGTATACGTCCGCACAGCTGCACAAAGTCGAACAGAGCAGCGGCGTAGTCTAAACCGTAGGCAAAGAAGTACCAGTCTTGGCAATTCGAGTCACGTTCGCTAAGCCAATTATCGTCTATCACGGCGCTAGCAGAATCGTTGAGTACGCTGTAACCACTTTGGCTGATGATTCCAGGGGGAAAGTGATGCCATTGTTTGAGAAACTCTTGCAACTCGGGAGGCAATTCCTCAGAACGGTAGCGTTCCAGATACCAGATGGGCGGTTCCTCAAAGTCAGTGGTTTCACCGCGATCGCGCAGAGTTTTGTGGATTGATATTAGGGATTTGTAAGGGAATTCTTGAGTATAGGGATAACTTTTTTCAACAGAGGCTGGATGAACTCCTGTGGGGTAAAAGTTTCGGTGAGTAACGTCGAGGCTGGTGAAGGTACCGCCCAAGTTCTGAGTATCGACAACGGAGGGTGTCCACCTTCCCGAACGCTTAAGCGTTTGCCAGTGGATTTGCAAGTTAGCGTCGTTGAATGGCTTAGCATCAGGTCGATAAACGATGTGGATGTAGTCAGTATGTAGGCTCAGCACTCCATCGTTTGTAACGCTGATAGCTTTGAAAGGCACAGGTTCTGGGCGCTTAAGAACAGCAACAGTGGAACGATCCTCAAACTGACCAGCCGCTGACCATTCCAACCGCACCAAACCATCACCCAAGGCGCTGAAACGAGCATTTCCGCAGACGATACTGCCGTTGAGTTCGTTATATTCCACCACTTGAAAATTTATCTGTATTAATCTTTAACAATCATAACTTGTTGATTTAGAGGCGATCGCGATACTGCTACGTTCCTGCTAAGCCTATTGACTGGTGTCTCGAAAAAATTATATACGACTTGCAGTGAGATCGCCGTTAAAATCGGTTTTTTCTCTACTAGACCTGAAATTCATATTTTTTGTAATTCTTATCATTGACTGGAATTTTCCTCACTGATTCCACAGAGTTTCCACAGGCACTTTCCTATTTTCCACAGGTGCTTGACGATGTTACAAGCTCTTGGTGTATTACTGGGGATTTCTTTCTTTTGTGGGCAGGGGTCTTCAGAAACTGAGTTTTTATTAAGAAAAATTACAAAAAAAACCAGAAAGCCTGATTATTTCGTACAGATTTATTTTTTCTGAACTCCTTCTTAATATTTCGCAGCATTGACAACCCCACCCCCTTTTGACGCAAAATGATGCGGCTTGCTTTTTTAGTCCGTTGAACTGCTGTGTAGAATTACCTAAGCTGTTGCCGCAGATTGTCGGACAGCCTAAGGGCTGTGTGTTCCCACTATGGCTTACTAGAGGCAAGTTTCCCCATTGGAGAACTTCAAAGGAGACGAATTTTATGAATGCAACAGTTAGCATATTTACAGAAATTCCCGAAACACTTCATGAATCACTCAAAAGCTACTTGGAAACACATCCAGACTGGGATCAAAAGCGTGTACTGACGGCAGCGTTGTCGTTGTTTTTACTTCAAAATGGGGATAGCGATCGCCGCGCTGCCCGGGTTTATCTAGAAACTTTGTTTCATCAGTGCTAAATAGAAATGCGTTGCCCAAATCAGGGGTTTAAGCAAAACTTGGAATTGATGAACCGTCAGTTGCTTCGTAATATCTAGTGGAATGTCACAAAGCGGGCATAGCGCCTTTGCGCGTTCCATAACCACCAACAGAGCCGCAAACGCTGTGTTGGCGGCACAAGCTCAAGGCTTTGATTGATGTATCAGGGTTATTTTTTTCGGCGCTTTTAAGTGAGGAAGTTGAAGCACAATATGAGGAGCGCCATTTAGGTGATAAGCATCTTAAACGGCTAAGCAGTCCGTTTGTTTCCCTTCGTTAATGCAGGGTATCAGCAATCAAAAATCTTGAGTGACGGAAGTCGCCACTCAAGATTATCGCTTGCAGCATCACGAATTTTTTTGAAGTTATCAAGCTTAAGCGTAACAGAAATAGTCCGATGTGTTTGCCAGCGCTTAATTTGCTTGGCTCTGAAGAGGTAGAAATACTACTAAAGGATGAAATATAAAGTATGAGGTGTTTCATCCTTCATCCTTTATGCTTCCTCCTTTAGACTTGATTATGGTTATGCTCCAGTTCTTGAACTCAACCAATCTACACCTCAAAACAATGCCTGGCTTTTCATTGTGCGGTCACTGAGATCAAGGCTTTGTAGTAAGGTTATTTTTTTAACCTAGCTTCCAAGTAAAACCATTGTCATTCACATATTTTGGCGGCAATATTCCTTACTATTGCGATTTTTCAGACTGCTGGGCTTGAGAAGGGCATTCAAATTTATACCCAACGCCACGCACCGTTTGAATTAATGCTGGTTGGGTGGCGTCAACCTCAATCTTTTTGCGAATTTGACCGATATGTACATCTACAACCCTTTGGTCACCGACGTACTCGTAGTCCCACACCTCCTGAATAAGTTCAGCGCGTCGCCAAACTCGACCTGGATGGCTGGCTAAAAAATGCAACAAGTCAAATTCCAAAGCAGTTAAGAGCACGGGTAAGCTGTTAAGTGTCACCTCCCGCCGTACGGGGTCAATCATCAGCTTTTCAAATACCAATCTCTTCTGTTCTGCCGTAGTGACAACACGCTGACGCCTTAAAATTGCCGCCACTCTGACTTCCAGTTCTCCCAAACCAAATGGCTTGGTGAGATAGTCATCAGCACCTTTAGAAAAGCCGCGAATCTTGTCCGCTTCATCTGCACGGCTAGTTAGCATCAGTACAAAAACTCCGTTACGGCTTTGCATCTCTTGGCAGAGGTTAAACCCAATGACGTCTGGTAAATTTACATCTAAAATCACCAAATCTGGGTTAAATTGCTCAAACAACGCTAGAGCAGTCTTACCATCTTCGGCAGCCTCTACCTGATAGTTTTGCTTGATTAAAAAGCGTTGGATTAAATTCCGAACCGCAGGGTCGTCATCAACTACAAGAATCTTGGCAGGAGCCATGACCATCACTTTGCACAAAAATTTATAGGATTAACAAGCGAATTCCGTTATAAAAGCGGTTTTCGCTTTGGGGACAATATGTATCTACAAGGCTAAGGCATGATTTCCCTGATTATTCAAATACTAGTGTAATCAGGATTTTCAACAATTAGGGCGTAAATATTTTGGTAATGCCACCCCTGACTTATGTATCTGGCTTTTTATTGTCAACTTTGTGTCCAAAAGGCAGATGCTCTGACCTTAGCCATGGCAACTCAGTAAACTAGGATACAAGCTTTATCCCAGTTGTACAATAATTTAAAACGCTTCAATTTTAAATCTATATGCGGCTTTATGGTGCAAGACATCTGAGGCTAAATTATTCCCAACTCGGTAAAGTGCAGTAAATTGTCAAATCTGAAACAAAAAAAAATTTGTTCATAAAAATGGCTTCTAGGTATTTTTAGCTTAAATTCTAGAGTAAAGCTCTGGTCAGTGAACGACATGAGGGTATACACGGAGTTCTGGCTATATGTTAAAGTGACTATAGTTAAAATTACCAAATTAATGCAGCTTACCTATGCTACTATCCGGGTAAGACATACGAATTGACCAAAACATTCGTTTCGACCAACATAAAACTATAGTCGTTTTTTCTTTAGAAAGATATTGCCGCCGACTGAGGCTAAAGTGATAAACTCCCATGAGCGAGCACAATCCCTACGAAAAACTTGGGGTATCAGAAGATGCTAGTTTCGATGAAATTCAGGATGTTCGCAATCGCCTATTGGAGCAATACAGTGGCGATGCTAAACGTCTAGAAGTTATAGAAGCTGCTTATGACGCCATTTTAATGGAGCGCTTAAGGATGCGCCAAGAAGGCAAAATCAAAGTGCCCGAACGCATCCGGTTTCCAGAGCGCCTCGTACAACCGCCATCAAAAGAAAGTCTGTCCCCTCGCAAGCAGTCGCCTGCGTGGCTGCAACGAGCCCTAGATAAGCCAACTCCAGCAAATTTGTTGTTGCCTGGAGCTTGGTATATTGGATTGAGTGCCATTAGCGTGTTTTACCCAGCTGGAAACGACCAGATTTTGCAATTGGCATTAGTGCTTGGAGTGGGTGTAGGTATTTACGTTCTTAATCGTAAGGAAGGAAAGTTTGGTAGAGCCGTTTTATTAACGCTTATTGGTCTGATTACGGGCTTAATTGCAGGGGGACTAATCGCCAGTTGGCTGCTACCCCAAATACAATTTTTGAGTTGGACAGAGAATCAATTTTCTACGGTGGTAACTTTCGTATTGTTATGGCTTATCACTAGTTTTTTAAGGTAAATCAATTTTTGCTAAGTAGCTAGGCACAATGAAATACCTGACGCGGAAAAAACCCCACCCCCTAGCCCCTAAGCGCAAGCAAGGAGGGGGAATGGTGTACGCAGTTCATAACGGCTAGTTAATGGGCAGTAGGGAATAGGTTCATCCGATTCCTTATTGCCTATTGTCAATTCAAGTTGTTTGTTGTAGTGCTCTGTCTAGGACTAAATCCACAGCAGAACTCAAATCAGAGACAATTAAATCCGGCTGGTAAGGTTCTAGTTGAGCGCGATCGCGGATGCCACACTCTACAGCTATCACCTTAATACCGTGTTTTGTGGCAGAAATGATGTCGGCTTCGGTATCCCCCACCATCCAGATATCAGAAGCAGGGGGGAGTTCCTGTATTGCCCGTGCCATCAACAACGGTTTATCGTCGATGTCACGGGTTTTGACGTAGCCGTTGCTCAGACAGTAACAGCGATTTTCTGGGAAAAATTTGCCTAAATCGTGTTTTTTGAAGGCATAATCTAATTCCCTCACCCGACGCATCGTCATCACCACCAAATCAACACCCGCCTGTTGGATTTTTAACAGTGCCTCTACAGCGCCAGGAGCAACGGTGTCGTACTGAAAGTAAGCTTCTGTATGCACTGTTTGTCGTCGCAATTGAGAAAATTCCTGTGCCTGCGCTTCATCTAAACCAGAAATAACAGCGATTTGTTTTTCCGGAATGCGCGATCGCTTCAACTGCCAAAATTCCGCTTTGGCAAGTTCTCGTACCTGTTGATCTGGGCGTCGAATCTTTTCCAAGCAGAATTGATACACACAATAGTACCGTTCGGAAACATCAATAATGGGACCGTCAAAATCTGTAATAAATCTTAACATTGGTTTTTTAAATGTAAATAATTATTAACAGGTTATCCCAGATGCTGCTGCTGTGTACTTTTAAAAAATTAATAAGTCAGTTTTGAATTTCTTATCTGTCATCCAAAATCTTTGAGGCTACCACGTTTGATTTGTTCATTTTCAATTGCTGCAAATAAAGCGCGAAAGTTTCCTTCCCCAAAACCTTGAGCTTGGTAACGACGCTCAATAAACTCAAAGAAAAAGGTAGGCTGGCTAAAGATGGGCTGGGTAAAAATCTGCAGTAGTACGGGGATTATATTGTTCGAGCCAAAAAAAGTATTTTCTTTCCAATCTACCAAAATTTCCTGTGCAGCAATAGCATCCAGCTCGTCTGTAGATAGGGGAAGTCCTTTTCGCTGTTGAATCTCTAAGTAGTAGCCTTTGGGAACTGGGAGTAAAGATAGACCACTAGCGCGGAATTGGGCTATTGCATGAACAATATTGCGTGTGCGCAGGGCGATATGTTGAATTCCTGCTCCTCGGTTTACATTCAAAAATTCTTGAATTTGAGAATTGGCTGAAGCTGGCTCATTAATTGGCAATTGTACCTCACCGTTGCCCGAAACCATCACCCGGCTATATAGAGCAGAGCGAGCAGTTTGAATGTTAAACGTCTGCTGGGGTTGAAAATCAAGGATCTTTTCGTACCAAGTCACTGCACGTTCTAAATCACCTGCACTGACGTTCAGCACGATGTGGTCTATGGCAGCAAACGAAGAAGATGAGGAGAATGAGGAAGCAATATCTTCTTCCTCATCTCCCCCCACTCCCCTCTCTATCAACGTATGAGACAGGGAACCCCAAGCAGCAATTTTGCCCCATTTAATGTATTTCTGACCATATTGGTGTTGTTGAACTGGTTGCAGGACTTTTGCCCCATGCACTTGAGCAAGCGAAATGACCTGTTCTACATTTTCAACACAAAAAGCGATATCTGCCACACCAGGCGAGTGCTGGCGTAAAAATTCAGCCACTGGGCTTGAGGGTAATAGCGCAGAAGATAGCAAAAAGTAGATTGGACCACTTTTTACCACTTGCGTGCAAGTGTGAGCGTCATTCCTACCTTCTAAGGGAATACAGTCTCCCTTTTGTAGGAAGGTTGAAGGAATAGCAGAATCAGCGACTACTTGAAAACCCAAATGGCGTACAAACCAATCGCGCCACGCTTTGGCATCTTCCACATAGAAGTGAACGTGATCAATTTTCATATACTGTGAAAATCCAGCGCAACTGCTTATCTGTTTGTAAATTTTGCCTTTTTTACTGGATTTTCAGGTCATTCCTAAGCAAGAATCTAGATTCCTAAATACAAATGAGGAATGAGAATTCATCTCATGAATTCATTTTATGTTGATTGACTTGCGTCTGAAAAAACCACTTCTGGGGGTACATCGGAGCTGACTATACCTTGTAGTTCAAGTTGTTGTTGTCGAGATTGAGGCTCTAGGTTTTGTAAATTCTCTTTTAACTGAGTTTGTAGCCAGTGTTCAAAGAGTTCATTGAGCAGTCGCTGCCGCATTTCTTCATCTAACTGAGCTGGCAGTAACTTTTCCAGCCGTACAATAACAATCCAATCTCCTAATGGTGTTGGTGGTAAAAGCTGACCAGGCTGAACTGATGCCAGCATATTTGCCAGGGCTGGATGGGGAGTTCCCAACTCAACTGGACCTATTAAGCCGCCTGTTTGAGCCTCAGGACCTTGAGAATACTCGCGAGCAAGTTCGCTAAAAGATTGTTCTCCTTCTTGAATTCGGAAGTAAAGCTCTTGGGCTATACAAATATCTTTGACCCGAATCAAAGCATAGACAACCCGATCTAACTTTGCCTTTCGCGTTAGAAAGTAGGACTGTAACTTGTCTGCCCAAGTGCTGCGCTTGAATTGTTCCAGTTTGATGTTACGTGTGGCTAGATAATCTACTTGTTCGCGGTTTAGACCACGGGCTTGTAACCATGCTTGTAGGTCATCTTCAGAATTCAACTGGTGCTGTTGGTAAAACTGCTTATATGCCTGGCTGTTTTCTTCTTGTGTCAGGGTAAGCTTGGCGATCGCACTGTCGATAATAATCTCTCGCAGCAAAGAAGGCAGAATTCCGTACTGCTTCAATAGGGGAATGAGTTCGTCCTTGTTAATGGCGCGATCGCCTACTTGTAAAACTGGAACCATAACCTCCTAAATGTTCTGCTTTATATTTTTGGCAAGATAGAGCTACGTGACTCTTTAGGTTTTATCAACATATCTTAATAATACTATCTCTAGTTCTACTGTACTGATCATTCACAGGTAACTTTCTCGTCTACTTTTGGATCATTTGGACTCTTTGCTTTCTATTCACGGGCTGCTAAAATCTGGATTTTTTACTTGCTGCATTTTTCAAACGACTTAAGGAATGCATATTCTTTATCTTAAACTCGTGCTAGTGCAAGGAGTGAGGAGTTAGTAGAGAAAAGTACTTACACAACCAGGGTTTTACTTGTTCCTAACTGTCTAGTACAAGGCAAAAGTCAAAAGTCAAAAGAAAGAACACTTGTGCTGCAAGGTTTTTAACTATTTCAGATGGTAGCTTTATTTGGGTCGCGATGTACTAGTTATTTCTGCGCCCGCTGCAGTACAAGTCCGCGGGCATCCATCCGCTTTCTTTCGTTGTTAATTTTCTTGAGGTTGCTATTTTACCACAAAACTGACTTTTCGTGTGTAGCCTGATTTTGTAGCCCTCAAATGACTGCAAAAGCTCTTGCAATATTAATTCAACAACTGTATCGTTTCAGTGGATTCTCCCAAACGTGTTCATAAAATACAACAGCATTACCACAATAAAAAACCGTTACTCCTGGTAAATATATTTATGTATTTATGTATATTTTTTATGTCGATACTTATAATGGTCTCACCCAATGGAAATATGACTAACTCAAATCTTGCTTGAGTAGCCAATAGCCCTTACCCTAGAACTTGTTAAACCAAGTTTGCAAGATAAGGATGACAGAAAACTAAGCAATCCTTATCCTATTGAGGAACACTTTTAGGATCATAAAATTTAAATTATGTCAAACCAATTCATTTTTGATAGCTTCATAGGTAACTCGACCTTTGTTTCGCTTGAATTAGGAGACATCTTTATTACACAGCGTAGTCGTGTTGCCAATGTGGTCGTTGGCTTGGAATATGTTGAACAACCTGACCCAAGTGGAATCAAGCGACTACAACCGATTATTGACTTTATCAAAGATTATCTAAGAGATTATCCACATTCTGACTTGTTTGAGGTCATCAATGCTAATCTAGTCTCTAGACTACTCTATCATTCTGATTTAGATTTGTCATCACAACTGGACTCGTTGAGCGTGACACTTGATGTTGCATCGATGGAATTTCCTTTCCCGTTTGCTAACACAATCACGTGTACCCCTGCGGGTGAGAGCAATGGACTTGTCTTGTTTAAGTTAGAAGACATCTTAATTCCGGCGTGTGACAGTGTAGCAGATGTTTTTGTCAGCCTCGATTATATCGATGGATTTGACGTTACTGGATTCAAGCCACTGCAACCTATCGCCGACTTCGTCAAAGATTCTCTAACAGATTACCCTTATGCTGACTTGTTTGAAGTCATCAACCGTAATCTCACCTTTGGGCTGCTTTCTAATTGTGATCTAGAGTTATCATCAGTACTAAATTCCCTGAGTATTACACTTAGTGTCCCACAAGGACTAGTTCCTTTGCCATTGACTAGCACCGTCACCGCCACCTCAACTCGGGCGACTCAACTCTCTATTTTAGCGGATAATTTACTGGGGTTCAGTGCTGAGCAGTTAGGTCATCCCTTCTACAATAATATTGATGGGAACACACTGAAGCGATTTTGGTGATTTGACTTGTTGAAGGCGGAGGTAAAAAATTTCAACTTGTGTCACTACACTCAGGGAAATCCTGATGTCTTCATATCATTAATTTCATATCATTAAAAGTGATCAGTTGTGAGCCATAATTTCATTTCTTCAAATTTCCATCCAAAGCGTTTTGTGATGGAGATTGAACAACCTTTTGATTTGCTTTTTGATGACGGGTTTGCCATTGAGTGTAGAAAAAGAGAATGGCAAGCAAAATGTAGCCAACAGCCCAGGGCGTTCCAGTTCCAAAACCCAAATTGACAACAGTATCTGCTACAGTCCACCGGTAGCTGTGCATCAAACCCACCCAAGAGAGTAAAGCCGCTGCAATAGACCAATAGGCAGCTTTTTTGAAGTCACGCTCAATAATATAAACTGTGATAGCAGCCAAAATCATCGCTGAAAAAATAAATCCCTGCTCCAAAGCAAAAGCACCATCAATATATGTATCGCTCAGCTTAAATTGCTCAATTAAGGCTGGTGTTAAAGGTTTTTCTGGCGTTCCGAGACTTGCTGCCCGTAGTGCATTTTTGGCGATTAATGCACCCCAGCCTGCAATTCCTGGTAATAAACCGACAACCACAGCGGGTGCATGATGAGCAGGGGTTGCTGTGAAGCTTTGAGCCACAATCACAATACCAATCCACAATACAATTGCCATTCCAGCTTCAATCGGGACAAAATAGGCAAGCATTGCCACGGTTCCAGTCAGGCACAGCAACCCCATGAAAATACCATTGAGAATCGAGTAACCCACTCTTGCCCCTAAAGCTTTCCAGCCAGGATGTCCGATATAAATGGTGGTGGGGAAACAAGAACCACAAACAGCGGCAACAAGCGTACCAATGCCATTAGCTGCAAGACTTGGGGTAGCAGGATAAGTATCTCCGGCGGCTTCAGCACTTTCTAAATTTTGCAGGCTACCGACAAGGTTAAAAAGCCCCATTGGTAAAATGATGCTGAAGTAGTCCACTAAGACGGCGCGACTATTCCACAATTCCCCTAACCACAATCTTGGTATGTAAACTCCAATCGGTTGTAGTGCAGTGACGAACTTGGCATTATCCCAACTTACCAAACCTGTTCCCCATGCCAAACCAATTCCTAAAAGAACTGCCAATAAACCACCAGGAATGGCAAATCGAACCTGCCCAAAGTAGGTAATGAGAATCACGCCTAAGGGAACTAAACCGACTACGGGATTGGCAAAAGTCCGAAACAGAAAGCCAATGGCAATGAAGGTGATGGCAATACCACCTAAAGTTGAAAGCATTGCCGCACGGGGAGCAAGGCGACGCAGAGGATTCCCAATCCATGCACCTACTAATTCAATCAAACCTGAACCCAAACACGCTACCAAACCTGCTTGCCATGCTAATTCTGCAGCCTGTTCTGAAGATGCACCTTGGGCGATCGCCGCCAATCGCACAGGTAACATCACCAAAAATACATAAGCGAAAAGGCTCACAGTGTTAATGCCATAAGGCAAAGCAGTGATATCATCTCGCTGCTCCTGTTGACCTTTTTGGTAAGCTAACCAACCATAATAAAAGTTACCGACAATTAAACTTAAAGCAATTCCTGGCAAAATGCGCCCATATACCAGGAACGCAGGAAAGCCAAGCACTCCTTGACACAAATTGACAATCAACAAAATTTGAATCAAGTTGTCGAGAAAAAGCCCAAATAAACCATCTATATCTCTGCGAACAAACCAGCGGGGAGCCTTCAGTGCTGCACTTTCCATCATTTACTTTTGCCTGGACAATTTTTTTGCGATCGCTTCAAGGATATCAGTAAAGATATTGTTTGGAGTTGTAGATCTTCAAGTATGCACTATCGCTTTTTTGTTCACTTTGGCAAGGGGGCGATGTCTGGCGACAAGCTCTTGAGGTATATCTACCCTACGCAGTAGCTTATACTGCAAGAGATTGAGTCAGCAAGGGATAAATGAGGGCGATGCCCCTTCGGGGCTGCGCTCTGCGCCATCGCCTAGGTTGGGCACTTCGTGCCATCGCAGTCTAGTGTATGCCTTGGAACGAATGGACAGACGGTATAGCTAAACAGAAGATTGAAAAGTTGAATTTGGCAAGAGATGGAATGAGCTTGATATTTGAAACTCACAGGTTGCTATTGAAGCCAATTTTAGAGAGCGATCTGAATACACTACACAGTATTTTTATTAATCCATACGTTAGAAAGTATTTATGCGACGACAAGGTTTTTTCTTTGCAACAAGTTAAAGAAATGTTCATAGAGAGCCAAAAGCTCTTTGATGAAAGAAGGTTTGGTCTTTGGTTTATTGAGACTAAAGATGAGAAAGAAATTATCGGGTTTGTTGGTTTGTGGTATTTCTTTGAACAAGAGCAGCCCCAATTAGTTTATGCTTTGCTGCCTGAAGCGACCAAAAAAGGTTATGGTACTGAAGCCGCAACTAGAATCGTGGAGTATTGTTTTAACGAACTTGGCTATCAGTATCTTTTAGCAAGCTGTGATAAGCCAAACCTTGAGTCACGGAAATTAGCAGAAAGAATTGGAATGAGAGAAGTAGAGGAAACGATTGTGAATGGCAACCCATTATTATTCTTTAGGGTTGAGAGGTTGTAGGTAAAGTGCTATCCAACAATCAAAACCACCGTATTGGGATATAGGCGATGATCGCTTCTCCCTAGTGGCTATGCTAGACTTTGAATTCAAAGCTCTAAGGGTAGCTATGACATCTCAAATTATTTATCCTCATATTGAAAAGCTAGAGGGTCAGTCAGCTAGATTGCAAAGATTGCCCCGTATTCGAGTTGCTCAGCTAGCAATGGATTACTTGGCACATGGTTGGTTAGTCGAGGAGATGTGCCGACAGCACCCTTACTTACGCCCCTCCGAAGCTTACGCAGCAATGGGGTATTACTTTGATCATCAGGAAGAGATTGATACCGAAATTCGCACTGAATGGGAACAAGTACAACGGGAAAAAGCTCAGTCTCCTGCTTCTCCATTTGTTGTCCGAATGAGGGCAAAAGGAATTTTGTAAGTGACGAGTGGTTAAATACCGTTCAATATTTACCTCTCTAACCAGCCGTCTAACAATTCGTTTTCTCGTTCCTTGCCTCGGGCAAGGAATGTATAACTTGAGGCTCTGCCTCAATATAATTATGGGAGGCAGAGCCTCAAATGATGCATTCCCATGCTCAGCATGGGAACGAGAGAGCTTGAAGATGTTGTCCGGCTTGACTTTGAGTGATTATTAAGCAGGCACTTGAATACTGTGGCTACCTGCAAGCCCAAATGCTGTGTGAATCGCTTGCAATGCCTTAACACCTTCCTCTTGCGCTACAACACAGCTAATTTTGATTTCCGAAGTGGCAATCATTTGGATATTAATTTGGTGATGTGCTAGCGCTTCAAACATTGTAGCCGCAATGCCTGGTTGTCCTACCATGCCTGCTCCTACAACACTGACTTTGGCGATCGCACTATTCAATACAACTTCACCCCATCCATATTCTGCGGCTGCTTGCTGGAGCATTTGTTGTGCTGCTTGTGCATCCATCCTGGCAACGGTGAAGGCAATATCGCGTCTGGGAACGCCATTGATCACATGACAGCGCTGGGACTGAATAATCATGTCTACGCTGATGTTGTGTTCTGCCAACAGTCCAAACAGCTTCGCGGCTGTTCCCGGACGATCTGGTACTTGACGAATTGCCAAACGCGCCTGGTTCATGTCTAGGGCGACACCCCTCACAGGGGATGAGGGGGATGAGGCAGATGAGGGGGATGAGGGGGATGAGGGGGGTGATTTGTCTGCCCCGACTTCCCCGACTTCAAAGGCGGTGTGGAGGGCTGCAACGGCGCGATCGCAATCTGCATTGTCAATCACGCAACTGACTTTGACTTCGCTGGTGGAAATCATCTTGATGTTGACGCCAGCTTCTGCAAGGGTGGCGAACATCTTTGCCGCAACACCAGGACGCCCGATCATTCCCGCACCTGCAATACTGACTTTGGCAACATTCTGCTGTATCATCACTTCAGCTTCTTCAGTTTCAGCAGCTTTGTGAGAGCGCAGAACAGGAGCAATGGCTGCCGCTACGGCTTCCGCTCGTTTTAAAATAGGTGCCCTCACGGTAAACGCTATGTCATTTGTGTTACCTTCGTGAATTGACTGAATAATTAAATCTACATCCACATCCTGAGTGGCAATTTCCCCAAATAACCGTGCTGCAACGCCTGGTTTATCTGGTACACGCAACATGGACACTTTGGCTTGGTCGGTGTCAAATTCTACATCATCAACGGGACGGGCAATTTCCAAATTGACGAGCGATCGCGGACGCGGTGTTGGTGAAATCACCCAAGTCCCGGGATCATCTGTCCAACTCGAGCGAACCACCAACGGAACGCCATAGTTGCGGGCAATTTCCACAGCACGGGGATGCAAGACTTTTGCCCCCAAACTTGCGAGTTCCAGCATTTCATCGCTGGTGATTTCATCTATCAGCTGTGCTTCTGGAACCAAACGGGGATCTGTCGTTAAAATCCCTGGCACATCGGTATAAATTTCACAAAAATCTGCTCGCAATGCTGCTGCTAAAGCCACTGCTGAGGTGTCTGAACCGCCACGTCCCAAGGTAGTAATTTCCAATTCCTCAGTTCTGGTAATACCCTGGAACCCAGCCACAACAATAACTTTGTTTTGATTAAGATGTCGCTTGACCCGCTCTGTTTCGATATGTAAAATTCGCGCTCGAGTGTGTGCTGCTTCGGTAACAATTCCTACTTGCGCTCCTGTCAGAGAAATTGCTGGCTGTCCAAGTTCTTGCAAAGCCATACTTACTAAGGCAATGGTGACTTGTTCACCCGTGGAAAGCAACATATCCATTTCCCGGCTGTTGGGATTGGTTGAAATTTCGTATGCTAGCTTAACGAGTCCATCGGTGGTTTTACCCATTGCGGAAACCACAACGACAACAGAGTTTCCTGCTTTGACAGTTTTGCACACGCGCTGTGCGACAGCTTGAATACGTTCTACTGAACCGACAGATGTACCACCGTATTTTTGAACTATGAGCGGCATAAGTTTAATGTAGTCAATCGTCCCAGGGAAATCTATTTGTTCATTATATTTCTTGCACCGTATCTAATTTCATATAATCCCAGTAAACTTGCTGCAACTAGCAACGCCAATAAGTCGTAAATTGCTCTGTAAGCTAGGGTTGCGCCTAAAATTGCTACAGGAGAAAATTTCGTCTTGAGAAAATGGCGATCGCCTTTTAGATTATTTCAAAGGGTGAAACCTGAATCAACTTCGTAGTCAGGGCTTTAGTCTTTATTTTATCTTCCTACTCGCTTCCCGCAAGAAACGCCTTTGCAACCCTTGAAGCCGCTTGTTTGGCGTGTAAGTCTTGCAGACAGGTTCCCCCAACAAAGCAGCGTGTCTGCAGGACATAACTTTTCATCCCGCAAATATGCAACGCCGTAATTTTACAGTGGGAAGGAACTCTCACCTGATCACCTTGCCTACTTGTTCTTTTTATAGTACAAATATACTATAATAGAAATACCACCTTACAACGGTTTTCTGTAGCTCAGATCTTGCACCCAACAAGAGCCAGAGGCTCTAATATCTCGTTACCAGGTTCAACCTGGTAACGAGGGTTTGGAGGCTTCGCCGACTCACTGTTGCAATTGCAAGATCTCAGGTAGGGTGTCTCATCATTTAATACCAAGTTGCATTCATACAGGTAACTTTCTCTTTTTCCTCTCTGTGTTACGGACACTTTCTATCTCCTGCGGAGACGCTGCTTTGAACAACGGGGGGAACCCCCCTCCGGGTATGCCTTCGGCACGCTACGCGAACACCAGTCGCCTGCGGAGGGTTTCCCTCCTGCAGCGCTGGTTCACCGCACAGAAGTGTCCTCCTCTGCGTTCTGTGCGGTTAATTCAGAAAATTCTCTCTTTGAACGCAACTTGGTATAAAAACCGCTGTAAGCAAGAAGCTGGCATACCTTTTTCGCATGGCATTTTGCGTGTTTACCCTCAAAATTTAAGGTTTTTAAGAAGGTTTTCTTGCCGAGGGTGACGCAACAAAAAACCATGAATTAACATGATGGTTAAACTTAATTAAAGTAGGTGTAAATATGGCAAGAAAAGCTAGAAAAAATAACGTTGCCCGCTCTCAAAATATCAATAGTAATTTTACTAATAATACTAGAACAAAATTCACCCTTTATAACTTTGCTGGTAAAGAAAAAGCGTACTACTTAGTAGACAGAGTACATTTAGAAAGAAAGCCGGGTGATATTTCACAAAAAGCAGTAGCACATAGTATTATTATCATCGACCGTTCTGGCTCAATGTCTTGTGATATCCAGGCATTGAAAGAAACTTTGATTAAGCTTTTAACTCTTGATGAATACATCAACTACCAGCTCGTCATCACTTTAATATCGTATTCTTCTAAAGGCGACGTAACCTGTCACTTCCAGCGAATTCCCATTCAAGAAGTGATGAAACCAAGTTCTCGCTACGTAGAAGAAATTAAACGAATTCAAGCTACCTATCTAACTTGCATATCTCAAGCAATGCAGATGGCAAAATCTCTGATTCAAGAGGAAGAACTTACTGCCATAACTTTGCACAGCGACGGCTATGCAAATGATACCAGCCCGAGCGCAGAAGCAAAAGCTTTAGAGGCGATTTGTGAAGAACTCAAAAGCATGGATGTTTTTGTCAACACCATCGCTTATTCTAACGCTTCTGACTTTAAGCTGCTTTCCAAAATTGCCAACACTGTCTCTGGTTTGTGCATTCAAGCTGGCGATGTGAGAGAAGTTTATGATGCTATTTACAGCACTGCAAAATTGTTAGGTGGTTCAGTCGCACCAGCAATAGAAGAACCTTTAGCTGCTGATTATACCTATCAAATTTTACTTTCAACAAGTGCGAAGAAAATTAATGGTACAGCAGGAACATTAAAAATCTTTGGTTTGAAACCAGATGATGAATTTCTCATTTACAAATATAAGCAAATCAGTAAAGAAGCTTATGAGCAATTAAATGTACCTGTAGCTCAAAATGATCAGTCTGTGTATGCATTTGCCAAAGCAAATTTGGTAGAAGGAAATTTGAATACTGCCAAGTATGCTATTGCGAGTACCTTTGATGCCACTTTAACAGAAAGACACGCCAAAGCGCTGACAAATGAGCAAGTCGCAGATTTTGCACAAGACATTGACATTGCACTGTTCTATCCCAATATCTTGCGAGAGCATGAAATCCTAGATAAGGTGAAGGTGAACGAGAGGATTTCTCTGTTAGAACTCATCAAAATATTGGAAGAACATAACAATAGCATCATTGTTAACATCGAGCACTTGCAGAACAATTATCAAAGAAAAGGAATCAAAAGAGTTAAAGGTTGCAGGGATGGAAATGGCAACTTGATTAAACCTTGGCTGAGAACCGAATATATAGATAAAGCTGGCTATGTTGGGATGGGTTCGTTTGAGATTAACCACAACACCGCCACTATCAATATGCTTATTACCCGTAAAGTGAGACTTGTCAAAGCTGAGGACAAAACCCGAATTATTGATGTTGCCGGTTTGCTGATGAATGACTTGGCTACCTTTAATAATTACACCATCGTTAGTGATGGTGAAGTCAATGTGAAGTCACTTAAAGTCAAAATAAGTAGTAAAAAAGCCTTTGATGTACTTAAGCAAAAAGGTGTATTGGAAAAAGATGGTTCGCCAGCAGAGGAATTTGACTTCCGCAGTGAATATACTATCAAGCTAGAACATTTACCTCTTGTGCCTTTTGACGGACAGTATAGCAACATTGATGGTTTGTTTTCTGAACTAGGAGAAATCAAAGTTCTCTCTAGTATTATTTCTGCTCATCTGAAAGAAGAGTCAGATATCTTCTTAGCAGAACAGTTGGAAGAGTTAAAGAAGCATTATATTTCAAAAAATCTTTACATAAACTTCCCAACAACGAACGAATACACCGATATCAAGGAAGCGCTAATCAACGGTACTCTTGATTCAAGAATTAGCTATAAAATCGACATTGGCAGCAAAGATATACTTAACCTTAGTAAACTGCATACAGCAAATAAATTCCTTGATAGGATTTATCGGCTTTATGACAAAGAAACTGGGGAAATTTTCCAGAAACCTGCTTTTGATCTGGCGTTCAATGAAAATATTGCCTTCGCTCACAAGCAATTGTCATCACGTACAAAATTCACGAAAGTCGATGAATTCATGAAACCAATTTTTGATGACTTTCTTGGTTTGGAAAAGAACGGGAGAGTGACAGCTATTCTTGCAAAAGTTGGTGCTGAGAATCTTGTACGGGTGTTGCAAGATAAATCGAATGGCAAACCTGTTAGCAAAGAGGAAATGGTTGACGCTTTGACAGCGGCGAATACCAAATTGGTGGCGTATGGAGAGAGAATTTACCGGGATAACATTTGTCCTTTGGTGTTCTACATTGGTTCTACTGGGCTTTTGCCAGATGAAATGAACGCCGTAGCATCCACTGCAGAGGAACTTGCTGCAAAATACCTAAACTTGCAGTTTTCTAAAGATGAGATAGAAGGGACGTTTTTTGAGGTAGGTGAGAGTATTATCAGCGTGTATGGGAAGACTGAGTATTACACCAAGAAGGTTGTCGTTGGGGTAGAGGAGTGAAGTAGCGACCGCACCGAATAAAGAGACTACAAAATCATGGCAAATGTTGTTGTGCCCAAAGTACAGCCTGAATTCGGTCACGAACACCTAACTGGCTGAAAATTTGAGAGACATAATTTCTCACGGTTCCTTCTGTAAGGTGCAGTTCTTGAGCAATTTCACGATTATTTTTTCCCTGTTTCATTAACTTCAAAATTTCCAGTTCACGTTGACTTAACAGGTAGTCAGAATCATCTTTTGGGCGTGAAGAATTAGGTTTTAACTGAGTAACAACTTTCGGAACAATCGATGGTCCGAGTTGACAGTACCCCAGATAAACTGAACGAATGGCTGTCACAATCTGTTCAATTGGGGTGTGTTTGAGTAAGTAACCAAGTGCGCCTGCTTGGAGTGATTGCCAGACATACTCATCATCATCAAATGTCGTCAGTACTAAAATCCGTATCCAAGGATAACGTTGCATAATCTCACGAGTAGCCGCAACGCCATTGCAAAGTGGCATTCGGACATCCATCAAAATGACATCGGGTTGTAGGTGTTGGGTGAAGGCGATCGCCTCACGTCCATGACTCGCTTGTCCAACCACATCCAAGTCCGCTTCAGCAGATAGCAATATGGCTAAGTCCTGCCGAAAAATATCCTGGTCATCAACAACTAACAGGCGAATCATAGCGGAAGTATGATTTGAATCTGCGTGCCTGAGTCTGGAATACTCTAAAAACACTGTGATCCACAGCTTACAATTAAAAGCCCCCAGTGGGTGCTACTACTGGAGGCTTCTGCTGAACCGATTTCATTCGCTCCATACTATCGATGCGAGCATTTGTAAATCCCCTTTCTACAGCAAGAGTTCAAGTCACAAAAATTTGTATCGGTTAATACAAGATATAAAGAAGTTCACTTCTCGCAATCTAAAATGTCGGTAAATTGTGGTTAGACGACATACAGGTGTTTAAAAATTCTCTAAAATATCTGCCAAGCTATTACTTCTAAGTTTTCTAACGTTTTTAAAAAATCTGAAAAGGTTTTAGCTTCAAGTAAATCTTTTAGTAATTCTGATCCATCAAAATTTTCATTTTCTTTTTTTAAAATACTAATTATACTTTTTGTTGATGCTTTTACATCTGGCTCAAATCTTATTTTATAATCTTTAATTTTGTTACTTCTAAAAATACTGCACTCTTCTACTTGCCGCGCTAGAGTATGTGGAAGAATCAATGTGAAATCCATTTTAGATATGTAATTATTATTTATCTCTGATTCTGCTTTTACTAAAAAATCTCTCGCTTCTCTCGCTGTAGTTATCGCTTTTTCTTGTAAAGAAACTCTTTGAGCGTACTTGTATGTAGTTAATTCCTCAAAACTTTTTTTGTAAACCTCATTTTCTTCTTTAATTTTTTTAGATTTAGAACTTGTAAATGTGGACGAATTTAATCGCAACTGGTTTTCGATTTCATCAAGTCTATCTGTAAGATTCTTAAGATTCTTTTTTCCTTCTTTAATCTGGTTTTGATATTTGAATTTACATAAAACGTCATTTTCAATAGACAAAGCATATTCTATTTTTCCTATTAGTCCAATTTGAGTTTCATACTGTTGGTCAAGATTTTCTTTTTCTTTTTCTAATCTAAAACGTTGTCCATCTGATAGCATATTTTGTAGTTTTAACAAAGTTTAACTGATAGACTAACTTATTTTTTCAATTTTGAAAAGTATTGAATTTATATATTTAATTTATATAATAGTGTTAAATAAGTATATATACTCATTTAAAGGAGCGAATATATCGCCCATTTTGTACCACTATTTTTTCATTACGTTAGGGGTGTACTTAAACGGATCGTTGTATGAATACAAATAAACTGCCAAGGAAAACAACTGATTTCTTTGCTTATCTTGAAACGCTTAGTGAAGAGGAGCGGGAAAAAGTAATGGAGAATTATAAAAGCCCTGATGATGAGAAATTTATATTAACTAAGTAGGTGGGCGGGAAAATTTCTAACTATGTAACGAAAACTTAACTTAAGCAGTTGGAGTTAAATTTGACACGTCGTGTACTGTAGTTCCCTTTTTCTCCCCTAGCCTTGACACCATCAATTA
>JAHHIB010000052.1 GCA_019359075.1 Kalymmatonema hyalinum WJT4-NPBG1
GGAAATAGAACGCAATCAACAACGAGCTACTGTTAACTGGCGCTTCACCACTAAGGATGCACGAGTTAAACTCAACAGTCTTTATCCTACTCCTGACCTGTCATAATTTCTGTGGTGAACTACTAGATGCAGTTTACAAAAAATATCCTGAAGCTGTCTTTGCACTACCAGGAATGCAACAGTGGCTAAACGCAGCCTCAGATCAGCAGGAAACTATCTCTGGTTATGAGCTTACTGTCTAACTACCCGTGTAAGCTTAAACATAACAAGCTTTCTACAATATGTAGCGTAAGTAGCACCTGTGTTGGAATACAAAACGTTAAATGGCACAAGGAATTGCATCATGAGTACAATCAATTTTGTCAACGAGAATCAGGAAGTTGTAGCAGCCTATGGTGCAAACTTGAGGCTAAACGCTTTAGAAAACCGCATTCCCATTTACAAGATGATGGCAAAACTTATGAACTGCGGGGGTTCCGGTCAATGTGGTACCTGCATTGTGGAAATTGTTGAAGGGATGGAAAACCTTTCTTCCCGGACGGACGTAGAAAAGGTGATGCTCAAGAGAAAGCCGGAAACTTACCGCTTGGCGTGTCAGACTTCTGTCTATGGTCCTGTCAGCGTCAAAACCAAACCTTAGTTTTGGTTCAAATTTACTAACTAGTAGGTAAGTTTTGGTGAGATGTAGAGTGTAGAGATGCCGATGCTGCTAAATAGTAGTGGGAGAAACTGGGGAAAATGTTACTTTTTTCTATTCATCGCTAACTAACCCAAGCAAAGGCTATTTTCATTACCAAGTCCCGTTTGGGGGCGGGGTGTAGGGGCGCAATGCCTTCTCCTATACCCCGTCAGGAACTTCAGCCTTATACTTTGAACGTTAAAAGTTTTACTCCAGACTACTTTTAAAGCTAACTTAACCTTGCTTTTATCTTTAGCAATTATAATTCTTAATGTTTAAGTAATAGCACGTAATCATTTTGATAAAACTAAAATTAATTTGACTTTCTACTTTATTAGAAGAACTTATAGGTAATGCTACAGGTATCAGGTTTCTACTTCTCCTCAAAAGGCAAATAATACTACTATCTATCCACTCGACAACATCAAAATTTCACAATGAAATTAGTGAATAACCACAATTTTTACTCTAAATAATGTAGTAATATACACGTTATGCCAGGGCAGTAAAAAACACTGAATTAAGATGACCAGGGTAAAGGTAAGCATCTACAATTACATCTACCCTCGTTCCAACTGGTAAGGACATTTCAATAGCTAGCAAAAATATTTCCACAGGTGTATTCACTTTAAGTGTGTCAACTTAAATACACCTTTATTGATATGGCTCGCTTTTGGCTAAGAAACAGGCAGTAGGCGGACGAGTCGGAAATTGTCTTTCTCTATTAAATTCATACTTCTCATAGAGGTGTCTTAAATGTCGTCTGCATATTACGTTCTAGCGATCGCTCCCTTCACCCAAGACTGGAGTAACACAGGACTCATCACCACCGATGACAACTGGGATAATGTCCCTAGCATTGTTGGCTACCGGGGCGATGATTTGACAACTGCTACAGGTACGGACCCGCAGACTGTTGTCGCCGACGGAACCTCAACTCCAGTTGATGTAATAGCAAATCAGACTAATCCCAACATAACAACTGGTGGCGTTGCCGAGTTCCAGATAGCTAACCCTGTCGTTGCTCTCCAAGGATCGGGTACGGCAGATGCCCCGTTTGTGCAAATTTATCTCGATACTACAAGTGTCAACAATATCAACGTCTCCTATCTCCTACGAGACATTGACGGTTCGGCTGATAATTCTACACAGCCTGTTGCCTTACAATATCGCGTCGGTACGACAGGGAACTTCACGAATGTACCCGCTGCCTTTGTTGCAGATGCTAGCACTGGACCAAGTCAGGCAACTCTAGAAACCGCAGTTAACGTTCAATTGCCAGCAGCTGTAGCAAATCAGTCCCAAGTCCAACTGCGGATTATCACGACTAATGCTGTTGGTAATGATGAGTGGATTGGGATTGATAATATCTCTATCTCAGGAACACCGATAACATCAACAGTTCCAACCCTCACGATTCAAGCAACAGACGCAGCAGCAGCAGAGGCGGGATCTGATCCAGGAACTTTCAGAATCACACGCACGGGTGATACCAGCGCTTCCCTGGGTGTCAATTACACCGTTGCTACAGGTGCAGGTCAGGCAACGAATGGTACTGATTACACACCTAACTTAACTGGCACTGCCGCGATCGCAGCAGGTCAATCATTTGTAGATATCACGATTACACCTGTTGATGATACTACAGTAGAAGGGAATGAGACAGTAACACTCACACTGGTTGATACTACTGACTATGACTTGGGTGGTACCAGCACCGCAACCGTGACTATTACAGATAATGATGTTGCTGCTGGAACTCGCATCCGTGACATTCAAGGTGCGGCGCACATCTCACCCCTGAATGGTCAGGCGGTGAACAACGTACCCGGTATCGTCACGGCTACACGTTCCAACGGCTTCTACCTGCAAGACCCTAATCCAGATACCAATGATGCCACCTCAGAGGGCATTTTTGTCTTCACCTCCTCTGCACCGACAGTAGCTGTAGGAAACTCGGTAACGGTAAGCGGTACCGTATCGGAGTTCCGCCCTGGTGGTGCCAACAGTGCTAACCTCACCACCACTCAGATTAGCAGCCCATCGATTACCACAGTCTCGACAGGTAACCCGTTACCTACTGCCACAGTGCTTGGCAATGGCGGACGGACAATTCCAACTACTGTGATTGAAGATGATGCAAATGGCAGTGTAGAAACCAGTGGCGTTTTTGACCCTGCACAAGACGGCATTGACTTCTACGAAAGCGTGGAAGGAATGCTAGTACAGGTCAATAATGCTGTGGCGGTGGGACCAACCAGTGATAATGGTGAAATCCCAGTGTTGGCAGACAACGGTGCAAATGCTAGCGTTCGCACGGCTCGTGGCGGCATTGTGATTCAGCCTGGTGACTTTAACCCAGAGCGGATCATCATTGATGATGCGATTATTACCAGTGAGCCACAGGTGAATGTCGGAGATAGCTTTAACGGGGCGACTGTTGGGGTAATTGATTACAGCTTCGGCAACTTCAAGCTGTTGAATACTCAACCTCTGCCTAGCGTGACCTCTGGTGGTTTGCAGCGGGAAGTCACCAACCTGAGTCCCACCGCTAACCAACTCACAGTTGGCACCTTCAACGTAGAAAACCTTGACCCTAGTGATGGGGCGACAAAGTTTAACAACCTCGCGAGCCGAATTGTCAATAACCTAAAATCCCCAGACATCATTAATCTGGAAGAAATTCAGGACAACAACGGACCAACAAATGACAGTGTCGTTGATGCTAGTCAAACGTTCCAGACATTAATTAATGCGATCGCCACTGCTGGTGGTCCCACGTATGAATTCCGCCAGATTAACCCAGTAGATGACACCAACGGCGGAGAACCTGGTGGTAATATCCGGGTAGGCTTCCTGTTCAATCCTGGGCGCGTACAGTTTGTTGACCGTCCCGGTGGCACTTCCACCTCCGGCACCACAGTCAGTAACGTGGGTGGTGCTCCTGAGCCTTCTTTTAGTCCTGGTTTGATTGACCCCACCAACTCCACCTTCAACAACAGTCGCAAGCCTTTGGTTGGCGAATTCACCTTCAACGGTCGAAGCGTATTTGTGGTGGGCAACCACTTCAACTCCAAAGGCGGTGATCAACCCCTGTTTGGAGCGAATCAACCGCCAGTACTCACTAGCGAGACACAGCGCAACCAGCAAGCCACAGTGGTAAGAGATTTTGTCCAGAGTATTTTGGCAATTGACCCCAATGCCAATGTGGTGGTAGCAGGTGACTTAAATGACTTTGAGTTTTCCAACCCCGTCAACAATCTTGAAAGTGCTGGGCTGACGACTCTGATTGAAACGCTGCCTCAGAACGAGCGATACAGCTACGTCTTTGACGGCAACTCCCAAACACTGGATCATATTCTTGTCAGTAGCAATTTGCTCAATAACTTGGATGGGTTTGATTCGGTTCATATCAACTCAGAGTTTGCCGATCAAGACAGTGACCACGACCCCGTTCTGGCTCGGTTCAATCTAGCGCCTAGCGTGATTAATGGCACATCTGGTCGCGACACTCTAGTTGGCACCTCTGACAATGACAGAATTATTGGCGGTGCAGGAGCTGATACGCTCAGTGGTGGTCCTCGCAGTGACCAGTTTGCTTATACCAATATCCGCGATCGCGGTGACACAATCAATGACTTCCAGGTAAGCATTGACAAACTAGTCTTCACGGAACTACTCGACAGCCTAGTTCCTGGAGGCTACAGCGGCACCGACGCCATTGCCGATGGCTATGTGAGAGTTGTACAGGGCAGCAGTTCCAATAACTTTGGCGTGGAAATTGACTCCGATGGTTCCACAGGCGGAGACATCTTTAGACCGTTCATTGGTGTGAACGTAGCTGGTACAGGTAGCCTTAATAGCCCCAGTAACTTTGTATTCTAAAGCTGCTTTTAAGCTGCACTGGGAAGCACTACCCCAAAGAAAGACTCGAATACCAGACATCAACAATAAAAGCTGGCATCTACCAATTTATTCATCGATACAGTTGTTAGACGCAACTCATGGAGTTCTAAATGTCAGCGAAAACTTTGCTCAAGTCTTTACTTAAATGTTCATCTCGAAAGGCTGTAGTATTAAGCTTGTTCAGCTTAGGTAGTTTGACGATTGCCTCCCCCTCTTTTGCTGCCAGTCTCGATGTTGGCAGTTGGACTAGATCGGGTGATGTTTCTCAGACTCCTGGTCAAGCCACACTGACCAATGCCTTCCCTGGTGGCGTTGATGATACTGCCGCTAACCCCAACAATATTTCCAATGTCTCTGGCAATCAACCGACCTTTATTAGTAACCTAGAAACTTTTCTCGGTGTTAATCAAGGAGCTCTCGGTCTTGATGCTACCGAAGGCTCTGCCATCCAGACGCCTTTAAGCATCATGGCTGGAGATGTTTTCAGCTTTGACTCGAACTTCTTGACCAACGACGATCCCGGCTTTGACCGCGCCTTTGTGACAATTGTGAACTCAACGATTGGCAACTCAGTCATTCCTGTGACGGGCAATTCTCGTTTCAGCTATACCTTCACAACTGCTGGTAACTACAACGTTGGCATTGGCGTTGTTGATGGAGGGAATGATTTTACTCGCTCGTCACGATTGTCAGTAAGCAACGCGAACCTAGAGCCAGTTCCCGAACCCCTGACCATTCTGGGTTCACTTTCGGCTTTGGGGTTTGGCGCAGGTTTGCGGCGGCGGTTCCGCAAACAAGCGTAAGTATTGAGCCTTAATCCTTTTGTGAGACGGGTATCTCGCCCGTCTTTTCCATATCATAGGCAGGCAATATGCCCACCTGACAAGAGCCTTTATTCAACTTTGCCAGTAAAAACTCGCTCGGCTGGTCCTGTCATATAAAGGCGTTGGTCAATTTCTGACCATTCAATTAGCAGAGGTCCTCCCGGAAGTTCAACGGTTGCAATGCGAGCGGACTTCCCCGTCAATACACCCGCGACCAACGACGCACACGCGCCCGTGCCACAAGCTAAAGTAATACCAGCCCCTCGTTCCCATACCCGCATTTTTACGTAGTCAGGACGCACCACTTGAATAAATTCTGTATTTATCCTTTGGGGAAAAGCTGAGTGATGCTCAAACTCGGGACCAATGACTTCCAGAGGGATTGCTGCAACGTCATCTACAAAGGTAATACAGTGAGGATTCCCCATACTGACACAGGTGACATCCCAAGTTTTCCCCGCTACCTCCAGGGGTTGATCAATTACTTTTTCGTTAGCTGGGCGTATAGTGGTAGGAATTTCACCAGCGAGTAGCTTGGGGATACCCATATCCACCTTAACTTGACCATCGGCCATGAGTTGGGGCGTAATCACACCAGCTAGCGTATGAATGCGATATTGGCCGCTGTTTTTGGCGTCACCTTCTAAATCAGCTAAAAAAGCAGCGAGACAGCGAATGCCATTACCACACATTTCTGGTTCTGAACCATCGGAATTGAAAATTCGCATGGTGTAGTCAGTACCGTTTTCGGCAGGCAAGGCAAAAATGACACCATCGGCACCGATACCAAAGTGGCGATCGCACAACTTAACTGCTTGTTCGGGAGTGATGATGGGCGTTGATGACGAGCGATTGTCAATCAAGATGAAATCATTGCCCAGACCGTGATACTTAGTAAATTCGATTGCCATTGCCAAAATCGATGAAGTATATTTAAGTTTCTATGTCATTAGTGTATTGTGCTTTGTCAATTGTGAGTTACGACTAAATTAATGACTAATAACTAATGACTATGATTACGGAATTTGACACCTCACTGCCTAGCGTTCGGCAAATACAAAACCTGATTCAACAAGCAGCGACAATTCAGTTAAAACTGCTAACTGGCGACACATTGACTGGGAAAGTCATATGGCAAGACGCACAATGTGTGTGTCTTGTAGATGAAAACAGCGAGCAAACCACTGTGTGGAAGCAAGCCATTGCATACATCAAGCCCAAACAATAGTCCTTTGTTGATTGTCCTTTGTGCTAATGACTAATGACTAATGACTAATGACTAATCCAGCACAGTATCCATCGGTAAAAACTCTTTGAGTGCTTCTGCTTCGCCTGCTTTCACCAGTGGGATAGATAGCGGTATTTCCCGACCTGGGGTAAACAACTGTACAAGTTGATTCAGACAAAACAAGTTACCGCACAATAAAACTTGGTCGCGGACTTGCAAGTCCTTGCTAGGATCAGGAAAGCGGATAAACTTGCTATCTCGCCGTATTGCCTGCACCATGACCCCATATTGGTTGCGGATGTCCAAATCTGCAAGAGTTTTCCCAACAACTGGACTGTCGGCTGAGATAGTTACCCATTGACAAGCGCTATTTTCACCGGGAACAGCAGCTTGACCTTTAGCGAATTCATCCAAAGCCGCCAATTCATCATCAGAACCAACAACCAAAAGGCGATCGCCCTCTTTTAAGGTAGTCTCAGCCGGAGGATAATCTATTTCTTCACCTCCTTCGCGACGAATTGCCATCAAACTTGCCCCTGTTAAGTAGCGCATATCCGCTTCGTCTAAGGTCATACCGACCAGAGGTGAACCAGATGGTAAGGGATACCAACGCTTGTTGAGGTCTTGAGTTGCTTGTTGCAAATCGCGGGAAACCTCAGACGCGGATTGTTCTGGTCGCAAATCCAAATAATGACGATTGCGGATTTCCTGCATTTCTCGCTGCACCACAGCAGTATTGAAACCCAAGTCAGTTAATATGTAAGCCACCATTTCTAAACTCGCTTCAAACTCTGGTTGCACAACTTCCCGCGCCCCAAGTTGATAAAGCACCTCAATACTTTTATCATTGGTAGCGCGAACAACGACATCCAAATTAGGAGACAATTCCAAAGCGCGTTTCAGGGAAAGACGTGTACTCATGGGGTCAGGAAGTGCGATCGCCATTCCTCGGGCGGTGTGTACCCCAGCGGTTTCTAAAACGTGAAAACTCACGCAATTGCCATAAACATAAGGAACTCCAGCTTCCCGCAACTGCTGAATTCGACTTTCTGCCTGGTCAATCACCACCACAGCCAAATCGTGCTGCTGTAGCAACTTCACCAAATTGCGTCCCACTCGCCCATAGCCGCAGACCACCACATGGTTTTTCGTCGGTAGTTCGTCAGCAACCGCCAACGGCTGACCTTCTCCGCTTAAATAGGGCTTCAGCCAAGGTATTGATTCTACCCAGTCAAATAAAATCGGAACCAAACGCAGCACAAAAGGGGTCAGCACCAATGTTACTGCTGTTGTCCCCAAAATCAGTGAATAGACTCGTCGGGAAACCAGTCCCAGCGCCTGTCCTTCACTGGCAAGAACAAAGGAAAATTCTCCAATCTGAGCTAGTCCCAACCCAACAATTAACGCTGTTTTCAAGGGGTAGCGAAACAATTTCACCAGTGGCGTAATAATCAAAAATTTACCAACAAACACCAGTGTCACCAATCCTAGAATTAATTCCAGGTTGTTCCACAAAAACACTGGGTCGATTAACATCCCAATAGAGGCAAAAAATAAACTGGCAAAAATATCTCGCAGTGGCTCTACATATGTTAAAGTTTGGTCGGCGTATTCCACCTCTGAAATCATCAAACCAGCGACAAACGCCCCCATTTCAATAGAAAGCCCCATATACTCTGTCAGTAGGGCAATACCTAAACACAGCGCCACCACGCCTAATAAAAATAATTCTCGGCTTTCAGTACGGGCTAGCAGTCGCAACAAAGGAGGGATGAGCCAAATCCCAGCGCCGACTGCACCAGCAGCAAATAAACCAATCCGCAACAGCGCCAAGAGCACTGCTATACCAATTGATTCCATTGGTTGGTTAAGAGCTGGTAGAACCGCGATCATCAGTCCCAGCGCTAAATCCTGCACTACCAAAATTCCCAGCATCACCTGTCCGTGGGGCGTTTCTGTTTCATTACGCTCCATCAAGCACTTAAGGACAACTGCTGTGGAAGACAAAGATAGAATTGCCCCCAAAAACATACCCTTAGCTGGTAAATATGCCCAAGCTCCTGCGGCACCACATACCAAAACGGTGATTAGAATCGTCAGGGCAATTTGTAGTCCGCCTCCCCCAAGAGCGATCGCCTGGACTTTTTTAAGTTCTGTAAAGGAAAACTCAACTCCCAAGGCAAATAATAAAAAGGCGACTCCGAACTGAGCCAAAGTTTCTACTTGAATCAATTCTTTAACGAGTCCTAGTCCGGCTGGTCCTACGACCATCCCACCAATGAGATACCCCAGTAAAACCGGTTGTCGCAAAAGCGCCGCCATAAGTCCACCACAGGCGGCTACGGCGAAAACTGAAACTAAATCAACTATTAGCCTAAAATCTTCCTGCACAAGCTTATAAAAGTACTATTAAAACCTATTAACATAAAGCATACAAAGTTTTTCATTAGTGTGGAAGTCAGTTCGTTACAGTTGCCAACGCTATGAGTATGGCGTGGACTAAACTTAGAACCAGTGGTTTTAAGGTATCAGAATTGTGCTTCGGTGAATTTGAGTAATCCGCTTATAACTACCACATCCGTAAAATTGACATGAGATTTTGGTAGCATATGATTTCAATACTGTTTCAACAACAGCAAATTTAGGAAACTCAAACTATACTTTAATCTGTCTTTCAAAAGAAGAAGATTTTTAGTAGCTCCTCTATGACGACCGAATATTACGCTAGTAGTTCTGGGAAAAAGTTACTGGGTTTAAGCGTGACAGCTTTCAAAACCAACGTACGTGCAACCACTGTCGTACTTGGGATATTTGCCCTACCCTTTGCATTGGCAGCACCCGCAAAAGCGTTAGAAGTACAAGTCAATCCACCAACTCCCCAACTTGGCGATACCATATCAGTTGTAGTCAGTTTAGATAATCCAGCTAATGGTAGCAATGTCACAGTTACTAATGGTTCGGAGACTTACCCAGTATATGAAATAGCACCACGACAGTACCGGGCTTTGATCCCGACAACGCCTTTGGAAAAAGCTGGAACCAGAACTCTTACGATTTCCGGCGAAGGTCAAGTGCAGAACTTGTCAGTACAAGTACGAAATCGCAAATTCCCCGTACAGCGCATTAATCTACCCCCAGGAAAAGCTGGGGTAAAAGCCACAGAGTATGAACTCAAGCGTGCAACAGAGTTTAAGGCGATAAAAACACCAGAAAAGTTTTGGGATGGTCCTTTTATCGCACCTAATAAAGGACGTGTCAGTACAATTTATGGTGTACGTAGGTACTATAATGGAAAATTCGCAGATGATTACTATCATCGCGGTATTGACTATGCTGGTGGTGCCGGTTCGCCTGTTGTTGCTCCAGCGGCTGGACGGGTTGCTTTGGTAGGCAAGGTATCGCAAGGATTTCGGGTTCACGGTAATGTTGTTGGCATTGACCACGGGCAAGGAGTGGCAAGTATTTTTATGCACCTCAGCCGCATTAATGTTAAAGAAGGTGATTTTGTTAAACCCGGTGAATTAATTGGCGCAGTCGGTTCAACAGGCGCATCCACGGGTCCGCATTTACACTGGGGGCTTTATGTCAATGGCAAATCTGTTGACCCCGTACCCTGGCGAAATGAAGGAGTAAAATAGTAACTTTTTGCGTATTATGCGTATTATTGCCTTATGAGTGGGCAAAATAAATAGGATTGATTGGTACCGTACCCACCTTGCTTGGATAGCTGAAAGATAATGAGCGTTATGAGTATTGACAAAATTGTGGAACAGGCTCTCCAGGATGGTTATCTTACACCAGCAATGGAAGCAGAAGTCGGGCGAATCTGTGATAGCGCTAGTGAACTCTCAATAGAGGAGTACAAAGCGTTGGATCGGCTGATGGTGTCGCTATTGAGTGGGGATGTGGTGGCGGTACCACGCAAACAATTTATCAACGTTATGGAAGAGTTGGTACTGACAGAGGCAATATCTCGTGTAGCGGAAATTGAAGCGACTAGCGAAAGTTCTCTGGATGTTGGGGATATTGCCGCTTACGCCCTCAACCGGCTACCACCTCTATATGCTACTACAGAAGAAGGTGCCAACTACCAGCGCCAACGCGCAAGAGCAGAACTTCAGGAATTGATTGCCCAGCAAGTTGGCGAGGCGATCGCCCGCAACCTAGACCGACCAAATGATGATAGAACGCCTGTCGGAACTAAAAACACTGGCAATGAGGTTTTGCGCCAAGTCAGTACCTTACTCCAAGTATACGCACCCCATTTTGAGCAAAAATCAGAGTATTGATCACTCATGAGTCATTAACCTACGACAAATGACTCATGAGTGATCATTGACGTACTTCCACTGGTGTCCCCAAACTCACCTGCTTGTAAAGCAGGCGGACATCAGGATTACGCATCCGCAAGCAACCGTGGGATATTGCACTCCCTATGACTTCATCATCTGGTGTGCCATGAAAGCCAATTTGATTGCGTCCATCTGACCAAAAACCAATCCATCGGTCTCCTAAAGGACTATCAGGACCCGACGCAAATATTTTGCCAGTAATCGGGTGACGCCAGGTAGGATTGAGTTGCCTATACATAACTTGGAAAGAACCAGTGGGCGTTTCCCAACCTTTCTTACCCACAGCAATTGGGTAACTTGCTATAACGAGATCCCCACGTTGAACGTAAACACGGCGATCGCTCAAATCAACTATCAATTGATTGTTTTCAGATGCCAGGCTTTGAGAGAATTTCTGTTGAGCAGAACCTTGACCTGAGAGCAAACTTGATATATGATACGCAATTGCATTCTGTCTTTTTTCCTGCGTCAGTTGCCCCGGTTTTTCTGCTGCCCAAGCTTGCCCAGATAAAACCTTTCCACCTGCTGTTCCTAACTGGGTATGAGGGGTCATAGTCGTCATGCGCCAATGGACAGCCAGAGATAGGATTGCTGTACCAAAACAGAGCAACATCACTACACGCGTTAATGAGTCGTTTCTTACTATCGCCATCGTCTCTCTCCAGCAGACCCAGATCTTCCATTTAGCTATCAGCTTACCCTAGCTTACCCTACCCTAAAGCAGAAAGCCGCTCTACTAATAAATAGTGCGCCATGCAAATGACGCGTGACGGCTATGGTGTGTGCCATGCTCTTTTTTATGACATCCTACTTCCAGTCGCAAGTCTTAGTCAAACTGAGTTTCTACTCTCCGGTTCTGACTCCTGAATTCTTCTTAGTCAAAATTAGCTTGCAATATTAATAGCATCTACGGATAGTTGAACTGATCCTCTCATGATTCGGTCACTAAAAATTCATAAATACTTATTAGTTCCCTCATGAATTTGTCAATAGTCGCAGGCAAACTAGGGCTATGGAGATTGTGCTACTGCAATGACGATGAAAAAGTCTAGGTGAGAAACCTTGAAAAGCGAGGAACTCTTCACTAAATGTAGCAATCAATCATTATTGGTGTGGGGGACAGAAAAACTATGTTAGAAAAACTATTACTAGCGATTACGATTACTTTTTCGTTAAATCTGTTTTTGCAAGTTCAGGTCAGCGAGCAAACTAATACAAATAACAAAATTTACCCACAAGAAGCTGAAACAGCACCAAACCTCGTAGTAACGTTGCCACGGGAATAAAGTTTTACGAAGCAGTAGTGGCGAGCCAATGCCTGCTTGTATCTTTGTCCTTATTGCGTAACTCAAATATGTCAAGCGTAGGTGGTCAGTTCTTAATATTGCACAAGTATAAGTAACATTGCCGTGCCTCAATTACGTAATGACTGAACGGTGAAGGAGGCAAGTTTCTATGCAAAGACTCAGGAAGAAGTTGTTTGTGCCGCCACGTATCTACCACTCGTTGGTATAGCCTAGTGTTCCAGTCATAAATCCGTCACTCAATAAGGGAACTTCCTGCTCATTAGCAGGTCTAATAGATAGGGATGATTTACAGCCAGTACGATCTATGAGTCAATCGATTACTGTATCCTGGTCAACGGTTGATACGAGACTTCCAGAAGTTTCGGTGCAAGTTGACAAAATCTCAAACCACGACCTAATTTTGCGTTGTCAAGCAGGACTACGCCCTGATCGTGCGGCATTTGCCGAATTATTGCACCGTTATCAATCCCAGGTTGATAGAGTTCTATACCATCTGGCTCCTGATTGGCCTGACAGAGCTGATTTGGCTCAAGAGGTTTGGATTCGGGTGTATCGGAATATTAACCGATTACAAGAACCCGCCAAATTCCGGGGCTGGTTAAGCCGCATCGCTACCAACTTATTTTACGATGAGTTGCGCAAGCGCAAGCGAGTTGTCAGTCCCTTGTCGCTGGATGCTCCCCGTGCGGTAGAAGATGGCGAGATGGATTGGGAAATTGCTGGAGATACTCCAGGACCTGAGGAAGAACTGACGACTAGAGAGTTTTACGAACAACTGCGGGAGGCGATCGCTGATTTGCCAGAGGTGTTCCGTACTACAATTGTTCTTAGAGAAATCGAGGGATTGGCATATGAAGAAATTGCTGAAATCACTGGTGTTTCTTTGGGAACAGTCAAGTCGAGAATAGCCAGAGCAAGAGCGAGATTGCAATCTCAGTTGCAAAATTATCTAGATGCGTAATGAACAATTTCCGTCGTTTGGTCAATGGCAGATATGATAATTCATTAAGAATATTAAAGAAATTACAGAGTGCTTCTGCCAACAGGAGAAGAATTGATTAAGTTCTCATGCTTGTCCGCTGTGTTTACCCGTGTAGGAATTGGTAATAATGTTAAGATGACTACTGATTCTCAGTTTGATGACCGTTCCCAATTGCAAGATCATAAAGATTTGCCAGATGGTTCGGCAAAGCATACCAATGAATCAACGGGTGCTGCTATGGATATGGTGAAGCGCGATCGCTTCGAGTTATTGAGTGCTTACCTCGATGGTGAGGTGACGGCTGCTGAACGCAAGCAAGTTGAACAATGGCTTGCAGACGATCCGACAGTTCAGCGTTTGTATGCCCGACTGTTAAAGCTGCGGCAAGGTATACGGACTATTCCAGTACCGGAACCACAACAGTCATTAGAAGAAACAGTTGAGCAAGTGATGGCGCGTTTGCGCCGTCGTTCTAGGCTAGTATGGTTCGGTGGAGGCGCTGCTGTTGCTGCTTGCGTTCTTGGTGCATTGTCTGGTTTACTAGGCGGCGAATCAAGGCTGCCTCAAATGGCTCAAAAGCAACCAATACAACAGGCACAATCAGCAATACCCACTCCTGGTGTTGTCAGTTCACCGCTCATGGTTGCCATAAATAACCCGGTGATCCCAATTCCAAAAACAGCAAAATCCTCTGGTGAAAATCCACTGAATCAGATGGAACCTCAATCGCAGGATGTCGATCAGGACCTAAATATTGAATCCGATATAAACTAAAATTATGAATTATGAATGAGAAATTTTAAAAATTTCATAATTCATAATTTAAACTTTTTAAATTTCAGAGCCACTCCACCAACCGTCAGGTAGGTGGACGCCTCCTAATCGAAGCGCTCGCTCTTCCGTCATTATGTAAACCCAAGCCCAACCAAGCGCATTGCCTTGTGGCTCATGGGTTTCAATTTCTTTTCTATTGTAAAGATTTTCTGACGCGGCTCGGGCGGGGTGGTAATCTTCCAACTCGTCGAGAGCTTTCAAGACATCTAAATTAGTGAACGAGAGTAAGTAGCCGTGGACAAGGCTATTTCCTGGTGTCATCGCCGGATAGCCCATTGGTAAGGCAAACAATTTTCCTTGTGCGATCGCTTTAGTAGTATTGACCACCTTACCAGCACAGTATCTAGGATAGTTTTCTTCACCTGGTTTGAGCGTGCCGTAGACAAAGACTTTTAGCACCAAGAATCCTCAATACTAATATCCTACTTTTCGATTTTAGAAAATAGGGCAAGAAACCATAACTTAATTTATGGACAAAGTTACCCATGATTACTCATTTTTGGGTAGCTTTTCTCTCGCCATACGTTCAATGACATCGCTTAAACTTCCTGCTTTCATGTCAATCTGCTTTTGCTCTAACCAGTTTATTGCTGTTTGTGTCAAAGTCATCGTAAATCTACGTTTTGGTTCTGAATAGATTTTTTTCCTAGCCATGTTGTTGATTTGATATGCTCATATATAATATGAGCATATCATTGAAAGGTTGAATCAATGCTGCTAGGTTTCAAAACAGAACTGAAACTGAATAACCACTTTACAGCGTTAGAAGCAGAAAGCCCATCCCCTTCTAGGCGCAGGGCTGTTTCATTCGATAAGGAGGGAGGATTTGTCAAAATGCATGAGCAAGGGGTAAATTCATTGGAATCCCTATGAAGCAAGAATCCCACGGCTGTTAAACTGAGCGTAGCAATAGTTTAACAGCCGTGGGAGTGTCAATCGTACAGCATTAATGAAACATTGCGGTAACTCTAGAGTATGCCACAATAACGAAACAGAAGCGACCACTAGATTCAGTTAGGAGTTCTCGTTGTGGAGTCCCGATACAACCCAGCAGCAATTGAGGAAAAATGGCAAAAAACATGGACTGAACAAGGTTTAGATAAAACTGTTACAGATAGCAGTAAACCAAAATACTACGCCCTGTCCATGTTTCCTTATCCTTCGGGCAGCCTACACATGGGTCACGTCCGTAATTATACCATTACTGATGTGATTGCCCGCCTCAAACGGATGCAAGGGTATCGGGTACTGCATCCTATGGGTTGGGATGCCTTTGGCTTGCCTGCAGAAAACGCCGCAATTGACCGAGGTGTTCCGCCATCAAAGTGGACTTATGAAAATATCGCCCAGATGCGGCAGCAATTAAAGCGTCTTGGCTTTTCTATCGACTGGGATTGCGAAGTTGCCACGTGTTCCCCAGACTATTACAAGTGGACGCAGTGGATTTTCTTACAGTTTTTCAAAGCGGGGTTAGCTTACCAAAGAGAAGCTGCTGTCAACTGGGATCCCGTTGACCAAACTGTCGTGGCAAATGAGCAAGTTGATAGCGAAGGACGTTCTTGGCGCAGTGGTGCTAAAGTTGAACGTAAACTCCTGCGGCAGTGGTTCTTTAAAATTACTGACTATGCCGAAGAATTATTGAATGACCTCGACAAGTTAACAGGTTGGCCTGAACGTGTCAAGTTGATGCAGGCAAACTGGATTGGTAAGTCAACAGGAGCGTACTTGGAATTCCCCATTGTCGGGATGGAAGAAAAAATCGGCGTGTACACCACTCGCCCAGATACAGTTTATGGCGTCAGCTATGTTGTGTTAGCGCCAGAACATCCCTTGACAAAGCGCGTCACGACACCAGAACGGGAAGCAGCGGTAGAAACCTTTATTCAAGAGGTTTCCAATCAAAGCGAGTTGGAACGGACTGCGGAAGATAAACCGAAGCGTGGTATCCCCACTGGCGGTAAGGCAATTAACCCATTTACTGGGGAAGAAATTCCCATCTGGATCGCTGATTACGTGCTGTATGAATACGGTACGGGCGCGGTGATGGGCGTTCCCGCACATGATGCACGCGATTTCAAGTTTGCTAAGGAACAGAATTTGCCTATCAAAGTGGTGATTGTGCCACCAGATACAGATAATGTACAGACGGGTCATGGCGCGTCTGTACAACAGGCATACACAGAACCGGGATTTGTGATTGATTCCGGTCAATTCGATGGAATGGCTTCCACAGATGCCAAGCAAGCGATAGTGGAATATGCTGAAAAACAAGGTTTTGGCAAAGCGCGGGTACAGTATCGCTTGCGGGATTGGTTGATTTCGCGGCAGAGGTACTGGGGCGCACCAATCCCAGTGATTCGCTGCCCTAACTGTGGTGTGGTGCCAGTTCCAGACGAAGACTTGCCTGTGCAGTTGCCTGAAAATGTCGAATTCTCTGGACGTGGTCCTTCGCCTTTGGCTAAGTTGGAAAACTGGGTAAATGTTCCTTGCCCAACTTGCGGCACTCCGGCAAAGCGGGAAACCGATACGATGGACACCTTTATTGATTCCTCGTGGTATTTCTTGCGCTTTACCGATGCTAAGAATGAGCAACAAGTTTTTGACCCTGCGAAGACAAATGACTGGATGGCAGTCGATCAGTACGTGGGTGGTATTGAACACGCGATTTTGCACTTGTTGTATTCGCGGTTCTTTACGAAGGTACTGCGCGATCGCGGTTTGTTGAATTTTGACGAACCTTTCCAACGCCTGTTGACTCAAGGCATGGTACAGGGTTTAACTTATATGAATCCCAACAAATCTGGAAAAGATAAATGGATTCCTTCCTCTCTCGTCACCAATCCAGATGATCCTCGTGATCCGCAAACAGGTGAAGTCTTGCAACGCCTTTACGCCACCATGTCCAAGTCTAAGGGCAACGGTGTCGCGCCAGAAGATGTCATTAAGAAATACGGTGTAGACACTGCCCGGATGTTCATTCTGTTTAAAGCGCCGCCAGAAAAAGACCTCGAATGGGATGAAGCTGACGTGGAAGGGCAATCCCGCTTCTTAAACCGCGTTTGGCGATTGGTGACAGATTTTACTAACCAGCCAAGAGTAGCCCGCAATCAGCAAGGACAACTGAGTAAAGCGCAAAAAGACTTGCGGCGGGCAATTCACATTGCTATCAAAGAAGTCACCGAAGATGTGGAAGGCGAATATCAATTCAACACGGCTGTGTCAGAATTGATGAAGTTGAGTAACGCTTTGGCTGAAGCTAGCTGCAAAGATTCAGCGATTTATGTAGAAGGGATTGAGACTTTGGTAGTGTTGCTGGCACCCTTGGCACCCCACATTGCTGAAGAATTGTGGCATCAATTGGGTAACAGCGAATCAGTCCACAAACAAGCTTGGCCCAAGTATGATGAATCTGCCTTGGTTGCTGATGAAATCACTTTAGTGATTCAAGTCAACGGCAAAAAGCGTGCAGATCTTCAAGTTCCGGCACAAGCAGATAAAGCAGAGTTGGAAAAGTATGCCCGTGAGTCAGAAGTTGCCCAGCGTTACATTGAAGGTAAGGAAATTAAAAAGGTGATTGTGGTGCCAGGGAAGTTAGTCAATTTTGTAGTCGGTTAAAGGTTTTTTCTTACTAACGAAATGAAGAAAAGGAAGAAGGTTCTTGTTGCCTTCTTTTTTTCGTAGTTTCTCAGGGAATATGCGAAATTTGCCAAATTTATGCGAGAGGGAGAATTTATAATCAAAACAATGCCTTCAGGAGATTGACACAATGACATATATCTCCCCAAAAACCCTCTCCTTAGAAGATTTTCTCGCCCAATACCGAGACAATCCTCGTTATGAACTGGCAGACGGAGAACTCATTGACATGGAACCCACCGATCCGCACGAAACGGTGAGTGGCAAACTTGCAACCCAAATTGGTATCTACCTTGTTGCAGAACAACTTCCCTGGTTTATTCCTCGCACTTGTTTAATTTACCCCTTCGCAGATGCTGCCACAGTTCGTCGTCCTGATATCGTGGTTCTTGATGAAACCGTTCTCCACCGTGAACCCCTTTGGGAGCGAGAACCTGTAATTACGCTAGGACGCTCTATTAAACTAGTGGTTGAAGTCGTTAGCACTAACTGGGAAAGTGGCTATGCTCGGAAGGTTGAGGAATATGCACTCTTAGGCATTCCAGAATATTGGATTGTGGATTATCGCGGACTGGGCGGTGTGGCATTTATTGGTAAACCGAAACAACCTACCTTCACTGTCTGTCAACTGGTTGAAGATACTTATACTCAATAACAATACCGACTAAATCAATCAATTAACTCGCCACTTTTGCCTGGTTTTCAACTTCGCCTAGATGATATCCTCCCTCGGTAAGTGGTTGCATGATCGTAGTAGTGAGATGGTAGCCAAGCGGATGATTCGGCTAGGCAAGTGGCGATCGCAAATAATTATTACGGCATATACAGCACTTGGTTTGTTCGACCTCTTGCACTGGCTATCATGCTTTGAGGGTAGCTTTTTTGACTTGTGTTAGTATGCTGTGGTTGATAGTCGATGTCCGCTCATGCCAAAGAAAATTAGGGAGCTAAAACAAAAGCTACTTCAAGCCGGTTTTACGAAACTCCCAGGCAAAGGAAGTCACACCAACTGGATACATCCTTTGTACTCTGGAAAACTAACAGTTTCTGGCAAAGATGGTTCGGACGCTAAACCCTATCAAGAAAAGGATGTACAGCAAGCTATAACAGAAGTAGAGGAGAAGCAACAGCAAGAGAAGCAAGAAGATGAGTAAATTTAAGTATCAAATGTTGATTCAATGGTCAGAAGAAGACAACTGCTTCTTGGTAGGATTTCCTGATTTTCCTGGACAGCGTTGGCGGACTCATGGTGATACCTATGAGGAAGCTGTTGTAAATGGTATTGAAGCCTTAGAGTCTCTAATTATGGCTTATGAAGCAACAGGCGAACCACTTCCAGAACCAACTGTTAACAAAGCGGCTTAGTAGCATACACTTCCTTTGAATAAGCAAATAGATAGATAGCAAAACCTTTTTTCTTCAAAGATTTACTTTTAATTTAAGAATTAAAACAACTATTATCTATTGCATAGACTTTATTCTCAGAGTAGAACAGGGCAATGGTGTGCTTTTCTAGATTAACGAGCAAACTCCCTGCTGCTTGCACATCTGCAAGTTTGGCAGCACGGATGTATCTGTCTGTACCTGTTGCGGGTTCAAAAGTTTGAGTCATATGCGCCTGATGGGATAGGGGATGAGAAGCACAGGTGATAACTTCTACTTCCTACTCTGGCGAAATTTTAAGGGTTTGAGCAGAAATTGATTCTAAATTTTGTTAAGTAAGCCAGCATAGAAGCAGATCCCCCCAAGTCCCCTTAAAAAGGGAGGCTTTATTTTTTCTTTTTTTTCTCACAGTAAATTTACGGTAGTTGCCCACAATATCCATAGCCTAATGTTTTATTAGTGTGAATACTAAATTGAACGCTCACTCAATTCCCCCCTTTTTAAGGGGGGTTAGGGGGGATGATCACGAGAATCGGCATATCCCCAAACAAAAACGCCTACTCAACACAGATTTTCACTTACCCTACAACCCAGAACTTGTTGAAAGGGCAAAGGAACTTAGAAAAAACATGACTCCAGCCGAGAATAAGCTGTGGAACGACTACCTAAAAACATTCAAATTTCGGGTTTTAAGGCAAAGACCAATTGATAATTTTATTGTTGACTTTTACTGTGCAAAGTTGAAATTGGTGATTGAGATCGATGGAGATAGCCATTTCACCATTGAAGGCAAAAATTATGATACAGAAAGAACACAGATATTAGAAGGGTATGGACTAGAAGTGATAAGATTTACCAATAAGGATGTGTTAAACAATTTTGAAAGTGTGTGTCAGCAAATACAGGAGTTGATACGTCAAATCCTCGGTTAAGATCCCCCCAACCCCCCTTAAAAAGGGGGGCTTTATCAAGTCAACGCTTGCGTGTCTTTCTACACGCTACATCCCACACCTTATTATTTAATCACTTTTTCAGTAGGTAGATTCGCTTAGTTTGTTATGTGGATAAATGGTAGGTTTCAAATACTCTAATTCGCCATTTTCCCCTGCAATCACTTTGTTTGCCAGGTATTAGGCGTACCCAATGACAAACAGTTGTAAAATTTTATCCTGGATAGAAAAACAGTGCGGTATATCTAGAAGATGAAAAAATTTTTGGTGTCAGGTGCGTTGCTACTATTGCTCCCTTTAACAGCTTGTTCCCCCAGCACATCTGGAAATTCTGGTACAGGTGCAAAAGAGGTAAAACCTTTGATCACAGGGGCAATTCCCGATCAAGACCCGGAGAAGTTGCAGCGACAGTACACCAAATTAGCCTCTTATTTACAAAAAGAACTCAATGTTCCTGTAGAATACAAACCCGTCACGGATTATACAGCAGCAGTCACAGCATTTAAAGTTGGAGATTTAGATTTAGTTTGGTTTGGGGGATTAACTGGCGTTCAAGCAAGGTTGCAAGTCCCAGGTGCGGAGGCGATCGCCCAACGTGACGTAGACGAAAAATTTCACAGCGTTTTCATTGCCAACAAAAAAACGAATCTCAAACCATTCAAAGATACTGCCGATCTCCAACAACTCAAAGGGCGTACCTTCACCTTTGGTAGCGAGTCTTCCACATCTGGGCGTTTAATGCCACAACACTTTCTTCAACAAGCTGGCGTCAACCTCACAGATTTTAAAGGACAAGCTGGCTTTTCCGGCGACCATGACAAAACCATCAAATTTGTAGAAGCAGGAACCTATGAAGTCGGCGCTTTAAACGAAAAAGTTTGGCAAAAGCGTGTCAACGCCAAAGAAGTAGACTTAAATAAAGTAGAAGTTCTCTGGCGCACCCCTGCATACTACGATTATCACTGGGTACTCAACCCCCAAATCAAACAACGCTACGGTGAAGATTTCGGCAAAAAAGTGCAGAATGCATTGTTCAAACTAGACTCCAAAGTCCCAGAACAAAAAGAAATTCTCGACCTCTTACAAGCAGAAAAATTCATTCCCACAAAGAACGAAAACTACGCTCAAATCGAAAAAATTGGTCGAGAAATAGGTAAGATTAAGTAGTTGCAATGCTGTTGCAAAGAAATGGAAACGACATTCAAACTAGCAGACAACTTTGATACTGAACTTCTTATTCAGTTCATCCAAGAGTTTTACAAGTATGATGGTCATCCATTTGATGAAGCGACTGTTGGCACAGCTTTGGCAAAAATTTTAAATGACGATTCTCTAGGGCGAGTGTGGCTAATCCAACAAGATAGCCAAGTGATTGGATACATTATCCTGACGTTTGGCTACAGTTTAGAGTACCGAGGACGCGATGCTTTTATTGATGAATTTTATATCCGAGAAAGTCATCGAGGGCAAGGAGTAGGCGTGAAAACTATTCAATTTATAGAAAGTGTATGTCCTTCTTTAGAGATTAAAGCACTGCATCTAGAAGTTGAACGGGAAAATACAATTGCACAAAGCTTTTATCGAAAGGTTGGTTTTGCAGACCAAAATCGCTATTTAATGACAAAATGGATAGCAACCTGATCCCGCCGACGACTCCGTGTAAATTTCTCTGCTCCCTCTGCGTCGTCTGCGGTTCCATTATGCATTTTCTGAGCAAAGCAGCAGGGGTGGTTCATATATAGCGGATTTCAACAGCGTGAGGTACAAACTTAGAACAGCTCATATCTTGTGGGGTGGGCGTCCTCGCCCGCCCGAATGTACCTCATTGAATTGCAAATCGCTATAAGTTTCTCAAACATTCATATAGCCGCCATCAACTACAAGATCAGCCGCTGTCATGTAGGACGATTCATCACTAGCAAGAAATAGAGCAGCATTGGCAATTTCTTCCGGTTGCCCTAAACGCGCCAGTGGTGAAGTCTGCATGACATAGTTAGCAAAACCATCAACTGCTTCCTGTGGAAGGTTAAGCTTTTCTTGAAAAGAAGTCCTCACTAGCCCTGGACTTAGGGCATTCACCCGAATTTTGCGTGGTGCCAGTTCAGCTGCTAAGGAACGAGCAAATGACCGTACAGCAGCCTTGGTGGCAAAATAGACACTACCTGTTGATGCACCTTTCTCATTCACAGCTGAAGCATTTACAATCACACTTGCACCTTCTTTCAACAACCCAGCTAACTTTTGCACTGTGAAGAACACACCCTTCACATTGATGTCAAACTGGTTATCGTATAGTGTCTCATCAACCTGCTCCAGAGGGGAAAAGTACCCAATACCAGCGTTAGCAAACAAAATATCCAGATCACCAAATTCTTGCTTTACACGCACAGCTAAAGCCTCCAAATCACCAAGCGATCGCACATCGACAAGCACTGGAATAACTTGCTGATCCCATTCCTTTGCCGCCGCAGCCAGCCGTTCTTCATTTTGTCCAGTAATTATCACACGACATCCCTCTGCTACAAACCGCCGCGCTGTTGCTAAACCTATACCTGTTGTGCCACCAGTAATCAAAGCCCTTTTGCCTGCTAGTTTTGCCACGATTCCATCTCCTTTCTAATCGGTTTATTTGACTGAACGGTCAAAAATTGAAGAAAAAAAATTGCTTGATTTTACTTCAGCACTGACAATGCTACTTTAAGAATGTCATCAATAGATGAACAACTGAGACTAGCTTTACCTCTGACATTGATGCCTAAAACAACATGGTAGAGAAAACAAGCTAGTTCTCTAGGATTGGTAGAAGCAGATAATTCACCAGCTACCACCGCTTTTTTTAAAGCTCGCTCAAAGGCTTGCTCCAATCGCCTGACAACTATCCCAACAGCTTCTTCTACAGCTTTGTCATGAGGGGCTAACTCCATAATGGTATTCGCTACTAAACATCCTCGATATTCAGGACGAGCAGCATTTTCAGCCAGTGTCTTGAGCAAATTGCGGATGTTTTCTAGAGGTTCACCAGGAGCATCCAACTGTTGTTCAAGACTCCTCACTACAGTATCGCTATAGTATCTAATAGCCTCCAAAAATAGAGCGTGTTTACTGCCAAAGGTATTGTACAAGCTCTGGCGTTGGATACCCATATGGTTAAGCAGGTCATTCAGCCCAGTGGCGTTATAGCCTTTAAACCAAAAAAGGTTCATTGCTTTCTCTAAGGCTTCTTCCCTGTCAAACTCTAACTTTCTTCCAACCATGTCATCACAGTATCAAAACTTGACCATTCAGTCAAGTTTTCGTCACAAAATTTTTTTGTTACTGACTGCCACGCTTTTTGTGTTACCCGTGCTATTGTGCGATCGCTCTGTTGTTCAATCAGGCATTTTCGTAGCAGTAGATTGAAAAGCGAGATACTTGGAAAAGTGACTTCTACAAAGCTGCTGATAAGAGCCGTTATGAGAAGTTTTTAGCCTGCAATGCTTCTAATAATGTGCTCTTAGGACTGGCTTAACAGTGCATGCATCACTTCTGCTACTAAGGAAGCGTTTTAAATGCTGCCTTAGTAGCAGAAGTCTCTGTAATGTCAAAACACATACCTCTTAAGCATTACAGGCTTAACGACGTTTATTGTTTTTGTGCTACGAAAACGCCCATTATTACTATGAACTCACCTACACCAATTTTTGAACTCAAAAACGTCACCAAACAATTTGGAACCTTCCAATCTCTAACTGACATCAACTTGCAAATTTATCCAGGTGAACGAGTCGCCCTTGTTGGTTCCAGTGGTGCAGGAAAAAGTACCTTAATTAGCTTACTCAACGGTACACTGCAACCCACACAAGGAGAAGTATGGGTACTCGGTCGCAACCTTGCACATCTACGTCCCAAGTCTCTACGACAAATACAGCGGCAAATTGGTACAATTTACCAGCAATTTCATCTAGTGGACAACCTGCGAGTCATTCACAATGTCAACGCTGGACATTTGGGATGCTGGTCATTTTTTAAAGCTGCTGCTTCACTCATTTATCCCCTAGAGGTGGAAACAGCTGCAAAAGCATTAGCGCAGGTAGGAATTCCGGAAAAACTTTACGAACGTACAGACCGCCTTTCTGGTGGACAGCAACAACGGGTGGCGATCGCCCGTGTTCTCGTGCAAGATCCCGCTGCTATCCTTGCTGATGAACCTATCTCTAGCCTCGATCCAGAACGCAGCCGCGAGGTGATGAATTTGTTATGTTTTTTAAATGACAATACGGGGAAAACACTAGTTATTAGTCTGCACGCAATTGAATATGCCCGCAGTCACTTTCAGCGCCTTGTTGGTTTGCAACAGGGACGAGTTTTGTTTGATGCACCTGTTGAGGAGGTGTCAGCGGGAATGGTGGAAAAATTGTATAGAATTTAACTGTATAGGGACAGGGGACGCGGAGGAAGAGATGGGGAGAAGAAGGACACAGGGACACAAAGACGCGGGAACACGGAAAATGACTAATGACTAATGACTAATGACTAATTCAATATTGCCTAAACGACCTTCACCTCTGAACTGGCGGACTCTGTGGGGGTTAGTGTTTCTTTTGTCGGTGGTTTGGTCGTTGTCTGTGGCTGGTGTATTTCAGCAAGATTTGGTGAATGAGGGGGGTTGGTATCTTGTTGTCCGCTTTCTTGTTGCTGCACTTTCACCGGATTTGAGTCCAGAATTTTTGCTGCTGACTCTGGATGCGACTCTGAAAACTCTTGCTTATGCTGTTTGTGGCACGTTTTTCTGTGTGGTTATCGGGTTGGCGGGTGGTGTTTTATCGACTGAGGTGTGGTGGAAGTCAGTTTCATTCAGAGGTTCTCAAGCACCTTGGCTAGTAGTCAGGGCAATTTTAGCAGTCCCGAGAGCAATTCACGAACTGATTTGGGGATTGTTTTTCGTGAATATTTTTGGACTTGATCCACTGGTGGCGGTGCTAGCGATCGCCATTCCTTTTGGTGCTATCACCGCTAAGGTATTTTCTGAAATTTTAGACGAAACTCCCCGTGCTCCTTTACTTGCACTACTCAATAGTGGTGTTCCGACCCTAAGTGCTTTTGCTTACACCCTGATTCCTCAAGCTTTCCCCAATCTACTTTCTTACAGCTTTTATCGGCTTGAATGTTCAATTCGTTCTGCTGCTGTCTTGGGTATCATTGGTGCTGGTGGATTAGGTTATCAAATTTTCCTTAGTCTCCAGTCACTGCGTTATGAGCAAATGTGGACTTTGATGTTTGCGTTGCTGTTGTTGAGTGGTGGAACAGATTTTTTCAGTGGGTTGTTACGTCAGCGCTTAGGTGTCCCTAGTCGTTTGGATTTGAATGTTCTGAATTTAAAGCAGCAAAAGTTACTTCGAGAGCGCGATCCAGTGGTAACTTTTTCAGTACTGGGTGCTGTTGCTTTATTAATATTCTCGTTCTGGTACGTCAAAGCCGATTTTACAAAACTCTGGGCACCACGAAGCGCCCAACTGTTGGCGGGAGTGTTTCACGACTTGTTCCCTCCGGATGTAAGCCAGTTGAATCAGATGTTGACCCTTTCGGCGCAGACTTTAGCTATGTCAATTTTGGCAAGCACAGCCGCAGGTTTGGGTGGAATTTTGCTTTCTTTTCCAGCAGCAAGGGGAGACAAATCAATTCAAAATTCAAAATTCAAAATTCAAAATTCAAGATTTCTCTTGACTCGGTTTCTTCTGCTTTTTGCCCGTGCGGTTCCAGAACCAATATGGGCGTTAATCTTTCTGTTTGTGTTGTTTCCAGGGATTTTGCCGGGTGCGATCGCCCTTGCTATCCACAATTTAGGTATTTTAGGGCGTTTGATGGCAGAGGTGATAGAAAATTTGGATGAGCGACCTTTGCGTTCCCTGAAAGCTTTGGGTGCAACTCAATCTCAAGTCTTCCTCTATGGTATTCTTCCCTTAACTCTTCCGCGCTTCCTTGCTTACATCCTCTACCGCTGGGAAGTCTGCATTCGTGCCACAGTGATTGTCGGGTTGGTGGGTGCTGGTGGTTTGGGGCGTCTCCTCACAGAGCAACTAAGTAGCTTTGATTACAAAGGTTTGCTGGCAACCTTAATCGTTTTTCTTAGTCTTACCTTTGTGGTAGACATAATTAGCGCTTCAGTACGGCGGTCTTTGAGGTAATATATATAAATATTATTACGTATTATCACGCTTAACCCCACCTCGCGTGCGGAGTGGGGTTAAGCGTGATCGTTGATTTAACTAGCAGTCAGGTAAGCTTCTAATGCTTCGGAACCACCGATGAGTTTGCCATCAACAAACACTTGGGGAACAGTTGATGCACCAGTGACAGCTTTTAACGTGCGAGGTGTCACACCTTTACCCAAAACAATTTCTTCGTAATCAATGCCACGTTCTGTCAGCATTTCTTTAGCATGGGCACAGAAGGGACAACCAACTTTTGTAAACAGGGAAACTAAGTTAGGTTTCACTGCTTCAGGGTTGATGTATTGAAGCATTGTCTCTGCATCAGATACCTTAAAGGGATCGCCTGGTTCTTCTGGCTCAATGAACATCTTGTCAATCACGCCATCTTTCACCAACATCGAATAGCGCCAAGAGCGTTTGCCAAACCCTAGGTCTGTTTTATCCACAAGCATTCCCATGCCTTCTGTGAATTCAGCATTACCATCGGGTATAAAAGTTATATTTTGTGCTTCTTGGTCTTTCGCCCATTCATTCATCACAAAAGTATCATTAACGGAGATACAGACGATATCGTCCACGCCATTGTCTTTAAAAACTTTTGCCAACTGGTTGTAGCCAGGAACATGAGTTGATGAGCAAGTGGGAGTAAACGCACCTGGCAGGGAAAAAACTATTACGGTTTTACCTGCGAATAAATCATCGGTTGTTACATTTACCCACTTATTATCCTGACGCAAGCGAAAGGTAACATTGGGAACTCTTTGTCCTTCTCGATTAGACAACATTGGGTTTGCCTCCTTGGTGAATCTCCTGATTAATCATACTCATAACGAATATGACTTTTCAATAGCAAATTTACTACGTCATTCTAATGCAACATACGCGCGATCGCACTCCCGTGACCGCCCCAAGGGAGCGAACGCACCAAAGATCGGGTTCCTTAGGTACGAAACCGTACTGAATCCTGATGCGGGTTGGAGTTATCTTGAAAGAAGATAAAAAATAAAAAATTAATTGCATTTGTCTTTGCACACAAAGGCAAGCCAATGTTGTCTGCTCCATTTAGCAACAATCTTTACCTTAGGACAAGGTGTTCTCTACTAGCTATGTATAATCATTCTTTGCCGCTCAACGGTCTGCGAGTGCTCGTTGTTGATAGTGACCTTGATTCTAGAGTTTTGTTGACAATGGTGTTTGAAGAGTATGGTGTGGAGACGATCGCCGCAACATCGGCTTTTGAGGCTCTAGAAATCGTCAAACAAGTTAAACCAGACCTCCTGATCAGCGAAATTAGCTTGCCCAATGAAGATGGTTACTCGCTAATGCGGAAGGTGAAAGCCGTTGAGAAGGCGCGACAAGTCGAGATCCCAGGGATCGCTCTGACGACATACGACGGGGAGGACGATCGCGCCCACGCTCTATCGGTCGGCTTCTGCAAGCATTTACCTAAACCTTTTGACATCGACGAGTTAATCACAACAGTTGCTTGCCTAACTAGACAAGTTCAATGGGAGCTTACAACATGAATGCCACTGCCTTTACTCAACAGGTCAAAGCGATGTCTGATCGCTTAGTGAACCTGTATCAAGGAATCGACATATCCTCTTCACTACCGCCATCGGCTCTTTCTGAACTCGGCATTGCCTCTGAGCGACTTGAGGTAGCAGCAAAGATGCTGTACCAGCAGAATCAGAAGTTATCATTGGCTGACCAAACTGTGGAAGCTGAGCGCCAGCGCTACCAGGAGTTGTTGGAGTTTATCCCCGATGGTTGTCTGTTGACAGATGCAGCAGGAAGGATTCAGGAAGCGAATCAGGCGGCTGCCAAGTTGCTTAACCGCCAGCAATCCTTCTTAATTGGTCGGTCTATAAATGCTTTCGTCACTCATGAAACTCGGCAACAGTTTCAGACTAAGTTGCAGCGGCTGCAGCAAAGACCAGGGAAACAGGAGTGGCAGGTCCGCTTGCAACCGCATCAAGGTGTAGCGTTTGATGTCAGTGTCTTCGTAGAGGCCATCTGCCAAGAAGCAAACCAACCGCTGACCGTGCGCTGGCTGTTGCGCCACGCGAGCCATTGCAACCAGGTCGAAGCACAAGAACAGCCTGACAGCAATACCGATTTGGGCTACCCTTTGCAGGTTTATCACAAGGGGGAAACAATTCCTTTAAACCCTCAGACGATTTGGCAGGTTCGTTCAGGACTGGTGAAGCTAACAACGTTTTCTCATAGCGGTCAAGAGGTGTTGGTTGGGTTAGCAGGTGCAAAAGCCCCCTTTGGTGCTAGCTTGACTGCCCTGCCGCTCTATCAGGCAACTGCCCTCGCCGATACTCAGGTATGGTGCATTCCACTCACCGATTTCGCGACTTCTGCTGAACTCAAGCAGCAACTTTTACCTCAAATTAGCCAACGACTCAGACAAACCGAATTGCTACTCGCAGTTTACGGACAAGCACGAGTCGCAGACCGCTTCGATAGTTTATTACGGTTGTTAAAACAGGAAATTGGACAGCCTGTAGCAGATGGCACTCGCCTTTTGGTTCGTCTCACCCATGAAGACCTTGCTACTGCCTGCTGCACAACCAGAGTCACCATCACCCGGTTGCTTAAAAAACTACAGCAGCAAAAGAAGTTGAGCGTAGATTTCCAGCGTCACCTGATTCTGAAGGGATGGGACAGCGAATAAGTGTTTAGTGCTGACGGGACCAGAGAACCTCTATCTAGACACAACCGGATCGAGGGTTAATCAACAGTTAATCAACGGCTTTAAGTTCTTAACCCAGAGGTATTGAGTCATGACCGAAGAAGTTCGAGTCAGCACTAAGGCTGAGCGTATAGAGTTAGAGGAGCAGCATCGTGTATCCGAGCAGTTGCGAATCTCTGTTGAGAAAGCGCGGCAATTCGCACAGATAGCGCGAGCAACTGCTGAGGAACTGCGGCAATTCACACAGATAGCGCGAGCAACTGCTGAGCAGGCGGGGCAATTCGCAAGCAAAGCGCAAGCATCTGCTGAGCAGAGGCGCTTTGCTGCCGAGATGCGTTACAGTGTCCAGGAGCTTGCTCGCTCTCACCAGAAACTAGAGTAGCTTCACGCCCGCTGGACTACGCCAATTTTTACCTGTGTATGGAGCTTTGAGGCTTTGCTTTTAGCTACGCTTAAAGAAAGCTCATCACACGATTTTTTTGAAAAACGCTCACATGACTGCTGAAAACCGCCTGCTTGCTGCCCTGCCCCCTGAGTTATACGAGAAGCTTGCCCCCAACCTGAAACGAGTCTCGCTGGAACAGGGCACGATACTCCACCATCCCGGCGAGACTATAAAGTATCTCTATTTCCCCATCGATTGCCTGCTCTCGATCACCATCACGATGACTGACGGCTCCACGGCTGAGGCGGGTATGGTCGGCAACCGTGAAGTGCTCGGCGTCAATGCCTTCATGGGCGGAAGAGAAACTACGCAGACGGAGTACATCGTACAGATGGCGGGCAGCGCGTTCAAGGTGGATGCAGGGATGCTGCTGGAGGAGTTTGATCGCAATAAGGATCTGCGCGACGTGCTGCTGCGCTACACACAAGCACTGATCGCGCAGATCTCGCAGACCACGGGCTGCAACAGGCTCCACGTTCTAGAACAACGCTTGGCACGCTGGCTGCTGGAGGCGCAAGACCGCGTTGACTCGGATGATCTTAAGCTTACCCAGGAGTTCCTCGGCCATATGCTGGGCGTGCGCCGCGCTGGCGTCACCCAAGCTGCCCAAAAGTTTCAGGAGAGCGGTCTCATCCGATACCACAGAGGTCACGTCCAGATATTGGATCAGCGGGCGCTGGAAGCGACTTCGTGCGAGTGTTTCAGAGTTCTCAGAGAAGAATACGATCGCTTGCTCGGAGCAAAGGAGAGAAATGGCTGATCAGATCGTTCTCACCTTCTATCGTGCGGCAGAGAGTAAAGCACCAAGCTGAGGCTCCCCGTCTGATTGTGTACAAATTAAGTTTCTTCAAGCTGTAAGATTATCTCTTCTCCTCAGTCTGCAACTAACAATTCTAAAGAGGAGCAAACGCGGAACAAATGAGCGAGAAAAAAGATGTGCCACCGACAATTCTGATGATGGAACTGGATGACGATACGCGTCCGCTGCTGAAGCTAAACCTCGGTAACTGGGGCTACCACGTGATTTCAGCGCTACAAGAAGAAGACGCGATCGCCTTGGCGCGTGGTGTGTGCGATCGCCCTGACTTAATTTTGCTCAACCAAGTCGATCTGCCGATAGACGAGGTGACTAACATAGGGCGGCGCATCCGTCACGGCGCAGAACTCCCCACCAGCACGCCGATTGTCGTCATGGCTGAGCGGTACGGGGAGCATATGGAAGGCAAGGACGTTAAGGTGGGCGAAAGTGAGTACGTCACCTACCTGGAAGATGGGGAACAGTTGATGAATCTGCTACACCGTCTTTGCCCGGTCTAGACGCAGCCTCATCAACTTGCGTGGGTTGTTTAAATCCAAATATCAGAGGTGCAATCGCCACCAGGATAACGCATCTCATGAGCGCGAGATGGACCTGCTGGTTCTTTGCCAAAATCAATGTAGAAATTCTCGTTGATTTTCAATCCCCCGTTTTCAGTGTCACAATCAATCTGCAATAAATATGAGCCAGCCTTGGATAAGTCAGGGTAAAACTGATTGTCCCAGGTACTAAACAGGGAGTTGGTAACATAAAGCCGCTTGCCATCAAGGCTGAGTTGCAGCATTTGCGGTCCACCAGCCAATTTTTTGCCCTTACTTTCCTCACTCTTGCCCAACAAGCCACCGATCCAAACTTGACCTGTCAGTTTAGGATGTGCGGGGTCGCTGATGTCATACTGGCGTATATCTCCGTGCAACCAGTTGGAGAAATACACATAGCGATCGTCCATTGAAAGTAGGATATCGGTAATCAACGATGGTACAGGGATCGGCCAGCCTTCGACTTCGACTGATGGTACATCAATCACTTTCTCGACTTGCCAATGACCGTTCGGTTTATGCCAATGCCAAACATTGCTGCTGAGTGCGGCACCAACAAACCCGTGAGTGCTGTCGGGGTTATGGTGAAAGCGCACTTCTAAGGGGATGAGTCCTTCTTCACCCAAGTCAAAACTTTGGATAATTTCGTGTTTCGACCAATCCCAAAAATGCAGTTGGCTACCGTAATTCCCTGCTGCCACATCCTTGAGGTCAAAGCCGGGATAGTAGGTTTTGGGTGCGCCCCACTCGCTACTCACCATGATATTATGACGCGGTTGGTACCAAAAGTCGTAGTTAAAGCGCATACCGTTGGCTTGGCGTTCCCAGCGTCCAGCAATGTCAAAATTCTCATCGAGTAACAAAAAGCCGCCAGGACCGTTCCCTTCGCTGTCACCCAGCATAGAAATCATCACATGACCATCAGCAAGGCAGTGTACAGTATGGGGCGCTGTTAGATTGGTTTTTTCCTTGATTTCTTCAGGTTCAATGATTTTATGAAGTTTCGGGGCTTTTGCATCCGCTGTATCTACAATGTGAATCCTGCTGGAACGTTGACCAGGAATCACCATAAAACGCCGAGATTTGCTGGCATCCCCATGACAAGAACTGCAAGCATTCCAGCCAAAGTGGTGTAGTTCATCGCCGATATATGGCATTGGCAAGCGGTGAATGACTTGCGAGTATGTCGGGGAGTTGGGATCAACGTCTACGGTTGCAAGATAATCCGGTTCCTCTATACCTGTACCCGTATAAAGTGCAACTGTATATAATACCTTTTCGTGTTCTGCTTTCGTTGCTGCTTCTGGGGAAGCGTAGCCGGGACCGCAGCAAGCATGAGCCATATTTTTATATCTCCAACAACTTTTGAAATATCAGAATACACAATCCCAATTAATATAAAAAATTACAGCCAAATTTGTAAGCCTAATTCTTTTAAATATCTTAAGCCCAACACAATCTGCTGACGGCTACCCCAAAGCTCTAAATCAAACCAGCCGTCATTTCCAGTATTGGTATCTAATATGGCTCCGGTAATGTTAACAGTTAATCCATAACAAGAAATTAGCCCTGCAATGACCGGATAAGAACTATAGTTTTTAGGAATACAAACTTGAAATTTAGCACGAGTGGTTTGTCCTTCTACCATAGTCAAAGCAGCTTTTTTTTCATCCTCTTCAATGTTGTCACTTGAATTGCCACTTGTGCATAAAAGCTGTAGCTTATCTCTGTTTTCTTCTGGAAGGCTTTTGAAGTCTAACTGCAAAATCTCTATATTCAGTTCTTGAAGATAGGCAAGACCTGCTTCTACTTGTTGAGAAATTCCTTGAATTTCAAGATGAAACCAGCCATCATCTTTTGTATGAGCTTCTAAAAGAGCTGCTGCAATGTTGATTGTTAAATCATAACGAGAAATTAATCGCGAGACAATGGGTTGGCGATAGTAGTGCTGAGGAACCTTAATGCGGATATCACGTAATGTGGTATGAAAAATTGTAGATAATGCCATCAGCCTCATTCCTCAAATTATCAGCAATTTCACGAGCTGATACAAATCAAAAATTCTCCTAGCCTTTGAAATTGACAACGGCAGGCTTATAAATTCCAGTAAATCTATAGATTTACTGTAGTTTATCATAACTCATTTTGCTTTTTAGGAGGTAGAGGAAATTGCAGCCATTACGACTTTAGGAAGAGAGTCTTAAGGTAGATGAGTTTTAGCCGCAGTTATTTCACCTTGGTGTAGAAGAGATGCTGCACAGAGGTAAGCGCGATGGCTAATCACCGACGAGACAAGTCTGGCTTGGCACAGCAGTTTGAGAAACTCAAGCAACAAATCTCCATCAGTTTAACTCCAACAGCGATCGCGCTCTGCGCGGCTCCCTTTGGGAGCATCGCCGAAGGAGGCTCATCTGGAGCATCGCCCCTTTGGATACTCTTGGGCGCATTTTTGGAATTGAAGGTACCGCTGTGATTAAGCAGTTAGACTGCGATCGCTATCCCATACCAGACAGCAATGCTACTAGACCTCAAACTTCCACAATGGGGGTTTAAAGTTTTTGCTTGGATAAGGCAAGAATCTCATGGGAAACACCTACCGATAGTGGTGTTAACTTCTTTTGAGCAGCTGAACATTAATCGAGCCTATGCTCTTGGAGCAAACTCCTATTTATTTCAATTCCTGACAGGTTTTTTTTGTAATATTTAATACAGAATTGAGTCAAAGAGTGTACAACAGATGACAAGGAGAGCTTTGCAACAGAAAACAATTTTAGTCGTTGACGACGAATCGTCCGACCAATTTCTGATTCAAAGGGCGTTTAGTCACCTCAGTCCAGAATTTGATCTCCAAGTCGTCGAAACCGCAGAAGATGCGGTTCGTTATTTGGAAGGTAAGGAACCTTATCAGGATCGGGGAAAATACCCCTTACCCGTTTTGGTTCTGCTGGACTTAAAACTTCCTGGAATGTCAGGTTTGGATTTGCTTAAATGGATACGACAACAATCGTATTTAGAGGGCTTAGCAATTATAGTTTTGACGGCTTACGGTAACCGTGAGTTACCCCGCGCGTATGACTTGGGTATCGATTTTTATTTGCTTAAACCAATACAAGCTAATAGTTTGGCTGAAATCTTATATGGACTTGGCTTATATGATAATAGTGATCAAACACAGTAGGCTTTCTGCTTTTATAGCTCTAAAGCTAAACTTTTAGCGTCGATTCCATGACGACGCCCAAAAGCTAATACGATTCAGTTAAGGACTTTGGTAAGATTGGGTGATCTGTAGAGACGAGAGGTGGCGCGTCTCTACATTGTGCTCTTGATAAGGGTTCTGGTCTTATCACCAAGCGTATTGCACTATAGTTGCTTTATGCTTGTGTTGCAGAATCAGAATGATTCAAGGCAGAACGACCATTCAATGACAGCATTACGCGTGAAACACCAGTGGAGAGAATGCTAACACCTACCAATGTCCCAATCACCCAGGGTGCATTGAAGGGCCATTGGAACCAAATCATTGCGCCTAAGAGCAGGGTAATAACGCCGTTACCCAATGCCCAAGTCCAGTTCTGTTGCGGACGCAACCGGAATGCCAGAATAAGCTCAAATACGCCTTCTGTAAGCAGAAAGCTACCTAACAACAGAGTCAGTGTGAGAATTCCTGTAAAGGGATTAACAAGCAGCATTACGCCCGTTGCGAAGTAGAGAATACTCAGCAGGAGTTTCCAAATAAAGCCTCCCTGCTCGCGGGTTTGAAACGCGTAGCCCGCTTTGGCAGATCCAGCAGTAATCAGCATCAAAGCAATCCAACTTTCAGCGAAGATTGTTGTGACTCTAGGCACAGCAACTGCTGCAATACCTAGGACAGTTAGGAGAATGCCAATGAAGAGTGAGTTATTGCTACCCTTGTTGATATCACCCTTGTTGATATCACTAGAAACGTTGGTTGTCATAAAAAATTTTTCCCTGTAGTTAATTGAACTCTATGATTTAGGCTAGAAAATTTATCAAGAACTTTATAGAACCCTAAGACATACATCCTACGAGGCTCTACCTCTCTAACCAACCACTTGGACAACGAATTGACGTTCCTGCTCTCCACATCCTCCCGACAGGTATTAGGCTTAACTGAACCGTATTGAGTTATAAGGTTATGTAGTGGAATCAATCTATTCCTTCATAATGATTGACAAACAGTCTCTTAAGTAATTTCATGAGATAGAGCTTAAATCCTTGGTTTCGTTTTTGAAGTGATTCAAGCATGATTGTATCGAAAGGATTGAAGATCTTATTTGCCAATTGAATACCCAGAGGTCTTAAATGTCCACCTTCTAAACTTTCCTGAAAATCTGTAGAAGGTTTTTCCAGAGTATTCATAAAAAAATCACAGGTTGATTTGGCAATATTATCAGACTTAAAACAAATTAAACCCATGAGATTAAATAGATTGCTCTCCTTGATGAAGCGATACGTCTCCTGGGCGGTTGGTTTCACACCCAAGCCAAAGGTATCGAGCAAATCCGCTAAAAATTGAGGTCGGATTGCACTGCTCGTGTCGCTAATAACAGGAGCTAATAGAATAGAGAACTGCCCTTTAATAAAGATGCTGTTAATTTTGATATCCCGATCCACGTAATCGTGAATTAGTCTACGAACTTCAATAATCTTTTGCTGAAGCTGCTCAATAAGGATGTTAATGTCTGAAATGGTACTTTGGATCTGTGATTCATTTGAAGTCTTAGACAGCACTTTCCGAATGAACTGTTCTCTATCTTGAGAAGCATTTGGCAGGGCGCTAAACCCTTCTAATAGGGAAATGTATTTACAGCCGAGGCTATGTCCGATCCAAGAAAAATTTTTATCATCTAGATAGGCTTCATAGTCGTAGCCCTTAAACCTTGCCATCCTCACAAGTTCTGGTAGAATTTCATATTGTTCTCTAATTAGAAAACCAGCTTCTAGGTAATGATTAAAAGTAAAATTATATGGCAGAATAATAATTGTATACTCCTGCTCAAATAAAAACTGAAGTAGATAGCGATAGAAAAACATAGGAGCGAATGTACCAAAGAAAGCTCCTGCAATAAATTGAATTACGCCTTTAGGTTGTGGATGAAGAGCAACCCAACTATGAGAAACTGGTTGAAATTTCATATTTTTATTCATATTTTTTTCAGATTTTTGTAATTTTAGTAAGATATTGCTTTGGATAATTATTCAAAGAAATTTTGATTTAAAATTATCGCTTTTAGAAGAACTATGACCTTTACTTGCTAACCATTTGTAAAGAAGCGATGGGACTATTTTGATTTCTTTATTAGTCAATATATAAGTACGTCGATACAAAACAACTTAGGTATTGAGAACCGTACTTAGTCATTGGTCATTGATTAGGTAAGAAGCAGAAACGATAAATGACCAATGACGGTTAACTATGAATAAGCCTCAATACACATTATATTTATGCATTTTTGAGGCTTATCACAGAGCAAACTATGTGAAGTTTACTAAAATTCTAATGGAAGGAAAGCTCAAAAAGTGAGCCACCATGAGATGTAGGCAGAGAATATGCTATTTGATCAAGCTGAACTGGAGTTTCCTCTGAGTCTAAGTTCTTGTAAAATGTTCCTCGATGTTCAGGAGTTAATAGAAGTCTAGCCGAGTTGTGACCAGTTGAAAGGGAAGATATGAAAATTTCTACATAGCCCCGAACCTCGAACTTTTCATTCTGTAATAATTCGGGTTTGAGAATGTTTGGCTGTAGAAGAAATAAACCGGTATCACTAGCTCCTATAGTTCTCGTAAATCTTATCTTGTTAGGAACAAAATCTGGCTGAATATTAGCCACCATATTACTCTCGTCTACATCAATAAAAGCCACAAGATCCTTAATCTTGACGGGAGGATTAGAAACTATGGTGAAGACAAGAGACAAAGTCACATCAAAGGCATTAAGATTACTAATAGTTAGAAAATAGCCTTGGATCACTGTACGGCTAAGTTTTTCAATCTTAGACTTTAAATCTTGTGGCACTTGTACAGGAAGAGCTTCCTGCTTAGGAAATTGCCGTTTTACAAGAAGTTCAAAAGTAGAGACGAGCATGTTTTTTACCTTTTATTGTTGATATGGAATCATTCTTGAACTTTGGACTTGTTTATCCAAAATCTAATATTATGCTTCACAACCTTCTGTTGTTTTTTCGGAAAAGCTTTTTACAAACACCCGAAATGTAGTACCTCCACTCAAGGTGTCGTCTGTCATTTTTCACCTGCTTTATAAAGAAGAAAGGACATTTTGGAGTTCTATGTGGTGATAAAGCTTGAACTTTATTGACTCGTCAGGCTGAGAGTTAGGAATTGTGCAACAATTTAGAACCCTTTACATCTGGGCACACTCACGCTCTCCTATAAGAATGGACAAAGGGAGGCAATACTACTCGGGTTTTGGGTTATGGGTGGAAATTTCACCCCGTGTAGAGACGCGGTGAATGAAAGCGTCTCTACAGAGTTTGCCGATTAATAAATCAGCTTATCCGAGCAGTATTGCAAAGGGAGGGATTTTCATCTGCGGTGACGGCGAATTCGCCATCATCGACTGATTTGTCATATGAGTAACTTGATAGAACTTATGCAGTTGTGAAAATAGGGAGGGATTAGGGAGCATCCCCAATTGGCTGATATACGTTTTTTGGGAGAAAGGACAGGTGGAGCTTGGGCAAGAAAATGGAACAGCCATGCCCTACTCCCCACCTAGCCATATTTCCAGGGTGAATTCTCCCCATTCTTCTGATGTCATCTATAAGGACAAAACGGCACGATCGCAACATACGGAAAAGTTACTCCTAATTTTTCCATCAAAAAGCGGAGAAATGGAATGTCTTCACCTGGATTCGATACGTCTAATGCTTTATTGGCTTTGTCCAACAATTTAGCTGACACTGTAGAGCAAGTTGGGGGTGCTGTTGTTGCTGTGAACGCTGGTACGCGTATTTCCCCTAGCGGTATTCACTGGCGCAATAGTATCATCGTTACTTCTGACGAGTCACTCCAGCGCTATGACGAAATCACAGTCACTCTATCAAATGGTAATAGTGTACCTGTGACACTTATAGGGTATGACTCTAGCACCGATGTCGCTGTCTTCAAAATAGAAAATGCAGACATCCCGGCGGCGAACATAGGCGACGCCAAAACACTAAAAGTTGGTAATTTGGTACTGGGGTTAGGAAGAAGTAGCGAAGGTGACATCCGAGCAGCTATAGGTGCAGTGAGTGTTGTTAGTGGTGCTTGGCGGAGTATGAGCGGTGGTAATATAGACCAGTTCATTCGTCCAGACATCAGGCTTTATCCTGGGTTTGCAGGTGGACCACTCATCGATGCTGCGGGTTCTGTGGTAGGCATGAACACATCGGGACGACGCGGTACTGCTCTTACTATACCCGCTTCTACAGTTAATCGAGTGGTTGACCAACTGTTGGCAAAAGGACACATTGCACGCGGTTACTTGGGTTTAGGGATGCAACCCGTACGCTTACCAAAGAACCTGAAAACGTCACTCAATTTAACTTCTGCTGCTGGAGTGATTGTCGTTAATGTAGAGCCAAATGGACCTGCTGACAATGCTGGCGTGCTGATTGGGGATGTTTTGGTAACTTTTGATGGGACTCTTGTGAATGATACGGGTGATGTGTTGGCGCTTTTGAACAGTGGCGATCGCGTTGGCAAAACTATCAAAGTGCAGCTGATCCGAGCTGGTGCGTTAGTTGAGTTAGCAATCTTCATTGGCGAAAGATCCGTGCTTTGAAGAGTAATACCAATTCAAAATTCACGCATTCAAAATTCACTCATCGGAACATGAGTATTGCAACAATGACACGCATAACTGATGAATTGGCTGCAGTGGCTGAAAATCTACGCAAAGTGACTGTGAAAGTGCAAAGTAGCTCTTATGGAGGTGGTTCCGGCGTTATCTGGCAATCTTCCCCCCTTTTAGGGGGGACTGAGGGGGGTAGTTTAATTATCACGAATGCTCATGTTGCTACCAACAACCGAGCAACTGTGGAACTGTGGGATGGACGGGTATTTGAGGCTGTACGTACCAATATAGACCCCACAAAAGATTTAGCTGCTCTTAAAATTGATGCGACTGACTTACCAACTGCAACCATCGGCAATTCGGATGCATTGCGAGTGGGAGAATTCGTCTTGGCTGTCGGGAATCCTTTTGGTGATAGCGGTGCTGTGACAAGCGGGATTATCCACGCGAATCATCAACGTATGGTTATGGCTGATATTCGGCTGTTTCCTGGCAATTCTGGGGGCCCACTTGCTGACTGTCTTGGACGAGTCATCGGGATTAACACCATGATTGTAAACGGTTTGGGTGTGGCGATACCAAGCCTTGCTGTAGAAGGTTTTTTGCGTGGAAATCGTCAAAAGCTTGGTGTCACTGTGCAACCTGTGGTGGTAGATGCAACCAACAAACGCACCTTAGGTTTATTGGTGTTGTCTGTCAATTCTGGAAGTGCTGCTGAAGCTGCTGGTGTGCTTGTTGGTGATGTCCTCATGGGAGTCTCAGGACAAGATTTTACCAGACTTGATGATTTAAGCAAGTATCTTGAGCGTACCGACAGCACCAAACCGCTACCGTTACAAATCCTGCGTGGCGGACAGCAATTGGTTTGTCAGGTGGCGGAGGTGGTATGATACGTCGGGTGTTTGTAGTTGCTGCTTCTCCAGTGGTGCGGGCTGGATTGTCAGCTGTCGTGACAACCAGTTCCAAACTGACAGTCGTGGGCAGTGCATCAGATTTGGATGCATTTACAAGGGAATTTGAGCAATTACAACCCGATGTTGTCCTGCTGGATGTGAGTGGCAACTTTCAGGAATTAGTCTGGGAATTGCTTTCCTCACAACAGCAGCAAGACCCCTGTGCAATGATTGTTCTTGCTGATGTCGATAGTATAGACTTTGAAGCAGCACTGCGTGCTGGTGTACGCGGCATATTACCAACTACCAGCACAGAGTCAGAAATTGTCGCTGCTGTTGAGGCGATCGCTCTTGGGTTAGTGGTGCTGCATTCTGATACTATCGAGTCTGTGCTTCCTTTAAAAGAGTCGAGTGTGCGGCAAAAAGAAACCGCAAATCCTGTGCAAGCACTGACACCACGAGAAATAGAGGTTTTAGATATGCTTGGTTCTGGACTAGGTAATAAGGCGATCGCCAAACGTTTAAATATCTCAGATCATACTGTTAAGTTTCATGTCTCATCTATTTTTCAAAAGCTGAGTGTCTCAAAGCGCACAGAGGCTGTTGCTGTTGCTGTGAGGCTGGGTTTGATTATGTTGTGAGATTACTTTAACCGCAACTTGAGCCTAGAAAACACTTGCGCAACTATCAACCGCAAGTTTCAAAATTCTGCTACTGGCACTTTTAGATAAAAAATCAACAAAATCAACACATATTTCTAAAGACATATGTTAATTCCCAATTGGCTAAGCCTTAAGGGGGATTTTCATAATGTCTATTATTAACTTAAGGTTAAGGATACTTCGGTTTTGATGGAGAAGAGTTCATTTTTGAAAGTTGTGGGAGGAGTGCCATTGAGCCTAAAGTTGGAGAGAAAGTGCTGATTCTACATCCAGCATATGTAGCTGGACGAGTTGGGAAAATCTGTGCCAAAGAAGTACTATCAGGCGCTCACCCTAGTGGACGCTGGCTGATTCAGGTAGATTCAGAAGACATTGTGGTGTCTTTGAGCCCAAAAGAATTTGAGGTGGTCAAGGATGATTTTGAGATACTTTAGGTTATGTCTTTAGTTATGTCTGATGATCCGTTGCCAATTCCCAATTCTTTTTTGCTGCGTTTGAGCTGTTTCCAAAGTGCCTTAATCTTGTCATAAGCTTCTTGTGGTGCTAATTTCCCTGATGTTTCTAAACAAGTGATATAGCTCACCTTGTGAGAAAATTCTTGGAGATTGGCGTTAAACACTAGATTTTCTGGCTTTATTTGACCGTAGTAGCGAGCCTGAGGGTAGAGAAGTTTTTCCTTGTCTCTTTGATTAGAGTTTTCCATGAATCTACCTCCTATTTAGAATTTACTTTAATTGTATTTAATTTGAATTTAACTTATGTAATTTTTATAACAACTTAAAACAGTAATGCTTACGTTGCATCCTCATAAATAAATACTTTTACCTACTAAATACGTAAAAGTATGAAAAATGAGAGCGACAAATAATTTCTTCTCTACATCTTGTTTTGATTAACCTGTATTCTAAATTAACCGTTTGTGTATAAGCTTTTCCGATTATTTCACCACAGATTCGTTTCTTAACCTAAAGTTAACAATTAAATACAACAAGCCGAGACATTAACCGTATATTTGAAGGCTCATAAGACTATAACATGGCAGCGTTAAAGACAATCTAGCTACCTTTAGCTTGTTTCCACCCAAGGCGCTGGTCAATTGAAAGAAAATATACCACCAAAGATGATTTGGAGAATAGGCTTTGTTAAGGCTGGGTAGGTAGCCGTCACCTTGTGATGAACCGTAACCGAACTGTATTAGATGAACGCCACCCAGTGGAGAGAATACCTGAGAAAATGGTAATCGCAACCGCTTTCAGTTATAGCCAACCGTGAATCCTACAACTCCAGCAGCAACCCAGTCACGCAAAGCCGATCACATCCGTATTTGCTTAGAAGAAGATGTACAATTCCAGCAAACCACGAATGGACTGGAACGCTACCGTTTCACCCATTGTTGCTTACCCGAACTCAATCTTGATGAGATTGACATCAGTACTACCTTCTTGGGGAAACAGCTTCTAGCACCACTGCTGATTTCTTCTATGACTGGAGGAACCGAACAAGCGGGAATCATTAACCATCGTTTAGCGGAAGTTGCTCAGCATTATAAAATAGCGATGGGTGTTGGTTCCCAGCGTGTGGCGGTGGAAAAACCCCAAGTTGCTGATACCTTTGCCGTTCGCAAGTACGCCCCTGATGTTCTGTTGTTTGCCAATTTGGGTGCAGTGCAACTGAATTACAGTTATGGTTTGGATCAGTGTTTGCGAATCATTGATATTTTAGAGGCTGATGCCTTGATTTTGCACCTCAACCCGCTACAAGAATGTATTCAACCTAAAGGTGATAAAAATTTTAAAGGCTTACTTGACAAAATTCATATTTTATGTAGTAAAATATCAGTACCCGTAATTGCTAAAGAAGTGGGCAATGGCATCTCCTGGGCAATGGCAGAGAAACTCATTGCTGCTGGAGTCAAGGCGATTGACGTGGCTGGTGCTGGTGGCACATCTTGGGCAAAGGTGGAAAGCGAACGGGCAGAAAATTCTTTGCAACGCCGTCTGGGAAGCACATTTGCAGACTGGGGTTTGCCAACGGCGGAGTGTATTACTAGTATTCGTGCGATCGCTCGTGATGTGCCTTTGATTGCCTCCGGCGGATTGCGTCATGGATTGGACATAGCAAAAGCGCTGGCACTGGGAGCAGACATTGCTGGGTTGGCAATGCCTTTTCTGCAAGCAGCTGCTGTTTCAGAAGCTGCTGTTTCTGACTTAGCTGAGGTGTTAATTGCCGAAATCACGACTGTCTTATTTTGCACTGGTAACGCTACACTAGAACAACTGAAGTGTTCAAAAAGTTTACAAGAAATAAAATAATAATAAGAACCCTTAGTGTTTAGGTTGTTGGGTGATTGGTGTGAGAAATTGAGTCTAATAGAGTGGAAATATCAAGAAGATACAGGGTGAAGTCATTAGTTCTCAATTCCTAAGTCTAAGCACTAACGACTGACGACTAATGACCAATAATTAATGTCTAAATATCGAATATGCGTAATTTTCTCAAACAAACTTTTGCCAGCTTAATCGGAAGCCTACTGGGGCTGTTCATTTTCTGCGGTCTGGGAACGACAGGACTATTGTTGCTAATATTTGCAGCAGCTTCATCCAAAGATACGGGTCCTGTTGTCAAAGATAAGTCAGTGCTGGTTTTTGACTTGTCAACAAACATCACTGATGGGGAGCCAAGTTCTAGCGAATTTCTTGAGAACGCATTATCAGCAGACGATAACAAAAGGATGTCACTCCGCACCGTTTTGAACACGTTGGAAAAAGCACAACGTGATAAACGAATTGTGGGAATATATTTAGATGCCAGCGGCGCTACAGAAGGTGGTAGAAGCACTGGCTTTGCGACTCTTAAGGAAGTCCGTCAAGCGTTGGAGAAGTGCCGCGCTGCGGGGAAAAAGATTGTGGCATATGGCATGGATTGGGGGGAAAGAGAATATTACTTAAGTTCGGTAGCTGATAATATTGTTGTTAATCCGTTAGGAGCAATAGAAATTAACGGTTTTAGCACGCAACCGTTATTTTTTGCAGGAGCATTACAGAAGTACGGTATTGGGGTTCAGGTCATACGAGTTGGCAAGTTTAAAGGAGCAGTTGAACCGTATTTACTGACAAAGCTGAGTCCAGAAAACCGTCAACAAACTCAGCAATTGTTGAATGATGTTTGGGGTGAGTGGCGTGCTACGGTAGGAGCAAGTCGCAAAATGAACTCGCAACAATTGCAGGCGATCGCAGATAGTCAGGCTTTGTTGTTGGCAGATCAAGCCAAAACCAATCGCTTGGTGGATAAGGTCGGGTATTTCGATCAGGTGGTTGCTGAACTCAAGCAGTTGACCAACAGCGACAAGGAAGATAAAACATTTCGTCAAATCAGCCTCAGAGAGTATGCGGAAGTTCCTGGCAAGTCCTTTGGTGTAGAACGCGACTCGAAAAATAAAATAGCAGTAGTTTATGCAGAAGGTGAGATTGTCGAGGGTTTAGGAGATGGTGGAGATGTAGGAGGCGATCGCTTTGCCAAAATCTTCCGGCGACTGCGACAGGACAAAGATGTTAAGGCTGTCGTCTTGCGGATCAACAGTCCAGGTGGTAGCGTCACGGGTTCTGAACAAATGCAACGGGAAGTGCGGCTGACGAATCAGGAAAAACCAGTTGTGGTATCGATGGGTAATGTCGCAGCCTCTGGTGGCTACTGGATTGCAACAGACTCCAAACGCATTTTTGCTGAACCAAACACAATTACAGGTTCGATAGGTGTGTTTGGACTACTCATAAATGCCCAAAAGCTAGCCAATAACAACGGTATCACCTGGGATTCAGTGAAAACAGCCCGCTATGCTGATAATCAAACAGTTGCTCGTCCCAAATCACCGGAAGAATTGGCACTATACCAGCGCAATGTTAACCGCATCTACAGTCTATTTTTGAATAAAGTGGCACAAGGTCGTAAACTCCCACAGCAAAAGGTGGCTGAAATTGCTCAAGGACGAGTTTGGTCGGGTGCAGCGGCGAAGCAAATAGGTTTGGTGGATGAAATTGGCGGTTTGGATGCTGCTATTAAATACGCTTCTGTTGCGGCGAATCTGGGAGAAAATTGGGAATTGCAGGAACATCCCAGAGGAGGCACCCTTAGAGAACGCCTATTCGGACGAGTCACTGAAGAAGTGCGAACTGCTTTAGGAGTGGATGAAGCGCAACTCAAAGCACCAGATCCGTTGATGGCTGAATTCCAAAAACTGCAACAGGAATTAGCAATATTGCAAAAGATGAACGACCCACAGGGTATGTATGTTCGCTTACCCTTTAACTTACGGATTGAGTAATATGTAGAGAGCCGAGGGCAAGGCAATAAAGGGAAAAGGAGGAATTTTCTCCCTCATCCCCCTCATCTCCCTCATCTCTCTACTCTCGATAAAGAATGAACACCCAGCTGACAAGAGCGGCGTAGATGTGTAAAGTAGTTGTGGACTACTTACCATGCACAACAATTTATGCAACTGCCCAAAGACATAAAAACTAAACGCCTTTTGCTCCTCGTTGTTTCCTGTAGTTTAGCTGGTGTGATTGTAGGAGGCACCACAAGTTGGGCAGAGAGCAATTCGTGTTTGCAAGCCAGTACAGTTACTAGTGAATGTTTGACCAATGACCCAACGAGTAGAACTATAGAGGGAATGAGTACCGGTTTGATAGTTGGGGCTGGGGCGGCTTTTGGTGCAGCATGGCAACATCGGGATGAAGATTAAAAGCGTTTGTTATACTCAATAGCTTGTAGCTGCGCCCAAGCGCAACTACAAACTCATTACTTGAAGCAAATTAGATGCGTTTACCCTGGCGCTGAATATTGGCATCTTTTAATTCCAAGTCTTTGCGTAGCTTCTCGTTTTCTTTTGCTAGCTGATTAATGAATACTTGGTCAATCAGGTCGATGTTAGCGGTGGTGTAGACGTTGACGCCGCGCTGTTGAGGTGGTTTCTCGTTATATCGGCTTATGTACAACTGCTCTAACTTGCGCCCGACGTCTAACAGCTTAGACTGAGTACAGTTTAACTGTAACTGCTGACACCTTTCACTAATAGTGATGCGAGGAGCTACAGTACTTACTTCTGCATAGGATTTTTCGGCTACAAAAGCTGATGTGCAGGTCATAAGTAAAGTTGCAAATATCACAATGACGGTTTTCATATCTCAGTGCAATGAGAAAACTTATTTCATCACCTACTGTAACTTAAGAAAGCACCATAGCAATCCTCCGCTTTCTTTGTGATAATTGAAAGCCACAGATCCCCGACTTCGTAAAAGTTGTCGGGGATCTTGTTTCTCACGTTCAAAGCAGCGGGCAAGGTAGGGCTTATGATTTAGGATTGCTATAGCAACTGCCGTAATATTTATGCATGCTGATAGTAGTCCATACCAAGGTCGGCATACTGATCACGAGTCGTCCAGATTCGGTACAATAAGCGTGCTAGCTTGTGCGCGGTAGCCGTAATCGCTTTGGAGACACCTTTCTTAACTAAAAGACTATTAGGGCTATATTGACAACATTTTATGGAGAAAGCTTCTAATTTATTACTTAAAGTTTCGCGCCGTTTATTTAAAAATCTAGATGAACAAGAGAAATTTGTTGATGCTTTAATTCATCCCAAACCTTTCCATCCGTGCATTCTTTGGTGTCAAGAAAAGCCTGAAATTTATCCCTTTTCTGTCGAAACACCAACCACTTGGCAACCACAATTCATAGACCGTTTATCCTTTGGAGAAAAACCCGGTCAACATCCCCTGCACGCACAGGGATATTTTTATTGTCTAGATTTTTCTTCTGTATTTGCGGCTTCTATTTTGTTAACAATTCCTAGTCCTGTCAAGTTAGTTTTTGATATGTGTGCCGCACCTGGAGGAAAGAGCGTCTTTGCTTGGAAAGGCTTGCAACCTGAATTGCTCATAAGTAATGAAGTCATTGGCAAACGCTTGGGAATGTTAATCTCTAATTTAAAGCGTTGTCATATTAACCCCTCTGCTGTGGTTAATAAAGATTCTAGTATTTTGGCTGAAAGGACACCTTTATCTAGTGATTTAGTAATAGTAGATGCGCCTTGTACTGGGCAATCTTTACTTGCTAAAGGGGAGAAAGCACCAGGATGTTTTCATCCAACAGCTATTAATAAAAGTGCGAATCGGCAAAAGAGGATTATAGCCAATTCGGCTCAAGTCGTGGCACCACACGGGTATCTTGCTTATATGACTTGCACCTATTCTCCTCAGGAAAATGAGGAAGTTTGTGAATGGTTTTTGGAAAGATTTCCTCAGTTTCAAGCGGTGGAAATTAGCCATTTACAAAGTTATCAGTCGCATTTAACTTCTGTGCCTTGCTATCGGATGTTTCCTCAGAATAGGTTGGGCGCAGGTGCGTTTACAGTGCTATTTCAAAATACTCAAGAGGGTGAGAGAAAGGAGATAGATGTAGAGGTTTTATCTACCATTTGGACGAACACAAACCGCGAGGACATTAAGGAGTAATATCATGTCTGGTTAAATAACCGTGCGGAAGTTCGTAGTGAGGACTAAAGTCCTCTCCACTAAAGCAAGGACTAAAGTCCTTACTACAAAAATAAACCACAGATAAATACAGAAAAACACAGATATGTGAGATTTATCTGTGTCTATCTGTCAGAAGCGCTTTGCACGAGGCTTCGGCTCTTGTAGAATTTTTAGCTAGCTACAACTTGAATGTTGACTGTTGCTGTCACGTCAGAATACAGCTTAATTTCAGCCTCATAAGTACCTAACTGACCAATATCGGGTATGGTAATACCACGCCGATCTATTTCCAGTCCTGTGGTTTGTTGAATGACATCTGCCACGTCTTGGCCGGTGACAGTACCGAAAATAGCTTCGCCTTCACCAGCCTGCTTAGCAATTTTGAAGCTTTCAACTTTTTCCAAAACTGCTTTTTGCTCTTGAGCCTGTTGCTTCAATTCTAATTGCCGCTGGCGTTCTAACTCGCGGCGACGTTCGACTTGCTTGAGAATACCAGCAGTGGCACGAGTTGCCAAACTTTTGGGAATGAGATAATTACGAGCATAGCCAGGGGCAACTTCTACTAAGTCGCCAGATTTGCCTAGCTTGATGATATCTTGAGTTAAAACTAACTGTACACGTTTCGCCATCGTTCTTCTTTTTTCTGTGCTTTCTCTAAAATCTTAATTGCTTGGGCAACAGCCGGATAGTTCACATGAGTGTAGCTGTCTTCCAAGGAGCTTTGCGTATAGCCCGAAACTTACAAATCATAGCGAAATGTAGGGCGCGATCGCAACTGTTCCCTAAACGAATAATCAACCTAGTGCCAGAACTCAGAAATCAGAAGTCAGAACTCAGGAGAAAAAACTTACATCACCAAGGTTTTAACCTATTTCTAACTGTCTAGTTATTTCTGTCGTCCTATACTAGTTTCTGAGCGTCCTTGTATCCTTTTGTATCCTTTCGCAATGACTAATGACTAATGACTAAAATTTATCTTTCATTCCTCGTATCCACGCAAAGGTTTGCACGGAGTCGCGATTGTTAGCAGCTGATTGTAATGCTGGTTGCTCCCAGCGTAAAAAGGGATTTGTGCGTTTTTCCACCCCCAAAAGCGAGGGAACAGTCGCTTCTTTCCGACTCCGGGACGCCTTCACCTCATCGTAACGGGTTTGTAAGTCGGCGTTTTGTGCATCTACGGTGAGGGCGAATTTTAGATTGTTCAGAGTGTATTCGTGGGCACACCAGACGCGGGTATCATCAGGTAATGAGCGGAGTTTGCTTAAGGAGTCTACCATTTGCGTTGGTGTCCCTTCAAACAAGCGACCACAACCACCAGCAAACAGAGTATCGCCGCAGAATAACTCACCCGTCTCACCTGGGTTCTCAGGAGGAAAATAATAGGCAATATGAGCGCGGGTATGTCCGGGAACGAAGATCACATCAGCTGTTCTGTCTGCAAATTGGACGCGATCGCCTTCTTGTAAAAACACCTGCTGTCCTGGTATTCTCCCTTTATCCTCAGCCCCACCATAAACTGTCACATCAGGGAATTGTTGCATCAGTTCGCGGTTCCCTCCTACATGGTCATTATGATGGTGCGTGTTAAAAATCGCCACCAACGACGCCTTTAATTCCTTTAGTTTCTCCAAAACTGGTTTTGCTTCGGCTGGATCGACAACAGCAGCAATATTTTGCTTTGGATCGTGCACCACAAAGATGTAGCTATCTGAAAGTGCTGCTAACCGGATGACCTGCATTTCCTCTGCCTCCTTATTGAAACACTCGTCTTTTTGGTAAAGTCTCGTTTGGACACAAATTCATTCGCTAAGGTAATCCTGCACAAGCTTTGTCATCTATCATATTTTTCTTTGACGAGAGCTTGAACAGCCCATGATAAATCATAATTTATAACCGTACTTTTACTGAAAACCTACTTATCTCTAGTACTAGTGCAGCGGGCGCGGAAATAACTATTCAGTTGAAAAAGCTTAAAAAGCTTACTGTACAAGCAATATTCCTACCCTACGACAAGGGCTTTGCCCTACAGCATAGCTGACGAATTGCACTACTACCATCAATTTATGAGTAAAATATCTCCGATAGTAACAGCAAATACAAAGTTATAGTTATTTCGTTTATTTTGTCTTTTAAAGATACTAAAATTTTGCAGAATTAGGAACCAAATAGCAAAAACCAATATGCTATGAATTATACTCTATAAGAATGCAAAAATACTATGTTATACCTTGAACGTAGAAAAAAACTTCATGAAATCTTAACTAAATAGGTTTCCGGTTATAAATATGTTAGTCATATCTGCAAAATCTGGACAATTAGGCAATAGGCTGCTACTTTTTGCTAACTTTATAGCTTTCGCTAGAGAAAATAAATTCACAGTGTTGAATCCAGCATTTGAAGAATATGCTGATTTTTTTCAGTCAACAGCTAAAGATTTTCTCTGTTGCTATCCTGCTCCTCAATTGTCAATTTCAGGAAATAAAAAATTACGCCAATACTACTATAATTTCAACCGTTCCCTAGTTGAAAGCGGACGCTTCAATACCATTGATATTAAGCGAGAGCAACCATTTAATTGGAGTCGTTCCAATATAGTTGAACAGTTAAAACCGAAGTCGCTCAACTTCTTCAAAGGTTGGCTGTTTCGGGATGGATGGTTTGTCGATGAAACAGCAAATCTCCGGAAACACAGTGATGCTATTCGTGCATACTTCCAACCTCTAAAAAAATATCAAGAAAATATTGCAAAACTGATATCCAATATTAGGAATGGAACCGATATCCTTATAGGAGTTCATATTCGTCAAGGAGATTATCGACAGCATCAAGATGGCAGGTATTTTTATCAAGCTGAACAGTATTTAAAGGTTATGGAGTCAGTGCAAGCGCTATTCTCTGATAAACAAGTCACTTTTTTGATTTGCTCTAATGAGAAGCAAGAGGCGGATTTTTTCCAACATTTATCTTATGTATATGGAAATAATCATATTATTGAGGATATGTATGCCTTAGCAGAATGCGACTATATTATCGGTCCTCCCAGTAGTTATACTATGTGGGCGTCTTTTTATGGAGAGCGACCACTTTATATGATTAGGGATGTGAATAAAGCTTTAGAACTGAAAGATTTTGTTCATTATTATCAATGGCAAGGTCTGTTTCACTATAACGATGACTGGAGCAAAAGTTTTTGGGAATGGACGCATTAAGAATTCAAAATTCAAAATATGCCCTACGGGCACGCTACGCGTTAGCGCAGCTCCTCCGGAGGAGGCACAAAGTTCAAAATTATCTAGATAAATATTAAATGTCTAAAGATTTTATGGCAAAAGAAAGGAGAGGCTTTATTACAATCTTGACAGGTCTTTACTCTTTTCAAGATTGTGTTCATTTTTTAGCTGCAGTCAGGAAATTTCATCAAGAACCAATCATTATTTTAATTGACAGTGTACCCAAAGTTCTATATCCTTCCCTTCTCGCTTTTAAAAATATCATCTTGAAACCTGCTCCCACTAATGAAAATACAGTTTTGGCATCACGGCTAGCAAAATTAGCTTTGTATGAATCTTCGGAATTTGACAAAACAATTTACTTAGATTCTGATATTTGCTTACTGACAGATATTAATGATGTCTTTGAGTCTTTGGATGATTATGATTTTTTATTAACTGAAGATGTACAACCTTATATTCTTAAAGCTACAAATTTGTTAAGAGGTAATCAACAAGAAAATTTACCCAATGTTTTGCCAACCCTACAATCTGTTGGTCTACCGCTTAAGGAAGATAGTATTCAGTATAATGGCGGTTTTATGGCTTTTCGGAAAACAGAGACTACCAAGGTATTTTTTGAGGAATTTAAACGTTATTTTGAAATAGTGAAAAACAATCAAGATAAATTGTTACTAAAAGACCAAGGTGCTTTTGCTTCAGCTATTGAAACTGTCCGCCCTAAAATGAAAATATTACCACCTACATATAATTATCTAAGTAAATGGAAGGATTATTATAAAATTGAAGGACAAATTAAGGTGCTTCACTGTACTTATCCTTACAGACCTCAGTACGCTAAAGATATTACTCGTTCTTTTTATACCCGAGTATTTGACAAATTGGCAAAAGTATTTTTACCCAATCAAGTGAAAAATCCTTGGCGTGTTAAATAAAAATAAGTATTGCCATGCAATATTTTTTTTGATTACGTAAATATAATGAGAACAAAAGTTTCACTAGTCGTGAGCGATCTGTCCGGAGGCGGAAGTGTCCGGGCGTTTTTACTAGCTCAAGTCTTCAAAAGTCTTAATTATCAAGTAGAAATTGTTGGTTTTCTTTACGGAAAAGAATTGTATGCAATTCCTCCTTCTGGAATTGAGATTATTTCCATTCCTGGCACAAATTATCCTAAGTTTTTTGGCTCCATTCCGAAGCTTTTACAAAAATTAGATGGAGATATTATTTATGCAGTAAAACCCAAGCCTACAAGTTTTGGTGTATCTCTACTTAAGAAGTTCAGCAGTCGTCGTCCTTTACTGTTAGATATGGATGACTGGGAACTGAGTTGGTATGGCGGTTTTGAATGGAAGTATCATCCTAGTCTCAAGCAATTTTATCGGGACATTTTCAAGAAAAATGGTGCATTGAGATTTCCGGATCATCCTTTGTATCTACAGTGGATGGAAGCAAGAGTGCAAAATGCAGATGCAGTAACCATAGATACTGCGTTTCTTAAAGAACGTTTTGGCGGTGCTTATTTGCCTAATGGCAAAGATACTGCAATGTTTGATCCGGATAAGTATAACCCAGAAGCAAGCAGAGAACGTTATGGTCTTTCTGATTATCGAGTTGTCATGTTTCCTGGCGCACCACGACCTCACAAGGGGGTTGAAGATGTTTTAATAGCATTGGATCAGTTGAATCAGCCAGATATAAGACTCGTCATTGTCGGTGGCAGCCCTTACGATGATTATGATGATAAACTCATTCAAAAATGGGGACGTTGGATTATAAAATTACCAAAGTTTCCTGTAGAGGTTATGCCTGAGATTGTCGCAGCTGCTCATATCGTGGTTGTTCCTCAGCGAGATACTCTGACTGCTCGCGCCCAGTTTCCGCTAAAGTTGACAGATGGGATGGCAATGGCTAAACCTGTATTGTCAACACGAGTTGGAGATATTCCAGAAATTTTAGACGAAACTGGTTATTTGGTTGACCCCAGTTGTCCGGAACAAATTGCACAGCAAATTCAGTGTATATTTCAGGATTTAGAGTCAGCTAACGAGCGAGGCTCAAAGGCGAGAGCAAGATGCATAGAAAAATATAGCATAGAGACTATGGCATCTACCCTAAAGTCGGTGATTGCTAAGTTGTAAGGTAAAAGATAAGTCCTGTTTGAATCAGGGATTGGTTATTTTTTAACTGAAAAAGGAGTGGGGGTGTAACTGTGTTGTATGGAATAGAGTTATGAGGATTATTTATAGCAATCTTAAATCATTCCTGAACAACAAGATTCCCGACTTCTTCAAGAAGTCGGGAATCTAAGCATACTCGTTCTGAGATTAAGTGATTGATAAAGAAGTGAAGAAATATAAGTAAATTGTGATAAAGATTCCTGATGTCAACCAGTAAGCTACTACTAAGATTTGCTAAACCTTATCCAGTTGTCATTTTCCTAACCATTCTATTAGGATTTTCTGGAGCTTTATTTAATGGTGTGAGTACGGCTCTGATTGTGCCAGTCATTCTCAGGATTGTGGGACAAGAAGTAGATTTAAGCGGTGCTCCTGCCATTATCAAAAAAATCATTTATCCATTTGATAATATTTCAGAAGATTACCGCTTATTGGTCATGGCGGGGGCAATTATATTCACAATTTTCTTGAAAAATTTAGCGAGTTACGCGAGTACGTTGGCTTCTAGTAATTTAACACGTCGGCTGACTTCTGATATGCGCGAAGCAGGCTTACAGTTATTGCTAGAAATCGATATAGATTATTACACCAAGATGAAAGTTGGTGATTTAATTAACAGCCTTGGTGGAGAAATTGGTCGTGCCGCCACTGCTATAGGTAGTATAGTTAAGTTAATTATTCTTGGAATAACAATTATAGTTTTCGTTGGCTTACTGCTGTCAATTTCTTGGGAATTGACAATTGCTTCTACAATTTTGCTCTCTCTTGTAACGTTAGTCAACCAATATGCTATTTCCCGTTCTAAGAAGTTTGGCAAGCAGCTGAGCGATATGTCTAAAGCATATTCAATCTCTGTGCTGGAAACCCTCAACGGAATTCGTTTGGTGAAGGCAACGGGTAATGAACAAAGAGAACTTTATCGCATTAAGAAACTCATTCGCGATCGCGAAAAAGCAGATTTTCAGTCTCAGATCAATTCTGAGGCAATAGCACCTGTGAGTGAAGTCATGGGTATTACAGCCATACTCCTGATTGTCTTTTTAAGCCGCACGTTCTTTGCACAGCAAATTACGTCGCTTTCCGCTGTCATGCTTACATATTTATTAATACTATTGCGAGTACTACCTTTGATTTCTCAGCTCAATACCATTCGTAGTAGCTTTGCCAGTACCGCTAGCAGCGTGGAAGTTGTTGCTGACTTTTTACGTCTGGATAATAAGCCGTTGATGGGTAACGGTAAAATACCGTACACAAAATTACAAAAGGGAATACATTTCAAGTGGCTTTCCTTTGCCTACCCTGGTCATGATAAGTTAGTGATAAAAGATGTAAATTTATACATAGCACGCGGTACAACACTGGCTTTGGTAGGAAGTTCTGGTGCAGGGAAATCTACACTGGTAGACCTTTTACCCAGATTTTATGACCCCACATCTGGCTGTATTACTATCGACGGCGTGGATTTACGCGATTTCGAGTTGAAATCGTTGCGAAAGGCAATGGGAATTGTCAGTCAAGATACCTTCCTGTTCAATGATACAGTGCGGAAAAACATTGGCTATGGACGACCGGAGGCGACAGACGAAGAAATCATGATTGCAGCCAAGCGGGCAAATGCTTATGAGTTTATTATCAAATTGCCTCAGGGATTTGATACCTTGATTGGCGATCGCGGTGTCATGTTGTCTGGAGGACAAAGACAACGCCTTGCTATAGCCCGTGCTTTGCTACAAGACCCAGAAATTCTGATTCTAGACGAAGCAACCAGCGCTTTAGATACCGTTTCCGAACGCTTAGTGCAAAGTGCGCTGGATGATTTGAGTCGCGATCGCACAACCTTAGTGATTGCTCACCGCCTTTCCACAGTCCAAAAAGCTGACCAAATCGCCGTACTGGATCAAGGACGCGTGGTAGAGGTGGGAAACCATAAAGAACTTTTACAAAAGGGTGGTTTCTACTCGCGCCTGTACGCAATGCAATTTGCCGACAAGTCAGAAACAGCTAGCAAACGTAAGCAAAGCTTAATCCGCGTTTCTCACGAAATTCGCACGCGCCTTAACTCAATGCTTGGCTTTTTACGCTTATTAATTGATGATATGGCAGACAATTCCCAAGAGCGACAGGAATTAATTGAAGAATCCTACAAATCTGCCTTGAGAATTCTCAATACTCTAGATGTTTTTGATGATATTGTTAACCTACAGAAAAACTGGCAATTTTCAGCAACAGAAGAAAATAACGGCGTCGCTCCGGGACATGAAACTTTGAAGGTTGTGACTGAGGATCTGAGAACAAACCTTAATCCTATGCTTGGCTCTCTCCGCTCCCTTGCCGATAATTTAGTAGACACCCCCCAAAAACAAAATCAAATCCTTTCAGAAGCTTATCACTATGCGATGCATCTACTTGATAAATTAGAGCATTTTGAGGATAGTGTTAAAGTCTAAAATTATGAAAAATATTGCTTTTAAAAAATACTATATTTTTTTTATTAGAGAAGAGTTGCCAAAACCAGAAGCTCACTTAGTTCAGTCTACGAATTCGGCAAACGCTGCTGCAAACTTGGGTTACTTAACGATTTTGGTCTATCCCTACAAAGGATTAGCAGCATTCAACCCAATTGATTTAGTTCTGCCTTTTCGACCAAGAAAAACACCAAAAAATTTGGTGAAATATTACAACCTCCAGGACAAACTAAAAGTTACTCCCCTACCGATGCCTTGGCCCATCGATTATTTGCCAAGCAAATTCACAGACTCTAACACCATCGCCTCAAAGTATTATTTCCCGTTTCACATATTGCCCCAAACCAAAATTGTCCACAGTCGAGACTGGAACTTTGTGAAAGCTGCTGTTCAAAATGGAGTTCCAGCAATTTACGAACACCACCACCACGAAGAAAAGTTATTTGAACCAGAAATAGTTAATAGCCCGCTGTTTCAAATTTCGATCACAGTTGCAGATACAATCCGGGAAACCATGATTCAAAATGGTATGCCACCGCAAAAAGTCATAAAGCTGCACAATGGTTTTAATCGCCTGTTTATGATGAGACAGCCTCAAAAAGCAGCCGAATGGCGTCAAAAACTTTTGGTAGATGGACGCTCGCATCTAATCGTGTATTCGGGAGCACTACAGCAATTTAAAGGCATCGAAATCCTCATTGATGTAGCTCGTGAAATGCCAAATATTCAATTTGCCTGTGCAGGTGGCAAGGAAAACGAGGTAGCGCACTATCAGCAATTAGCAAAAGAAAAGCAGGTGAACAACATTATATTCTTGGGGTACATCTTACAAGAAGATTTGGCATCTTTGCTCCAAGCTGCTGATGTTTTAGCTCACCCTCACTGTTCGGGAAAAGCAGCGACATTCACCTCTCCTCTAAAATTGTTTGACTACTTTGCCTCTGGAACTCCGATTGTGGCGACGGAAATTCCCTCGTTAATGGAGTTTAGAAATACGAAGGCGATCGCTGCTTGGTGTGAACCAGATAATCCCAGCAAATTTGCCGAAGCAGTGGCGCAGGTTTTAGAAACTTATCCTAGGAAAATTGAAGGTTATCAAGATAGTGTCAATTTTGTGAAACAATTTTCTTGGGAAAATCGAGCGGCAAAAATTTTGAGTTACGTTGATGAATCTTTTCGTCCTCCTATTGTTGCATAAGCAATTCGTAACAACTAACAACTAATAACTAAAAAAATGGCTATAAAAACTGTTGGCATGATTAGCAGCTATCAAAATCTTGATAAAAGATGCGATTGGCTGTGGCAACAAACACCTCATCAATTTGGTGTTTGGGGCAATATACAAATGCAGGCGCTTGTACCCAAGCCAGATTTTCTGCTGATGTATCAATTTGATTTTCCCCAACCTACACAGCAGAAATCTTGGTTAAATTCGTTTCGCAAACAACAGCAAAAATCTCAATTAAACATCGATTCTCTACTACGCGGCGTCAGCAAAGAAGGGGGGATTTATCTGCTGCGAGAACCACCATTAGATGAGGTTCTTGAAAGAAACAAACAGAATTATCAGCAAGCGCAGAAATATTGTGGCTACGTTTCCGGACCTGATGATTTTGCTCCCACTCCTGATTATATGCCTGCAATTTGGTATCACAGCAACTCATTTCGCGAATTAAATGAAATGCCACCTCCCGAAAAGGTTGCATCTTGCAGTTGGATTACCTCTGGAATTAGCCGCACAGCTAACCATCGCCAACGCTTACAGTTTTTGCAATCCTTACAAGCTAGTGAAGTGAAGTTTGATTTGTACGGGCGCGGCTTACCTACATGGGCGACAACACCACGAGAGTTGGGCAACAAATGGTACGGCATGGCACCCTATTATTACAATCTGGCGATTGAAAACTATGCCGACAATAATTGGTATGTCAGTGAAAAACTTTGGGATGCAATTCTTGCATGGTGTCTGCCAATTTACTATGGTGGACCAGCTGCTGATAAACTATTGCCTCCAGGAAGTTTTCTGCGGTTACCCAGCTTGGATGAAAAAGGCATTGCCTACATACAAGAGGTGACTGCTACCCCTGATGCTTGGTATGCAGCAAAGGAAGCGATAAGCGAAGCCAGACAAATTATCCTCCACAAACTCAATCTGCTCAATTGGCTTTCAGAATTTGTTACCAAATTCTCCTAATGAGTTTTCATATCATGTTCGTATTTGCATTACTGGAAGAGGACTAAAGTCCTCACTACGAATTTCCGCAGGTGATTTGGTAAATTTCTCCTTTTGTCCTCTCCTCCAGAAAGATATGGATGGTATTTGTACCCTCGCTAATGACCGAGTTTACGACCAACTCGTTGCCCTACTCAATAGCATCGAGGCAATTTATGGGCAAAAAATGCCCGTTTGCGTCTATCCCTACGACGACAACACAGCCCAAATTGCTGCGGAAATTGCTCGCCGCCCTAATGTACAACTTTACAATCATCAAGATTCAATTCAGCAATGGGATGAGTTTGTCCGCAATATTTGGAATACTCATCCTACCGCGCAAGAGCATTGGCGGCAAATTGGTAGTGACAAATATTATCGAGTCGGCACCCATAGGCGTTACTGTGCCTTTGATGCTCCTTTTGACCGCTTTGTATACATGGATGCTGATACTTTATTAATGAGTTCCTTAGAGCAAGTTTTTGCTCAACTCAATCAATATGACTGGGTGGTGTATGACTTCCAGTTCAAAGATTTATCTCATGTCTATAATACCTCATCGACTAAATTAAAAGAATTATTTACACCAGAAAGACTGCAAACAGAAATATTTTGTTCGGGCTTTTATGCCTCCAAAAAAGATATATTTGATACTCACAAGCGTTCATGGCTGCTGGAACAACTGCGGCAAGGAGAAGCAGAAATTCTTTATGATATGGCTCCTGACCAAACAATTCTTAACTACATGGTCATGCGGTCAGGCATCTCTAGCTATAATTTTGCTCACTCTCTTCCTGAAAGTGAAAAAACTGGCTGTTGCGTTACTTCTTCTCATTTTCAAGGAAAAGACAATATCTTGTATGACAAAGGTAATCGGTTAACTTATATTCACTATATCGGTTTGTCGTCTAAGTTATTTAGCCGGGTTTGTGCTGGGGAAAATATTGATTTTCCTTACCGGGAAATTTTCTTGCACTATCGCTATCTGCACGAACCAGACAAGCGACCAAAGTTCAAGAGTAAGCCGAAAGCTTACAATGCACCTCCAAGTTTAGCTACGCGAATTTTAAGAAAGATAGGATTAGCAGGTTGAGGATTATTCAATGACTAGGGGAATTTATATTATTGCTAACGATAAGGTGACTGACCATGCGATCGCACTACTCAATAGTATCCGGTTGCATGATAAAGAAACACCAATTGTCATGATTCCTTACGATGACAATTATCACGGCATTGCAGATACACTTAACCAGCATTATGGAGTAACAATATACGAAGATTTAGATTTCATCGATAGATTATCAAAAAAATTACATGATGTTTTTGGAAGTAAGTTTTTTGCCCGTCCCAATCAATTTCGTAAGCAAGCTTGTTGGTTTGGACCATTTGATGAGTTTTTGTACATAGATACAGATATAGTTGTCTTTGAAAAAATAATTGACAATCTTAACTATCTGGCTGAATATGATTTTATTTGTTGTGATTATCAACATGCAGGAGGCATTAATAATGTCTTCACACAGCAAGTTTTAGAAGAAAAAGTATTTACTGAAACTGAAGTTAAAGATATTTTCAACGGTGGTTTTTGGGCTTCAAAGAAAAACATCATCTCAGAACAGGATTTGTATGAAACCTTTGCCGAGTGTGCCGCCCATCCAGAATACTTTGATTTTTCCCAAAAAACTTCCGACCAACCGATTATTAATTATATGCTCCTCAAGCGGATTGGGCAGCGCTTCAACATTGTCCGCAGAGAGGGTAAAGCACCAGGAAATTGGGGAGGAAGTCCTCATTTTCAGACTCAGGGAAATATACTGATTGACCCTTCAGTTAATCAACCCCTGCAATACCTTCACTGGGCTGGTATTCGGATTGAACCTGGTTGTCCCTACTGGGAGATTTGGGAATATTACCGCAATCTTAATCCTGCACTCCCACCTGCAGTTTTCCCACCAAAACCAAAGAAAAGTCAGTGGCAGCAAACATTCGATAATCTGAAGAATCAATTAAGGCAAATCAAAGCTAAGTTATAGCTCAATACGCTTGGTGATAAGAGCAAAACCATCAAGTTTTGTAGTGTCTTGTCGCGTAGCGCAATGCACCATCCCAGATTTTCGGTGCGTTAGGACTAAGGTCCATAACGCACCCTACTAAGGCTATAGGATAGGTACTGCCCACCTTATCAAACTGACTGAAAAAGTTAAATAATTATGCTTTATTCCGAGATTACGACAAGAGTGCAAAAGTCAATTATATGAAAATGAAACCACAGATTAACACTAGTTATTCATCTGTGTGCATCTGGGGTTCTAAATTCTAAATACGGACTTTTGCAAAAAGTTTATTATATATTGCTAGAATTATCCCTACATGACTTGGTTTTTAAAGTCTTAAGCATTCTTTTAAGTGAGGTTTTCCTAACGCAGCTGATTGCTTGAGTGACATCTAACCATTGCCGCTTTCTTTGATTTGCTTCTGGATAATCTTCCAAAACATTTTCGACAGGCAACAAAAACATTCTAACTTGGTAAATGTTGCCCCGTTTACGATAGTTATAGATGCCAATTTCCTCAGTCTCCACCTGACCGACAACTCCGGCTTCTTCCCACGCCTCTTTTGCTGCTGATTCGGGTGGACTCATTCCATTGGAGATACCCCCTTTCGGGACGACCCAGTCTTGACGGTTACGGCTTGTAATCAGCAAAACTTCAATTTTTCCGTTTGTGACTCGATATGGAATTACCCCAGATTGCTTAAGTACTTTATTATCTTTTTGGCTCATGCAATTCTGATTCCTTTGATATCAATGTTGTTTTTCTTAAAAAAGTACCTTTTTGTAGATGTCCTTGGCTTTCTATCAAAAGAAGAGTTTAATGTTAAGTTATTATGTAATCACCTATACAAGTGTTGAGGCTTTATACTTAGCTGATGTCACTAAACTGATTTCTCAAACATAATATATGCTTAAGATAACTGCTAAAACTACCAATGCTCAGCCAATATCTACCTTAAGGTAGTTTTTTTACCCCTTGTTATTGGCTATAATCTATATCTACCAGATGCTATCAAGGATAATAGAGGCAGAATCTTATGAGTCAAAAGCAAAAATCTTTTTGCTTCTGCACATTAGCCTTGGGCAAAAAGTATCGCCTGCTTGCTCAACAGTTAGCTAAGGATTTAGAAGAAAATTCGCCAGGCACTTCCATCGTAATTTACACAGATGAACCAGAAGATTTTAAAAGTTACGGTAATACTTTAGCGTATAAACATCAACAACAAGGCATTCTTCTTTGTTATCATGATAAACGTTTTGTTCTAGCCAAAGCTTTATCAAATTTTCATGCTGCTATTTATATTGATGCAGATACTAGAATATCATCTAAAGTTTCGGATAATGTAGACTGGCAACCTGGAATTACGGCAGGTCATTGCGAGAATTTAATTGAACATATCAGCAAATATAGCCCTGAGAGATTAGAAGCTTTCAAGAAGGTAGCATCAAAGTTAAATTTACCTTTAGAAAATACTCAATATATCGGAGAATCTTTATTTGTTATTGCTCGAGATGAGGGAAGAGAAAGCAAATTTTTCGAGCAATGGGGGATGATTGGTAGGTATTTGGAATTGAAAGGCATTCACTCTGGCGAAGGCAATGCTATGGGATTAGCTGCTGCTGAGGTAGGATGGACTGTTAAACAAGAAGGTTGGCAACCAATTAAACAAGCTGTTAAGCATATAGGGGCTTCTATGACCTACACGCAGCAGACATATTGGGATAAATGGAAAATGAGGCTTGGTTATCACTACCGACTCAATTTAGCTAGGCTAATCGCATTGAAGGATTATGACTTTTTCTATAAATAGATACCAAATTCAGTAGACCGAAAAGTTTGGCGATCGCTAAAAAATAGTAGCCTGTGATACCGTTTTTGGAGAAAAATGCAAAAGCTAAATCTCTGGGACAGAATATAAGATTAACTTATCAGGATATACCAAAAATCAACCAAAATCAGCCGGACGGTAAATAAACTTCGCAGGCTACACC
>JAHHIB010000053.1 GCA_019359075.1 Kalymmatonema hyalinum WJT4-NPBG1
ATTGACCGTGCCTACCAGATATCGCGTCTGGGAAACCAAAACTAAAAAGCGGAACATGGCGGATGGGTGCCCCATGTGTAGCAACAGTTTAGAATCCCCGTCCATTTATGGCGGGGAGAGGTCAAACTAAATTAATTTCATTAAAAAACTATACTTCAGCCAATACCCAAGCGGAAATCAATTAAGTCTGCCCACTCTGGAAAATCAATGAGTGGATTGCGATTACCTTGCTTTTGGGAACTGGCGATCGCCATATTTCTGTGTTTTTCATGCTCAGTCACTGGATGTTTCTTATGCCAATCAAGTAATATTTCTAGGTTTTCTGGTTTATACTCTTGATTAGAATTATTAATCAAACCAGGGTAACGTAGCAAAAAGTAAAGAGTTGCCCGCGCTGCTTCCCCTTTACCAAAACCTGGTTCAAACTTTTTACCTTCTGATTTCCCACAATTGTTGCGGATTGCTTCTTCAAAGTCAGGAAAATCAGTGAACGGACTATTGCTCCGGAAGGAATTACATTGTGTTTCGCACGCAAATAAATGGTGCAAATCGCCTCTCATAGGCGAAGCTTTGTCAAACCATGATTGTGGGACAACATGCTCACAGTTGAAAGGTAAATTTGCTTCAAGGACATCTACATTTTCTATGAGTTTTGCTGTGGTGAGTGACTCTCTCAGCATGATTTCTTGCAAACGAGATGCCCGCATTTTTTCTATCTGCAAGTCCTCTTGGATAATTTGCTCTGGTGTGAACTCAAGTTGCGAGTAAATACTTCTGAGCTTTAAATCCGGTTGCACATCTACCCAAGGATATAAATGTTGTTTTGGGTCATAGGATAATTGTTTTTTATGGGTTGCCTTCAGCAACTGACTCAGGCGGTTATACAATTTAGACTTGTTTAAAGAATTGAGTTCTGAGAGGATTTCACTGTAGTATTGATCGCGATCGCGCTTATCTTCAGCTTCATCATAGTAAGAAATCTCTCCTTGGCGCAGCCGTTCTAACTGTTTCAATTCTGCCTGCAATTCAGGGTAGCCCTTAATATCTGGTAGCTCAACATCAGGTGGCTGAGTTTTGGTAATTTGTGAATCTGGAGTTTGGTTCACTGTTACCGAAGGAAGTTCAGCAGATGAAGCGATTGATGCTTGTCCAAAACTCACACTGACTTGAAGAGGAATCGTCCAGGTAACAATACCGTTATTTATGTTATTATTCATCGTTTGCTTGCCATTAATAGTAGGTATGATAGGCTTTAGCGGTTGACTTTCATCAAACAAGCTAGACCGCAAATTGCGTTGAATCTGAGATAGATTTTGCTGGTTTTTAATGTCTTCAACGATTCGACTGACACGAACTCCTTCATTAGCTATCCAAGCAATGCGGTCTTCTCCCATTGCTGGAGTCCAGACACTTCCGTCAATCGTTAAGTAGTTACCTTGCTCATCCATTTTGGGAACTCCGGAATGATGCAGTCCCACAACTTCCCACTGATCATTAAAAACAGGAGAACCGGAAGATCCCGCTGCTGTGTCAGTTTGATAATGCAGGAAATCATCTAACAAATCGACTAATTGATTTTCCCTAAGTGCGACTTGCTTCGGTTCCCCTCCTGGATGTTGAATAATATTAAGGTATTCCCCTAATATGACTTTGCCTTGCTCTTCAATCAAAGGATTCCAGCCGAAGTCACTTAACGGAACACCATCTAATTTTTCCTTAACAGCAACTACACTATAGTCAAGCTGTTTATTAGTAATAAAAAAAGTGATGGGATCTAATTCATAAGCAGAGGACTGCAACATCTGTCCATCTGTGCTGCTTTGATAATTAAATTCTGCCAAAGCTGACGTAGCCTCTTCTACCGAAGACAGAACATGATTGTTAGTCAGTAGCAGATGAGGAGAAACCATGCAGCCAGTTCCGTATCCTATCACTTTCCCACTACGGCTGCGTAAAATAATGCGACAGATAGACCGCGATACCCGCAACCCGTATTCTAAGTAAGAAATACTCATTAAATCTCTTTGACCAAGGATACGCTCTTGGACAATGCGATTAAACTCCTCGCTAGATAAATTATCTATGGAGATTTTGGTAGCTGACAATATTGAAGTCGCTACTGGATTACGAGCAATTCTCTCCAAACGTCTGCTCACACGTTCAGGTGTGTCTACATTGAGAACCGAACCAGCTGAAAGTTTACGAAAGTTGCGATCGCGAGATGCGGAACGTGTTTGATATCGTTCTATGGTTTCTTGAATGATCTGCTGAGGAAGAACCATTGAGAAATCCTTAAGTACAAACGTTTATAAATTCCTAGCGTTATCTGTGCCGGAAACAAAAGTTGGCAATAAGCGCTCTTTGCTCTTACTACAAGCAACTCTCGAATCTTTACGGACTTATGCACTCCTGTACTTAGTTCAGTGACTTTTGACAATCTTAGGACTTACGCAAAATAAACGTTTTGTGGGGGTAATTCATGAATTATCCCTATGTGAATTTGTTGTTTCGGGCATTTTCTGCGTAAGCCCTGAATCTCTTTCACATTATCATTTCTTGAACTTAAATTTGATTTAGAAAGCTAATCTTTTGACTTCCTTCCAACACAAGATTAGCTATTTTTCTCCAAGGTTAAGAGTAAGTAAAGCCGAATTTAACCTTAGTTTTACTCTTTTTTCCTTGTAGGTATTCTTCGGGGGCGAAATAGGGCAATACGGTTCAGTAAGGATTTTTGGTGGGATTTGCGTTCTCTGTAAAGACGAGAGGTGGCGCGTCTCTACATTGTCGTCGTGATAAGGGTTCTGGTCTTATCACCAAGCGTATTGATGCATAGGGTAGGTTAAAACAAAGTAACGCACCATTAAAAATGGTACGTTACTAAAATTTAATGTTTAGTTTATAAATGACTTCTAATGCTACCGAACAAAAGTCCACTCTAAGGTTTTAATCGGTGCTGTTTGAAGCGCTTGTGTGAGTTCTTCGTTACTGTCAAATTTTAATTGCTCCAGGTAGGTTGCTTCCACATTGACAGTAAACTTTTTTTCTAGAAAGGGCCAGGGTTTTACTGTTACCCCATCACCAGACTCTATGACATCGTAACGAGTGCCGTCTGGCAGAGTCGCAATTTCTAAGGCACGTTCACCCGCAGGTAACACGTGGTTGCAGAGGATGAGTGAAAGGCGATCGCACCATTGAAAAAACTCATAAGCTTGCGCTGCTTCGTCTTTTGTAACGTTCAACTCATGACGCCATTTCTTTTGATGCTGGAGTTGTTCGTCTAAAAAGCTATCCAATTCGGGTGATTCTCCACGCTTACCCTCACTCAGAAAGCTGATGTGCATAGAAATCATCATTGCCACCCAGCGTCCCCGATATTGAGCATTTTGCGCGTGTTGCTGCAATTTGCCTAAATCAGTTTTCTTTTCTAGGGTAAAATCTAGCGGTGCGCCAGCTTCGGTGAGGTGATTGCCTTCCCATTCCTTTTCTAAATCGTCGTGATGGGAAATTGCCGCAATTGTCTCTAGCCAACGCAGCGGGCGTTTCTCTGGATGCCAATGTCCGGCTATTTGAGCAGCAAGTAAAGCGTGGGCGCGATGGTAAATAACTTCCCATCCTTTCTCATGTAAATTAGCAATCATGAATTAGGCTTAATGGCTTGTGTAATATCAATTTGCTCTTTCATCTTGCACTTATCCTAGGTGACAATTCATCCCTCAACAGCACGAAAAAAAACATCCTATGAATAGATTGACAGCCAAAGATTGGGTTGTGATCTCACAGCGACTGACTCCATACTTATTTTTGCTGCCGGCAATGGTTATCTTGGCATTAACCGTCTTTTGGCCGGCACTGCAAGCATTTTATCTCAGCTTTACCCGCTACGAATATGATTTGACGCAGATGCCGCAATGGGTAGGTTTTGCAAACTTCCAGCGCTTGTGGAAGGATTCAGTTTTTTGGCAAACCTTGGTTAACACTTTGCTGTACCTTGTGGGTGTCGTACCAATCTTAGTCATTGCTCCCTTGGCACTCGCAATTTTAGTCAATCAGAAACTGCGCTTAATGCACTGGTTTCGAGCTGCATACTACACGCCAGTAGTCATTTCAATGGTCGTTGCAGGGATTGCCTGGAAATGGCTGTACGCAGAAAATGGCTTACTCAATCAGTTGCTCAAGGGTATTTTCCCTGAAGGAATCCCCTGGCTCACGAGTCCCCGCTTTGCATTGTACAGCGTCATGGCTGTGACCATATGGAAAGGATTAGGCTACTACATGGTGATTTATTTAGCTGGGTTGCAATCCATCCCCACTGATATTTACGAAGCCGCAGCCATTGATGGATCAGACGGTGTTCGTAAGCATTGGGATATCACCGTACCTTTGATGAAACCATATATAGCTCTCGTTGGCGTAATTTCCGCTATTTCTGCCACCAAGGTGTTTGAAGAAGTTTACATTATGACCCAAGGCGGACCACGCAATAGCTCGAAAACAATTGTTTACTATTTATATGAACAAGCATTTACCAATTTAGAAATTAGCTATGCTTGCGCAATTGGGTTAGTGCTATTCCTAATCATTTTAGGGCTATCTGTTGTGCGATTAATGATTAATCAACAGGGCGGTGATAATATCACAGCGTAATAAGCTGAAAATCCTGTAATTTACATACCATATTTAAATGAAATTCTTGTGGGCTGGGCATCGTGCCATCCGTGTCAATAATTACGTTTAAACCTTTATTCGACGTTGGCTTTACCCCACCCCGGTTTTGTCTTGCGCCAAAACCGCCCCTCCCCAAGGCATCGGGGAGGGGATTAAGGGGAGCCAGCGCTGCAGGAGAGAAGTTGCAAGGAGGGTTTCCTCCTTTGCAAACTTCGGAAGGGTTTCCCTCCGGAGGCGACTGGCGTGTGGGGTAAATCAACGTGCGGTAAAACTTTAAGTGTTAAATTGACACCAATGGCATCCGGTTCCCCCAAATTGTGCAAATTAAAGGCACAACAGCTTAGAGCGTAGCGGGAACTGCATAAGTTAGCTTTGTCTGCAACTAATAATCAACAGCTTACAGAAAGATGAAACCACACCGTCGCCCCCTTAACACAGGAAAGGGGGTTTTTATTTTGCTCAGGCTGTGGGCGATCGCCCTCCTGACACTGCGCTTCACGCCATCGCTCTGCCAAGCTCAAAAATCGCCCAACTTTCACCTTATATTGAAAATTTTTCTAGCTCATGTACGCGTACCTGTGCAGGCGCGATCGCGCCTATACACGTGCGGATGGATATGTATACAGTTTATAACTTGATTTCTACCTTTGTAGATAATCATGCTTAACTGAAGTTACTGCAATCAAAGTGCTGGAGGGTGCAATGTTTAGGATGAGTACTTGTGGGGCTTGGTTCATACCAATTGCGACAGCTTTCTGGTGCAATTGCGCGATGGCTCAAATTACCCCAGACGCCACTCTACCGAATAATTCCATCATTAACATTAATGGCAAGACCTTTAACATCACAGGTGGAACAACTGCAGGCACTAATCTGTTCCACAGTTTCAAAGATTTTTCTGTTCCCAATGGTAGCGAAGCTTTCTTTAACAATAGCGTAGATATTCAAAACATCATTAGTCGAGTGACAGGTGGGTCGATATCTAATATTGATGGGTTGATTCGCACTTTAGGTACGGCTAACCTTTTTCTAATTAACCCTCAAGGAATTGTTTTTGGAGCGAATGCCAGATTGGATATTGGCGGTTCGTTTATTGCAAGTACAGCTAACAGTGTAAATTTTGCCGATGGTACTAAATTCAGTGCCACTCCATCACAAGACTTACCCCTGTTGACAATAACCGCACCTTTGGGGCTAAACATGGGCAGCAATCCAGGACCGATTGTGGTAAAAGGACCTGGGCACGACATTAATTATGAGGATATTATCAAGGCAGTTGAGCCTGAGTTCGCACAAGCCCGTCCCCCAGTTGATACTAGCTTTACGGGATTGCAAGTTAAAGAGGGGCAAACCTTAGGACTCGTGGGAGGCAATGTGTCCTTGGAAGGTGCCATTCTCAAGTCACCATCAGGACGGATTGAAATCGGCAGTGTTGGTAGCAATGGAACAGTGAGCTTCGTGCCAATACAACAAGGTTTGTTACTAGGTTATAACGCTCCCAGTTTTGGTGATATCCAATTTTCACAGAAAACATTCGTGAGTACCACAGGAGTAGGTGGTGGTCCGATTGCGATGACTGGTAGGAACATCAGTTTGACTGGGGAATCAATTGTACAATCTGATACCCTTGGCGACAGAAATGGGGGAGAAATTAGTGTTGTCGGCGAGAACATAGGTATCAATCGCTCCAACATCAGAGCGCACACTTACAGTTTGGGCAATGGCGGACAAGTTAAGCTCCTTGCCAGGAACATCACGATTGAGAATAAGAATGCCGTGACGACTCAATCATCCAGCACAGGTGATGGCGGACAAATCAACCTGGTTGCCGACAACATCACGTTTAACGATACTGGCATGGGAAGTGGCGCATGGGGTACAGGTAAGGGCGGACAAGTTAACCTGGTTGCCAACAACAACATCACGATGAAGAATTTCACTTTCGTGGTCACTGAAGCATGGGACACGGCTGATGCTGGAAACATTAACATCAGCGCAAATTCTTTTTCTTTGCTAGAAACTTCGGGTCTGGTTACCAAGACCGAGCGAAATAGCACAGGAAAAGCTGGAGATATCAACGTTCAAGTCGCGGGTCCTATGGTGTTAAAGGATAGCGCTATACTCAGCGATACCGTCACGGATAACGCTGGAAAAGTTAACATCAGCGCAAATTCTTTACAAACTGATAACTCAGCAATATTTAGCCGTACAAAAAAGCCAGGTAAGGTTGGAGAAATCAACATTCAAGTTGTCGGCTCTTTGGAAGTACGAGGCACAGGTATAGGTACTAATACTTACGACGAAGGTAACGGTGGAAACATTAACATCAGCGCAAATTCTTTTTTCCTTGAAGGGTCAGGAATCGATACTTATACTGAGGAATATAACCAAGGGAACGCCGGAGACATCAACATTCGGGTCACCGATTCTTTTATCATAAAAGATTCAGGCATAGTAGCTGATGGTTTGAATAGTAACGCTGGAAACATCAACATCAGGGCAAATTCTTTGCAGTTTGAAGATGCAGGAGTGTTTAGCCGTTTGCAGAGCGACAGTTCTCAGATCAGGAGTGCTACGGGGGCAAATGCCACAGGGAACGCTGGAAACATCAATATTGTGGCAAATACCATTCAGCTTGATACTCAAAGTGAGATTAATGCAAACAGCGCAACGGGTCAGGGTGGAAATATTGGGTTAGAGATAGGAAACTTACTTTTGTTGCGTCGTGGGAGTTTCATCTCGACCAACGCAGGCACAGCACAGCAAAGTGGAGACGGCGGCAACATCACCATCAATGCTCCGTCGGGTTTCATCGTCGCCGTCAGGGGTGAAAATAGCGACATTACTGCTAATGCTTACACAGGTCAAGGTGGCAGAATCAATATTAACTCGTTAGGCATTTTTAACTTCACTCAACGTAGTCGAGAAGACTTGGTGCAGGAGTTGGGAACTGATAACCCAACTGAACTCGACACGCGAGAGTCACCAATTAACGACATCGCAGCATTTTCCTTAACTGACCCAACTTTAAGCGGTCAGGTCACTATCAATACACCGGATGTTGACCCCAGCAAAGGATTACTCGAACTACCCATAGTGTTAACAGATACATCAGCTCTCATAGCAGGCACTAGCTGTGGTGCTATTGCCAGCACAGATTCTGACACAGATAAAAGCCAATTTACTATCACCGGACGCGGTGGTTTGCCTCCCAGCCCCTACGAACCCCTCAGTTCTGATGTCCTGTGGTCAGACAATCGCATACCAAATATCGCATCCCAACAGCGCTCAGAAAAACCATCTACCAAACCACCATCTAAAGATCATGCAGTGAAGATTGTACCTGCAACGGGGTGGGTGTTTGACGGTAAGGGAAATGTTACCCTGATCTCCCATGCTTCTAATGCAAACTTGGGTTCTACTCCTGCTTGTCAAAACAAATGATTTTGACAGGGAAAAGAAGGGCGATCGCCCTCCTGACACTGCACTTGGGGCGATCGCTCTCTCAACCTCAAAAATCGCCCAACTTTCACCTTTCACCTTATATTGAAAAATTTTTCTAAATCATGTACGCGCATCTGTGTAGGCGATCGCTCACCTGACACTGCACTTCGGGCGATCGCCCTCCTTACACTGCACTCTCGTCCCTTTGGGGCACTGCACTTGGCGCGATCGCTCTGCCAAGGTCAAAAATCGCCACTTTCACCTTATATTTATTAAAAAATTTTTCTAGCTCATGTAAGCGCACCTGTATAGGCGATCGCCCTCCTGACACTGCACTCTCGTCCCTTTCTTTGGGGCACTGCACTTGGGGCGATCGCTCACCTGACACTGCACTTGGGGCGATCGCTCTGCCAAGGTCAAAAATCGCCACTTTCACCTTATATTTATTAAAAAATTTTTCTAGCTCATGTAAGCGCACCTGTATAGGCGATCGCCCTCCTGACACTGCACTCTCGTCCCTTTCTTTGGGGCACTGCACTTGGGGCGATCGCTCTGCCAAGGTCAAAAATCGCCCAACTTTCACCTTATATTGAAAAATTTTTCTAGCTCATGTAGGCGCACCTGTATAGGCGATCGCTCACCTGACACTGCACTTCACGCCATCGCTGTGCCAACCTCAAAAATCGCCCAACTTTCACCTTATATTGAAAAATTTTTCTGGATTATGTAAGCGCACTTGCGCAGGCGTGAGCGTGCATATGAGTGCGCATAGGCGCGTATACAGCTTATAAGCTGATTTCTACCGTTGTAGATAATCATGCTTAACTGAAGTTACTGCAATCAAAGTGCTGGAGGGTGCAATGTTTAGGATGAGTACTTGTGGGGCTTGGTTCATCGCAATTGCGACAACTTTCTGGACAAATTGTGCTTTGGCTCAAATTACCCCAGACGCCACTCTACCAAATAATTCCATCATCAACATAAATGGCAATACGTTCAATATCACTGGGGGAACACAAGCAGGCACTAATTTATTCCACAGCTTCCAACAGTTTTCTGTTCCCACTGGTGGCGGAGCTTTATTTAACAATACTGTTGACATTCAAAACATTATCAGTCGAGTGACGGGTGGGTCGATATCTAATATTGATGGGTTGATTCGCACCTTAGGTACAGCTAACCTGTTTTTGATAAATCCCAATGGAATTGTATTTGGACCGAATGCCAGATTGGATATTGGGGGTTCGTTTATTGCAAGTACAGCTAACAGTATAAATTTTGCCGATGGAACTAAATTCAGTGCCACTCCATCACAAGACTTACCCCTGTTGACAATAACCGCACCTTTAGGGTTAAACATGGGCAGCAATCCAGGACCAATTGAGGTACAAGGACCTGGACACGACATTAATTATGAGGATATTGCCAAGAAAGAGGATGTTGAGATCAGACAAGCCCGTCCCCCAGTTGACACTAGCTTGACGGGATTGCAAGTCAAAGAGGGGCAAACCCTAGCACTCGTGGGAGGTAATGTGTCAGTTGAGGGTGGCATTCTCAAGTCACCAGCAGGACGTATTGAAATCGGCAGTGTTGGCAGTAATGGAGTTGTGAGCCTCGCGCCAATACAACAAGGTTGGAAGTTGGGTTATGACGCTCCCAGTTTTGGTGATATCCAGTTTTCACAGAAAACATTCGTGAGTACCACAGGAGCAGGTGGTGGTGTCATTGCAGTTGCTGGTAAAAACATTAATCTGACTGAGCAGTCGATTGTACAAGCTGATACCCTTGGCGATAGAAATGGGGGAGAAATCAGCTTTGTCGGCGAGAACATAGGTATCAATGAGTCCAACATCAGAGCGAACACTTACAGCTCAGGAAATGGCGGACAAATTAACCTGGTTGCCAACAACATCAACATCACGTTTGAGAAAGATAATGCCGTGAGCACTCAAGCATCCAGCACGGGTGACGCTGGAAACATTAACCTGGTTGCTAACAACAACATCACGTTTGAGAATAGTGGCATGGAAACTGCGGCATGGGGCACCGGTAAGGGCGGACAAGTTAACCTGGTTGCCAACAACAACATTACGTTTGAAAATAACAGTGGCCTGGACACTAAAGCATGGGGCACGGGTGACGCTGGAAACATTAACATCAGCGCAAATTCTTTTTCTGTACAAAAAAGTTCGGGGTTCATTAGCAGTACGGAGCGAAATAGCACAGCAAAAGCTGGAGACATTAACATTCAGGTCGCCGACTCTATGGTGGTAAGCAGCTTTTCAGGTATAACTAGCGAGACCGTGACCGATAACGTTGGGAAAGTCAACATTAGTGCAAAGAATTTGCAGTTGTTTGACTTCTCAGGAATTAATAGCCGTACAGCAAAGCCAGGTAAGGTTGGAGAAATCAACATTCAGGTTGCCGACTCTTTGGAAGTCCGAAGCGCAGATATAAATACTGTTAGTTCTGGCAATGGTGACGCTGGAAACATTAACATCAGCGCAAATTCTTTTTTGCTTGAAGGAGGAATCAAAAGTTATGCGGAGGAATATAGAGGGAACGCTGGAGACATCAACATTAGGGTCGGCGATTCTTTTGTCATAAAAGATGCAGGTATAGAGAGCGATACTGTTAATGGTAATGCTGGAAACATCAGCATCAGTGCAAATTCTTTGCAGTTTCAAGATTCAGGAATGTTTAGCCGTGGGATAGATACAGGTAAAGCCGGAGACATCAACATTCAGGTTGCAGGTTCTTTTATAAGCAAAGGTACAGGTATAGTTACCGACATTTATGGCGTGGGTAACGGTGGGAAAATCAACATCAGTGCAAATGCTTTGCAGATGGACGGTTCTCAGTTCAACAGTATTACGGGGCAAAATGCCACAGGGAACGCTGGAGAAATTAACATTCAAGCAAACCGTATAGACTTGCAGAACCGTTCATCTGTAAATACTGTTGTATCTGGCAAGGGGAACGCTGGAAACATCAATATTGTGGCAGATAACATTCAGCTTGATACTGGAAGTGGGATTAATGCAAACACCACAACGGGTCAGGGTGGAAATATTGGATTAGAGATAGGAAACTTACTTTTGTTGCGTCGTGGGAGTTTCATCTCGACCAACGCAGACACAGCACAGCAAAGTGGAGACGGCGGCAACATCACCATCAATGCTCCGTCGGGCTTTATTCTTGCCGTCCCTAATGAAAACAGCGACATTACCGCCAATGCTTTCAATGGCACTGGTGGTAGAATCGACATCAACTCATTAGGCATTTTTAACTTCACTGAGCGTAGTCGAGAAGACTTGGTGCGCCAGTTGGGAACTGATAACCCAAATCTACTCAACACGGGACAGTTACCAACCAACGACATCACAGCAATTTCCCTAACCGACCCAACTTTAAGCGGTCAGGTCACTATCAATACACCGGATGTTGACCCAAGCAAAGGATTACTCGAACTACCCATAGTGTTAACAGATACATTAAACCTAATAGCAGGCACTGGTTGTGATGCTATTGCCAGCACAGATTCTGACACACAAAAAAGTAATTTTACTATCACCGGACGTGGCGGTTTACCTCCCAGCCCCTACGAACCCCTCAGTACTGATGTTATATGGTCAGATAATCGCATACCAAATATCGCACCCCAACAGCGCTCAGAAAAACCATCTACCAAACCAGCGACTGCATATGATGCGGTGAAGATAGTACCTGCGACGGGGTGGGTGTTCGACGGCAAGGGAAATGTTACCCTCATCTCCCATACTTCTAATGCAAACTTGGGTTCTACTCCTGCTTGTCAAAACAAATGATTTGGAGCGGAAAGGAGAGCGATCGCCGAAGGGGTTAGAAGCTGCAAATTACCTTTAATCACAGCACCCCACCCCACCCCAATGACTGGCTACGCCAAAGTTCCCCTCCTCGCTTGCGGTGAGTCCAGCGCTGCAGGCGGTGAGACCAGTGCTGAAGGAGGGTTTCCCTCCGCAGGCAACTGGCGAACCCGAAGGGGTTTCCCGCCGTAGGCGACTGGCGTAAGCGCTTTCCGCACGCCAAGGGCGAACGCGTAGCGTGCCGAAGGCATACCCGGAGGGGGAGGGGTTAGGGGTGGGGTTTTCCGGGTTTTGTGGGTAAATAAAAGTGCTAACAAACACCTCTTGAGTCATAAAACTTGCTGTGAACCCGCTTTTTGATAGCTTGAGGAGCCAACACACAAAGGTTTAGCTGACCGCAACACAGCGTCCAGCAACCCCGGAAAAAGCGCTTCCAAATCCTCTGTGCGCAACATATTAATGTGCTGTGTTCCTTCTTTGCGAGTCAAGACGACGCCTGACTCCCGCAAAATCTTGAAGTGATTGGACATGGTGGACTTGGCAATGGCAAAATCGAAGTCAGCACAGCAATGCTCTCCCTGAGTTGCCAACCGCCGCACAATTTCCAGCCGCACTGGATCACCTAAGGCATACAGCACTGCTGCTAAAGAAATATGTTTTCGGTCTGGATGATATAGCAGTCTCATACTTGCATTATCTCATTCAGTAGACTATATTTTAATTATTCGATAATATCGAATAAACGAACTAATAGGAGGGCAAGTATGTCATCCGTAGCAAATGTAACAGAATCTACGTTCAAGCAAGAAGTCCTTGAAAGTGAAGTTCCAGTGTTGGTAGACTTTTGGGCACCTTGGTGTGGACCTTGTCGTATGGTTGCTCCCGTGGTAGATGAGATTGCTATCGAATACACAGGACAGGTAAAAGTAGTCAAGTTAAACACAGATGAAAATCCTACTGTTGCCAGCCATTACGGGATTCGCAGCATTCCTACGCTCTTAGTCTTCAAGGGGGGTCGGCAAGTCGATACGGTGGTGGGTGCAGTGCCAAAAACTACCTTAAGCAAGACCTTAGCGCAGTATCTGTAGTTATAATTCGTAATTGATAATTGCTATTGTAATAAATCACTCAATTACGAATTAAGATTTGGACGGGTGTAGGGAATAGGGGGAAAAATACTCAGCCCATACCTCACACCTCACACCAAGTCTTAACAGATAAGCATCATGCGTAAATCCTATCATTTGCCGGAGTCAACGCAATGGACTTGAAATTGCATGGTAAATCTGCGCTGGTAAGTGGTTCAACTGCAGGTATTGGTTTTGCAATTGCCCGAGGACTTGCACAAGAGGGGGCGTCAGTTATTCTTACTGGACGTTCTGTTGAACGAGTGGAAGGGGCAATAGACAAAATTCAGCAAAGCTACCCAGAAGCAAAAGTTTCCGGTGTAGTTGCCGATCTGGCAAAAAAACAAGGAGCAGAGCAACTCTTTCAACAAGTTCCTAGTATTGATATTCTCATCAACAATCTTGGTGTTTTCGAGCCAAAAGCATTTTCCGACATCACCGATGAGGACTGGTTGGACATCTTTGAAGCTAACGTTCTCAGTGGAGTGCGCCTGAGTCGCCAATACCTGCCAAAGATGTTAGAGCAAGACTGGGGACGTATTATTTTTATCTCCAGTGAGTCCGGCATTCAAATTCCTGCGGATATGATTCACTATGGCATGACCAAAACGGCTCAGCTTGCAGTTGCCAGGGGTTTAGCAGAGTTGACCGTTGGGACTCAAGTCACAGTAAACTCTGTTCTTGCAGGACCCACTCGGTCAGAGAGCGTGGAAAGCTTTGTAGCAAAAATGGCAAAAGAGCGTGAGATCAGTCTCAGTGAAGTCGAAACTGACTTTTTCAAGAATATTCGTCCAACTTCCCTGCTCAAACGCTTTGCAACAATCGATGAGGTGGCAGCGATGGTTGTTTATCTATCCAGTCCCATAGCTTCAGCCACTAATGCTGCAGCTTTGCGGGCGGATGGCGGTGTTGTGCAGTCAGTTGTTTAACAGTTATTAGTTATCAGTTATCAGTTAGCAGTCATCAGTTTCATCTGCCTGCTTACTGATAACTTATGACTGATTGAACTGAGTTTGGTTCTCAACCAGGAATTTAAATTTTTGGCAAAACAAAATACACAATTTAGAGATTCAACTCATGAACACTAACATTAACTTACTCTCTCCCTACAAGTTAGGCCATTTAGAACTGCCCAACCGCATAGTGATGGCTCCCTTAACCCGTAATCGCGCGGGTGAGGGTAATGTACCACATCAACTTAATGCGACGTACTACGTCCAACGCGCCTCTGCAGGGCTGATTATTGCTGAAGCCACTCAGGTTTCTCCACAAGGTCAAGGGTATCCTTATACACCAGGAATTCACTCACAAGAACAAGTAGAGGGTTGGAAGTTAGTCACAGATGCAGTGCATCAGCACGGAGGGAGAATTTTCCTGCAACTATGGCACGTAGGACGCATCTCACACCCAGATTTCCAACCGAATGGTGAATTACCGCTAGCACCTTCTGCGATCGCACCCAAGGGTCAGGTAGTTACCTATGAAGGCATGAAACCATATGTGACTCCTCGTGCTTTGGAAACTTCCGAGATTCCCGAAATTATCGAACAATATCGCCAAGGGGCAGAAAATGCTCTGGCTGCAGGCTTTGATGGGGTGGAGATTCACGGAGCTAATGGTTATTTACTTGACCAATTCCTCCGAGATGGTACGAATCAGCGCACAGATAACTATGGCGGTTCCGTGGAAAATCGTGCCCGACTGCTTTTGGAAGTGACCGAGGCGGTTGTTGGTGTCTGGGGTGCAAAACGCGTAGGGGTACGCTTATCTCCCAGTGGAACATTTAACGATATGCAAGACTCGAATCCGCTAGCAACATTTGGTTACGCAGCCCAGGCGTTGAACCAGTTTGATTTAGCATATCTGCACATCTTTGAGGCGATAGAAGCAGACATTAGGCATGGCGGGACAGTGGTGCCAACCAGTCACATACGCGATCGCTATCACGGTACACTGATAGTCAATGGTGGATACACCCCTGAAAAAGGGGACGCAGTTTTAGCAAACGGAGAAGCAGAGTTAGTTGCCTTTGGCACACTGTTTATATCAAATCCCGATTTACCCCGACGTATAGCTCTCAATGCACCTCTGAATGAGGCAGATACGACAACCTTTTATGGCGGTGGGGAAAAAGGGTATACCGACTATCCTACAGTGGAAGAGCAACACCCTTCTCTCGTAGGGGCACACTAATTCGTAATTCATAATTACAAATTACGAATTTGTGTCATGCAACCTTATAATCTTCTTAAAAATTAACGGACAGGTCCAATGGTTCAAGAACTCAGCCTTCAAACCAAACCTCTGGATGTACCTAGCGCTATTATTCAGCGTCGTTCTATCAAAAGTTTCAAACCAGAACCTATATCCCCAGAACTACTGAAGCAACTTGTTGAGCTAACTGTAGCAGCGCCCAGTAGCTATAACATTCAAGATTGGCGGATAATTCTTGTACAAGATGACGAGCAAAAGGCAGCTCTTTCTGCAGCAGCTTGGAATCAAAAGCAAATTGTCGAAGCGCCTGTAACCTTTGTCTTTGCTGCTGACGCTACTGCTGGCGAACAAGACTTAACACCAATTTACGACCAGGGACTCCAAACTGGGGCATGGACTGAAGCCACGGTAAACTACTTTAAAACTGCTATCCCGCAGCATCAAGCAGGACTTGGAGACAAGCGGCGGGAATATGCAATTAAAGATGCTGTCATTGCTGCGACTCATTTGGTGCTAGCAGCAGAAAGTCTAGGCTTGTCCACCTGCTTTATGAACGGTTGGATTGAAGAGAAAGTCAAAGAGGTGATTGGTGCTGCAGACAATCCAGATATTGCGATCGCTCTTCTTGTACCTGTTGGATATGCAGCAGAATCACGTCGCGATCCCGGACGTTTGCCATTTGCCTACAACGTCTTTGTAGATAAAGTAGGAAACCCTTATGAAGGTTGAACTAGATAATCTATCCAGATAAAAGAGATTCATGATCAGAAAACGGTACATAGCCAGTAGCGAAGTACCGTTCATCTGCCAATCATCATCTGCGATTGACTTGACTCCAAAGTCAATCGCACCAAAATCATCATCTACCATAGAAAAAACCATGTCTATAGCCTCATATCTAGCGCGTCGTTCGCTTCATTAGACTTCTTGCAAAAGTCAAAAAACGTGAATGTCATTCTGAGCGAAACGCAGTGTAGCGAGGAATCTCCACCAGATGTTTCGCTCCGCTCAACACGACAATTCAAGCATTTTTGCAAGAGGTCTATTATGGCTGGCTGGTCACAAATTCAATCTCATTGCTGGCGAAGAGTATCTTACCCTCTACCAATTTCATACAAACACAGCAAAACACTATTCTTGCAAACTTTGCGGCATCTATCCCTTTCACAAACCCCGCGTTGCTCCCGATTTTTATGGAATTAATGTCGCCTGCTTAGAAGATGTTGATACCTTTAAGCTAGAGCCTGGACTGGTTGATGGTGGCTCATACGAGTAGCAAGGGTGCAGAGTGAGTTCGTGCATCTGTAACGCAACGTTCACATAAACAAAACTATCGCATAATTTAGGAGAAACAACCATGATTGAACTTTACTATTGGACAACACCAAACGGTCATAAAATCACCATTTTTCTAGAAGAAGTCGGACTACCTTATACCATCGTTCCTATCAACATTGGCGCTGGAGATCAGTTTCAACCGGAATTTCTCAAGATTTCTCCTAACAATCGTATCCCCGCGATTGTTGACCATGAGCCAGCAGGAGGTGGCGAGCCAATTTCAGTGTTTGAATCCGGTGCAATTTTGTTGTATTTGGCAGAAAAAACTGGCAAGTTGATTCCAACTGATTTGCACCAACGCGTTGAAGTCCTCCAATGGTTATTCTGGCAGATGGGGGGCTTAGGACCAATGGCGGGACAGAACCACCACTTTAACAGGTATGCTCCCGAAAAGATTGACTATGCTATTAATCGCTATGTGAATGAGACAGCACGTTTATACGCTGTCTTGGATAAGCGGTTGGCAGATAGGGAGTTTGTGGCTGGTGATTATTCCATCGCCGATATTGCTGCCTATCCTTGGATCGTGCCATATGAGAGCCAAAGTCAAAAATTAGAGGACTTCCCTAACCTCAAGCGCTGGTTTGAGACAATTCAGGCGCGTCCTGCAGTCATTCGTGCTTACGAGAAGGCAGAGGCTTTTAAAAATCAGGCGCTTGATCCAGAAAAGTCTAGAGATTTGTTATTCAACCAGTCGGCGAAAACGATTCAGCGTTAGCGCATATTTTTTGATTATTGTCAACTGCATCACTCATCGTTCCGTTTCATTGAAACCGGAAAAATCTGCCAGCCTCATTACAAGTTAACTAGTTTAGGGTTCACGATCTTGACGGAAAAACCGTCCAAACTGTTAAATCCTATACAAAATCAATCAATTTTTAAGGGCGGTTTTTCCGGAGGCTGGCAGATTTTTCAATCGTTGTGACCCAACCCCACATTTTCCCCAAATTTCCTCGTTTTAGAGGATAAAACAAACCACAGATGGACACAGATGGACACAGATAAAATTACATCTGTGTTTATCTGTGTGTATTTGTAGTTCTCAACTTTAGTCTTATATGATGTCCGGATGAACACTTATAAAAAACGAACAACCTCAAGAGCCTCCCTTCCTCTGTCTGCGAGTTCCCAGAGGGTTGGGGTGAGGTAAAGTGAGTTCATCGCATGGGCTTCCAACTGGTGGGAACTTGCTGCAAGCCATAAGTTATAAGTTGAGCAATATTGTCTGCCACCCAAAGAATAGGAGACCTAAGTGGGTAACTCTACAACAGAAAAAGCAGGTAAGCAGCGCTTTTCATTGGGACTACTAGGGGCTGCTGCCTTTATGGTCATTGCTGATGTGCGAGTCATTGATCCTCTGCTTCACATCATTGCCAGTGAGTTTAAAGTCGGTGTAGGTAGTGCGGCAATCATTGTCAGTGCTTACAGTATGATGCATAGCACTTTCCAGACACAAGCGACTGAATTAGCACCGGAAGCACGAGGGACTGCTATTGCGCTGTTCGCCTTCAACCAGTTTATCGGACAGGGAATTGGGGCAGTGGCTTTCGGTAGGGTTGTGGATAGTTTGGGCTACGTTCCGTGTTTTGTTGTGGCTGGTGTTGCGATCGCCCTCCTTTCTATCTGGTACGTATATCAAAACCAGCGTATTAGATTGGGATAAACCGAAGCGAGAAAAATGAGTGACACCAAGCGTGAAAAATGATCGCGGCTTTCGGAAGCGCTCAAAAGCTTATCGAATAATTCTTTCTCTCTTCCTGGGGCGATTGAACAAATTATCAACATAGCAGTCAATTACCCCTTCCCGCGCACGGCTCATGGATTGTATCATCAGAGCCGGGCTATCCTGAAGAGCGACACACGAAACCTTTTGAAAAACATTCATTGCCCCACGTTGGTTCTAGCTGGTAAGCAGGACATTCTCACCCCGGTAAAGTTTCATGAGCAACTTGCCCAAGGAATTCCTAACGTCGAACTAGTTGTGCTTGAGCGTGGTGGTCATGGTTTCTTGATTGAGTCGCCAAATGCTGTGGCTCAAGTCATGCTTAACTTCCTAGCGAAGGTATGTCACTCTCATCTGCCTGTCTCATAACAACTTAATTTTATTCATTTAACGGATGTTGAATTTATGAAATTCTTTATTGTTCACGCCCACCCAGAACCCAACAGTTTCAATGGTACGTTGACTCGCTATGCCAAGGAAGTCCTGAAAGCCACAGGACATGAAGTCATTATTTCCGACCTTTATGCTATGCAGTTCAACCCAGTCTCGGATCAGCGCAACTTCACTTCTCAAAAAGACCCAAACTACTTTAAGCAACAAGCCGAAGAAATGTATGCCACCGAAGTTGATGGCTTTGCCCCGGACATCACAGCGGAGATGGAAAAACTCGACTGGTGCGATGTGCTGATTTTTCAGTTTCCTCTTTGGTGGTTTGGACTTCCTGGTATCCTCAAGGGTTGGGTTGATCGAGTCTTTGCAATGGGGCGAATTTATGGTGGCGGTAGGTTTTATGACAATGGAGTATTCCAAGGCAAAAAAGCCATGCTGTCTCTCACCACAGGTGGTCCATTAACTATGTACACCGAAATAGGTATCAACGGTGATATTCATACCATCCTTTATCCGATTAATCACGGCATTTTTCGCTTTGTGGGTTTCGATGTTTTGCCACCTTTCATCGTTTGGAATGCGAGTCGCATTGGAGATGAACGTCGCCAAGCCTATCTCGAGGAGTACAAGCAGCGGTTGTTAATGATGAATGCAACGCCTCCTATTGTCTATCCATCGCTTGCAGATTTTGATGAAGATTTCCAACTGAAGCAGTTATGATAGTTGGTTAAATAGTAAAGCCAACCTAGATTTAGTAGATTTTAGGACTTAGGCACTGTACAAATAGAGGATTATGTGCATTAACTAAACTGGAAACTTAACGGGTTTTTGTTCAAAAAATTTACAAAACCCTCTCCACTTCCTGACTTTTTATACATATTCTCAAGAGAAAGGTTCTAATTGAGACGAAGTCATGCATCTAAACAATAGTTAAACAATAGTTAAAACTCAAGATTGGGCTCAATTCACATAATCAATTTTTTGACAATGCGTAAGTTCTAGATTTATGTTAACTGCTATATCTAGGTATTTAACAATTTCAAACAGTACTGAGCCCGACTTGATATCAGTTTTTCTTGCAAGGAAGAAAAGTGCAAACTGTTACAAGTATTTGGGGCGGATGATTTTGTAGTCATTTAATGGGTAGATTGCAAAGGAGCCCAGCGTCGCAGGGGTACTACGCTAGAAGCGAAATAAATAATAGCTTGACTTTCTCAAGGACTAAATTTTAGTTCAGGTATAGCTTTTTTATACCAATTTCAAATATTATAAAAATTTCTTATTATTATAATATATGAGATAAATATTTTCGTCTTGATGAAACTTTCGCACAATTCTCTAGTATAACATATGAAAAAACATTCTCAACCTATCTCACGCTAAATTTTCCTAAAAAGATTAGGGAATTAGGAATTGTCAAATGAAGCTTTAAAAAAAATGTTATATTTTTGTCATAAAAACCAAGAAGCTTAACTAGTCAGTGAAAAATATCCACTAAATTTAACGTTATGACCAAAAAAAAGGATGAAGAGTAAAGTATAAAGAATGAAAAAATATTTACTTCATCTTCCATACTTAATTCTACGCTAAGAGAAACAGCTCTTACGGTAGGAGAGTTGTATGTTTAGATTACCTCCATCCTTGCCAAGTATCCGTCGCCTCTAGATTTGACCTTTATTTGATCAAACTCCTATGAGTAGGTTAGTTGTTTTAAACTTAGGTCAGGGAAACCTACACGATGGCTTTGCCAGTGTTACGGCACAGGTTGGAGAAGCAGACAACCCCTACCTGACCAAATTAACTGCCAGTTTACCAGCCGCACCAAAAATTCCTGAACTCTACCAAAATTGGCAGTCGGTTTACTATGCTTTCTATCAACGTTTGAGTTGGCGTCTTGATATCGAGATAGACGATAATTTTGAAATTGAAGAAGGTTCTGTAACTAATATTTCAGAATCTGACATTAATAACTTATGTCAGATATTGTCAAAAAGAATGAATGCATGGCTTAACTCAACAAAATTTCGTAAAATTGACCAACAATTACGCACACAATTAAAACCATCTGAAGAAATTCGCTTCATTATTGAAACCAACGATAATTTACTGCGACGACTTCCCTGGCATCTGTGGAAGTTCTTTGAGGATTATCCATATGCGGAAGTTGCCTTGAGTGCTGCAGAGTATCAAAACCCAAATAAATTGCTTGTAAATAATCGCAAAGATAAAGTTAGAATTTTAGCAATTTTTGGCAATAGTCAAGGAATTGATATCAGTCAGGATAGAAATTTTTTAGAAAAATTATCAACTCGAGCAGAAATTGAATTTTTAGTAGAGCCGAATCTGAGTTATTTAAACGAGCAGCTTTGGCAACAAGGTTGGGATATTCTCTTTTTCGCAGGTCACAGTTGCAGTAAAGAAAAAGGTTTGTTGCAAATCAATCAAATAGACACGATAACCTTGGAGCAATTAAAATATGCTCTCAAACAAGCTATTAGTCGTGGTTTGAAGCTAGCAATTTTCAACTCTTGTGATGGTTTAGGTTTGGCGCAACAGCTTCAGGATTTGCACATTCCACAAGTCATTGTCATGCGTGAGCCTGTACCGGATGTGGTTGCTCAAGAATTTTTAAAGTATTTTTTGGCTGAATTTTCGTCTGGAAAGTCTTTATACGCTGCGGTGCGTTCTGCACGCGAAAGACTGCAAGGATTAGAGGGGGAATATCCCTGTGCCACGTGGCTACCAGTCATTTTCCAGAATCCTGCTGAACCCCCTATGATTTGGTCACACAATGCACGGAATAAATGGAAACAGAAAACAGATTCCTCAATGCTGGCTTCGATGATAAATGCTACAGGGGTGAAAACAAACATCAGATTCCAACTAGCAACTCCGATTCTCTCTAAAACAACGACACTCGATTCACTCATAGAGACACTAAATGGCAAGCTCCTAGAATTCCAGAATCGTCCCCTCAATCACACAGAAATTCTGGTTTTACAGGGCATTTGGCAAAGTCAAACTTACAACCAAATTGCTCAGCAGGGGGGCTACAGTGCTGCCTACTTTACTAACGTAGTCGCCCCAGAGTTGCGCCAAAAATTGTCTTATCTTATCGGCAAGCGTGTGACTAAAAAGAACTGTCGGGTGTTGCTCGAGTCGTATGTCACTGAACAAACTTTTTCAAAAACAACACCACCAGGACAAAATCCTCCTACGGACTTTTTCCCCAATATCAAGCAGGAAATGTCGCCTCGCTTCCCCAGTGGTTTAGTTCCGCTTGACTCTCCTTATTACATTGAACACTCTTCAATTGAAGCACAGGTTTATGAAGAAATCATAAACCCAGGAGCTTTGATTCGCATTAAAGCTCCTCAGGAAATGGGTAAAACCTCGCTGCTGTTGAGGATTTTGGAATATGCTAAGCATATGGGCTACCAGACAGTGAGCCTGAACCTGCAGGAGCAAGTTGACCAAAGCATTGTGAGCGATTTGAATCGTTTTTTGCGCTGGTTGTGTGCCAACGTCTCGCGCCAGCTTGAGCTTGAGCCAAGATTAGACGACTATTGGGATGATGATATTGGCAGCAAAGTCAGCTGCTCCCTCTACTTACGAAATTATGTGCTAGAGCAAATTGACTCTCCTCTGGTTTTGGCTTTAGACGAAGTGAACCAGATTTTTGAGCATCCGCAAGTGGCGAAAGAATTTTTACCTCTGTTGCGTTCCTGGTATGAAGACGCCAAAAGACAGCCCATCTGGCAAAAGCTGCGCCTGATTGTGGTTCACTCAACTGAAGTTTATGTTCCCCTCCAGCTTCATCAGTCCCCGTTTAATGTCGGACTACCGATTCAGTTAACCTGTTTTAGTTTAGAGCAGGTGCAGCAGTTAGCCCAGCGCTTTGGACTGACTTGGACAGACGGTGAGGAAGCAAGATTGTTGATGGACGTCGTTGGAGGACATCCTGCATTAGTACACCTGGCACTTTATCACCTCAGCCGTGCAGAAGTCACTCTAGCGCAACTGCTGCAAAGTGCTTCCACACCCACAGGGATTTATTACCATCATATGCAGCGCCATTGGGCAACTTTGCAGGCACAGCCAGAATTAGCATCTGCTCTTTATACGGTGATGAGTGCGTCTGAAGCCGTACAATTAGAACCCATCGTTGCTTACAAGTTAAGCAGCATGGGGTTGATTAAGTTAGATAACAATAAATCTTTACCTAGTTGTCAGCTGTATAGGCAGTATTTTCAACCAAAATTTCTTACTGCCGCAAGATAAGTATTAGCTGAAACCTTCGGTAGAAGTCATTTATAATTTTTTTAACTTTTGATGACATTTCTTGCATGAATCCTTAAAACCCTCCTGAGTTCCCCCGCTTCGCATGGCTGTTTATTTACATATGGGAGGAGCTTTTGTCAATATCATAAGTAAGGAATTTGGGTAGGTTGATAATCGAAAAATTACCATTTTGACGAGGACATTTAAGTGCGATTGCCCTCTGGGCACTGCCCCTACGGGCAATCACCATGATAATTGTTCAATTAGATTGTTTAATCAGCTTATTTGTTTGTCCTAAACGCTTGCAAATTAACGCCTTTTAGAGAACGAAACAGCCCTGCGTATTCATGGGGATAAGTTGAAACGAGGGCGACCAGATCAAAACTTTTGCGATCGCCCTTCCTTGCGATCGCCTATAACGGATGCTCCGCATCATCGCGCTCAAGCGGGGCTGAGGGAAAGCGGACACGCACTCGCGTTCGCCCATCGCCCCTGCCTTCTCATCTCAGTACAGCCAGCCCAAACATCAGGGCGGTTTATTAATTGCAAATACTTGACAGTTTCGTCACACCTTTGTTTATTTAAGTTGATTGCAGACAGCGAATCGCCATTCATTCAGCTATCAATGCTCCTCAACCTGTGCCATTAGAACTGATCCAGGCTTAAACCATAAGAAAGTCAGGCCAGCAAGATTAAGGTCAGACTGCATAAGTCAGATGAACTCACTCCTATTACACCTTAGGTAGTGATAGTCAGGCTAATCTAACACTCTCAAAAAGATGGTAGGAAAAGTCAGACTCACTTCAGCCCCGATCCAATGTTGTGCATCAGGTCAAATAAGTCAACGGTAAGCTGATATGACCAACGTAACTCCAAATTCGCTAGGCATAACGCCTCAGTCAAATACTCAACAGCCTTTATCACCCTTCCCCAAGTCTATTCTGACTGTTAGCCAAGAAGAGCTACCAGACACCGAAATGATTATTGATGGAACATTACCGGATGATTTGTCTGGTCATGTTTTTATCCTGGCTCCAGTAGGACATGTAGACTCTAAACGCAATGGTAGTGTTGTCTACCCATCCAAGGACGGCACACCACTTCCCAATGGCAATGGAATGATTTATCGGCTTGACTTTGACAAAGCTGGGACAGTGGGGTTAAAGTCCAAGATTGCTAAAACGCCATGCTACTATGCCGATGAAGCAACAAAAGCAGGAACCGAAGCTGATGAGTATGGATTCCGTAATTTTGGCTTGGCACGTCTCTCACCTTGGTTAGGCGTACGCAGTGTAGCAAATACAGCACTGGTGCCGATGAAATTTGGGGACGAAAATGAACGTATGCTCGTGACTTGTGATGTGGGTCGTCCCTACGAAATCGATACACATTCTCTTGAGGTTGTAACGCCTGTTGGATCGAACAAAGAGTGGAGTGAACAGCTGCCACTCAATCTTCCTTTTGAAATGGTGATGAATACGGCGCATCCTTACTTCGATGCCCACACGAATGAGCTGCTCACGGTCAATTACGGTAAGTCATTACGTACTCTTTTATCAACCATCTTCAAATCTGATGTGGAAAGTTTGCCACAAGCCTTCAAAAAAATCATTGAAGGGTTTACGAAAGGGTTTGCAAAATTACCAAAAGATAAGCAGAATATAAAAAACGTAGAAATCGAAGAAATCGAAAAAGAGATTCCTGAAGAGATTTTAAACAAAGAAATTGATGAAAGCCCGGAACGTCTCAAGAGTTTTTGGCAAAGATTGCGAGAACTGCTCAAAAAAGAGAAACAAGAGATAGAAGAAGAAGAGACAGAAGAAAAAGAAGGAAATGCTCGCGAACTGTTTAATGAATTAAAACAATTGATGGGACTTGTCAGGCAAATGCTGGCAGGATTGGATGAAATTGATGATTTTGTCTATCTAATTCGCTGGGATGGTAAAAGTGAGTTAGAAAGATGGCAAGTGACGCTTCCTGATGGTTCACCGATTAAGATTAGGCAAACAATACATCAAATTGCGGTAACTCAGGATTATGTGGTATTGGTAGACACAGGTTTCAAAGTTGGTCCGGAGCAGCTGATTACCAAACCAGTTATCAAGAATAAGAAGCTACAAAGCCTGCTCAGAGATGTACTAAATGAGCCTGTATCATCCGAAACGAACTTATATATCGTGCGTCGTGCTGACCTGAAAGCCGGACAGCGCCCAGCATTTAGTCAAAAGGAAGTTAAGGTTGTCGCGCAGCCGGTGGAGATACCTGAAGCATTCATTCACTTTCAAGTTGACTATGACAATCCTCAAAATCAAATCATTCTTCACGTTGCTCATAGTTCTGCCTGGGATGCATCTGAATGGCTAAGGGACTATGACAAAACCTCACTTTCACCTTCAAACCCAAACCGTCCTGTGGGAATGATCTCTGGTCCAGTGGACATTCACTCGCTCGCAAGATATGTGATTGACGTGGAGAAGGGATTAGATGAGGAAAAGACTAGGGTGATTAGCGATCGCCAAGAACTACAGCAGTTGACTTGGGCTGTCGCAATCAATACCTACAACGAACACGCCGCCCCGAAAAAGCTTGACAATATTTACTGGAATTCCTGGGGATGCTCTGCGGATTTGCTATCCGATTTCGTTGTTGACCTGTATGAAAATGATAAAAATTATCCTCGTCGGAATTTATCAGTGGAGGAAGTCCGAGAAATCACAAAAGAGGGTAGACCTGCAAACATATGTCGGTTGGTGACAGACTCTAAAGAATCAATGGCGATCGCCGACAGTTACAAGTTTCACCCAGGTTACTTTGGCAACTCAATTCAGTTCATACCACGGACTGGTAGTGACGGTAGCTCAACCGATGGTTATATTGCATCTACAGTTATCTCTGACAACCCTGAAAAAAGCGAAATCTGGATTTTTGACGCCAACGATCTGACTCGCGGTCCCCTTTGCAAGCTGAGTCATCCCCAACTCAACTTTGGATTTACTACCCATACGACTTGGTTACCCAAAATTGCACCCCGCACAGCAAGCTACTACATTCCTGTGCGTGAGGATTTTGAAGAGCGGGTCAAAAAACAGCCTCGTGAAATCCAGAAACTGTTTGAAGAATCGGTCTACCCCAAATTTCCTCGAACAGGCTGGACATCTGTTCCTGATTCCGTCATCGACGCCACCCGGGAAGAACTCGACATTAAGCTGAATATTCTTGAGTCAAAATTGCCAGGTGGAAATCTACCAGATGGACTACACGGTCACGTTTTCATCATGGGTCCAGTGGGTTCTGTTGATTATTCTAAAGGTCTTCCCCGCCCTAATGGCGATCCAATCTTCAATAGTGATGGCATGATTTACCGACTCGACTTTAACCAAAAGGGAGAAGTTGGTTTAAAGACACGGATTACCAAACCGCCATGTTACTACGCTGACGAAGCAACTCAAGCTGACACTAAATATGCTGAGCATAGATTCGACAATTTTGGCATCGCACGATTCTCGCGTTCCCTAGGCTCTCGCAACCAGTTAAATACTGCTTTTGTGCCGATCTATGGTGGAGAAGAACGCGATCGCTTGCTAGTCACTTGTGATGCAGGTCGTCCCTATGAGATTGATACAGAAACCCTTAAAGTTGTCACGCCTGTTGGAACAAACAAAGAGTGGCGTCCACAAATCAAGCTGAATTTGCCGTTTCCACCTGTCCTAACCACAGCCCATCCTGCCTTTGATGCTCACACTCGTGAGGTATTTACCGTCAATTATGGTCGGTCATTATCTAATTTTCTCGAAACTATACCTGCCATTGACAAGGCAGATGAATTTTTTGATCAAAAGGCAGATGAATTTTTTGATGAAGTTAATGAATCTCTAGCAAATAACGTTTTCAAGACCTTTTCCCAGGTATCTAACAAACTTCGTCAATTCCGTAACAAATTTATTTCATCAGACATCAGTCTAATACCTCAGGATTTTGTTTATCTCATTCGTTGGAATGGTGTTGGTGACTTAGAGCGATGGAAGTTAGTACATGAGGATGGAAGTCCTGTTGAAATTGAGCAATCTCTGCATCAGATTGGAATTACTAGAGATTATGTTGTCCTCGTGGACACAAATTTCAAAGTTGGCATCGCTCAGGCATTCAACAATCTTTTTCCCTGGAATGAAAAAGTAGAGGGACTCATAAGAAAGTTAGTGACGCTGCCAGTATTACCTGATACTACAATTTATATTATCCGCCGTAGAGACTTGAAAGACGGACAACGTCCAAAAGTTAGTCCGGAGGAAGTTAAAGTTGTAGCGCACAAGGCAGTCATCCCACAGGGTGTCATCCACTTTGTCTTAGATTACGAGAATCCTGACAACCAAATTACGCTCCACGCAACCCACAACAGTGCAGATGTTGCTGAGTGGCTGCGCCAGAACGACAATTTAGCTTCTAGCCCCGAAACTTCCGTACCGTCCAATCTAGTAGGTATGCTGACTAGTGTGACAGACGTTAGCCGTCTTGGTCGGTATGTCATAGATGGTGAAAGCGGAGAAATTCTTGAGTCAAAGGTGTTATCTGATTCCAAACACACTTGGGGTGTAGGGCTTTATACGTACTGTGACAGGTTATCAACAGGTCTACCTTCAGGGCAGCTAGAAAATATTTACTGGCAGTCTTCGGGATTCTGGCAAGAGCTAAGTACAAAATTTGTCTTTGACCTATACAAAGATGACAAAAACCGGGTAGTGTCACCGAAGAAACTACTTCAAGCAGACAATGGACGGAGCAAATCCTCTTGCTTATTCCGTCTAAATGCAATAGACATGAAAATTGCTGACGCCTATGAGTTTCCTGTCACTTCTGTTAACGGTAAATCGGATAGTCACATGGTATTGTCTCCGCAGTTTGTTCCCCGTGCTGATGGTGACGGTAGTTCAACTGATGGTTACATCGTTTGTACTGTTGCCTCGGAAAACCGCGATGAGATCTGGATTTTTGATGCCAAGAATCTTGCTCAAGGACCTCTTTGCAAGCTTGGTCATTCCTCACTGAATTTTAGTTATACAATACATACAGCTTGGTTACCTAAAATTGCGCCTCGTACAGCAAGTTATAACTGTGGCGTGCGCGAGGATTATCAAGAGCAAGTGAAAAATTCTCCAGATCTTCAAAAACTGTTTGAGACGAAAGTTTACCCGCATTTTGAGGGAAACTCAGCTGGGTGAACTGTTGAATTAGTTAGATGGTAATACCGTTTCAGCAAATATTTGCTTCATATCATTCCCCTAAACCCTTATTAAAAAGGGTTGGGGGAATCTAATTTGTTGCAAAGATACAATAGACTTCTTGCAAAAGTATGATAAATAGATATTTAGAACCACAGATACACGCAGATTAACACTAGTTAATTATCTGTGTTCATCTGTGTTCATCTGTGGTTAAATTTTCAAAAAGATTGGTTTTTGCAAGAAATTTAATAATAAAATTCACTGAGTCAGTTTAGCGTCAATACCAAACTATGATGATGATTCCTGGCATTGAAGTCACAGCCTGCATTTATGAAAGTGCCAGTACCCTAGTTTATCGAGGTATCCAAACTCAGGATAAAAAACCTGTTATTCTCAAGGTTTTGAACAAGGAATATCCCACTCTAGAGGAGCTGGCTAGATACAAGCAGGAATTTGAAATAATAAGTTCGTTAAACATATCTGGAGTGGCAAAGGCATACAGCTTAGTCAAATATCAGAGGGCTTTAGTCATTATTTTGGAGGATTTTGGTGGTGAATCTTTAAAAAGATTGATAAATACAAGAAAGTTAACGCTGGCAGAATTCCTCTTAATTGCCGTACAGACTGTTGACAATCTAGCAAAAATCCACTCTGCTAATATTATTCACAAAGATATTAACTCTTTCAATATTGTTTTCAACTCAGAAAGCGGGGAAGTCAAACTTATTGACTTTGGTATTTCTACAGTTTTTTCCCCAGAAAACTCCACAATTAAAAATGCCAATATTTTAGAGGGAACTCCAGCCTATATTTCGCCAGAGTTAACTGGTAGAATAAACCACCCATTCGATTACCGCACTGATTTTTACTCTCTGGGCGTAACTTTTTATGAACTACTAACCAATCAGCTGCCTTTTCAAACGACCGATTTGATGGAATTGGTACATTCTCATATTGCTAAAAAACCTGTACCTCCCCATGAAATAAATCCGGATATTCCTCTGGCTATTTCCAATATTGTTATTAAATTGTTAGCTAAAAATGCTGATGATAGATATCAAACTGCTTGGGCAATTAAAGCAGATTTAGAAGAAAGCTTGCTCCAACTTCGGGCAAACGGCAAGATTTCCAACTTACCCATTGCTTCCCAAGATATTTCTAAGAATTTTCAAATTTCCCGAAAACTATATAGTAGAGAGCGAGAAATTGAAACTCTACTGGCGGCATTTGAGAGAGTGGCGTCTGGGCAGGAGAAACGAGTCAGTCATGGAAACCCCCCTACGCCTCCTAGAAGTGAAGTAATGCTGTTATCTGGATATTCGGGCGTTGGTAAATCAGCGTTAGTTCGAGAAGTTTATAAGTTCCTTGCCCAGCAGCCTGGTTATTTCATTTCTGGCAAATTTGACGAATTGCAACGCAATATTCCTTATTCAGGGTTGATCCAAGCATTTCGGAAATTAATCAAGCAACTGCTAACCGAAAGTGAATCACACCTCAATCAATGGAAAGAAAAATTGTTAGACGCATTTGGACCCAATAGTCAAGTGCTGATTCGTGTAATCCCTGAAGTAGAATTGATTGTCGGCAAGCAACCGCCAATGACTGTATTGTCATCGAAAGAATTCCAAAATCGGTTTAATTTAGTATTTCAAAAGTTTGTTCAAGTTTTTACTCAACCAGAACATCCGCTAGTCATGTTTCTGGACGATTTACAGTGGGTGGATAGTGCTTCATTACAATTGATACAACTGCTGATGACGGCAGGGAATAGTCAATATTTGTTTTTGATTGGTGCTTACCGTGATAACGAAGTGAACCCCAATCATCCATTGACACTAACGTTAGATAAAATCCAACAATCAGGGACTATTGTAAATTCTCTTCAACTTTCACCTTTGGATTTGCAAAATATTAATCACTTAATTGCAGATACTTTAAATTGTTCTTTGGAAAAAGGAAAATTACTGGCAGAGTTAATCCTTAGGAAAACCAATGGTAATCCTTTCTTTATTAACCAGTTTTTGCAATCCCTTCATCAAGAAAAGTTGTTATATTTTGAGTTCTCTTCTCTTACCTATGAGGGAAAATGGCAATGGAATTTAGAGCAAATTCAGGCGCGGGGTTTTACAGATAACGTTATTGAACTGATGGTTAGCAAGATTGAAAAGTTGTGCCGTGATACACAAGATGTGTTGAAGCTGGCAGCCTGTATTGGCTATCAGTTTGATATTGAAATAATAGTAATTATCAATAAAAAGTTAAATAAAACCCCACAAGAAACAATGGTGTTGCTGCGTGAAGCAGTGGCAGAAGGTTTTATCTTGCCCCTGAACGATGCCAACAAGTCGATTGAGCCAGATTTGTCACAACAAGAGCAACTCAACGTTGAATACAAGTTTGCCCATGACAGGATTCAGCAAGCAGCATATTCTTTGATTCCATCAGACTGCAGGAGCGGCGTCCATCAAAAAGTGGGTCAACTGCTGCTGCAAAATACTCCACCAGATAAGCGAGAACGGAACATTTTTGAGATTGTCAACCAATTGAACTTGAGCATTGAATTAATTAATTCTCAGTCAGAGCGGGATGAATTGGCTTCGCTTAATCTGATCGCTGGTCAGAGAGCGAAAGGGACAGTTGCCTATGAACCAGCATTGAGATACCTGAAAATCGGCATAGAATTGTTGGCGGAAAGTAGCTGGCAAAGGCAGTATGACCTGACGCTGGCGTTGTATGTGGAAGCAACAGAGGCAGCATATCTGGGCGCTAACTTTGAAGAGATGGAGAGATTGGCTGAGGTGGTACTCTGTAAAGCTAAAACGTTGTTGGACACAGTGAAAGTCTATGAGGTTAAAATCCAAGCCTGTATGGCACAGAATCAGCCACTAAAAGCTTTAAAGATTGTGTTACCAGTGGTGAAATCTTTGGGAGCGAGATTTCCGGAAAAACCGAATCAATGGAATATTTGGATTAGTTTACTAAGTACAAAATTTTCTTTGGCAGGGCACAAAATTCAAGACTTAATTGAATTGCCGGAAATGACCGATCCTTACAAACTTGCAGTAATGGACTTACTAGCCAAAGTAAGGGTCGCGGCATATTTGACTTTTCCCCAACTATATTTACTGATTGTGTTTGAAGAAATTAATTTATTAGTCAAATATGGAAATATTTTTGACTCTGCTTGTGTCTATGCTGCTTACGGGATGATTCTCTGTGGAGTCATAGGAGATATTGATTCTGGGTATCAATTTGGTCAACTTGGTATGAAAAACTTAGAAAAATTAAATATAAATTTTCAAGACAACAGGGCATTGCATCTCATTAATGGCTTTATAAGACATTGGAAGGAACATGGAAACCAAACATTAAAACCGCTGGCAGAAGCCTATAAAATAGGAATAGAAAGTGGAGATTTTGAATTTTGCAGTTATTCTGCATTTATGCATTGTTTCAATGCTTATTGCATTGGTGAGAATTTAAGAGAAATTGAGCAGCAGATATGCTCGTATAGTACCGCTATCAATAAGCTCAAACAAAAAACTATTTTGAATTATCTTCAAATATTACATCAAACAGTTTGGAAATTAATGGAGCCATCTGAAGTTGAATATTCTTGCCAATTAATTGGTGAATTATACAACGAAGAAAGAATGCTACCGATTCATCTCGAAGTTAACGATAAAACCGCCATTTGCAATGTGTATTTACATAAACTGATCCTCTGTTATTTATTTCAGGATTACTTTCAAGCTGTTAAAAATGCAACCACGGTTCAAAAGTATTTAGGCAGTGCTACAGCTTCACTCCTTGTTCCTCTATTCTATTTCTATGATTCTTTGGCGCGACTTGCTGTTTTCGGTGATGTTGCCAAGTCAGAACAAAAACGCCTCCTGAAGCAAGTTACAAATAACCAGAAGAAAATGAGAAAATGGGCAGATCATGCCCCGATGAATTATCTACACAAATTTTATTTAGTAGAGGCTGAACGCGCTCGTGTGTTGGGCAAAGATAAGGAAGCTAGGGAATATTATGATCGAGCGATCGCCTTGGCACACGAAAACGAATATATCAACGAAGAAGCGATCGCCTACGAACTAGCAGCCAAGTTTTATCTGGACACAAACCAAGACCATGTAGCTCGCCACTACCTGCAAGATGCTCACTACGCCTATGGGCGCTGGGGGGCTACAGCCAAAGTAAAAGACTTGGAAACGCGATATCCACAGTTTTTGAGTCAAGCCAATAAAGGTTATCTTGAGACTACTTTATCCACTTCGACCACAGGGCAAAATGCATCTCTAGTTTTAGATACTAACAGCGTACTTAAAGCCTCACAGACTATTTCCGGCGAAATCGTCCCAGACAAATTGCTGGAAAAGTTGATGAGAATTCTGATTGAAAATGCAGGCGCTCAAAAAGGTTTTATGATTCTAGAGCGGGAAGGTAACTGGGTTATTGAAGCTCAAGGAACTGTAGATTCAGATGACGTTACGCTACTCCAATCCATTTCAGCAAACTTCATAGATCCTGAAACTCAAATTCCCCTGTTGTCAGCCGCCATCATCAACTATGTTGCTCACACTCAGGAAAATGTGGTCTTAAATAATGCTGCCCATGAAGGACAATTTACCCGCGATCCCTACATTATCTCCACTCAACCCAAATCAATTCTCTGTACTCCTCTACTCAATGGCGGCAAACTCAGCGGCATTTTATATTTAGAAAATAATCTCACAACGGGCGCGTTTACGACCGAGCGCATTGAAGTTTTAAAAATCCTTTCTGCCCAAGCGGCTATCTCTATTGAAAATTCTCGTCTCTACGAACAGTTGGAGGATTACAGCCGGACTCTAGAACAGAAGGTGGAGACGAGAACCCAGGAATTACAAGAGAAAAATCAGGAGTTGGCAAATCTCCTGCAAAAGCTCAAAGCCACCCAAGCTCAAATTGTTGCCCAAGAAAAATTGGCTTCTCTGGGCGCTTTAACAGCGGGCATTGCTCATGAAATCAAAAATCCCTTAAACTTTGTTAACAACTTTGCTGAACTTTCTGTAGAGTTAACTCAAGAACTGCTCGAAGAGATTGAAAATCAAAAAGACCGATTAGATCCAGAATCTAGAGAATACATTGAAGAAATTTTAAATGATCTTAAACAAAACGCTAGAAAAATTAATGATCACGGCAAAAGAGCAGATAATATAGTGCGTGGGATGCTGATGCATTCTCGGGGGCAAAGTGGCGATCGCCAACAAACCGACATCAACGCTTTGCTAGCGGAAGCTATTAGTTTAACTTATCATGGAATGCGTGCTAAGGATACTTCCTTTAACATCGTTATAGAAACTGATTATGATGATGAACTTGGTCTAGTGAATGTTGTGCCGCAAAACATCAGCCGTGCTTTAATAAATTTTATCAATAACGCTTGCTACGCTGTATATAAAAAGAAAATGCGTTTTCAGGTAGAGCCAGGGCACGAGGGTGAAGAGTTTTCACCTACGCTTTCAGTCAGCACTAAAAATTTGGCTAAGCAGGTAGAAATACACATCCGAGATAATGGCGAAGGCATTCCCCAGGAGTTGCTCGATAAGATTTTTAATCCTTTTTTTACCACTAAGCCACCTGGCGAAGGAACTGGTTTAGGTCTATCTATTACTCATGATATTATTGTCCAGCAGCATCAAGGAGATATCAGAGTAGAAAGCGAAGTAAAGTCTTATACACTATTTATAATCACTTTGCCGAAGACTTTTCTCTAGGAAAAAAGAAATTTAAAAATGAAAATAATGGTTGTAGATGATGAACAAGACGTGCAATTTTTATTTGAGCAAAGATTTAGAAGAGAACTCAGACAAAATCAAATTACCTTATCTTTTACCTTGTCAGCAGAGGAAGCACTAAACCAATTACAAAATAACCAAAGTAAGTGTTTATCCCTGATATTAACAGATATCAATATGCCTGGAATGAACGGGCTAGAATTACTCAAAATTATTAAACAAAATTTTCCTCATTTAAAAGTGTTTGTCATCACTGCTTATAACGATGAAAATAATTACCAAACAGCTAAACAATATGGAGCTGATGAATATATCACAAAGCCAATTGAATTTAACAAACTTAAGGAAAAAATATTGAATTCGTAAATAATCCCAATCAGGTAAAAAACTATGCCAGCTAAAATACTGGTTGTGGATGATGAGCCTGACTTAGAACCGCTGCTTTGTCAGGTATTTAGAAAAAAAATTCGGCAAAAGCAATTCCAATTAATTTTTGCCCATGATGGTTTAGAAGCACTAGAAAAGCTGCAAGCCGAACCGGATATAGATATAGTTTTAACCGATATCTATATGCCGGAAATGGATGGGCTAACTTTACTTACTAAACTTAATGAGTTATATCCCATCATTAAAGCAGTCATTATTTCTGCCTATGGCGATATAGAAAATATCAGAACGGCGATGAATCGGGGTGCTTTTGACTTCCTGACTAAGCCGATTAATTTTCAGGATTTAGAAATTACAACCAACAAAACTCTGGAACATGTGCAGCGGATGAAAGCGGCTCATGAACAGGAGCGTTTAGCACAGCAGGCTCAAGCAGAATTATTAACCCGTTTGCAACAAGAGGTGACTGAACGCCAGCGAGCAGAGGAAGCATTGCGCGAAAGTGAGAGAAGGCTGGCTCAATTTTTGGAAGCTTTGCCAGTGGGTATATTTGTTATTGATGCTAACGCTCAACCCTACTACGCTAATCAAACGGCAAAGCAGATACTCGGCAAAGGAATTGAACCTGGAGCGACAACTGCACAATTGACCGAGATTTATCACGCTTATCTAGCGGGGACGGAACAGTTTTACCCCAACGAGCAGCAACCCATTGTGCAAGCATTAAACGGCAAAAGTACAACTGTTGTTGATGATATGGTGATCCACCAAGCTGACAAAATTATCCCTTTAGAGGTGTCAGCAACCCCGATTTATGATGATAAGGGAGAAATTGTCTATGCCATAGCCGCCTTTACTGATATCACCCAACGCAAACAAGCGGAAGCGGAACGGATTCAGTTTACCCAAGAATTAGCACTTAAAAACACCGCCTTGCAGCAGGCAAAAGACGCATTAGCCGAATCCAACCGTACCTTAGAACAAAAAGTCGAAGAGCGTACTCGCGAACTCTCACAAACGCTAGAAATTCTCAAAGCCACTCAAGCTGAATTGGTATTTGAAAACGCTCTGCTTAAAAATGCAGAACAATCTTCAACTTTTGATTATCAAGTAGGCGGTAGTTTGCCAATGAATGCTCCTACATATGTGGTGCGTTCCGCAGATCGTTTGCTCTATCAAGCACTGAAGCGTGGAGAGTTTTGTTACATTTTGAACACACGCCAGATGGGCAAGTCAAGCCTCATGGTACACATGATGGACTATCTCCAAAAAGAGGGGTTTAGCTGTGCAGCGATTGATATCACTCGCCTTGGTAGTGAAAACGTGACTCCTGCTCAATGGTACAAGGGATTTGCCGTGGAGTTATGGCAAAATTTTAATTTGTTTGGAAAAGTCAATCTGAAAGCTTGGTGGAATGAGGAAAAAGATTTATCGCCTATCCAATGCTTGAGCAGATTTATAGAGGATATTATACTTGGTCAGGTTAAGAATGAAAAGGTATTTATTTTTGTAGATGAAATTGATACTGTCTTGGGCTTAAATTTTCCAGTAAATGACTTTTTTGCTCTCATTCGTTCTTGCTATAACCAACGTAGTATTAACCCAGAGTATGAACGTTTAAGTTTTGCTTTGTTTGGAGTAGCAACACCTTCAGATTTGATAACTGATCCCCAAAGAACGCCTTTTAACATTGGTCAAGCAATTCAACTTAATGGCTTTCAAATTCATGAAGCTCAACCTTTACTTTATGGATTGACAGAAAAAGTGAGCAATCCACAAGTGATGCTGAAAGAAGTGTTAGCTTGGACAAGCGGTCAACCTTTTCTGACTCAAAAACTTTGTAAACTCATACGCCGTGCTTCATCCCCGATTCCTACAAATAATGAAGCACAATGGGTTGAACATTTGGTGCAAACTTGTGTGATAGACAATTGGGAATCTCAGGATGAGCCAGAGCATCTAAGAACTATACGTGACCGAATTCTCAACAGCGAACAGCAACCTGTTCGGCTAGTAGAACTTTATCAACAAATTTTGCAGCAAGGAGAAGTTGTCTCTGTAGACTCTCCAGAGGAAAGGGAGTTGCTCTTATCGGGGCTAGTTGTCAAGCAACAAAGTTCTTTAAAAGTGCATAACCGTATTTATGAATTAATATTTAATCGTAGTTGGATCAATCTGCATATTTAAATCAAAAAATTAGTTTTATAGGCTTGTGTCTACTCAAATTCCTCACTGTCAATTACATCCTCCAAGTAATGTAGCCCAACCGCCAAAATTACCTCGCCCACGAGTGAACTGGCTACAACCCTTGGCATTGCTTGCACCTGCTGGAATTTGGTTGTTGCTTTTGCTGGTGCTGCCAACACTGGTAATCTTTGAGTTGAGTTTGGTACCAAATATTCGTCCTGGAGATGTGGTGAATCCGAGTGGATTTGCGAACTACATCCGGATATTTGACCCCTTATACCTGCAAGTTATCGGGCGATCGCTCTTTTTTGCAGTCAGTTCCACAATCATTTGTTTAATCTTGGGTTTCCCCGTCGCCTATTGGATTGCTCAGAGAGCACCTTGGCGCTGGCGAAATTTGCTACTTATTGGCTTTATCTTGCCTTTATGGACTTCCTCTTTACTTCGCTCTTATGCTTGGATTACAATTCTGCGTCCTACTGGGTTACTCAATAGTATTCTTAGCAGTTTCAGCTTACCGACTTTAGATGTCCTTAACAGCAGCACAGCCGTGTTAATTGGCATGAGCTACAGCTTGCTGCCTTATATGGTTTTGATTTTATACGCTGCTCTAGAAAAACTAGACAAGCGTTTGCTAGAAGCCGCAGCTGATTTAGGCGCAAATCCTGTGCAAACTTTTTGGAAAGTCACTGTACCACAAACTTTCACAGCAATTGCTGCAGCTTCTTTTTTAGTGTTCATCACGGCATTTGGCGATTTTATCAATCCCGAATTACTTGGTGGTGCTTCCAGTATGACGGCAGCGCGGTTGGTTTACAACCAGTTTCTTGGAGCAACCCAAAATTGGGGATTTGGTTCAGCTTTGAGTATGACGATAATTTTGGTTGTTAGTATGGCTATTGCTCTTTTAATTAAATTTGGTGAAGCTACACCAAAGCAATAAAAAAATTCCTTAAAATACAACTGAAAATTTAACTTGCCTGAGCTTCATCGCTTAATGCCTCTGCCGCAGCAGCCAACCTAGCAGCCCCAGCTTGAACTATTTGAGCCACTTGGCTAAGAGGCAAATGATTTATTTGCCTAAGAATTAAACTTAAATCTGAGGTTTCTGGTACTGGCTTACCTTCTAAGCAGCAGAGTAGCTCCTCCAATGTATAGCCTGCTCGTACTGCTATTTGAGCCAAATTTTCTGTATCTGGCACCTTCACGCCCTTTTCCCACATTTGAACAGCAGTCGCAGAAACTCCCAACAGCTTACCAAAAGCTCGCTGACTCATCGAACCACGAGCTAGCTTGATGATTTCAATCAGTTTTTGTCTGCTTTGTGTATTCACTGCTGGACTGCTACTCAACTTTAATTACAAGTTTACTTGCATTATTACAACTTTACTTGTCTGTTGACAGCCCCTTGTTTCAGTAGTAAACTATTACTTTAGTTTTCAAATTACAACTTAAGTTGTCAAAATCAGGTACTGGGTGGGTCAGAATTATTAACAATTTGAGTATTTTTGCTGACAACAGAAAAGGCGCGTTATGGTTTGCTATTCACGAAAGATTGGTCAATATCGTCGCAAAGGTCAAAGCTTAATTGCTGCCAATAAAATTAAACCAGAAAAATGGGACATTTCCAACAGTGAGGCAAAAGAAGCACTGCAAGCACAAGGCTATAACGTTAAAGAAATTAAGAAAATTCGCTGTTTAACCCATCAAGTGTGTATTTCTTACTGGGATGAAAAAGGTAACGTGTGCAGTGGGTTTTTTAGCTACAGGATTTTTACTCGTTGGCAAATAGAAGTAGAAAAGTTAATTGAGCGCTGCCAAACTTTCAAGGAATGGCGTCACTTGAATCATATCATGCAGTACGAATTCGCTTATTATCCATATCCTAGAGATATGGATAATGCATTGCACAATGCATTAGAAAACCGCCTGTGTGTGTTAAAGGAAACAACACAACAAGCGGTATTCCAAGATATTGAAAGCGAAGTGGTTAGTCGTTAATGGTAAAAAAACAAAAAATAATTCACAACTAACTCTAACAACCTTAAAGATTAATTACTAGCGCCAGAAGTGGCGAGTTCCGCTAAGCGTTCTTGCTGGTCTTGAGAGATACAAGCCTGAATCACAGGCTCAAGTTCGCCTTCAAGAAATGAGTTGAGCGAATAGTTCTGACCTAAACGATGGTCGGTGACGCGGTTGTCTTTGTAGTTATAAGTGCGAATCTTTTCAGAACGCGACCCTGTACCTACTTGCGATCGCCGCATAGAAGTGACTGCTTCCTGTTGTTCGCGTAACTTCATTTCATACAACTTTGCCCGCAAGATTTGCATTGCCCGTTCTTTGTTTTGCAACTGGCTACGTTCTTCAGTACAAAAAATGCGGATACCAGTAGGTTTGTGAAACAAGTCAGCCGCTGTTTCTACCTTGTTGACGTTTTGTCCACCAGCACCGCCAGAACGAGCTGTACTCATTTCAATATCCTTCGGGTCGATGTGGATTTCTACGTCATCCACTTCTGGCATGATCGCCACAGTTGCTGTAGAAGTGTGAACTCTTCCCCCACCTTCCGTAACTGGTACGCGCTGTACGCGATGCACGCCAGCTTCAAACTTCAGCTTGCTGTAAACGTTGTCACCCTGAATTTCCAAAATCGCTTCTTTGAAGCCGCCCATTTCTGCCAGCGATTCGCTCACGAGCTTCACTTTCCAATTCTGGACATCAGCATATCGTGAGTACATACGTACTAAATCGCCCGCCCAAATACTTGCTTCATCACCGCCTGTACCTGCACGAATTTCCAACATGATGTTTTTATCATCATTGGGGTCACGAGGTAGCAGCAAGATCTTCAGGCGATTTTCTAGGTATTCTATTTTTTGCTCAAGTTCTTCAACTTCCAGAGCCGCCATTTCTTGCAGTTCTGGGTCGCTTTGAGCTTCTTTTAGGATCTGACGCGCCCCTATTAATTCTTCCTGAGCCGTTTTCCAGCTTTCATAGGTATCTACAACTTCTTCCAAAGAAGAGCGTGCCTTTGCTATTGTTTGATACTCATCAGGGTTTTTGGCAGTATCGGGGTCAGCAAGGCGACGAGTCAATTCATTAAAAGTTTGTTCAACTGATTTTAATTTCTCCAGCAGATATGTTTCAGCCATGACGAATGCAGCGCTCCTTAAAAAATAGCAAATTGGCTTGAGCATTAAATACAACAATCGACCCGGCTTATGCAGGGTCGTCGTTAAGAGCTAAAGCCAGCCCGCTACTTTTTCCTTCTGCCGCCTTTCGATTGACCGCCTTCGCTCATGCCGTATTTACGGAGGAAGCGTTCTACGCGACCTTCGGTGTCAATAATCTTCTGAGTACCTGTGTAGAATGGGTGGTTTCCAGACCAAACATCTACCTGCAGTTCTGGCTTAGTGGAGCCGACGGTCATCACAAGTTGACCATTGCAGTAAACTTTTGCGTCTGGATACCACTGGGGATGAATCTCTGGTTTAGCCATTTTTCCTTCCGTGGTTTCTCTATATATATTTTAACGCTCCCCTGCCTGTTAAAATATCGCGCCACGGCTTCTTTTAACTTAAAGGTAGGGGATTCTTGTCTCAACGAGCAAGCCGTAAACCTTCATGTCCCACAAGCAAATCGCTGACGTACTCGCTGGCAATACTTGACCAAACACCCGCTACTACTGTACAAAGTGTCGAGCCAATTCACGAAAGACCTAGAGGGCATCTCTCCTCAAGCTTTCAGGTACTTTGCTGGAAGTGCGCGATTAAGCGTGTTCTTTCCTTTTCCCCGGGTTCCCGTGCGCCCCACGGTACCTTGTGTTTTAAGTTGTGTTCTTTTCTAGGATTAGCGGTTTGTGTTAGAAACCTAGGTTTTTAACGAGGACTTGCCTTCCCCTCGGAGCATTATTATTTCCTAGCCAGTCGAGTGTGGACACCACAGATTTGTATTGTCTCGTGCTAGCGGTTATGCTACCTGTGCTATTTTTTTAGTATAGATGATGATTCTAAATATGGCAACAGGAAAAGGCAAAAAACGAGTAAGAAACACACCTGTTTTATATGATGAAGCGAAAAAAAGACGCGGTGTTTGGTTAACGGACACCGCGTGGCATTCAATACAAGAGTTAGCGGTAAAAGAAGGGATTAGCGCTAGTGAATATTTGGAGGAGTTAATTAGAAGACATAGCATCACGGTAGGCTAAAGCCTACGTTGGCAGCTTTCATCCCCGGCGCTACTTGCACGGGGTTTTCAGCCAGCCTTCCTTATAACTTCTCGCTTTGCGTCGGGAATAGGGACTGGCGAGATGGAGATTAGCGACTGGGCAAAAATTTTCCCAATACCTAATCCCCAATCTCATCCCTAGTCCTTTAACGCTTGGAGTACTGAGGTGCTTTGCGAGCCTTGTGCAAACCGTATTTTTTACGCTCCTTCGCCCGTGGATCACGAGTGAGGTAGCCTTCGGTTTTTAAAGGGGGACGGTTTTCTGGATCGAGTTGGCACAGGGCGCGAGCGACTCCCAGACGAACAGCATCTGATTGTCCGGTTAAACCGCCGCCTTCAGCTTTTACGAGAATGTCGTATTCGTTTTCCAAACCTAGAGTGTCTAGAGGTGCTTTGGCAACAGAGAGGTAGTTAGGATTGAATTGGAAGTAAAGGTCTCCTGGTTTGCCATTGACAATCAATTGTCCGGTACCAGGAACTAAGCGTACCCGCGCTATTGCGTTTTTACGACGACCTGTGCCCCAGTACACGGCACGACCGCTATCAGTGTCTGTTGCTTGCATTAGTTTTGTACTCCTGGAATTGTCTGAATCTTTAACTCTTTTGGTTGCTGTGCTGTATGCGGATGAGTGGGTCCGGCATAGACTTTTAGCTTAGTAAACAACTGCCTTCCCAAGCTATTTTTCGGTAGCATACCTTTGATGGCATGTTCCACAATCCTTTCTGGCAAACGTTGTTGCAGCTTGTCAAATGTTTCAGTCTTCATACCGCCGGGACGACCGGAGTGACGACGGTAAAGCTTTTGAGTGCGCTTTTTGCCTGTGACTTCCACTTTTTCAGCATTCACAACAATCACGAAGTCACCTGTGTCCAAATGAGGGGTGTATTCGGGTTTATTTTTCCCTCTAAGAATTATGGCGATTTCGCTTGCTAGGCGACCTAGACGTTGGTCAGTAGCGTCTACTATGTACCAATTGCGCTCAAGAGTATCTTGAGGAGGAAGGTATGTTTTGTCGTTTGTCATTTGTCATTTGTCCTTTGTCTTTTGTCTTTTGTCTTTTGTCTTTTGTTATTTGTTAGTTGTTAGTTGCTCTACTAACCCTTCGGGTATGCCTATGGCTAACGCCACGGCTATCGCCGAACGGCACACCTTCGGTGAACGCCAGTCGCCTACAGAGGAGACAGTACTGTTGGCGTAGCCTGCCCGCAGGGCTTAGGCGGGTCTCCCAACCTAGGTAACTGTCGTTGGAAACCCCTTCGGGTATGCCTTCGGCACACCTTCGGTGAACGCCAGTTGCCTGCGGAGGGAAACCCTCCTGCAGCACTGGTCTCACCTCCTGCACCGCTGGCTCACCACTAAGCACTTACAGATAACTAATAACCAAAGACTAATTTGGGTTGGGCGTCAAACCAAATCTTTGGGGGAAAGGGGAAATCAGGATAGCCGACTCGCAACAAGCATAAGCCGTGAGGGGGTGCGGCATATTTCACTTCTTGGCGGCGTTGATGTTTCCAAAGGTCCGTGAAGTCAGGAGGTGTCCGCTGTCCGGAACCAACCTGTACGAGCATCCCCACCAACAACCGCACCATACCATACAAAAATCCATTTGCTTGAATTTCAATATGAACAAATGGTCCGGTGCGGTAGCACTCTGCTGCTTGTACTTCTACCCAGGAATGCTTGCGACTTGAGTTTGCTCGCTCAAAAGCAGCCAGATCATGATGTCCAATCAGAGGTTTGAGTGCTGAGAGGATGAGAGATTCATCGAGCGGTGCATGATAATAATGCCAACTAAAGGGTCTGGCAAACAAGTTTGGTAGCTCTTCAGTATAAAGCGTATAACGATACCGTCTATAAGTAGCACTAAAGCGAGCGTGCCAATTTTGACTCACTTGTGCTGAAGCTCGAATCACTATATCTTTGGGCAAATAGGTGTTAAGAATAGTTGCCCATTTATGAGCTGGTATCACAGTCGTGGCATTAAAATGTGCCACTTGAGCAGCAGCGTGAACTCCAGAATCAGTTCGCCCCGCGCCGTACAGTGTCGCTGGATGACCTAGTAGATGAGAAATAGCTTTTTCTATCTCTTCTTGGACAGTGCGATGTTGCGCTTGCCGTTGCCAGCCATGAAAATGAGTGCCCAGGTATTGAATTACCAGGGCGACTCTATAAGTTGGTGTAGGCTGGTGGCAATCTAACATACAGTCAATAGTCAAGAGTCATTGGTCATTAGTGAGCCAGCGCTGCAGGAGGTGAGACCAGTGCTGCAGGAGGGTTTCCCTCCGCAGGCAACTGGCGTTCACCGAAGGTGTGCCGAAGGCATACCCGAAGGGGTTTCGCTCCGTAGGCGACTGGCGTTCGCCCTAAGGCGTGCGCTCCGCGCATACCCGAAGGGTCATTAATCATTAATCATCAGTCACGAATCACGGACTACTAGACACATGAGAAACAACACATGACCAAATCCTAAAATCCAAAATAGAATTAAACGAGTTCGATGATTGCCATCTTAGAATTATCACCCCGACGAGGTACGGTATGCAGAATGCGGGTATAACCTCCTTGGCGATTACCATACCGAGTGGGAACTTGCTCAAACAGAGCATGAACCAGTTGTTTGTCGTATATGTAGCCAAGGGCTTGACGGCGTGCTGCTAGAGAACCGTCTTTGGCTAGAGTAATCATTTTGTCTACTTCGGAGCGTACCACCTTAGCTCGGGCTAAAGTGGTAGTGATTCGTCCATGACGGATCACTTCAGTGGTAAGCGCTCGCAACAGGGCGCGGCGTTGGTCAGCTGGTTTGCTGAGTTTATTGATCCGACAACGGTGACGCATAGTTATGCACTACAAATTAAAATTATCTAAGGTTTTCTCTTAGGTGTGTTTGGAAGCCCTTTCAGTCGGCAGGGTAATTCCCAAGCGTCGCTGTAAAGCTTCAACGACTTCTTCAGCTGACTTCTGACCGAAGTTTTTAATTTCTAACAGGTCTTCTTGGGTGTAATCCAACAAATCAGCAACAGAGTTAACTTGTGCCCGTTTGAGACAGTTATAGGCTCGCACAGAAAGTTGCAACTCTTCAATTGGAATTTGGGCAGTTGGATCCTCTGAGACTTCTGCGCCTATATCCGGTGTATCAAGCGAGATATCTTTCAACGGATTGAATAGGTCCACCAGGATAGTAGCGGCAGAAGAGAGTGCTTCTTGGGGGCTCAGACTGCCATTTGTCCAAACTTCCAACAGCAGTCGGTCTTTTGGTATCCCAGTATCTCCACGGGTTTCCTCAACGCTGTAGTTCACTTTCCGCACTGGCATAAATACCGAGTCGATTTGCAGAAAGTCCAAAGATGTGGCTTCTTCACGACTCCGTTCTACAGTGCGATATCCTTTGCCTCTTTCAATCCGAAACTCCATTTCCAGCTTGCCACCTTCAGCTATGGTGGCTACATACTGGGTCGGATCGATGACTTCGACTTCACTTGGCAAATCAAAATGTGCCGCAGTAATTGTTGTTGGACCTGTAACGAGTAAGCGACCAATCTGGGGTTGAGCAGAATAGCTTTTGAGGACGACTTCCTTCATTTTCATTAGGATTTCCAGCACGTCTTCCCGTACGCCCGAAACTGTGGCAAACTCGTGTGAAACGCCCGCAATCCGAACTGCTGTGACTGCTGTACCCTCTAGGTTAGACAGTAAAACCCGTCTCAGGGCATTGCCAACTGTCGTTCCTTGACCACGCTCCAGAGGTTCCAAGACAAATTTACTGTAGTGGCTCCTATTTTCCTCAGAATTTGACTCTACACATTCAATTTGAAACTGCGCCACGGAGTAGCCTCCCTTGTTATAAGGTCCTGCTAGCAGGCAAATTCTTTGCCTATAAAGACACTTGGTTGCGGCGAAAACCGTCTTTCCCAGTGTCCTCGCTTTCTTTACTTAATGCCCTGTTGATCTACTTTGGTCTATCAAACTAGATTTTCCGATGGCGGTGAAGTTTGAATCCCCAAAGAGCCGGCGGGCGCTAATAGTGTTTTGGGTTGTTTGAAGTTTTGAGTTTCTTCCAGAAGTTGCTAGATGTTGGTGAAGGGAACTCCCCATATTGGGGATATCCTCCATAATTTTCTGCAACGAAGGCGATCCTCAAACTCTTTGGCCTCACCGCCCAATCATTTTGTATCTATACTCGGCGGCGTTTGGGCGGACGACAACCGTTATGAGGAATCGGGGTAATATCCCGAATCAGCGTGATTTCCAGTCCTGCTCCTTGGAGTGCTCGGATAGCCGTTTCTCGACCTGCTCCTGGACCTGAGACCATAACTTCAATTTGGCGCATCCCTTGGTCAATCGCTCGACGTGCTGCACTTTCCGCTGCGGTCTGTGCTGCAAAAGGAGTTCCCTTCTTTGCTCCCTTAAAACCGCTAGAGCCAGCACTTGCCCAGGAGATGACATCTCCATTTTGATCGGTAATGGTGACAATGCTATTGTTGAAAGTAGACTGGATGTAACCCAGCCCATTTGGGACGTTGCGTTTTTGCTTTTTGCTTCCGGATTTTTTGCTGCTTTGCTGTCGCGCCATATTACACTCAGTTAAATTAAGATTAAGTATTGCTGTAGGTAGGCAAAGAAAAAATTACTTGGATGGTGCTTTCTTCTTACCAGCCACTGTCTGCCGTCTTCCTCGACGAGTTCTGGCATTAGTACGAGTCCTTTGTCCTCTGACTGGTAATCCCATCCGGTGACGGCGACCCCTATAGGTGCCAATGTCGATTAAGCGCTTGATGTTCATTGCCTCCCAGCGCCTTAGATCACCTTCTACTTGGTAATTGCTTTCTATTTCTCCGCGCAGGGCTGCTACATCAGCATCGCTCAGGTCTTTAACACGGGTATCAGGATTGACACCCGAAGCTTCTAAAATCTCTTTCGATAGAGATAACCCTATTCCATAGATGTAAGTTAGACCGATTTCAACGCGTTTGTCACGTGGAAGGTCTACTCCGGCAATACGTGCCACAACAATCTCCCTATTTCTTAAAGCTAGTGGTGTAATGTTTGTTAGTTAGCAGTCAGCAGTTATCAGATAACGTTAAGCGATGACTGTTAACTATAAGTGCTGTCTTATCCTTGACGCTGCTTATGCTTGGGATTCTCACAAATCACCATGACGCGACCACGACGTTTGATCACGGTACACTTTTCACAGATTTTCTTGACAGACGCTCTGACTTTCATCGCTTTTCTTTTGACTCCAAATGGTGAATTATAACATTTTAGGGTAAATTAATCAGTAAAAATCATCGTAAAAACAAAAAACTTTGTTTTATGGTATTATTTATTACATATGTTTACTCTTTTCACATTTGATAACTGATTTGACTTTTAGTTGCATGAAAGTGTTTGAACCTAACATTGAGGCGAAGGCAAGAGATTGCAGTGTCGAAGGCGACTGCGTTTTTGCTATTGCTCAGGCAATCACTCTTGTAAAAACTTCCTCATCTAATGTCTGATACTTTCATGCCTTGGTAAACTAGGACATGAGAGTCATTGTTCAGAACGATGCCGAAAATTTAATCCGAAAAGTGTCACGAGGTCATACCTCAGTCACAGTAACTTCTATTTAAATCGCATCTTGGTTCATCAATAATTCATTTCCCTCCTCTAAAGAGTTTGAGAATTGCCTATTTCTTACGTAGTCGATAGGTAATTCTGCCTTTTGTCAAGTCATAAGGTGTCAGTTCTACTTTGACGCGATCGCCAGGTAAAATTTTGATATAGTTACGGCGAATCTTGCCAGAAATGTGAGCCAAGACATTAAAGCCGTTATCCAGGTCAACGCGAAACATTGCATTTGGCAGGGACTCTGTGACCGTGCCTTCCATTTCAATCAAATCTTGCTTAGACAAGTTTTTTCCTCAATTCAACAGTCTCCTGGTTTGTTGCAGCTCGTTGTAGCCTGCTAAAAAACATATTTCGGAGAATATATCAACAGTTTATTAATATATCTTATCCAATCTTGACATGGATCTGTCGGGACAGGGAACAGGGAACAAGCGACAGGGAAAAACCTGTTACCTCAAACTTGTAACCTATTCCCTCTTTCTAGGCGATGAGCTTGTGCAATTCGCCAGTGACTTCTTCTGGGGACTTCGCGCCGTTGACACTGAGGAGAGCCTGGCGACTGCTGTAAAAGTCAATCAAGGGTGCCGTTTCAATTCGGTAAACTTCTAAGCGGCGGCGAATCACCTGTTCGGTGTCATCTTTTCTTCCTCGCTGCAGCAACCGCGCTATCAGAATTTCATCTGGCACTTCCAGATTGACCACCTTTTCGCCATGCTGGTTTAGCTTTTGCAGCAACTCCTCTAAGAAAAGTGCTTGATTAACGGTACGGGGAAAGCCATCAAGAATCCAACCTAACTTAGTATCAGGCTGGCTCAAACGTTCCTGCACCATTTCCTGCACTAGCTGGTCAGGAACCAACTCACCTTTGTCCATATAACCTTGAGCCTTGACACCCAAAGGGGTTTGCTCTTTCAGGGCTTGGCGCAGTATGTCACCCGTAGAAATATGGGCAATATTCCAGTTGTCAGCTAGCGTTTTCGCTTGCGTTCCCTTACCAGCTCCAGGCGGTCCCAAGAAGATTACTCGTGTCACTATTGTTTCACCATTCCTTCATAGCGCTGAGAGATAACGTAGGTTTGGATTTGCCTTGATGTATCAATCGCCACGCCTACAAGAATCAATAGAGAGGTAGCACCTAGTCCTCTAAAGGTTCGCACATTCAAAGCACTTTCAACGGCGGTAGGGATAATCGCAATCAAGCCCAAGAAGATAGCACCTAAAAAAGTAAGTCGATTGAGGACGCGCTCAATGTACTCGCTAGTTGCCTTTCCCGGACGAATTCCAGGTATACTAGAACCCATCTTCTTCAAGTTCTGCGCCACATCTACTGGGTTGACAATCAACGAAGAATAGAAGTAGCTAAAGAAGACAATCGAAACTAGGTAGATCAGGGCATATACCCAAGGCTGAGAACCACCGGGGATCAGATAAGTGTTAACTATTTTTGAATACTCTGGATTGCGGATAAAGTTTTCTGCCAAAAGGGGCAAACTTAGAATCGCAGTTGCAAAAATAATCGGCATCACGCCCCCTTGATTGAGTCGCAGGGGTAGGTAGTTACGCTGCTCTGCAAAAACTCTGCGACCAACTTGACGGCGAGCAGAAATAATCGGAATGCGGCGGATTCCTTCTTGCACAAACACAATTCCAACAATCGTGGCGATGAAAAGCAGCAGTAGTACGATAACGCGACCCACTGTTTCTCGGCTTCCGCTTTGTACAAAATCGATAGTGTCGCCCAAGGCTTTTGGCAGTGTTGCCACAATATTGACAAAAATCAATAAAGATGCTCCATTGCCAACACCTTGCTCTGTAATGACTTCTGATGCCCACATGACAAACATCGAACCAGCTACAAGAGCTAGCGCTGTCTCGATGACAAAAATTGGTCCGTAGTTGAAGGCAAAGGGTTTGAGCCAGAACGCTGCTAAGAAGACACTTTGAATAATCCCCCAACCCAAAGACACATAGCGTGTAATTTGGGAAATCTTGCGCCGTCCTGCTTCACCTTCATTTTTCTGTAAATTTTCTAAAGCTGGGATGGCAGCGGTGAGCAATTGGATGATAATCGAAGCGTTAATGTAAGGCAAAATACCCAAGGCAAAGACTCCCAAAGCAGAGAGTCCACCTCCAGAAAAGATATCCAAAAAGCTTAATATCTGGTTATTACCTTGGATGGCTCTGGCAAACTCGTCTCGATTAATATTTGGTATGGGCAAATGTATGCCAAGACGAATCAAAAAGAGAATACCGAGGGTGACAAGCAGCCGACCTCGCAGCCCAGCTGCTTGCGCCATCTGCATAAAAGTTTCTTGAGCCGTTGGGGCTTTGTCTCGACTGATCATAAAGGGCTACCTTGCTAGTGAAGTGAGGCGCTTGGCTGGGGTAGGCTTGTCGTAGGTACGCGCTTTTTGCCTTACTTTAAAACTACTTCGCAACTCCCACCAGCTGCCTCAATTTTGCTACGAGCTGTACCTGTAAAAGCAGCGGCTTGCACCTTGAGCGGAACGCTCAATTCCCCATCCCCCAAAATCTTCAAAGGTCCTCGACTCCCAGTGAGAATACCAGCTTCTTTTAAGGAGATCAGTGTGACTTCTGTATTTGCAGGCAGGGAGGCTAGCTTTTCTACATTAATCGTAGTGTAATTCTTACGATTAATGAGGGGGAAGCCTTTCAACTTAGGAATCCGGCGGTACAATGGCTGTTGACCCCCTTCAAATCCAGGTCGGGTACCGCTACCAGAACGCGCATTTTGACCACGCATACCTTTACCAGCACTAGCACCCTGACCGGCAGAAACCCCCCTTCCTAAACGACGAGGGCGTTTCTTAGAGCCTTTTTGAGGACGAACATCAGTGAGTCTCATAGTCGAAACCTTATGTAAAATTAGTTACCTATGATTTGTCCTTTGTCATTTGTGAGCCAGCGCTGCAAGAAGGTTTCCTTCTGTAGGCGACTGGTGAGACCAGTCCTGTTCGCGTAGCGTGTCCGAAGGACATAGACGGGTTTCCCGCCGTAGGGAACTGGCGAACCCGAAGGGCGAACCCGAAGGGTCATTTGCCAAGGACTAAGGACAAATATTCATTTTTAAATGTAAAGATTTTCAACAGGAATGCCTCGGTCTTCGGCAACTTCTGCAAAGGTTCGCAAGGTACCTAGGGCATTAATTGCGGCTCTGGCATTATTGAGAGGATTATTTGATCCAAGTTGCTTAGCGAGGATATTACGGATCCCTGCCAATTCGAGTACTGTACGCACAGCACCACCAGCAATTACCCCAGTACCAGGAGCTGCCGGTCGCATCATCACTTTAGCGCCGCCGCCGATACCGTCAATAGGATGGGGTATGGAGTTGGATTTGGTCATGGGGATATCTATGAGATGCTTTTTGCCGTCGGCTACGCCTTTTTTTACAGCACCAATCACATCTGAGGCTTTGCCTACTCCCACGCCAACTTGACCGCGTTCATTACCCACAACGACTATCGCCCGGAAGCTAAGTTTTTTACCTCCTTTGACGACTTTACTGACGCGTCGGATTTGGATGACTCGCTCTTGCCAGTTGGTTTCTTCTTTTTTTGTACGGTTAGTTTTACGACGACCAGTTGCCATTTTAATTACCTCGTTATAGTCAGAAGTCATTAGTCATTAGTCATTAGTCAATGACACTAGACCAATGACTTCTTTAAAAATCTAGACCAGCTTCGCGAGCTGCTTCTGCTAGTGCTTTTACACGACCGTGGTAAAGGTTACCACCTCGGTCAAAGACAACTTTGGTGATCCCTTTTTCTAGAGAGCGAGCTGCAATTAATTTGCCGACTTCAACCGAAGCTTCGCAATTGGAACCGGAAGCTAATTTAGATTTCAACTCTGGTTCTACAGTTGAGGCTGCCACCAAGGTATGATGCTGGGTATCATCAATGACTTGAGCATAAATATGTTGGTGGGAGCGAAAGATGGCTAAGCGTGGGCGTTCTGTAGAACCATTGACTCTGCCACGAATGCGTCTATGGCGACGCTCTTTTGATTGTCTACCTGTAAGCTTCATTTTTACTTCTTACTCTTACCAGTTTTACCAGCTTTACGTCTTACCGCTTCACCGGCGTAACGAATACCTTTGCCTTTGTAAGGTTCTGGTGGGCGAACAGCACGAATTTTAGCTGCTGTGTTGCCTACCACTTCTTTGTCATAGCCGCTGACAATAACGTTGGTATTATTTTCAACGACAAACTGAATTCCGTCAGGTGGAGCGATTTGCACTTGATGGCTATAGCCCATGTTCAAAACCAGGTTCCGACCTTGAACTTGCGCCCTGTAGCCAACCCCTTGAATTTCCAAACGACGTTGAAAGCCTGTGGAAACTCCCTCAACCATATTGGCAACCAAGGTGCGGCACAAACCGTGCATTTGGCGCGATGTGCGAGAATCGTCACGACGGTTGACCTGTAATATTTCTCCTTCTTGGGAGACTGTGACATGAGTAGGCAAATCGCGAGAGAGTTCCCCTTTAGGACCTTTGACAAGCACTTTTGTGCCGTCAATGGTCACTTGCACTTTGGCAGGAACTGTAATTGGGCGTTTACCAATTCGAGACATAACTTTTTGTCCTTTGTTATTTGTCCTTTGTTATTTGTCCTCTGTTATTTGTCTTTTACGAATGACAAATGACTTATGACAAATGACTCATGACTACCAAACGTAGCAAAGTACTTCACCACCCAAGTTTTGACGTCGTGCTTCACGGTCAGTCATAATGCCACTTGATGTCGAAATAATGGCAATACCGATACCGCCTAGTACTCTTGGTAGTTCTTTTTTATTCGAGTAAACGCGTAAACCTGGTTTACTCACTCGCTTTAAGGCGGTAATCAGAGGCTGGCGATTCTTGCCCTTGTATTTCAAGGAAATCACCAAATTGCCCTTCACGCCTTCTCCTGCTTCTTCAAACTCAGCAATAAAGCCTTCATCGCGCAGCACTTTTGCAATGCTACGAGTCAATTTTGTGGATGGCACGTGTGTTGTTTGATGCCGCGCCATGTTGGCATTGCGGATGCGCGTGAGCATATCTGCAATTGTGTCGTTAACCGCCATCGTTCCCTCTTTAGATGAACTTATTGATCCCGAAAGGGCATTCCCATTTCTTTAAGTAAGGCGCGACCCTCTTCGTCAGTTTTTGCCGTGGTGATGATGGAAATATCCATACCACGGATTTGGTCAATACTGTCGTACTCAACTTCTGGAAAAATGAGTTGCTCTCTGACACCTAGAGTATAGTTGCCGCGACCATCAAAGCTTTTGGGACTAATACCGCGAAAGTCCCGAATTCTTGGTAGTGACAGATTGATTAAACGGTCGAGAAAGGAATACATCCTTTCGCTTCTTAAAGTCACCATGATGCCAACGGGCATACCTTGGCGAATTTTGAAGCCAGCGATCGCTTTTTTCGCTCGCGTCACTACAGGCTTTTGACCGGTAATCAGCGCAATCTCGCTTATAGACGCTTCTAGCGCTTTCGCATTTTGAGATGCTTCCCCTAAACCACGGTTTACCGTGACTTTCACCACTTTCGGGACTTGATGAACGTTGGTGTACTGAAACTGTTGTATCAGTTTGGGGACAATTGTTTCTTGGTATACAGTTTTAAGTCTTATTGCTGCCATAGTTTTTTGTCCTTTTTATCCCTGGGCTTGGTCAGGGAACAATGAAGTTTTGAGATCTAAGTTCTCCAGTTGTGAGTTCTATTCCTAACTCCTAACTTCTAACTTCTAACTATTTATCTATGATTTCGCCAGTTTTCTTAAGCATCCTGACTTTCTTGCCTTCTTCTGTGAAGGTGTAGGAAATGCGACTGGCAACGTTTTGCTTGCTGGAATAGAGCATCACGTTAGAACTGTGGATTGGATATTCCTGATTGACAATACGTCCAGATTCTCCTTCTTGCTGGGGTTTTACGTGCTTTGTTTTAATGTTTACACCTTTGACAATGACTTTACTGACTTCTGGAAGCGCTTTGATCACTTCACCAACTTTGCCTTTGTCTTTCCCAGCAATAACTTGTACAGTATCGCCAGTTTTTACGTGCATTCTGTAAAAAACTTTCGGCTGATTTCTCTTCTGAGTTACCATTACAGCACCTCCGGAGCCAGAGAAACAATTTTGGTAAAGCTTTTGTCACGTAGTTCGCGCGCCACTGGTCCGAAAACCCGTGTTCCTTTGGGGTTCCCGTCTTTATTAATAATCACTGCGGCATTGTCATCAAAACGAATACTCATACCGCTGTCTCGATTGATGTTATGTCGGGTGCGGACAATGACTGCCTCGACAACATCAGACTTTTTCACAGCCATGTTTGGCTGGGCATCTTTGACTACGGCGATAATGCGATCGCCGACAAAGCCGTAACGGCGGTTTCCAGCTCCTAATACACGGATGCACATGAGTTTACGGGCACCGCTATTATCTGCAACATTGAGGTAGGTTTGGGGTTGAATCACAATTATTCTCCCTTTTTGTGTTGTTAGCTATCTAACAACGAATATGTTTAGCTAATTCTGGTCGTCAGGATTTCTGCCACTGTCCAGCGCTTGGTTTTACTCAGGGGTCGTGTTTCCTGAATGCGAACGCGATCGCCCACTTTACACTTGTTTTCTTCATCGTGTACCTTATAGCGCTGGGTTTTCACGACTATTTTGCCGTATTTGGGATGAGGAGCGCGGTTTTCGATGGCGACTACCACCGTTTTTTGCATTTTGTCGCTCACGACCAACCCAACTCGTTCTTTAACTGCCATACTCTTCTATCTTCTACTCTGATTCTTTAGCGGCTTGACTTGAGGAAGATGCCCGTTTCCGCTCTGCTTCCACAGTCATTAATTGAGCCAGGCGGTGGCGGGCGTGTCTGAACTTGTGGGGTTTGTCTAGCTGTCTAGTTGCTTGTTGCAAGCGCAACTGAAACAGTTCCTTTTTGACGGCGGTAATTTGCTGCGCCAGTTGTTCGTCAGTTAATTCTCTGGCTTCTGAAATCTTGGGAAGAGGCATAACCTACACCTGCTGTTCCTCTTGGGAGCGTGTAATGAACTTAGTTTTAATGGGCAGCTTGAAAGCAGCCAAGCGCATCGCTTCGCGGGCGGTTTCTTCGCTAACGCCTGCAATTTCAAACAAAATTCGTCCGGGTTTGACGACTGCTACCCAATACTCTGGCGAACCCTTACCGGAACCCATTCGGGTTTCTGCAGGACGCATGGTGACTGGTTTATCAGGGAAAATCCGAATCCAGATTTTACCACCCCGACGGATATAACGAGTCATTGCCCGACGAGAAGCCTCGATTTGGCGGGAGGTGATCCAAGCAGGCTCTAAAGCTTGGAGAGCAAAATCGCCGAAGTTCAAGTTGCTGCCGCGAGTGGCTAGACCATTCATCCGTCCGCGCTGTTGTTTGCGGAATTTCGTTCTTCTTGGACTTAGCATGATTTGTCAAAAGTCAAAAGTCAAAAGTCAAAAGTCACAAGTCAAAAGTCAATGAGTATTAACTCATGACTATCCTTCATTTGAGCGGTCTTCAAATTGTTGGCGACGGCGTTGTTGTTGGCGGCGAGATGGAGGGCGATCGCGATCACGATCGCGAGTTGTTGCTGCGGGAGTAGTTTCTTCCTGTCCGGGAATAATTTCTCCCTTGAATACCCACACCTTAATGCCGAGAATTCCGTAAACAGTTTTTGCCGTGCAGTATGAGTAGTCAATGTCAGCTCGCAAGGTGTGTAGAGGGACTCTACCTTCACGAGTCCACTCTGTCCGGGCGATTTCTGCCCCGTTGAGCCGTCCGCTGACTTGAATTTTGATGCCTTGCACGCCGGCGCGTTGAGCACGCTGAATCGCTTGCCGTACGACACGACGGAAGGAAACGCGGCGTTCCAGTTGTTGAGCAATATATTCAGCAATTAGGAAGGCATCCGCATCAACTCGTTGTACTTCAACTACGTTAATACGAATCTGGCGATTGCTGCCCAGCAGTTGCTGGAGACCGGTACGTAAAGATTCAATGCCTTGCCCACCTCGACCTACAACAACACCTGGTCGGGCTGTACGTACCTCTAAATCAATTTGGTCTGCTTTGCGGTCAATCCGCACCTCAGAAATTCCGGCGTTATTTTGGGCGTATCTACCGAGTTTTCGTTCTATGTACTGACGAAGCTTGTGGTCTTCTTGTAGAAGTTCTGGATAGCGACTCGGGTCAGCAAACCAACGAGATTGATGTTCTTGGGTTACGCCTAAGCGAAAACCGACTGGATGTATTTTCTGTCCCACAAATGCTTCCTCATAAAAATTCTTTCTCTAGGCAATTTCTTATTCGCCTGCGGCGGTGTCAGATGCAACAGCCACAGTGATATGACACGTCGGCTTGCGGATCTGGTAAGCACGACCTTGCGCTCTAGGTTGGAACCGTTTGAGCACCGGACCTTGATCCGCGTAAGCCTGAGTTACTACCAAATTAGTTCTATCTAACCCCGCGTTATGCTCCGCATTAGCAGCAGCGCTTCTGAGAACCTTTAACACTGGCTCGCAGGATCGATAAGGCATGAATTCTAGAATAATCAGCGCTTCTCGGTACGAGCGCCCCCGAATTTGGTCGAGTACGCGACGCACTTTATAGGGAGACATCCGTATATAACGGGCGATCGCTTTCACTTCTGTCGTATCATCTATTGCCATACTTTTCTCCATTTGTCAAGAGGTGAACCCTTGCAAAGCGTCCGTTCGAGAGCCAAGAGCCACTCATTTTGACTTTAAACTCTGGATTTTGGGTTTTTAACTATCTATTTGATTTTTTGTCACTCTTGGCGTGACCTCTAAAAGTACGCGTCGGGGCAAATTCGCCTAGTTTGTGTCCCACCATTTGGTCAGAGATGAAAATTGGCACGTGCTGGCGTCCGTTATGAACGGCAATGGTATGACCTACCATGACGGGTAAAATTGTCGAAGCCCGGGACCAAGTTTTAATGACTTCTTTTTTGCTGTTTTCGTTGAGTTTTTCAATTTTCGTCATCAGATGATCCGCAACGAACGGACCTTTTTTTAGAGAACGACCCATAATTCGATTTTGGATTTTGGATTTTGGATGTTAGATTTAGAATTTTCGATTTACCAAGTTGAGATTTTGGATTTTGGATGAAATTTCCACTCCACAATCCAAAATTTCAAATCTAAAATTCTAAGATTCACGACCGCCACGACCGCGTTTAGAAGATTTACGGCGACGGCGGACAATTAACTTGCTACTGGGTTTCTTACGCTTGCGTGTCTTATAGCCCAAAGCAGGTTTACCCCAAGGTGTCACAGGTCCCGGTCTACCGATGGGTGCCCGACCTTCACCACCACCATGTGGGTGGTCAACTGGGTTCATGACACTACCTCTGACTTGAGGACGGCGACCCTTCCAGCGAGTTCTACCGGCTTTACCGGCACTCAGGTTTCTGGCATCGAGATTACCGACTTGTCCAATAGTGGCATAGCACTCGCGGCGGATAAGCCGGACTTCTCCAGAAGGCAACTTGAGTGTAACGTAGTTACCTTCTTTTGCCACAACTTGAGCAGTAGCACCAGCAGCGCGAACGATTTGACCGCCCTTACCGGGTTTCAATTCTACGTTGTGAACGCCGGTTCCTAAGGGAATGTTGGATAGGGGTAAAGCGTTGCCATCTTCGATGGGAGAATCTGGACCTGCAACAACTGTTGTCCCGACTTTCAAACCATTGGGTTGAAGGATGTAACGCTTTTCGCCGTCTTCGTATTGCAAAAGGGCAATCCGGGCGTTGCGGTTGGGGTCGTATTCAATTGCGGTCACTGTGGCACGAATACCACGCTTATCTCGTTTAAAGTCGATGATGCGGTAAAGGCGCTTGTGACCACCGCCCCGGTGGCGAACCGTGATCCGCCCTTGATTATTCCTACCTTTGGGGCGATGTATCGATACTGTTAGCGATTTTTCTGGCTCGCTTTTGGTAATTTCCGAGAAGTCAGAAATCGTAACTTGGCGAGTACTGGGGGTGTAAGGGCGATAAGAACGAGTACCCATTTTCTTAAACCTCTGGGAAGAGAACTTGTCTAATCTTGTCTACGTCCCCAGCTGCCACTGTAACAATAGCTCGCTTGTATTGGGGCTTGAAACCAATAAACTTACCAACACGCCGCTTTTTACGCGGTGGTCTTGAAGTGTTGACTTTTTCGACCTTGACGTCAAATAAATCTTCAATTGCCGCTCTGATTTGTGGTTTTGTTGCTTTTGGAACCACTTCAAAGGTGTATTTATTTTGCTCCATCAAAATCGTCGCTTTTTCAGTGACAATTGGGCGACGCACAAGGTCGGGAAGATTGCGGGGGTCAAATTTAGCCACCGTACACCTCCTGAATTTTTTCGAGTGCTGATGCTGTCACAACAATCTTGTCGGCGTGGAGCAAATCGTAAACATTTAACTGGTCAGCAGCAAGCAGCTTTAATTTTTCTACGTTGCGGGCTGATAAATATATGTTTTCTGTACGTTCGGACAAGATTAACAAGGTTTGATTTTCTGGATCTGACCCCCAACGGGCGATCGCTCCCACTAACTCTTTGGTCTTGGGACGCTGGATCTGATCTCCAAATTCTTCCACCACAATTAAATCGTCAATCCGACTCGCAAAAGCGGTTCGCAAAGCCAAACGCCGCTCTTTGCGGTTCATCTTGATCTCATAATTTCGCGGTTTCGGTCCAAAAATGACACCACCACCACGCCACAACGGTGAACGAATAGATCCAGCACGCGCACGACCTGTCCCTTTTTGCCGCCAAGGTTTGCGACCGCCACCTCTGACTTCAGAACGGGTTTTGGTACTTGCGGTTCCTTGGCGAGCATTGGTCATTTGTCTTACCAACGCTCGATGTACGACATGAGATGCCGTTTCCTCTTTGGCAACCTTGAGGTCGAACGTTTTTTGTTCGACTTGTTCCCCTTGCCAATTTTTGACTACATACTCAAACATTTCTCTGTCTACCTCTTCATAGCTATCAGCTATCTACTTCTAGCCATCAGCGAAAAGCAAGCTGACTGCTATTTACTACGACCAACTATTGTTGCCGGGACAATATCTACTAAGGCACCTGGCTTACCAGGAATACCTCCCTTGATGAGTATTAAGTTGCGTTCTGGGTCTACTCGTACCACAGTCAGTTTGCGAATTGTGACGCGCGTACCCCCCAAACGTCCTGCCATCCGCTTACCTGGATAGACACGACCGGGAGTTGTACCAGCACCAATCGAACCTGGTTCTCTGTGGTTTTTGGAACCGTGCGACATTGGTCCTCGACCAAAATTGTTGCGTTTTTGGTTTCCAGCAAAACCCTTACCAATACTTGTACCAATTACGTCTACAGTTTGACCTGCACTAAAAATATCTGCTTTAATCTGTTGACCTAAAGCATAGTCACCGGAGTTATCTATGCGATACTCCTGTAAATGACGCAGCGCTGGGGCTGATGCTTTATTCAAGTGTCCCAGCAGTGGTTTATTCAGCGCTTTTGGCTTGACTTCGCCATAACCTACTTGGATGGCGGAGTAACCGTCGGTCTGTTTTGTCTTAACTTGGGTAACGGTGCATGGTCCCGCTTGAATGACAGTAACAGGAATGGCTACTCCTGCTTCGTCAAATATTTGGGTCATGCCCAGCTTGGTGCCGAGAATACCTACAGACACAGTTACTGGCTCTCCTTTTTACTTACTTGTTTTGGAATCGGATTCTTATCGGGTACGCTGTTTAAACGTCCTTCAAGACGAGTTGCGGCTTTTTGTGAACAGACCTGTGAAGTCGCTCTGCTTAGGTAATCACAGATTCAACTTCTTTGGGTCTTCACCAAAGATTCCGTACTGTTTAATCAATCCGTTTACTTTGTATTCGTCACCAGAACAGCCAAAAGTACCTTCCTTCTAGGAAGAGATAACTTCTAGATTTTTTGCAAGGCGCTATAGCTTTGCGCTTTGTGCAGCAATGCTTTCATCCAAGCAATTGCTCTGGCACGTTTTTGTTGTAGTAGGACTTGTGCAGGTGACTGCCCAGTATCCATCCACTGAGACTTCTGCAATGCTACAAACCAACATTACTGCTCAGTTTCTACTTCATCCGCTACCTTAAACAATAATTCAAGCTTATTTAAGGTTTTGCCTTGTTGTGAGCTTCAGGAGTGAATGCTGCTTATGCCCTAAGGCAAGCATTAGTTTTTTAACTAACCACTCCTAAGTTGTCGTCGCAGCTTTTCTAGTTTACCAGTCTCTTACCAATTTCTGCTATTTTATTCCATATGGAATTCAATGATCAGTTTTTCATGCTAACACTAGCTAGAAATGGCAGTAAGACGATAACCTGATTTTTATTTTGACCACGATCTAATAATATAGCTCATGTATTTATATTTGTCTACAAATTTTTCTGGTGTTTTTGGACAAGAAAGGAAAATGCAGACGGCTGGCTATATACGGAAAGATTTAATCTAACCCATAAATTAATTTGTAGAACTTAATAAGATTGCTTAACGGTAAATAATAGAGATATTGAAGTGGGATAGGACAAAAATCAAATTATGGCACTCATTACCACTGGCAACGGTTTAATCCGTGATTTGGAAAAATTCGGCTCTCTTGGTGTGTATGTACCTCTAGAAGGGGGTTTTGAAGGTCGGTACAGACGCCGACTGCGTGCAGCAGGTTATGTCAGCCTCCACATGACTGCAAAAGGATTGGGAGATGTGGCTGCCTATCTTACAGGAGTTCATGGTGTTAGACCTCCTCATCTTGGCAAAAAAAGCACTGGCAGTGGCGCGGCAGTAGGTTATGTGTATTATGTGCCGCCAATTGTTGGCTATCAACTCGAACAACTTCCACCGAAGTCAAAGGGCTTGGTGTTGTGGATTATTGAAGGGCATATTCTTTCTGATCAGGAAATTGAGTATTTGGTGACGTTACCCAGCTTGGAACCACGAGTGAAGGTGGTGATTGAGAGGGGTGGCGATCGCGCCTTCCGTTGGACGCCTTTAGAAAAGACCCTTTTAGCGGGTTAGGACAAGGGGACAGGGAACAGGGAAAAAAAAACTGTAACCTGTAACCTGTCATCTATTGTGAAAATCGAGCAGATTCAGATTCCCGGCTTTTTCAAGAAGTCGGGAATTTTGTGAACAAAATTCAAAATCTCGTTAGTCTTGTTGGTGCGAAAAGATGTAAGCACCCCAAAGCGAAAGAGCGATCGCCATCACCAGTAAAATCGGCACGCTATACCAAGGAAACTGAGACAATGGCATATAAACAGCTGCACGCAATCCGATGCTGGCGTAAGTCAAGGGTAACAAGTAAACTACGAATTTCAAGGCTGTTGGTAATGTACTCGGGTCAAAAAACGTTGCTCCTAAGAATGACATAGGGATAATAATAAAGTTGTTGTAGAGCCCGACTGATTCAAGAGATTTCACCGTCAAACCTACAATGACTCCCAAGCCGGCAAAAACGGCACAACTCAGCACCAGTATCAACACAAACAACGGGTTGAGAAAATTCCAATTCCCAGTAAAGAGCAGCGCTACCAAAATCACACCCAGCGAAGTCATCAATCCCCGCGTCACTCCCGCCAGCATTTTACCTGTATGTAGCGCCAGGGGATGCACGGGGACGAGCAATAATTCGTCGAAGTTTTTGGTAAATAGTCTGTCCCCGCAGATGGAAAACGTTGTTCCAACAAAGCTGACTGTCATCGACGACAGCGCTACCATCCCCGGCAAAATAAATTCCAAATAGTTATCATAATTACCACTAATTCCTGCCCCTGGTTTGATGGAACTACCTAAACCGAAACCAAAAGCCAAAATGTATATCAGTGGAGATATCAATCCAGACGAAGCAATTTGTACAAGTCGTACACGTAAGTCTAGCCAATCCCCCCAAAAAATTGTGAGGCTATCGGCTACGAGGGTTTGAAATTGTGAGATTTTTATACTCTTGCCTAAGGCTCGTTGAAATGTCACTTTACTTGTACTGTATGTATTAATATTTTCTTAATTTTTATTTTACATTTCTTGACGACACCAGTATCAAAGGTAATAAAAAGCTCTCATACAGTCAATTTATCAGTACCTTTTGTACATAGTAACTTTTTAGTCTAAGACTCATGATTAAATACTTCGTTAAAAGTTGAATTAGGACTTACGCATTGACAAAAAACATCATCCATGTGTACTAGGCAGCACAAGTCTTGGTGAGATTGTCCACAATGTACTCACGCACAACGAAAGTGAATAAATTTCTTTGCAATTCATACCAA